>JANJXC010000033.1 GCA_024709225.1 Gammaproteobacteria bacterium | reverse complement strand
GTGCCGTGGGTGTCGTCGGCGCAGACGTAGTGGCACTGGTGGCCGCGCAGCTTCTGGAACCGCACCCAGATGTCGGTCTGGATGTATTCCACCAAGTGGCCGAGGTGGATCGGCCCGTTGGCGTAGGGCAGGGCGCTGGTGACCAGAATCTTGCGGGGGGTGTCCGTCATGGCGGTGATATCAGTAACTTACAGGGGTTTGAAAAAGGGCCATACAGTACCAATTATGGAAGGGACTTGCCACCGAACCCCGATGCGGGGGCAGGGAAATACTCTGGTATCATGGCGGGCCTTTGTATAAGGCCCTGTGGCCCGTATAATACCCGATTCGAACACTAAGCCATTTTTGCCGCCGCCTGCCGGCGCGACTTTTTTACGGAGTGCTCAAGATGTCCAATGTGACCCAAGCGCAGGTCGAGAATGCGATCAAGCAGTACATCGATCCTTATATGGAGAAGGATCTGGTCTCCGCCGGCTGCATCAAGAATGTCGCCATCGACGGCGACAAGGTGACGGTGGATGTGGTGCTCGGCTTCCCGGCCCAGGGCTATGCCGATGAGCTGGCCGCTGCCGTCAAGGCCAAGGTGGCCGCCGTTCCCGGCGTCGGCGCCGCTGCCGTCAGCGTCAAGACCCTCGTCGCCTCCCACGCCGCCCAGAAGGGCGTGAAGCACATCAAGGGCGTGAAGAACATCATCGCCGTGGCCTCCGGCAAGGGCGGCGTCGGCAAGTCCACCACCTCGGTCAACCTGGCCCTGGCCCTGGCCGCCGAGGGCGCCACCGTGGGCATCCTCGACGCCGACATCTACGGCCCGAGCCAGCCGCGCATGCTGGGCGTGGGCGGCACCCGCCCCGAGTCCAGCGACGGCCAGACCCTCAATCCGGTGATCAGCCACGGCCTGCAGTCCATGTCCATCGGCTATCTCATCGACGAGGACACCCCGATGATCTGGCGCGGCCCGATGGTCACCCAGGCCCTGGAGCAGCTGCTCAACGACACCCAGTGGCGCGAGGTGGATTACCTCGTCATCGACCTGCCGCCCGGTACCGGCGACACCCAACTGACCCTGGCGCAGAAGGTGCCGGTCTCCGGTGCCGTGATCGTCACCACCCCGCAGGACATCGCCCTGCTCGACGCGCGCAAGGCCTACAAGATGTTCGAGAAGGTGGAGGTGCCGGTGCTCGGCGTGGTGGAGAACATGTCCATCCACATCTGCTCCAAGTGCGGTCACGAAGAGCACATCTTCGGCCAGGGCGGCGGCCAGAGCATGGCCGACCAGTACAGCATCCCGTTCCTCGGCGCCCTGCCGCTGGACATCCGCATCCGCGAGGAGGCCGACAACGGCAAGCCGACGGTAATCGCCGAGCCCGACAGCCGCATTGCCCAGATCTACCGCGACATCGCCCGCCGCGTCGCCGCCAAGCTGGCGCTGAAGGCCAAGGACTACAGCACCAAGTTCCCGAAAATTGTCATTCAGTAACAAGTGGCAAGTTGCATGTGACAAGTTACAAGAGGACGGGGCGGCTTACCGCCCCGTTTTCTTATGTGGTTACCGTTTTTCTTGAAACTTGCGACTTGAAACTTGTAACTTGCTAAGCCTCAACCGCACACGGCAGCCAGCGCAATGACCCACAGCACGGAACCCTCAGCCGCCACGAAGAAGTGGGACACCCGCTTCCTCGGTCTTGCCGCCCACATCTCGGCCTGGAGCAAGGACCCGTCGTCGCAGGTGGGGGCGGTGATCACCGACGGCAACCGCATCGTGTCGCTGGGCTACAACGGCTTTGCCGCCGGCGTGGCGGACACCAGCGAACGTCTGGTGGACCGGGCGCGCAAGCTGAACCTCACCATTCACGCCGAGGAGAATGCGCTGATCTTCGCCAAGCGCGACCTGCGCGGCTGCACCGTCTACGTCACCCATCCGCCCTGTCCGCGCTGCGCCTCCAAGCTGATCCAGGACGAGATCGGCCGCGTGGTGTTCATTGCACCGAGCGAGGACTTTCTGTCGCGCTGGGCCGAGGACCTGGAACTGTCCTACGAGATGTACCGCGAGGCGGGGGTGGCGATCACCGTGTATGAACCGGAGGAGATCAACGTCGGGAATGCGCGCATCACCGTGGCGCCCGGTGGCTTCTTCCGCAAGATCCTGGAGCAACTGCTGCGCCGTATCTGAGCCGTCGGCGACGGCCGCCGCTTATTGCGCCTTCTGAATGTAGGTGGCGATGGTGCCGTCGTCATTGTTCTGCACCAGTTGCACCAGCAGATAATCCCACTCGGGCGCCAGCCACAACGTCGTGGTCTTGCGCGTCACCTTGATGGTGTTTACCCGGCCGCGTGCCGTCACCAGCTCTTCCGTCCCCAGCAGTTGATAGGCGTAGTTCTTGACCTCGCCGCGGTCCAGTACCGTGTATGCGAGAGTTTCCTTGCCGCTGGCGATATCGCTGCACAGCATGGCCTGGTGCATCAGCTTGTCCATCATGCCGGTGGTCAGGGCGATTTCCTGCGCATCGTCCTGGCGCCGGTAGACAGCGGCATGCCGTTGCCAGTCGAAGGCGATCTGTTCGCTGGTGTCTTTGGCACGGCCGCTGTACTGGGCAGCGTAGCCCACGGGCCAGGCGTGGCCATCGGCATAGGTCCAGGTGCTGCGTTCCACCAGCCGATCCTTCTTGAACAGGGCCACCAGACCGGTGGTCTCCATCACGTGTTCCAGCACGTGGTGGCCGTCGGTCTCTACGTGCAGGGTGCGCTGGAGTTCGCCTACCTTGAAACCGTTGAGGTGAACCGAGTAGCGGGCAGTGAAGGGCTGCGGGCGGTAGTCTGAGGCTTCGGCGCCGCCAATCAACAGCAAGGTGCACAGCAGCAGGAGCAGGCGGGGATTCACAGGCATGGCGCTAGTGTAACAAAGCCGTGATGGCGGTGGGTCTGTGGTCGATAGGGCAGATGAGCCGCCAAGACGTGCCCGCCTCCGTGTCTCGGCACCCAGGGACACCCTGGGCAAGGCTGTGGAACCGTCGGTCAGCCGGGTGCAGCGCCACCCGCCTACTTCAGCTCCGCCGCCACTTTCTGGGCATCGGCAGCCAGGGGATGTTGCGGGTAGTCCTTGCTGAACGAGGCCATGGCGTCCTTTCCCTTCTTGCTGTCGCCCTGCGCGGCATAGGCGAGGGCCAGACCGAAGCGGGCGTTGGGGAGCAGGGCGCTGGAAGGATGGGCCTGGATGAAGCTGCTGAATGCGGCCTCGGCCTCCTTCAGCTTGCCGTCTTCGAGCAGTTTCTGCGCCTCGCTGTAGCTCTGCACCTCGGCCTGGAAGACGGGGTCAGCGGACTTGTCGTCCTTCCAATAAGGGGTGAGCAGGCTGGTGGTGGTTTCCGTGCCGCGTATGCCCATGGTGGCGCTTTGCCGCGGGTCGGCGCTGCGGCCATTCTGCTTCGGCAGCATGGCGCTGAGGTTGCGCAGCGCATCGAATACCGCACCCTTGAAGCGGCTTTCCGGCTCCGCCTTGGTGGCCGGGGCGGGCGCAGGCTGGGACTCGGCCGCGGCAATGCCGCCGCTCAGCACAGACAGCAGTACGATGGCAATGATCTGTTTCATGTCGGTTCCCCGGTGGTCGTTGTCAGGCAGAGATACACGGCAATGGACGCGCTGCGCTCGTTTTGTTCGCGCTTCAGACAACCGTGCGCACAGCGCATACCTCCCCTTGTATCTTTTCTCGTTCCTCTTGTATCCATTCAGTTCGCCAGCAGGCGCGCGAAATCGCCGTAACGGTTCTTGGTGTCGGCATTTAGCGCCACTGCCTCGGCATATTTTTCCTTGGCGTTGTCGAGGCGCCCGAGCTTGTAGTGGGTCATCGCCAGGTTGACCTTGATACCGGCATCGCCGCCGTCGATGAGTTCAGCCTGGCTGTAGCTCTGCAAGGCTCGGTCGAATTCACCGCGGCTGAAATAGATGTTGCCCCGATTGTTGTAGGCGGCGCTGCTGTCGGGATTCTTGCGTAGCAGCTCGTCGAAGGCCTGGAAGGCCTTGTCGTAGAGGCCGTTGCGGGCATAGATGATGGCGATCTGGGTCAGCGCCGTTTCATTGTCGGCATTGGCGGCGACCATGGCGCGGTAGGGGCGCACCAGGCGATCCAGGCTCTTTTCCAGCAGCAGGTTGTATTCGCGCTGCACCAGCGGCTCCACGCGCTCCTTGGCCGGTACCTCGATGCGGTAATCGGCCTGTTTCAGTGTCACCGGCTGGTAGTCTTCCCAGGCCTGGTGCAGCGGGATGACCTTGAGGGTGTTGGCGGCGAGGTGGCTGTGATACTTGCGCGCGCCCTCGGTCCAGGCCTCGGCGAACGAGGTGTTGATCATGGTGGCTTCCAGCGGTATCCACACGTTGCCGCCGCGCTCGGCGAGCAGATCGTGCTGCAGGCTGATGAGACCGGCATCGGCTGCGGGCAGGCCGGTATTGAACATCAGCAACAGGTGGCCGGGCACGTCGAGCAGCGCGGTCTCGATGCCGAGGTTTTCCAGCGCGGCGGCGAGCAGCACCGACAGGTCGTCGCAGTCGCCACTCTTCAGCCTGAGCGTCTCGCGGGCGAACTGCACATAGTCGACCTGATCCGCTGCCAGCTTGGCATAGGGGTTGTTGGGATCGGTGGCGTACTTGATGCCGTGGGCGGAGAGGGCGTCGAACAGCGTCATCGCCGTGACCAGATGGGCGTTGAGCGGTCCCGGCTGGGGACGATTTTCGTTGATGGCCTGGCGCACGAAGTCGCGCAGGGTGTCGTCGCGCGGGGTGACGAAGGCGCCGGCCATGCCGCTGCGTGCCCACAGGATGGCGTTCTTGCCGTACAGCGTCATCGGCTGGGTCAGGGTGATGGCATCGTCGCGGCCATCGCGCACGAAGCGCAGTGCCACTTCGACCTGTACGCCGGTGTCCTCATCGATCTCCAGCACCTTGTTGTTGAAGGAGGCGTGCAACGGGATGTCGATGATGCTGTTGGCCTTCAGTTCGGTGATCTCCTTCGAGGTGGGGAAGTCCATGTAGCCCTTGATGTCGAAGGTGAGCTTGAGGTTGCCGTAGTCGATGCCGCTGGTGTTGTGCACGCGGATGGTGCCGATGGGGGCGTTGGCGTACTGCTTGTAGGCAGCGGTGAACACCGGCTGCAGCTGCAGGTCCTTGAGCACGATCTGCGGCGCGTTGGACTTGAACTCCAGCGCCTTGTTCTTTTCGGCGTAGGCGGTGTCGAGCAGCAGGCGGTTGTCGTCCGACGGCACGAGGGTGAAGGCCTTGTCCAGCGCGGCGATGGCCTCGTCGAACAGGCGTCGCTTCATGTACAGCCTGCCGAGCAGCGCCAGCGGTTCGGCACGGGTGGCGTCGACGACACTGGCCTGCTCCAGCGTGGTGCGGGCCTGATCGAACATGTTGTTGTCGACGTACAGCGCACCCAACTGCAGCAGCAGGGCCATGGCATTGGGTTGCTTGGCCAGGGCCTGCTTGAGATAGCTGATGGCGGCGCCGTTCTTGCCCTGGCGCGCCGACACCGCACCGAGCAGGGCCAGCGGCTCTGTCCGTTCCGGGGCCAGCCGCGCCGCCTCGCTGGCATGCTGGAAGGCGTCTTTCAGCTCATTCTGTCGCAGCTGCGTGTCGGCCAGCAGGTAGTGGGCGTCGTAGTTGTCGGGACGCAGCGCCACCGCCCGCGCCAGCGGCGCGGCGGCGGCAGGGTATTGTCCCTGCTGGTGGCTGTATTGTCCCAGGCGCCAGGCGGCGTCGAAGGATGCGGCGTCTGCCTCCATGGCCTTGGCCAGGGCATTGGGGATGAGCTGCTCCTGCTTCATCGGGCCGTAGGTATCGGCCAGCGCCAGCCAGGCGGCGGCATGATGCGGGGAGGCCCGGGTGGCCTTGGTCAGGGCGAGCAGGGCTTCGCCATACTTCTTTTCCTCCAGGGCGATTACGCCCAGCAGGTAGTGGCCATCGCCTTCGGTGGCGGTGTGGGCGGTGAGGGCGAGGGCGATGTTGCGCACCTGATCGTACTGGCCGAGGGCGCGGTGGCTGTGCGCCAGCGCCAGGCGGCTGTCCAGGTCGTCCGGGGCCAGCGCCAGGGTCCTGGTGTACAGCTCGATGGCGGCCTGGTGCGCCCCCAGTCGCTGCTGGATCTGGGCGCTGCGGCGCCACACCAGCGGGTTTTCCGGCGCCAGCGCACGCGCGGTTTCCAGTTCGGCCTGGCCCTGTTCCATGACGCCGAGTTTGATGTAGGCATCGGCCATCATCAGGTGGGCATGCACATTGTTGCCGTCCTGCTTGAGCGCATCCTCCAGGCATTGCACCGCGCCGATGGCGTCGTTGAGGGCAAGGCTCAGCTCGCCGCACAGCAGGCGCAGTTCCTGTGTTGCGGCGCCGCGGGCCAGCACGCGATCCACCACGCCCTTGGCCGCCACGTCATCGCCGGCGGCGCGCCAGGCCTCCACCAGCAGGCGTGCCCCCTCGGCCTCGTGGCCGGGTTGGCCGGCGAGCAGCTCGAAGTGCTGCCGGGCGGCGGTGTGCTGCTGCAGTTGCATCAGGGTGAGGCCGAGGTATTTGTTGGTCTCGGCGTGGCTGGCGTGTTCCTCGTGCTGGCGGCGGAAGGCCGCTTCGGCCTGCGCCCAGTCGCCGGCCTGGTAGTGGCCATAACCGGCCTGGAACAGGTCCAGGATCGGCTCGGATTCGGGGCCGGCCACACCGAAGGCGCTGACCGCCGCGATGCGATAGTACAGGCTGTGCGGGTGACCGTTGTGCTCCAGCTGGGCGTGCGGCTCCGCGACCTCGGTGAGTTGCCGATAGGGGCCGTCCAGGCGGGTGGCGCCGTAGATGCGATAGGCCGTGATGTAGCTGCTGCGCTGGGCGCCCCAGCGCAGCTCGGTGCGGGTGGTGCCGCCGCTGACGACGACGTCGGCCACGGTCGGCGGAACCTGCAGGTAGTTGAAATCGATGAGTTGCTTGCGTTCGCGGTCGTACAGGGCGACCACGCGCTGCGCACCGGGCGGCAGGGTCAGGTTGACCGGGGCGGTGAAGCCGCTGGCGTCGGCAGACGGGGCGCCGAAGGTGAAGGCGAGCTGGCGGTTGCGGTAGACATGCACCGTATTTTCGTTTTGCGGCGTGGCGCACAGCACGTACAGGTTGTCGTCGGCGTCCACCTCCAGGTCGAAGATGTCAGTGAATTTCTCGCCCGGTAGTTCACCGCCGTCGAGCTGGCCGATGGCCTGTTTGTTGCGGTCGAAGATCCGCACCTGCTTGAGCTTGCGGTCGCCCACGTAGATGTTGCCGCGCGAATCCACCGCCACCGTGATCGGCTCCTCGAATAGCCAGGGGCGGGACTTGGGGTTGGCGATCTTGTCCAGGTACAGACCATCCTCGGTGAAGATCTGCAAGCGGCGGTTGCCGCTGTCGATGACGTGGATGCGATCGCCGCGCAGGTAGACATCGGTAGGGCGATCGAATTTGCCGTCGGTGGAGGCATCGAACTGGCCGCCGCCAGCACCGAAGGGGTCGCTGGCCGGGGCGCGGTTGTCGCCGGAGCTGAACAGCAGGCTGCCGTCGGCGGCGAAGATCTTCAGTCTGGTGCCGTCGATGAGGGCGATGCGTTCGCCGCCAAAGGCTACCGCCAGCGGCTTGTCCAGGGTGTCCTGCAGGGTGAGGCGGGTGTTGCCGTCGCGGTCACGCAGGGTGCCGCCGGTGCGGCGGCTCAGACACCAGTGTTTGCCGTCCGCAGCATGATGGGCGAGGTCGCATTCCAGGGTCAGGGTGCCGGCCTGGGTGATGGTGGGCAGGTGCAGCCGCGGCAACGGCGGGCGGTCATTGGACGGCAGGCGGTAGATCTCTATCTTCTTGTTTTCGTTGTCGGCCACTGCCAGGCGGCCGTCGGTCAGGAGTTCCAGGGCGGAGATCTCGCTGAATTGGCCGCGCTGGCGGCCCTTGGTGCCGAAGCCGGCCTGCAGGGTGGCGCTTTCCCAGTCATACATATGGATGCGACCGTTCTCGCTGTCGCCGAGATAGATGTAGCCGGTGGCCGGGTCCACCGCCAGGGTCGTCAGGCGCAGGGTGCCGACCTTGGCGGCCTTGCCCAGGGTGGCGGCGTCGGTGCGGTGCAACAGGGCGCCGTCGTGGCTGAAGATGCTCAGGGTGCCGCGGCTGCGTCGCTCAAAGACATAGACCCGTTCGCGGTGGTCGACGTAGACCTGTTCGGGGGTGTCCAGTTTTGCCCCGTCCTGGCCGCCCAGGGTGCGGATATAGACGCCATCGGGGCCGAACACGCTGATACGGTTTTTATCCTTGTCGGCGACGTACAGGCGCTGGTTGAGTGACCAGGCCAGACCGGCCGGGCTGTTGAGGTGCCCCTCGTCGTTGCCGCTGTCGCCGAACCTGGCCAGCACCGTGCCCTGACCATCGATGATCGCCACCTTGCCGTCGCCCTCATTGGCCACGGCGAAGCGATCGACGCCGATGCGTACCAGGCCGCGTACCCGGGTGGAGGAAAAAACCCGTTCCTTGCCGGCCAGGGGCAGGGAACTGCGCCCGTTGCTGCCGAAGTACACCAGCAGGCCGTCGCGGCTGTCGGCGGTATAGAGCCCGCCGTTGTCACCGGCGGCGATAGCGGTGACATAGCCGATAAGGCGTTCCTGGTCGTCGGACAGAATCTGGGCGTCGAGGCTGACGCTGGCCTGGGCGCTGCCGAGGCCGAGCAGGGCACCGAGGAGGAGGTGGCGCAGGTGGGTCGGTATGGGCATGGCGGTCTTCCCGCAGCGGCCTGTTCCTGTCAGTGGGGGTGGCGCTGCATATTGTTATGGATCCTTCCGTGTTATCCCCGGCGGGGTCGACCGCCGGCCTCTGCCGGCGGCGGACGGATGCAGGTCAGAGTTTCAATCTTAGTACGATGCCTGCGAGTGGGGGTAGCGGCAATTGTACCGACCACTGCCGGCCCATGTGCGGGATGGCCTCGCTCTGCAGCGGGCCGGGGCTGCCGACATTGCTGCCGCCGTAGTAGCCGGAGTCCGAATTGAACACCACCTCGTAGTTGCCGGGGCGGGGCACGCCGAGGCGGTAGTGCTGGTGCGGCACCGGGGTGAAGTTGAGGGCCACCACCACCAGCTCCTCGCCGGCACGGCGCACGTAGCTGAGCAGGGAGGCGCGGTCGTCGTGGCAGTCGATCCACTCGAAGCCCTGGCCCTCGAAATCGTAATAGTGCAGGGAACGCTGCTCGCGGTACAGGCGGTTCAGGTCGGTGACCAGGCGGTGCACCCCCTGGTGCTGCGGCCGCTCCAGCAGGTACCAGTCCAGCGGCTGGTCGTCGTCCCACTCCTTGCCCTGGGCGAATTCGTCGCCCATGAACAGCAGCTTCTTGCCCGGCATGGTGTACATGTAGGTGTAGAGCAGGCGCAGGTTGGCGAAGCGCTGCCACTCGTCGCCCGGCATCTTGTCCAGCATGGAACGCTTGCCGTGTACCACCTCGTCGTGGGAGAAGGGCAGGATGAAGTTTTCGCTGAAGGCGTAGAGCAGGCCGAAGGTGAGCATGTCGTGATGGAAGGCACGATGCACCGGCTCCTTGTGCATATAGCTCAGGGTGTCGTTCATCCAGCCCATGTTCCATTTCAGCGAAAAGCCCAGGCCGCCCATGGACACCGGGCGCGACACCATGGGCCAGGCGGTGGATTCCTCGGCCATGGTGAGGGCGCCGGGGAACTGCTCGTGCACCACGCTGTTCAGTTCCTGCATGAAGGCGATGGCCTCCAGGTTCTCCCGCCCGCCGTAGACGTTGGGCAGCCAGTCGCCGGGCTGGCGCGAGTAGTCCAGATAGAGCATGGAGGCGACGGCGTCGACGCGCAGGGCGTCGATGTGGAATTCCTGCATCCAGTACACCGCGCTGGAGATGAGGAAGTTTTTCACCTCGTTGCGGCCGTAGTTGAAGATCAGGGTGCCCCAGTCGCGGTGTTCGCCGCGGCGCGGGTCCTCGTGTTCGTACAACGGGCTGCCGTCGAAGCGGGCCAGGGCGAAGGCGTCGCGCGGAAAGTGGGCCGGCACCCAGTCGAGGATCACGCCGATGCCGTTCTGGTGGCACAGGTCGATGAGGTAGCGCAGGTCGTCGGGGTGGCCGAAGCGGCTGGTGGCGGCGTAGTAGCCGGTGCTCTGGTAGCCCCAGGAGCCGTCCAGCGGGTGTTCGGTGATGGGCAGCAGCTCGATGTGGGTGAAGCCCATGGGCTTCACATAGTCCACCAGGCGCTGCGCCAGTTCGCGGTAGCCGAGGAAGTGGCACTTCTCGTCCTTCTGCCAGGAACCCAGGTGCACCTCATAGATGCTCATCGGGGTGTGCAGCCAGTCGCGGCTGCCGCGGGCGCGCAGCCAGTCGCCGTCCTGCCAGGGATAGCGGCTCTGGCTATCGACCACGGCGGCGGTGGCCGGGCGCAACTCGAAGCGGCGGCCGTAGGGATCGGTCTTGACCACCACGGCACCGCTGTCGCGGTGGCGCAGCTCGAACTTGTACAGCGTGCCCGGCTGCAGGCCGGGGATGAACAGCTCCCACACGCCGCCGCCGCCGCGGGTACGCATGGAGTGGCAGCGGCCATCCCAGCGGTTGAAGTCGCCCACCACGCTGACGCGTTCGGCGTTGGGCGCCCATACCGCGAACTGCACGCCATCGATGCCGTCGATGCAGCGCGGGTGGGCGCCGAGGAAGCGGTAGGCATGGTGGTGGCGGCCCTCGCCGAACAGGTAGAGATCGAAGTCCCCCAATTGTGGAGGGAAACAGTAGGGGTCATGGATGGCATGACTGCGGCCACTGCCGTCACGCCACTGCACCCGGTAGCGCAGGGGTACGGCACTGCCGTCGCCGCGCCACTCGAACAGGTCGCTGTTGTGCAGCCGTGCCATGGGCAGCGGGCCGTCGTTGCCTTCGACGGCGGCCTCCGCCGCAGCGGGGATCAGGCTGCGGATGATGGTGACGTCGCCTTCCTGGTGCCGGCCGAGTACGTTGAAGGGGTCGTGGTGGCGGGCCTCGAGGATGCGGCGGTGGGCGTCAGGCAATTCGCTCATAACAGATACTTTGCTTCCGGCAGTGATGAATATTCAGACGCTAATTAATATCACAGCAACAGGCCTGTGGTATCGATTTATCGTTCGGTTCGGTTCCGCTCTTGCGGCAGGTGCTGCAATCGGGTATGAAGTCAATAAATCTGCCGTTTTTTCCGGATCTGCCGCCGACATGCGTGTTGGCGACAACGGCACGATAACTCATAACTATTACTATAACGAATTCAAGGAGGTCACATGCCCGAGTTCCGTACTCCACGTTTTGTCAGCCGTCTTACCCGCGATACCCTGGCGCTGATTCTCGCCGGCGGCAGCGGCACCCGCCTCAAGGGGCTGACGCAGTGGCGCGCCAAGCCGGCGGTGCCGTTTGGCGGCAAGTTCCGCATCATCGATTTCCCTCTGTCCAACTGCTTCAATTCGGGTATCCGCCGCATCGGTGTCGTTACCCAGTACAAGGCGCACTCGATGATCCGTCATCTGCAGCGTGGCTGGAGCTTTCAGCGCACGGAGCTGGGTGAGTTCGTCGAGCTGCTGCCGGCCCAGCAGCGTACCGGTGGCAGCTGGTATGCCGGCACCGCCGACGCCGTATTCCAGAACCTGGACATCATCCGCGCTCATAATCCGGAATATGTGCTGATCCTCGCCGGTGACCATATCTACAAGATGGACTATGGCCCGATGCTGGCCTATCACGTGGAGCACGAGGCCGACCTGACCATCGGCTGTTTCGAGGTGCCGCTGGACACCGCCAAGGCCTTTGGCGTGATGGCGGTGGACGGCGAGTGGCGTGTCACCGGCTTTACCGAAAAGCCGCCACAGCCGGAGTCCATTCCCGGTCGCCCCGGCGAGGCACTGGCGTCCATGGGCATTTACGTGTTCAACACCAAGTTCCTGTTCGAGCAGCTGGTGCGCGACGCCGAGAGCATCGGTTCCGAGCGCGACTTCGGCAAGAACATCATTCCCGGCGTGATCCACAAATACCGCGTATTTGCCTATCCGTTCCGCGACCCGATCACCGGCAGCCAGGCCTACTGGCGCGACGTGGGAACGGTGGACTCCTACTGGTCGGCCAACATGGAGCTGATCGGCGTGACGCCGGAGCTGAACATGTACGACAACGAGTGGCCCATCTGGACCTACCAGGAACAGCTGCCGCCGGCCAAGTTCGTGTTCGACGATGACGACCGGCGCGGCATGGCAGTGGACTCCATGGTGTCCGGCGGTTGCATCATCTCCGGTGGCAGTGTGCGGCACTCCCTGCTGTTCTCCAATGTGCGCATCAATTCCTATGCCAAGGTAGAAGACTCGGTCATTCTGCCCGATGTCACCATCGGCGAACATTGCCGCATCAGCAAGGCGGTGATCGACAAGGGCTGCATCATTCCCGACGGCACCGTGATCGGCGAAGACCTGGTGCAGGATGCGAAACGTTTTCATGTGAGCGAGGGTGGCGTGGTCCTGGTGTGTCCGGAAATGCTGGGACAAGAGCTGCACCATGTCCGATAAGCCGCGTTTGAAGGTTGTGCTGTGCTGGCACATGCACCAGCCGCAGTACTTCGATCTGGAAAGCGGCCAGTACCAGCTGCCGTGGACCTATCTGCACGCCATCAAGGACTATGTCGATATGGCGGCGATCATCGAGGCGGTGCCCGGTGCGCGTGCAGTGGTCAATTTCGCGCCCACGCTGCTCGAGCAGCTCGACGATTATGCCCTGATGGTACGCGATTATCTGCGTCAGGGCACGCCGTTGCGCGATCCGCTGCTGGCGGCGCTGGTGGCGCCGGCGCTGCCGGCCGACGCGGAACCGCGCCTGCTGCTGATCAAGAATTGCCTGCGCGCCAATGAAATCCGTCTCATCGATCGCTTTCCCCAGTTTCGCCTGCTGGCCGATATCGCCCGCTGTGTGGATGGGGCGCCGCACATGGTGCGCTATCTGGACGAGCAGTATCTGATCGATATGTTGGTGTGGTATCACCTGGCCTGGATCGGTGAAACGGTGCGGCGTGGTGACAGCCGCGTGCAGCAGCTGATGGAGCGTGCTTCCGGTTATTCCCAGTCCGAACGGCGTCTTTTGCTGGAGCTGATCGGCGAGTTGCTGGACAGTGTGGTGCCGCGTTACCGGCGCCTGGCGCAGGACGGGCGTGTGGAACTGTCGGTGACGCCCTATGCCCATCCGATTGTGCCGCTGTTGCTGGATATCCAGTCGGCGCGCGAGGCCATGCCCGAAGTGCGCCTGCCGCTGCTGAGTCAGTACCCTGGTGGCGAAGCACGCTCGCGCTGGCATGTGCGCGAGGGTATCCGCGTGTTCGAACAGCACTTCGGCATGCGGCCGCGCGGCTGCTGGCCCTCCGAGGGCAGCGTCAGTACTGCCACCGTGCATCTGCTGGCCGAAGAGGGCTTTGCCTGGGCGGCCAGCGGCGAGAGCGTGCTGCGCAACAGCCTGCACCATTCCGGCATGCCGCGCAGTCAGTGCATCCATCGTCCCTACCATGTGGATGGCGTCGACATGCAGTGTTTCTTCCGCGACGACGGCCTGTCCGACCTCATCGGCTTCACCTATGCCAACTGGCATGCCGACGATGCCGTGGGCAACCTGCTGCATCATCTGGAGAACATTGCTGTCGCCTGCGCCGAGGAGCCCAACCGCGTGGTCTCCATCATCATGGATGGCGAAAATGCGTGGGAGTATTACCCGGAAAACGGCTTCCATTTCCTGTCCGCACTGTATCGCCGCCTGGCCGCGCATCCCGCGCTGGAACTCACCACCTTCAGCGAATGCATCGATGCCGGCCTGGAGCCCACCCCCTTGTCTGAACTGGTGGCCGGCAGCTGGGTATACGGTACTTTTTCCACCTGGATCGGCGAGACCGACAAGAATCACGCCTGGGATCTGCTGGCTGACGCCAAACGTGCCTTCGATGCCGTTGTGGCGACCGGGCGCCTGAGCGGCGAGCGTCTGCGCGAAGCAGAGCTGCAGCTCGGGGTATGCGAGGGATCCGACTGGTTCTGGTGGTTTGGTGACTATAATCCGGCCGATTCGGTACGTGATTTCGAGCGCCTGTTCCGCATGCAGCTCGCCAAGCTCTACCGCCTCATCGGCGAGGAGCCGCCGGAAACCATCACTCACGTCCTGTTCCATGGCGGCGGCAAGCCGCAGATGGGCGGCGTGATGCGCCGTGGCCAGGAAAATACATAGAACACAGGGATGAGGGGCTAGGTTCTAGGGGCTAGGAATGGTCCGCTAGCCCCTAGCTACTAGTCCCTAGCACCTAGACAAGGTCTGCATGACTCATCACATCGCCCACACCCCATTGCAAGGACGCCAGGCCGGTATCCTGCTGCACCCCACTTCACTGCCCGGGCCGTGGCATTGCGGCGACCTGGGCGCCGAGGCCTGGCACTTCGTCGATTTTCTCGCCGCGGCCGGCCAGCGGGTGTGGCAGATGCTGCCGCTGGGTCCGACCCACGATGACCTGTCACCCTACCAAAGCCTGTCGGCGCATGCCGGTAATCCGCAGCTGATCAGCATCGAGGCCCTGCAGGCGCAGGGCTGGCTGGACGCCGCCGTGCCCGAGGCGCGGCGCGAGGCCAAGGCCCCGCTCATCACGCAGGCCTGGCAGGGCTTTCAGGTGCGTGCCGACGATGCCGCGCGCGCGGCCCTGCAGCAGTTCGTTGCCAGCACGCACTGGCTGGAGGATTACGTCCTGTTCTGCCTCATCAAGCGGCTGGAGCAGGGGCGCGGCTGGACCGAATGGCCGGCGCCGCTGCGCGACCGTGACCCTGCCGCCCTGGCTGTGTTGCGCAAGACCCATGCCGAGGAGTTGGCGGTGCTGCGCTTCGAGCAGTTCGTGTTCGACAGCCAATGGCAGGCGCTCAAACAGTATGCCAACGGCAAGGGTATCGCCATCTTCGGCGACATGCCGATCTTTGTGGCCCACGACAGCGCCGATGTGTGGGCGCAGCGGCAGTGTTTCGATCTGGACGAAGCTGGTTGGCCTACCGTGGTGGCTGGTGTGCCGCCGGACTATTTTTCCGCCACTGGCCAGCGCTGGGGCAATCCCCATTACGACTGGGAGTGGATGGAGGCCGACGGCTTTAGCTGGTGGCACCAGCGTCTGGCGGGTCAGCTGCGTCTGTTCGATCTGGTGCGCATCGATCACTTCCGCGGCTTCGAGGCCTATTGGGAGATCCCCGCACACGAGGACACGGCCATCAATGGCCGCTGGATGAAGGCACCGGGCGATGCCCTGTTTGCCGCCCTGGCCGAGCACTTCGATCCGCTGCCGGTGGTGGCGGAGGACCTCGGCACCATCACCGCCGAAGTCACCGCGCTGCGCGACAAATACGCCCTGCCCGGCATGCGTATCCTGCACTTCGCGTTCGATGGCAGCGCGGAGAACCCCTATCTGCCGCACAACCACAGCGAGAACAGCGTGGTCTACACCGGCACCCACGACAACGACACCACCCTGGGCTGGTGGCACAGCGGCAGCGAGTCCCAGCGCCACAACGTGTTGGAGTACCTGGGCCAACCGGCCGAGGCCATGCCCTGGCCGCTGTTCCGTGCGGCCTACGCCTCGGTGGCGCGGCTGGCCATTGTGCCGCTGCAGGATGTGCTGGAACTGGGCGGCGAGCACCGCATGAACACGCCGGGAACAACCAGCGGCAACTGGCAGTGGCGCTTTCGCTGGGACATGGTGGCGCCGGACCGGGCACCACGACTGCGGCGGCTGGCGGAGTTGTACCGCCGCCTGTAGGTCGTACCACCGTTCCCTGACCACCTGTCCGGGAAGTGTGATTCCCATAGCAGTCCATTCTCCCAATAGCCTATAACGTTGCAGGGACTTATTCCGCTAGGGAGGTGGCTATGTCGTCAGGGGATCTGTTTCTACTGGTACCGGGGGCGCCGCTGCTGTCCGGCGTGATCTGGCTGGTGGTGGGTGTCGCACTGCTGTATCTGGCGCGTTCCGGCGCGCATCAGGCCATCGCGTCGGCTTCACGTCTGTTGCATCACGCCTGCAAGCTGGCGGCCCGTTCGATATTGCTGGCCGAACAGCGCCTCAAGCAGCGCAACAACGAGGTGCTGCTGGCCGCCGGCCGTGAGGCGGCGGAGCGCATCATCGAGCGCGAGTTCGAGCGCATCGACGCCTCGGTGCGGCGCGACCTGGCCGAGTATCCCGCCCTGCAGCGCCAGATGAGCGACGCCATCACCCGGCTGGAGCAGGACTACCATGCCAGCAGCGAGGTACCGCCGGAGCCGCCGGCCTGGGCCAAGGTAGTGGACGCCGTGGCCAAGATTGCGCCCAAGGAGCCGGTGGTGGGCGAGATCCTTGAGGACATCCACGACTCCATGGTGCGCGCGCAGCGCACCGCCATCGAGCAGTACCGCAACGACAACAGCAAGCGCCACCGCATCCTGAGCCGGATGATGCCGTTGTGGCGCAAGGTGGCGCGGGTGCTGGGCGAGATGGACAAGCGCGTTACGCGCCTGCTGGAACGTTCCACCGCCATTGATCGACACATGGCCTCCTACGAGGACATCCTCAACCGCAGCCCGCGCGCCGAGCGCATGCTGTCCTCCTCCTCGCTGACGCAGTTCTTCATTGCCGGCGCCGTGCTGGCTGTCGCCATCGGCGGTGCCATCATCAACTTCCACCTGATCGCGCGGCCGATGCAGGAAATGGTCGGCGGCAGCAGCTACATCATGGGCTACAAGGCTGCCAACATTGCTGCACTGGTAATCATCCTGGTGGAGGTGGCGATGGGTCTGTTCCTGATGGAGTCGCTACGCATCACCCGGCTGTTTCCCATCATCGCCGCGCTGGATGACCGCCTGCGGGTACGCATGGCGTGGGTGGCCTTTCTGTTTCTGCTGGCCCTGGCCAGCATCGAAGCGGGCCTGGCCTTCATGCGCGAGAAGCTGTCGCAGGACGACGCCAGTCTGGTGGCCTCGCTGGTGGGCGGGCAGGGGGAGGCGGCAGCGGTGGCGGCCAATGTGTGGATCACCACCGCGGCGCAGATGGGCATGGGCTTCATCCTGCCCTTTGCGCTGACCTTCGTCGCCATCCCGCTGGAGTCCTTCGTGCATTCATCGCGCACGGTGGTCGGCCTGGTGGCGCAGGGGCTGCTGCGTACCCTAGCCTTCCTGCTGCGCCTGTCCGGCAATATATTCCGGCATGGCGGCAACATGCTGATCCGTGTCTATGACCTGATCATCTTCCTGCCGCTGTGGGTGGAGACGTACCTGCAGCGGCGCCGGCGCACGACGACAGAGTCTGTCCTGGCCACGGAGGAGTCGTCATGAAGCGTCTGTCCCTGTGGCTGACTGCCGTGGTGGCCCTGCTGCTGTCCGCCTGCAGCGATGAAACCTCGCGCAGCCGCGGCGTCTACATGCTGCTCGATACCTCCGGTACCTATACCAAGGAACTGGACAAGGCCCAGCAGATCATCAACTTCGTGCTGGCCAAGCTGGAGCCGGGGGATTCCTTTGCCGTGGCGCGCATCAAGACCGGCAGCTTCAGTGAAAAGGACATCATCGCCCGCGTCACCTTCGATGGCCAGCCCAGCCGTGCCAACCAGCAGAAGCGCCAGTTCCGCGAGGAGATCGACAAGTTCGTCGCCGGCGTCAAGCCCAGCGCCTACACCGACATCACCGGTGGCCTGCTGCAGTCCATCGAATACCTGGACGAGAAGAACCCCGGCCGCAAGACCGTGCTGATCTTCTCCGATATGAAAGAGGAGCTGGCGGCCGGCTATGTGCGCGAGGCCATCCCCTTGCAGATGCAGGGCTACGAAGTGGTAGCGCTCAATGTGAGCAAGCTGCGCAGCGACAACATCGACCCGCGCGAATACTCCGATCGCCTGGCCTACTGGCGTCAGCGCATCGAGGCCGGCGGCGGCAGCTGGCGCGTGCTCAACGATCTGGAGCGGCTGGAGGCGCTGTTCCTCGACTGACGGGTGTAAACTGGGGCTCCGATATTTCCCCTGGTTGTAGCCCCATGCAGCGCACCATTCTCCATGTGGACATGGACGCCTTCTTCGCCGCGGTGGAGATCCGCGCGCGGCCGGAGCTGGCGTTGCTGCCGGTCATCGTCGGCGGCGCCGCCGAGCGCCGCGGCGTGGTGGCGGCGGCCAGCTATGCCGCGCGCCGCTACGGTATTCACAGCGCCATGCCCACGGCGACGGCGCTGCGCCTGTGCCCGCAGGCGGTGCTGCTGCCGCCGCGGCACGAGCACTACGCCGAAGTCTCCCAGCAGATCCACGCCATCTTTGCCCGCTACACCCCGCAGGTGGAGCCGCTGTCCCTGGACGAGGCCTTTCTCGACGTCACCGGCAGCGAGCGCCTGTTCGGGTCGGGCGAGGCCATCGGCCGGCGCATCAGGCAGGAAATACGCACCGAGCTCGGGCTGGTGGCCTCGGTGGGGGTCGCGCCGAACAAGTTCGTCGCCAAGATAGCCTCCGATATCGACAAGCCGGACGGCTTCGTGGCGGTGGCGCCCGACCAGGTGCAGGCCTTCCTGGACCCCCTGCCGGTAGGGCGGCTGTGGGGGGTGGGCAAGGTGGGCGCCAGGGTGTTCGAACGGCTCGGCATTGCCAGTATCGGCCAGCTGCGAGCCTACAGTCCGCGCCTGCTGCAGCAGCATTTCGGAAATTTTGCCGACCAGCTCTGGCAGCTGGCCCATGGCGCGGACGAGCGGCCGGTGGTGAGCGAACGCGAGGCGCGCTCCATCTCTCAGGAAACCACCTTTCCCCGCGATATCGACGACCGCGAGGTGCTGCGTGCCTGGCTGCAGGACCTGGCCGCGCAGGTGGCCTGGCGTCTGCGTCGCCACGGCCTGCAGGGGCGTACGGTCCAGCTCAAGGTACGCCTGGCGGACTTCTCCACCCTTACCCGGGCTCAAACTCTGGCGCAACCGACCGATATCAGTGACGAAATCCGCCGCGCAGCGCTGGGCCTGTTCGAGCAGCGCCTGCCGCGGCCATTGCCGCCGCTGCGCCTGCTGGGCATCGGGGTGAGTGGTTTCGCGGAGAGTCACGGCGGGCAGGCGGACCTGTTCGCCGCGGCCGAGCGGGAACGGCAGAGCCGCATCGATGCGGTGATGGATCAGGTGGCCGAGCGTTATGGGCGGGGCAGTCTTGTCCGTGGCGGCAGGCGCGGTCCAGGGTAGGGTGGGCGAGCTAATTCGTTGTTTTCCCGATATGTGATACGTATCGCAACCCTGGTCAGGACAGTGTTTTAGGCTTTAACCATGAAGATCGGGCTATCCCTGTGCAACAAGCCCGAAGGAGTAGCGCAATGAACATTCCGACCACTGTGCGTAATTACCTCGCCCGCAAGGGTGGGCAGTACAAGGTACATGCCGCAACAGCGGGTCTGTCGCTGGCCGATGCGGTGCGTGCCGCACGCGTTCCGGTGCAGAAGCTGGTGCGTAGCGCCGTGCTCAAGGATGGTTCCAGTTATCTGATGGCGGTCTACCCGGCCACCCATCGCCTCGATCTGGCGGTACTGAACGGCAATTCGCGGCGCAACTTCGCCGCCTGCAGCAGCGAAGAACTGAAGGCGCTGCTGAGTGACAGCGAAACCGTTGCCCTGCCGCCCCTGGGTGAGCCCTACGGCATCAAGGTTATCGTCGACCGTGCGGTGGACGAACTGGATGAGGTTTTCTTCACCCCCGGCGTCGGCCACCTGTTCCTGCGTGCCGGGCAGGCCGATTTTGCCCGTCTGACCGATGCCGCATTGCGTGGCCACCGCATCTCCAGCCCGGCTGCCAAGGCAACCACGCCGATGGAGACCAAGCGCGAGGGCATGAAGGAAAAGGTCGAGCAGGTACACACCTTGCCGCCGATGCCCGGCGTGGCCGCCCAGATCCTGCGTCTGCGCAATAACCCCTATGCCAACGCCAACGAACTGGCCGCCGTCATTGAACAGGACCCCAGCCTGACGGCCCAGCTGCTGCGCTATGCCGCATCCCCGTTCTATGCCTATCAGGGCAAGCTGGCCTCGGTGGAGCAGGCCATCGTACGGGTACTGGGCATGGATTTCGTGATGGACTTTTCCCTCGGCCTGGCACTGGGCAAGTCGTTCCGTAACCCCAAGGACGGTCCGCTGGGGCTGGACAATTTCTGGCGCGATGCGCTGCATGCCGCGGCACTGACCCAGAACCTGTGCAATGCCATCGAGTTCAGCCGCCGTCCCTCGCCGGGTATCGCTTACATGGCCGGTCTGCTGCACAACTTCGGCTTCCTGTTGCTGGGACATCTGTTCCCGCAGCAGTTCGATCGTCTCAACAAGGCCGTGGCAGCGCAACCGGAGCGGCCGATCCTGGAGCTGGAGCGCGAGATTGTCGGCGTGACCCACACGGAGATGGGCTTGTGGCTGATGGATGCCTGGAGCCTGCCCAAGGAGATCATCGAAACGGTGCGCATGCATCACGATGGCGCTTACCGCGGCGATTACGCCATCTACCCCAATCTGGTGCACCTCGCCAACCGTATGCTGAAGCGCTTCGGCATGGGCGACGCTACCGGCATCGACCTGCCGGCCGACTTGCTGGAGGCGGTAGGTCTGACCGAGGAACAGGCGGAGGCCGCATTGGGCACAGTGCTGCAGATGCGTGATGGACTGCAGTTCATGGCGCGAAAGATGGCGGCATAGTCTGTATTCACCTCAATTTGTCGGCTGTACCAAGGGCGGCTCCATGAGCCGCCCTTTTTCATGGGCGATGCTGTAGAAATTTTTCCAGGGTGAGCAGCAATCCCGCCAGACAAAGCACGGCTAGAATGGATGCGTAGGACAGAATGCGCAGTGCAAGAGAGAAGGCCGTTGCAACAGTGGTCGAATAGCCGAGCAGAGAAAGATAGCCGGCCCACGTCCATTCGGTAATGCCGAGACTACCCGGTGTCACTGCGATCAGTTGCGATGTCTGTACGACGGTAAACCCGATGACTGCATCGAAAAGATCGATTGCCGGTGCTACAGCCACCACCACGATAAACATGCGCAGAGCCATGAAAAAGTAACGCAACAGCGACAGTCCGTAAAGCCGCAATACCAGGTGACCTTCCAGAAGATCGAAACTACGACAGGTGGTTAACCAACCTGCTATCGAACGCAAGATTCGGTAGCTGCCTTGGTAGGTGATGCTATGGACCTGCAACATGCGCAGTGTCAAGAACAGTGCAAACCAGCCGACCACAACGACGATGATGACAACTGCCGGCCAGATCGCTGGCGTAAGGTCGGCATACCAGGCAATCACGCCGCAAATGGCAAACAGCAGCAACACGTAGACATCAAATAGCTGCTCGAATATTGATGTGGCGGCGCCATGCACGAAAGGCACCCGATGATGGATGCGCATGGCGAGCCCGCGTACCAGCAACGAGGCGAGGTGCACCATTACAAATTGGGCCAGCGCCGCAGACAACGTAGTGTAGAACAGGAAAAACATGTGCCCCGCCTGGTTGGCCTGTGCGGGTGCGATACGTCGCACGATGAGGTGCCATTTTAGTGCGCTGCATGTCATGTGCCCGAAGGACGCCACCAAGATCCCGCACAATGCCAGTACACTTGGGCTTTTCAGGAGAGGGGTCAGATCCTCCGTCGTCAATCCGGAGTAATTGACGAGCAGGTAAAGCAACAATCCGGCAAACAGGGTTGCCGCCAGTGCGGACAGCGGTGTTTTCATGGTCTTTACTCGCTGTTGCGTGATTTGCATATCGTTGCTGCACAGCGCATGGCGTTGGCCATCGATGTCAAGGTCGGGTTCTGCGCCGGCATGGCCGGGAACACCGACATGTCGACAACATACACGTTAGGCAATCCTTCCAGCTGTCCATCAACTTGACACTGCAACAGTGTTGGTGTCGTGGATAGTGGCATAGTGCCGCCGATATGTCCGGAGAATCCGGGAGGGCCGATGCGAGCCAGTGCGGTCAGTGGCTTGAGTCCCGTAGCATGCTGGGCTGCGGCGAGCAGGGAGCCAAACTGTCGCAGTTCGGGACGATGGTCATGTTCCGTTGCATTGATACGCAATCTGCTAAGGGGGCCGTCTTTGCCATCGATCTGCACTTCGATGCGGCGTGAGTCATCGCTGTGCAGGTAGACCAGGGCCATCAGGTGATAGCGCAAAAGACGAAATACCGTCGCTCCAAGATTTGCAGGCAGGGTGGCAAGTAGCTGACCGATGGCACCGAGAATAGGCTCGGTGATGCGATAGAACTGTAAATGTGCCGGCCGCCTACCCAGCACACCGGGCTCGACGGCAAGTACGGCTTGACTCAAGGCGAACTGCACCGGTCCAGTATCTGATGTGGTTAGCGGTGCAGTAAGCCGGAAGGGCAGCACATAGGTGTCATTTTCGACGAGTCGGCAACGGTGCTGGGTCAGCCCGAGGCTATCAACAGCAATGCGCAGAGAAGACAGCGGGCCCGCGGCCAGCAGAACTTTATCGTAAGGACCTTGTTCGGTGACAGGTGCGTCCGGGGCGCCGGTAACCAGCCACAGTCCACGGTCATCCCGTTTCAGATGACGGACGAAGGCTCCGGGTCGGTGCGTCAGTCGGGAACGTGCACTGAGGGCAGGAATTGCCTTGTCGGCATGCCAGATGGCATCGAGCGGGCAGCCGAACAGGCAAAGCCCGCAACGCCGGCATCCCGCACCTGTTTCACTGGGCGGCATGACGGCCAGTCGTGGACGCCCGCCGGTGAGGCCGTGTGTGCGCAATTCTCCACTCTTGATTTTCCATTGTGACAGCAGGCTTTCGACCGGTGAGCCGGGATCGAACGTAGCATGGTTGCCCAGTTTTGCTGCGGCGGGGTAAATCGGATAGGCATCTTCCAGCTGATCAGCGGCGGCACAGACACCCGCCAGAGTCTGCGCCTTCGCATACCAGGGGGCCAGTTCGGCTTCGGTGAGCGGCCAGTCGATGTAGTCGTCATGCCGTAACGGATAGCATGCGGCGCCCCAGACGTTGGATAATCCGCCGGTTGCCAGTGAGCGTGGCATCCATGCACCGTGTAGCGGGATGCCGTGTTCCGTTGAGCGGAATGCGAAATTGGAGCCGAATATATTTTTCTCCAGCTGGCGGGCAGGCAGCTGTTTGATAAATGCCGCTGTAACGGCGTTATACAACAATCTTCCGAAACTACGTTGTGCAGGACCAAAACGCAGGGCGGACATATCGCTGCGTTGGAGGCAACTCTCCTGGCGAAGTTTTTCGGCAATCAGTTCCGCGGTATTGCGAGCAGGCGGTTCGAGCGCTTCACCGCCATCGAACAGGTCAACCGGAATTCCCTGTTCGGCGAAAACCGCTGCGGCCGCGATACCAGAAGGACCGGAGCCGATAATTGCTACACGCATTGGCTAGGCCGCACCGTAGAAGCGCCGGATCACCTCGACGTTGCGGCGTGCCTCATCCAGGCCAAAGCGTGGATAGGTCGACAGCAGAATGCATTGCTCGGCGGTGGCTGCGGAATTGGGACAGTCGCGGGAAAATTCCTCGAAGCATTCCAATCCGGCGCAGTTGCGCAGATGTTGCACGGCGACATCCCGTCCCTGCTCGACCATGTGACGGATGAGTTCTGTACGCTGAGTCGATTGCAGCGGGTAATAGGTATAGATGTGCGAGCCATCTTCGACGAACGGTGGGCAGATCAGCCCCGGGATGTCGGACAGGCCCTCGTGATAGATCCGCGCAATTTCGATGCGTATCTGGCTGAAACGGTCGACGTCCTTCAATTGTGACAGCACGATGCGTGCCTGCGCACCGCTTAACTTGCGTGCATACGCTTCGGGCAATGCGTTCTTGCGCTTCGGGTTGAGCTCAATCATGACCTTCCTGTTAAGGAAGCCGATGTCGTGCAAATAGGCGTAGCGGAACACCCAGTAGGTGAACAGCTTGAATAGTGGTGGATAGGTGGCAATATCGGAGGCGAGGCCCTTTATGGTCTTGCTGAGTAAGCGCCGCCAGCCTTCACGTGGCCAATCCTGCATGAGTGCACGCACCGCATCGGCGACGTGTTGGTGCGGGGTTACCAGCAGGCCGCCAAGAAAGCTGTTCACATTTTTGTACAGGCCGAAGCTGTAAACCCCGGCGTCACCGAAGGTGCCGACGTGCTTGCCGTCAAAGCGCGCGCCGAATGCCTGGGCGCAGTCTTCGATAAGTTTCAGGCCGTGGCGGTCGCACAGGCCGCGAAACTGCGCCATGTCGCAGGAAAGCCCATGCAGGTGAGTGACCAGAACAGCATCGGTTTCACTGTCGATGAGTTGCTCGACCGCGGCGGCGGAGATATTGCAGGTACTGCGATCGATATCAGCGAAAACAGGTATCGCCCCGGCGCAGATCACCATATTTATCACGTCGGTAAGAGTATAGGGCGACAGTATGACCTTGTGTCCCGGACGGACCAGGGTACGAACGGCGAGATAGATGCCGACCCGGTCCTGTGGGGCGCAGATGGCGTGTTCGATGCCAAATTGCCCGCTGACCGCGCGCTCGAGTGCAGCCCGCCCTGCCGCGCCATCAGGACTGCCGCGCAGCAAATCTGCGGCGATGGACCAGTAGCTGGCGGGCGTTGTGTAGATTCGGTAGCGGGGTTGCGGGGCGTTTAACATGATGGTGTTGGAAGCCTATCGGACGAGATGCAGGTTCAGATTCCAGGTTTTGTCAGAATTCATAAGGGAGTGCAATGGAGTGCGGCAATGCCCCAATGGTGCAGGCCAGGCATCCTGTCGTATCTCCAGGTTCGTCATTTACAGGCCATCAGAATATTATTTTCCGGCAACGGGGCGTCTATGAGTCGGAAGGCACGGTTTCGATATACGCGTACCGTTGCGCAGGCGGATAACAGTTTGCGCCAATGGCGCAGACTCCGCAGCCGCTTGTTGATTCTCCCGCTGGCGTCAAACTGCACATTCAGGTTGTCGAGCCAGCCAAAATGGCCACCTACAATGAGCAGTCCACCCGGTCTCAACAGGTCGGTCAGCTTGGTGACAGTGCGCTCAAATTCGCCGTCATCGACGATATGAAACATTACGCCGATAGCATTGATGACATCAAATTGCCTGCCGCTATCGAATTCGGCGGCTGGACAATTGTGTATCGTGATCCCGGATATACCGGCATACCGCAAATTGAGCGCGGTTGCGGCATTGGTTGAGATTTCGACCCCATCGATATGAGCGGCGCCAAGACTGCGGTAGAAGTCGATCCAATGCCCGGCACCGCTGCCAAGATCAAGGACGCTGCACCCTTCGATGGTGATGCGCTGGTTGAACAGATGCGCGAGGATGATGTTTTCGATGCTGTTGTAATGCAGCATGGTGGGAAAAGGTGTGGTCCCCGGGGCGATGGTCTGCGCGTCGCTGATATCCTGGCCGACATAAAAGCTATCCCACCAGTCATGGTCAATCGGACTGGAATAATGTTTCTTGAAAATATAGGTCCGCAGTACACCGCGGAGGATCTTGAACGGCCGATAAAGCTTCCAGCGCAGCGCGATGGCAGTCAGTCGTGGCCAGCGGTCGTACCGGTGCGCGTCTGTATGCATAGGCGTTTCAGTCGATACCTGGTCAGGGGTCAAGAATCACGAACAGCGGTACGCAGTTGACGGACGGCATCTTCAATTGCGTGCCAGGTTTCCATGTCTACCCGAATCTCGGTCGCCGGGGTAAAGAGCCGGTCAGCAGACGCCGCTGCCGACGACGCCGTCAGGCCAAATGTATCGATCAACTGACGTAGCAGTCCGGCAGGGTTGTCACAAAACTGCTCATAGCGTACCTGAAAAAAATCCGCGCCGGTGCTGGCGATGGCCGCGGCGATGCCTTGATCGGTGGCAATCACCTGCCAAACGGCCCGAAATGCTTCTGATTTACCGGCCAATGTCTCGCTGCCGGACGGCTGGACCGACCACCAGGTATCTTCGGACAGGCGCAACTCCTGCCGGGCCATCATGATCGATTGGGCGGCATAGCGTTCATCACGTGTGGTCGCGATAAACCGCGCGGCGGGAAAAGTCTGATGTAAGCGCTCGATGCGCGTACTGTTGGTCAGGCTCTTGATGAGTAACGGCAGGCCGGTGGCCTGTGATATGGCCGCAACGGTCTGGCGGATTTTTCTCTGGTTACCATGCCAGATATCTTCGCGGAACCAGCGATCCACAATCTTGCCGGCTTCGCTGGGCGCGAACAGGCCAGGGACGAAGCCATGGTAGCCACGGTGCAGCGGTGCTGTGTAATGACGCGCGATGCCGGGAAACGCCCGGGAAAGCTTGACCATATGACGCGGCACCAGCGCCATGATGTTGGATAAATAGGCCAGATTGAGGTTTTTCAGCAGATACTGGTAAAGCAGTGTGGTGCCGGTGCGCGGCGGTCCGACGATAAAAATCGGGCGGTAGAGGGTGTCGACCAGGGTATCATCGACGTTGGCGCTCGATGCGTCGAAATCATTGAACTGATGCTGTATAGCCAACGCAACTTGACGAAAAAGTTCACTCATCTGTGCAGTATATGCGCCATACAGTCGCTAGTCATTCAGGTGATCCATTATAATCAACCGGTTATATGTTTGCGAGCAGGCCATACCGGGTACGCATAGTGGCACTATCTACGGAACTGACATTGCTGGAAACGATACCGGACAGTTTGTACGCCGAGTTGGCGGACTTGTCCGATGTAACCGTGTTCCACACCCGGGGGTGGCATCGTTTGCTGCAGCGCTCGTTGTCCTGGCCGGTCCATGCCCTGGTGGGGCGCGGCAGCGGCGGGTCACTGACATTCTTTCTGCCGTTTGTCACCAAGCGGCGCATGGGCAGAAAGATTAATGTTTGTCTGCCGCTGTCCCATGAGATCGGTCCAGCCCATGCTGCAGCGCTTGATCTGCAGGATATCAAGCCGCAGGTGGCACTTTGGCCTCTGGAAATCCACGCCGCCACAGCGTTAAGGGGGATGGTGCCCGCCTCGCATCATTTGGTCACCCGTCTGGACCTGCGCGGTATCGACGAGGAAACCACGTTGTGGAAACGGTTGCACTCGGCCAAACGTCGGCGCATTGCAGCTGCCGAGCGCGAGGGCGTCAGGACGTATTTCTCGGATGCGATGGCGGACTATGCACGTTTTGCAGAATTGCAGGTAATCACCCGCAGGCGGCAGGGTGCTCCCGGCTATCCGCGCGATTTCTTTGCAGTAATGGCGGAGGAGCTTGCCCCCTCCGGCGCATCACGCCTGTTTCTGGCGGAGCACGGTGGGCGCCTACTGGGGGGCGTCATTTTTCTGCACCATGGAACCGCCGCGCTGTACGCCTATGGGGCGTCGGTAACGGATCGCGACGCATTGCGCATCGGTGTAAACCAGGCGGTGATGTGGGAGGCGATACGCGCAGCTTGGAAGGACCAATGTCACCAGGTTGATTTCGGTAGTACGCCTCAGGGCCAAACAGAGCTGCTACGCTACAAGGAACAGTTCGGTGGCGTAAGCCAACCGCTGATTCATTGCTACGGTTCGGCGAGCGGTCTCCCTTTCGATACGCCGCAGGATGGAACTCTTGCCCGTGTCGGCGGTGTCGTACTGCGGCATACACCGTTGCCGCTATTCAAGCTCGTGAGTCCGATTCTTTTGAAGCTGGTGATCTAATTCCCTGCGCGTCTCGCACGGTCTAACGTTTGCCAAGTGATCCGCCGGGTGGCATATGTTGCAGATATGATAACCGGTGAGAGTGACGGCGACTGGCGCTGATGCGGTCAAGGATGATGCCACAGGTCAGGAACACAAACGACAGTATGAACATGCCGACGATCACCAGTGCGGTCGGCAGGCGCGGCACCGTATGGGTCTCGAGAAAGGTAATAATGATCGGCGGTGTGAGTAGCGTCGCAAAGACGGCAATCAGCAGGGCAATGCTGCTGAAGAACTGCAGCGGCTTTACATCGCGCAGCAGCTGGAGAATGGTGACCAGGATGCGGAAGCCATCCTTGAAGGTCGACAGCTTGCTGAGCGAGCCATCAGGACGTGGAAAATAGTCGGTGAGACATTGCGCGACCGGCATGCGGTGTTCCAGCACGTGTATGGTCAGTTCGGTTTCGATCTCGAAGCGTTTGGCCTCGGCAGGAAATGTTTTGACGAAGCGGCGTGACAGAACGCGATAGCCGGATAACAGGTCGTCAAACGGTGAGTTGAAGAACATCTGTACGATCTTCGAGAACAGGCGGTTGCCGAAGCTGTGTCCTGGCCGGTATTGCGCGGTGCCATGAACCGGTCGCCGGCTGCCCACGATCATATCCAGCTTGCCGTCGAGCAGCATCGCGATCATCTGCGGGGCCGCCGCGGCGTCATAGGTCGCATCGCCATCCGCCATCACGTAGACATCGGCATCCACCTCGGCAAACAGGCGGCGTATCGCTTCGCCTTTGCCGCGATGCCCCTCGTAGATCACCTTCGCACCGGCTGCCCGGGCGACCGCTGCAGTCTGATCTGTAGAGGCATTGTCGCACACGACAATCTCGGCATGTGGCAGGTGTTGCCTGAAGCCATCGATAGTGCTCGCAATGGTTAACTCTTCACAGTGGCACGGCAATATTACCGCGACGCGCAGAGCAGTAGCGTGTTCCTGGTTCATCGTTGTCATGACGGCGAAGACCTGGCGGCAAGGGTGCAACCGGAGCGCTCCATATGCTGGAGCAAGGGCTGCCGACGCACGCTCCGTTGTTCAGGGGTGTCATAGTAGGGACGCATGCCGAATCTGGCCAGATCATCATAGAGGATCAGGCTCGGTTCATAGCGGCTGCAAAGCGTGGTCATTTCGTCCGGTCCCAGGGCGATGCTGGCCAACACCTTGGGCGTATTGGTCAGGTAGGGGTCGTTACGTACCAGATCGACCCCAAACCAGGTGTCTTCGGCGCTGACGATGACGGCCTGCGCCGGTAGGTGGGAAATATAGTCGCTGGCCTGGGCAAAGGGTCGGATGAAGTTTTCCACCTGGGCGAAGCGCAGCGGTATCCCAAGGACGGCACCCAACACCAGTAGCCCGACCACGCTGCGCTTGAGTAGTTGCGCCGCTGCGTTGTCACACTGGGCGCGCAGCATGATAAATCCGTGCACTGCAATGAGCGCCAGCGAGCCGAGGCCGACGTGGATATAGCGGTAGCCCCAGCCGTGCCCCTGGCCCGGCATGAAAAATATATAGGGTAGCAGCGTTGCCAGCAGGCCCCAGGCAAGCAGGCGGATCGTTTGTGGAGCACTGGCGAGCGCGCGCAGGCCAAGGTAAACCCCCACGATCATTGCCGGTGTTTGCCAGGCGATGAAGCGCGCGAAATTGGTGCCCCAGAACAGGCCATCGTCGAGCAGGTTGTGATTCCGTAGCAGGGCGAGAGCGCGGCCGAGGAAGAAGGTGCCTTCGGTCGATTTGGTGGCGGCAATGCTGGCGACGGCGCCGTCAAAGGCTGTGGCGATGTCACGCCATAGCAGCCAGAACAGCAGCACTGCGCCATACCAGGTGGTATAGAACAGGAGCAGCCCCAGGCGACGCTGCGGCAGCAGTGCCAGCATGAAGGGAAGAATGAAAAATGGATGGATGTGAATCTGGTGGAGACCGATGGCGACAAAGCCGGTCAGGGCGGCGCCGATATGGCCGGGTTTGTCGTCACGCAGGAACAACACCAGCCAGAGCAGGTTGAAAAACAGGTGGCCGGTCATTGCATAGGCCGACATGCCGGTCACCAGGAACTGGGGTGACAGCATCAGCAGCAGCGCGGCGAGGGCGGGGGCGTAAGGAACATCGGGCCAGATTCTGCGTGCGATCAGTGCTACGAGGACGATGCTGCCCGCGGCCAGGAAGGCATAGGTGATGGTACCGGCGCCGACAAGATCAAACAGCGCAATAAGTGCGCCGCCAAGCGGGCGATAGCCCGGCACCCACACGCCATGGGCGTGGTCGTGACGCATGAAGATCGGTTGCAGGGCCTCGACGAAGGCATCCCACTCCGCCGGGATGGGTGCCAGCAAATGGCCGCCCTGAATGATGCGCGCCTGAAACCAGGCCATGTACTCATCCAGCGAGAGCGGAAAGGCGTGGTAGACAAGGTAGCTGCCTACGGCGGTCAGCAGCAGTGTGGCCAGCGCCAGGGTGAGAACCGGTCGGCGCAGGGTGGCGGCATGCTCGGCCAGCCGATCCAGGTAAGGCTGCAGTCGCGGGGATTGCGCGGCCAGGACGAACAGAGGAAGGGCAAGGGCACAGAGCAGCAGCCAGACCACATCCTGGGTAGCAGTAAAATATATCGAGATATTGGCCGGCCTGAGAAAGACGGCCTCGCTGCCGATGATGAACCAGGCGGCTATGGCAGCGACAACACCGAGGACGCACAGCGTTCTGAAGGTTACCAGTGCCTCCTGCAGGGGAGTGGCGCTGGCGTGTTCCGGCGCGATCTGGATATCAAAAAAACGGGAAATATTCTTTGTTGTGTCGGCTGGCATATTTTCAACGCAGGTCGGTGGCGTGCGGAGTTTGTCCAACATACCTTAGTGGCGCGTAGGATTGCCAACGAATCGCGTCAATTTGTGCGGCTGTTCTGCAAATGTCCGCTGCACGGACGTGGCCGGGACTAGTTACAGATATCGACGGCGTCGAGGCGGCAGCGCCTGCGATCCAGCCACATGGCGCCGCCCAGTTTGGCGCCGTCGAAGCGGGTGTCGAACACGCGGGCGTCCACCAGCGAGGCACGGGTCAGGTCGGTCCCGCGCAGATCGGCATATTGCAGATTGGTCTTTTCCAGCCGGGCCTGCTGCAGGAGGGCGCCCCGTAGGTTGGCACGTTCCAGATCGGCCTGGAGCAGATTGGCACGCGCCAGGTTGGCGCGTTCCAGGTTCGCCTGCTGCAGTGCGGTCTGGCGCAGTTCGGCACCGCCGAGATCGGCGCCACTCAGGTCGGCGTTGTTGAGTACGGCCTGATAGAAGCTGGCGCCGGCCAGTTGGGCGCCAGTCAGCGTGGCGTCGTTCAACTCGGCACGATCGAAGCGGGCACCGCGCAGCAGGGCGCCGCTGAGGTTGGCCTGCCGCAGGTTGGCGCCGGTGAGGCGGGCGCCGGGGAGGTGGGCCAGATCCAGACGGGCATTGCTCAGATCGGCGAAGTTGAGGTCGGCGCGATCCAGCCGTGCCTCACGCAGATCGGCGCCGACAAATTTGCTGCGGGTGAGGATCGCGCCCCGCAGGTCAGCGCCGCGCAGATCCATGCCGCTTTTGTCGCAGTCGCGCCAGATCACTCCCGGGGCCGGCGCGTCGCCGCAGGCGGCATGAGCCGCCCAGGATGCAATCAGCAGGGTGATCAGCAGTAGAGAACGTGGCATCGGCTCATGTGGTTTCGTCCAGGGTCTGAACACTGTACGCGATGGCGCTGTTTTTTACAGCCCGCGGGATGCTACCAGAAGTCCTTGTCCCAGCGTTCGGGGTGGGCCCAGAAGCGCGCATTGAACCAGTCGGGGACGGTTTTGTAATTGTTGAGGTCGTAGCGGTAGAGGTGGCACTCGCCTTCGGCACCGGGATACCGGCCCGCCAGGACCAGACCGAGGGCCAGCAGTTCATTGCCTTCCCACTGGCTGAGCTGGTGCGGCCGCGGCCCGATGGGCACCAGGACCAGAAAACGGCCACCCTGCAGGTCGCGCAGCCAGGCCAGCAGTTGTTCACCGCGGCTCTTTTCGAGCCGCTCCAGCAGGCCCGCCACGATGACCAGATCGTAGCGCTCCAGCGTTTGCGGAGGCTCGGCAACATGCTGGGTGAGGCGACCGGGCGCGGCGGCCACATATTCCTGTACGGCGGACGCACAGGGGGCGCCCAGGCACAGCACGCTGCGCGGCTGCATCTGGCCAAGAACCTGCTCCAAGTCTGCTTTATACTGCGTGTCCATGTTCGTATTGTGGCCGCCAAAGCCCTGGAGTGGAAGGGCAGGCGAGCCATCCCGGCCAAGAGGTAGCAGTGAGAAAGATCGGGCAAGTTGCAGGATTGTGCTGTGGTCTGTGGGCTGCCGCGGCCGTTTTGGCCGAGGAGCCGGCAGTGGAGGCGGGGGTGGTGGTTCCGGAACTTGATGTGGCCGACAGTGTGCGGCGCATGCTGGAGGCGGCCCGCCTGGAACAGGGAGAGGGGGCGGCGGAGGGGCGCATCCCCGCTGCCCCGGCGGTGATGCCGGAGCCGGCATTGCCCGTGGCCCCGCTGCCCGCTGAGGCAATACCGCCGGTTACGCCTTCCGCCGCAACCCTGCCGGTGCGCACGGCGGCACCCTCCCCACCCCCTTCCACGCGGACTTCAGACTACGTACCGCTGCCCGAGCGCGAGTTCACGATTCGCAGCACGGATGACATCCGCGAACTGGCGCGCGAACTGGAAGAGGCCAAGCAGCGCCAGCGGCGCCAGGAATAAAAGCCTTCAACGCAAAGACGCAAAGGGCGCAGAGGGCCGCAAAGTGACTCAAATGTTCTTTTGTTCGTGGCGAACCAGGCGGGCGATGAACAATGCTTCCCCGGACTGCCACTAGGAGAACGTTTGCAGACTTTGCGTTCTTCGCGCCCTTTGCGTTTGACGCTTTTGTTTTTGGGTTATGCCTGCGTCAGTCCAGCAGATGCGACACCAGGCCGTCGGCCAGCTTGGGCTCGAACCAGGTGGATTTGGGCGGCATGACTTCGCCGGCATCGGCGACGGCCATCAGTTGGGCCATGGAGGTGGCGTGCAGGGCGAAGGCGACGGCCATCTCGCCGGAGTTGACGCGGCGTTCCAGCTCACTGAGGCCGCGGATGCCGCCGACGAAGTCGATGCGCTTGTCGCGGCGCGGGTCGTTGATACCGAGCAGCGGGGCGATGAGGTTGTCCTGCAGCAGGCTGACATCGAGGCGCTTCACCGGGTCGTTTTGCGGGATCAGTTCCGCCTTGATGGTCAGGCGGTACCACTGGCCCTGCAGGTACATGCCGAACTCGCCCGCCTTGCCGGGCTTGCACTGGCCGCCGGTCTTTTCCACCGTGAACGCCTGGCCCACTGCGGCGAGGAAGCTGTCCGGCGTGTGGCCGTTGAGGTCCTTGATGACGCGGTTGTAGTCGAGGATCTGCATCTGGTTGTCGGGGAAGATCACCGACAGGAAATAGTTGTAGGCCTCTTCGCCGCTGTGCTGCGGGTTGGCGGCCTGGCGGGCGGCGGCGACGCGCGAGGCGGCGGCGGAGCGGTGGTGGCCGTCGGCGATGTACAGGCAGTCCATGGCGTCGAAGGTGCGCGTGATGAGATCGATCTGTGCCGCGTCGGTGACGCGCCAGAGGGTGTGGCGCACGCCGGTGTCGGCGGTGATGTCCATGTCCGGGGTCGCGCTGATGGCCTGGGCCACCAGCGCGTCGATCACCGCGCTGTGTTTGTAGGTGAGGAACACCGGGCCGGTCTGCGCGCTCAGGCTGTCGATCTGGCGCACGCGGTCGTCTTCCTTGTCCGGGCGGGTGAATTCGTGCTTGCGGATGCGGTTGCTGTCGTAGTCGCTGACGCGGGCGGCGGCGACCAGGCCGACCTGCTGGTGGCTGCCCATGATCAGGCGGTACAGGTAGTAGTAGGGGGCCGGGTCCTGTTGCAGCACGCCTTCCTTGAGCATGCGGTCGAAGTTTTCCTTGCCCTTGGCGTAGACGCTGGGGTCATAGGGATCGGTATCCGGCGCTAGGTCGATCTCCGGCTTGGAGATGTGCAGGAAGCTCCACGGTTTGCCTGCCGCGCGCTGACGCGCCTCGTTGCTGTCGAGCACGTCGTAGGGCGGCGCGGCCACCTCGGCGGCGCGGTTGGCGGCGGGGCAGAGACCGGCGAGGGGGCGGATTAACGGCATGATGACTCCCTGGTGCTTATTGTCGTTGTAGTTTCGAGTTTCGAGTTTCGAGTTTCGAGTTTCGACGCGGCGCTGTCCAGAGCATCGAGATCCGAAACCCGCAACTCAAAACTTGTTTATGGGGTAACGCGCATGTCCAGCAGCGGATCTTTCGGTGGCATTTGCAGGTAAAAGCCCTTTTCCTTCAGGCCGGCGAGCACGTCGGCGGCGTTGGCGCGGGCCAGCTTGCGCTCGGGGCTCAGTTCCAGCTCCATGACGAATTCCGGCTGCCCCATGGTGTCCATCAGAACCGGCGGCACGTCCTTGAACTCGTCCTTCTGCGGCAGGTAGAGATAGAGCTGGTCTTTTTTGCTGCTTTTGTAGATGAAGCATTGCATGACGGTGTTCCTGGGCGATCAGGCGGGGACCGCGCTGGTGACGGCGGAATCCACGCGCAGCGGGAGTGGCTCCTCTGCCGCGGGCAGCAGGGCGATGAGATGCTCACCTTCGCGCGGGGCGGCGCTGCTGCCGGTTACCACCTGTACCGCACCGTGCTCATCGAGGATGAACAGCGGGATATGGCGCGCGTGCTGTGCTGCTTGACCCGGGGTGAGCGTGGCGATCTGACCGCCACGGCTGAGCATCCCGGTGAGTTGGGTCAGGGTGAGTTCGCCGCCGAACAAACGGGTGGCGGCGTAGTGGCGGCCGATGGCACTCTTGCCGGTGGCACGCTTTTCCTCGGCGGTGAGCAGCGAATAGACCTGATTGCCACCGAATTCACTGCTGTAGCGCTGGCAGGCCAGGGCGTTGAGCAGGGGACGGTGGGACATGGCGAGCAGGTGGCCGATGCCGATGAGGTCGAGGCTGCGGTCGGCCTGTTCCGAGACAGGGTGCCCCAGATAGGTGGCAAGACCGTCCATGCGGGCCTGATGAACGTCTTCCCAGTCGGTATCGGCCAGTACGACGCGCACACCCTGGGCGTGCAGGGCGCGGGCAATGGCACGGGCGAGGCCGTGGGCGCCGACGATCAGCATGCCTCGCGGCGCCGCCTCGGCCACACCGAGCAGTCGCCCCAGCGGGTAGGCGGTAAGGTGCTGCAGCAGCAGCGAGCCCAGCACCAGCAGCAGGACCAGTGGCAGCAGTGGCACGGCGGCGGTCAGTTGCTCGTCGAGCAGCTGGGCGGTGAGCAGGGCGGCGGCGGCGGTGGCCATGATGCCGCGCGGGGCGAGCCAGCCGGCCAGCAGGCGTTCGCGCCAGTTGAGCGGGGAGCCAATCGTGGCGAGCAGCACCGCCAGCGGTCGCGCCGCCAGCAGGGTGACACCGAGCAGCAGCATGATTTCGCCGCTGGGCAGCGCCAACTGGGCGGGCTCCAGCCGGGCTGCCACCACCAGGAACAGCAGGGAGAGCAGGGTCGCGCTGAGACTTTCCTTGAAGTCCACATGCTCGCGCAGCGGCAGGTCCTTCATGTTGGCGAGGGCCATGCCCATCACGATGACGGTAAGCAGCCCCGCCTCCTGCTCCAGTACGCTGGCCAGGGTGTAATTGCCCACGACCAGGGCCAGGGTGGTGATGTTGACCAGGTGTGGCGGCAGCAGATGATTGCGCAGCAGCAGGGCCAGCAGGTAGGCGCCGGCAATGCCCAGGGCGCCGCCGGCCAGCAGGGCGCTGGCAAAGGCCAGCAGCGGGTCGCGCTGATCGCCGGCCATCAGCCAGGCATGCAGCAGCACGGCGATGAGGGTGGCGAGGGGGGCCAGCAGGGCGGCCTCCTGGCGCAGCAGGGTGCCGAGGCGGGCGCCCGGCCGGGCCCGGCGCAACAGGGGGAGCAGTTCGCTGTTGCCGCTCACCAGGGCGATGGCGCCGAACAGGGCGGCCAGCAGCCAGGGCAGGCCGAGCAGCAGGTGGGCGGCGGCGGCAATGATGAGGCCGTTGAGCAGGGCGCCAAGGCTGACCAGGCGGAACACGGTACCGCCCAGGCCGGTGAGGTCGTTGAGGCGGAAGCTCAGACTGCCCTCGAACAGGACGATGGCCACCGCCAGGGACAGCAGCGGCGGCAGCAGGTCGCCGAACAGGGCGTCGGGTTGCAGCACGCCGCTGAATGGGCCGGCCAGGATGCCGGCGGCCAGCAGCAGCAGGATGACGGGAAGGCGCAGGCGCCAGGCGAGCCACTGGCAGGCGACGGCAATGAGGGCAAGGCCGGCCAGGGCGGTGATGGTGTGGTCAAACATGGATGTACGGCGTCCTCGGCAGCAACCCGCCGGCGGCTGGCCGGCCGGGGCCGCAAGTTTAACCTGAATGCTTCACAAATTCGCGCGTTACGATGGGAAAAGGCGCCGGCTCAGGCCGGGATCTGGCTTTCGACCTCGGTGACCTTCATGCTCAGGCCGTCCAGTTCGTTGCACACCTGCTCCAGGCGGGCGATAAGGTCGTGCAGTGCCTGGTTCTCCGCGCCGCCGTCCTGGGCGATGCCGTGCAGCAATTCAATGGCGGTGGTGACGGAGAAACTGGCGTCGGAGAGGTCGTGGCGGATGTTGTCGTAACTGTTCATAGGCGTATCACGTGCGAGATGACGTAGCCACAGTATGGGATTTGCCGCTTGATCCGTCCACCAAGCACAGTTATCAACTATCCACAGCGATGGAATAATCCACCGCCATGCCGACACTTTAGCCACATACGCTGGTTTGCCGCCGGTCACGAAACAAATAACGTCCCGAGGAGTTGCAATGTCCATTTCACGTCGTCAGTTCATCCAGTTGATGGGGATCGCCGGTGCCGCCGCCATGGCCCCGGGCCTGGCCTTCGGCAAGAAGGGCGGCTCCGCCCTGTACGACAGCCCCAAGTTCGGCAATGTCAGCCTGCTGCACATCACCGACACCCACGCCCAGCTGCAGCCGATCTACTTCCGCGAGCCCAACGTCAATCTCGGCCTGGGCGCCTCCTACGGCAAGGCGCCGCACCTGGTGGGCGACAAGCTGCTGGCCCACTTCGGCATCAAGCCCGGCTCCATCGAGGCCCATGCCTTCAGCTATCTGAATTTCGCCGACGAGGCGCGCAAATACGGCAAGGTCGGCGGCTTCGCCCACCTCGCCACCCTGGTCAAGCAGATCCGCGCCGAGCGCGGCGCCGGCAATTCCCTGCTGCTGGACGGCGGTGACACCTGGCAGGGTTCCGGCACCGCCTACTGGACCCGCGGCAAGGACATGGTCGGCGCCTGCAACCAGCTCGGCGTCGACATCATGACCGGCCACTGGGAATTCACCTACCTGGACCGCGAGGTGCTGGAAAACGTGGGCGAGTTCAAGGGCGAGTTCCTGGCGCAGAACATCAAGGTGAAGGAGGAGGCGCTGTTCGACGGCTTCCCGTCCTTCGACGAGAACACCGGCCACGCCTTCAAGCCCTATACCATCCGCAATGTGGGTGGCGTGAAGGTGGCCATCATCGGCCAGGCCTTCCCCTACACCCCCATCGCCAATCCCTCGCGCTTCATCCCCAACTGGACCTTCGGCATCCGCGACGAGGCGATGCAGGAGATGGTGGACAAGGTGCGCAACGAGGAGAAGGCCGAGCTGGTGGTGGTCATTTCCCACAACGGCATGGACGTGGACCTGAAGATGGCCTCGGTGGTTTCCGGCATCGACGTGATCCTCGGCGGCCACACCCACGACGGCATGCCGGCCCCGTCCATCATCAAGAACCGCGGCGGTCAGACCCTGGTCACCAACGCCGGCTCCAACGGCAAGTACCTGGGCGTGATGGACCTGGACGTGCGCGGCGGCAAGGTGCGGGACTTCCGCTACCGCCTGCTGCCGGCCGACGCCGAGATGCAGGCCTACATCGACAACGTGCGCAAGCCCTACCTGGGCCAGCTCAACGAGAAGCTGGCCACCGCCGGCGAGTTGCTCTACCGCCGCGGCAACTTCAACGGCACCTTCGACCAGATCATCTGCGACGCCCAGCGTGTGGTGGGGGATGCGCAGATCGCCCTGTCGCCGGGCTTCCGCTGGGGCACCACCGTGCTGCCGGGCCAGGACATCACCATGGAGCATGTGCTGGACCAGACCTGCACCACCTACCCGGAGACCTACGTGCGCGAGATGGACGGCGCCGAGGTGAAGCTGATCCTGGAGGACGTGCTGGACAACCTGTTCAATGAGGACCCGTACTTCCAGCAGGGCGGCGACATGGTGCGCGTGTCCGGCCTCGACTATGTGTGCGACCCGACGGCGAAGATGGGCAGCCGCGTCACCGAGATGCGCCTGGACAACGGCAAGGCCATCGAGGCCAGCAAAAAATACAAGGTGGCCGGCTGGGCCACCGTCGGCGCCCAGTCGCCGGGCCGGCCCATCTGGGACGTGGTGGCCGACTATCTGCGCGACCAGAAGGTGGCCAAGGTGAAGAAGTTCAACACGCCGAAGCTGAAGGGCGTCGCCGGCAACCCCGGCATCGCCGGTTACTCTGCCTGAACCCGGTCTGGCCGCCCGCCGCCGTGAGGCGGGCGGCCCCGCCGTTGTGCCCGCCAACGTCATCCCCCCGCGTTGTCTCCCGCCTGTCCTGACGCCAGGTGCCTGATAGTCCCGCTGCGCGTACAATGGCCCTTTTCTTTGCGCAGGTGGGCCCATGCATATCCTCGTCATCGAGGACAATCCGGACCTCAACGCCAATCTGATCGACTATCTCGGCGGGCGCGGTCACAGCGTCGACGTGGCCTATAACGGCTACGCCGGGCTCGGCTTTGCGTTGGAAAATAGCTACGACGCCATCGTGCTCGACCTGATGCTGCCCGGCATCGACGGTCTTGAGGTGTGTGCCAAGCTGCGTCACGCCGGCATCACCACGCCGGTGCTGATGCTCACGGCGCGTGACAGCCTGGAGGACAAGCTGGACGGCTTTGCCAGCGGCGCCGACGACTATCTGATCAAGCCCTTTGCCCTGCTGGAACTGGAGGCACGCCTGCTGGCGCTGAGCCGGCGCCAGCGGCCGGAGAGCGAAAGCGGCGCCCATCAACTGCGTGTGGCCGATCTGGTGCTCGATACCGGCACCTGGCGCGTGACGCGCGGCGGCCAGACCATCGAGCTGTCGCCGATCCCGCTCAAGTTGCTCGAACTGCTGCTGCAACGCGCGCCGCAGGTAGTGCGCCGTGCCGAACTGGAACGCGCCATCTGGGGCGACCACCCCCCGGACAGCGATGCGCTGCGCGCCCATCTGCACAGCCTGCGCAGCGCCATCGACAAGCCCTTCGCGACGCCGCTGCTGCACACCGTGCGCGGCTTCGGTTATCGCCTGAGCGAGTCCGATGAGGTTTAGCCCCAGCCTGCGCCTGCGCGTGGCGACGGGCTTTGCCCTGCTGTGCGTGGCCGTCAGCCTGGCCCTGGGCGGCTGGATCTACTTCACCTCGCGCGACCTGGAAGAACGCCTCATCGATGAGGCGCTGGCCGCCGAACTGGAAGACTACAAGGCGCGCCTGGCGCGCAATCCGCAATCGCTGCCGCCGCTCACTGCGACGGTGCGCGGCTATCTGCTGCCGCGCGGCGTCGCGCCGCTGGAACTGCCGGCCGCATTGCATGCCCTGGAGCGTGGCTACCATACCCTCGACGTGGATGACATCAGCTACCGTGTGGCGGTCAGTGCAAGCGACGACTGGACACTGTACATGCTGCACAGTCGCGCCCAGGTGGAATACCGTGAACGCCGCCTCACGGCCGTGGTGTTGTTCGGCATCGTCGCCACCGCGCTGCTGTCGGCGGCGGGCGGTTGGTGGCTGGCCGGCCGCGTGATTGCCCCGGTGGGCGAGCTGGCGCGGCGTGTGCGCGAGCGTGATGCCGCCGATCTGGTGAGCCCGTTCGCCGAAGGCCTGCCGCACGACGAGGTGGGCGAACTGGCCCATGCCTTCGAGCGCTATCTGGCGCGCATGCTCGCCTTCGTCGAGCGCGAACGTGCCTTTGCCGCCGACGCCAGCCACGAGCTGCGCACCCCGCTGGCGGTGATCCAGGGCGCGGTGGAGGTATTGCAGGCCGACCCCCAGCTCGACCCGAAGGTGCGTCCCCGCGTCGAGCGCATGGCGCGCGCGGTGCGCGGCATGACCGACCTCACTACCACCCTGCTGATGCTGGCGCGCGAGCGCCCCGGCCCGGCGCCGGCTTACACCCCCTGTCCGGTGGACGAGGTGCTGCGTGAGGTGATCGAGCAGCACCAGTATCTGTTGCAGCACAAGCCGGTGCAGTTGCAACTGCACATCGGGGCGCGGCCGGAGGTGGCCGTGGAGCGGCCGCTGCTCGCCATCGCCCTCGGCAATCTGGTGCGCAACGCCTTCGCCTATACCGAGCAGGGGCAGGTGGCGATCACGCTGAGCGGCACCGATATCACGGTGGCCGACACCGGGCCGGGCGTGCCTCCCGAAGACCTGTGCTGCCTGTTCGAACACACCGCCCGTTCGCGCCGCGCCACCCGCGGCGCCGGCATTGGCCTGCCGCTGGTGAAGCGCATCGCCGACCGCCAGGGCTGGCGCGTCTCCGTCAGCAGCGCGGCGGGGCAGGGCGCCACCTTCCGCCTCGTGTTCCGCAGCTGAACAAGTGTTCTGAACAGTCACCGGTGGTTCGGGCTTCAGCCCGACAGTGATGCCACGCTGGGCCACATGCAGTCGGCCTGAAGTCCGCCCCACGCGTGGCCGTCAGTGATTCGACGCACATCTCCGCCTTTACCATTCCTTGACGTTTCCTTGACTGCGGCTTGACTGCACGCGCCGTAGCCTTGGGGTGATTTGCCCCACCGCCGGCGCGGCAGCCGCGCCAAAGTCGAGGAACCGTATGTCCGCAAAGACTCTCACTGCGTCCCGTAGCGCGGGCGCCGCCCTGTCCTGTCCCCTGTGGCTGGCCCGTCTGCTGCCGTTCACGCGCTGGTGGCCGATGGTCAACCGCGGCACGCTGCGCGCCGATTTCATGGCCGGTCTCACCGGTGCGGTGGTGGTGCTGCCGCAGGGCGTGGCCTTCGCCACCATCGCCGGCATGCCGCCGGAATACGGGCTGTATGCCGGCATCGTGCCGGCCATCATCGCCGCCCTGTGGGGTTCGTCCTGGCATCTGGTCTCCGGCCCGACGACGGCCGCCTCCATCGTGGTGTTCTCGAGCCTGTCGGCCTTCGCCGAACCGGGCAGCGTCGATTACGTGCGCCTGGCGCTCACCCTGACCTTCATGGTCGGCGTGCTGGAACTGGTGATGGGCCTGGCGCGGCTCGGCACGCTGGTGAACTTCATCTCCCACTCGGTGGTGATCGGCTTCACCGCCGGCGCCGCCCTGCTCATCGCCGGCAACCAGATCAAGCACTTCTTCGGCCTGGAGATGCCGCGCGGCCTGCACTTCCACGAGACGCTGCTGCACCTGTTCCGGCAGTTGGATGAAATCAATCTCTACGTCACCGGCGTGGCGGTGCTCACCCTGCTGTCGGGTCTGGCCTGCAAGCGCTGGCTGCCGCGCATCCCCTACATGATCACCGCGATGGTGACCGGCAGCCTGGCCGCGGTGATCCTTAACCAGTGGCTGGGGCAGGAGGTCACCGGCATCCGCACCGTGGGCGCGCTGCCCGACGGTCTGCCGCCGCTGTCGGTGCCGGACTTCAGTCTGGATACCATCAAGCAACTGGCGCCGGCGGCGCTGGCCACCACGCTGTTCGCGCTCACCGAGGCGGTGTCCATCGCCCGCTCTCTCGGCGCGCGCGCCAACCAGCACATCGACGGCAACCAGGAATTCATCGGCCAGGGCCTGTCCAACATGGCCGGCAGTTTCTTCTCCGGCTACGTCGCCACCGGCTCGTTCAACCGCAGCGGCCTCAACTTCCAGGCCGGTGCACGCACGCCGCTGTCGGCCGTATTTGCCGGCGTGCTGCTGGCCGGCGTGATCCTGCTGGTGGCGCCGCTCGCCGCCTATCTGCCCAACGCGGCCATGGCGGCGATCCTGTTCCTGGTGGCCTGGGGCCTGATCGACTTCCACCACATCCACAAAATCTTCCACGCCAGCCGCGAGGAGACCGTGATCCTGGCGGTGACCTTCTTCGCCACCCTGTTCCTGGAACTGGAATTCGCCATCCTCGCCGGCGTGCTGCTGTCGCTGGTGCTGTACATCAATCGCACCTCGCGGCCCAAGCTGTTGCCGCGCGTGCCGAACCCGGCCACGCCGCGCCGCGAGTTCGTCACTGACGGTGCGCTGCCGGAGTGCCCGCAAGTGAAGTTGGCGCGCCTCGACGGCTCGCTGTTCTTCGGCGCGGTGAATCACGTCGCCGAGTCCATGCGCCGTCTCACCGAGGGACACCCGTTGCAGAAGCATCTGGTGATCTCCGCCACCGGCATCAATTTCATCGACGTGGCCGGCGCGGAGTTCCTGGCCCAGGAGGCCAAGCGTCGCCGTGCCGCCGGCGGCGGCTTGTATCTGATCCGCGTCAAGCCGTCGGTGCTGGAGATGCTGGAGCGGGGCGGCTACATCGACGACATCGGCCGCGACCGCATCTTCAGCGGCAAGACCGTGGCGCTGTCCACCGTAATCCCGACCCTGGACGCCGATGTCTGCCGCGGTTGCACCACGCGCATCTTCCACGAATGCGCGCAGCGGCCGGGCGCGGCGCAGCAGGCACAGGCATGAACACCGTGCGCCCCTGCCTGCTGGCGGCCGTGGATCTCGATCGGCGCGCCGCCGGGGTGATCCGGCGTGCCGCGCGTCTGGCGCAGTCTGCGGACTTGGCGCTGGTGGTGGTGCATGTGGTCGAGCACGAAACCGGATTCGAAAGCGATCATGTGCCGTTTCTGAGTCCGGCGCAGTTGCGTGGAGCGATGGCACAGACGGCGCATGAGCGCCTGCAGCGGCTGTTGCAAAAGATGAAGCTGCCGCAGGCGGAGTGCGAGGTACTCGCCGGTGCGCTGCGCGAGGGACTGGCGGATCTGGTGCAGCAGCGCCGCGCACGCTATGTAGTGACCGGGCCGCTCAAGTGGGGCGCCATCAGCAAACTCGCCACGCTGGCCGCCGATGCCCGCCTGCAGGAGGCGGGTTGCGATGTGCTGCATGCGGGGGACGACGATCACTGGAGCGTGCGTCTGGCGCGCTGGTGGTCCGGTGCGAGGGCGCCGCAGCCCTGACTGTTTCGCTCTGCTGTTGTGGCCTTTACAGCAGCCTCCCCGGCCAACCGGGGAGGCTATTTTTTTGCTGCTACATCACGCTGCGGTTGATGAGGAAGTGCAGCCAGATGCTGCCGGCGTAGCCGAGGGCGATGGCCCAGGTCCACTTGAGGTGGGCGAAGAAGGTGTAGATGCCGCGCGCCTGGCCCATCAGGCCGACGCCGGCCGCCGAGCCGATGGACAGCAGCGAGCCGCCGACACCGGCAGTTAGCGTCACCAGCAGCCACTGGCCGTGGGACATCTCCGGGTACATGGTCAGCACGGCGAACATCACCGGGATGTTGTCCACCACCGCCGACAAAAGGCCGATGGCGATGTTGGCCCAGGTGGCGCCGATGCCCTGATACAGCCACTCCGAGGCATGGGCCAGATAGCCCATGGTGCCGAGGCCGCCGACGCACAGCACCACGCCATAGAAGAACATCAGGGTGTCCCACTCGGCGCGTTTCATGCTGATGAAGATATCGAACGGCTTGTGCTTCGCCTTGACGTAGGGCGCCAGCTCGCCCAGGTCCAGGGCCTCGGGACCACGGATGCTCTCGTGCTTGAGTTCGTGACGGCGCAGCAGGTAGCCGTACAGCTTGAGCACGCCGAGGCCGGTCATCATGCCCAGCACCGGCGGCAGGTGCAGGAAGCTGTGCATGGACACGGCCAGCGCGATGGTGGCGATGAACAGCATCACCACCACATAGCCGCCGTACTTCACCTCGATCTTTTCCGTTACCGCCTGCGGCCGGCCCTGCGGCACGACGAAGGACATCAGCGCCGCCGGGATCAGCCAGTTGGCCAGGGATGGGATGAACAGGGCGAAGAATTCCTGAAACTGGAGGATGCCCTTCTGCCACACCATCAGCGTGGTGATGTCGCCGAAGGGGCTGAAGGCGCCGCCGGCATTGGCCGCCACCACGATGCTGATGCACGACAGCACGATGAACTGGGTGTTGCCGGCGCCCACGGCCATGACCACCGCGGCCATCAGCAGGGCGGTGGTCAGGTTGTCGGCGATGGGGGAGATGAAGAAGGCCAATACGCCGGTGATCCAGAACACCGTGCGCAGGGAGAAGCCGCGCGACACCAGCCAGGCACGCAGGGCGCTGAACAGCTGGCGCTCTTCCATGGTGTTGATGTAGGTCATCGCCGCCAGCAGGAACAGCATCAGTTCGGCGTATTCCATCAGGTTGTGGCGGATGGCGGCGCCGGCGGTGTGGGTATCGCCGTGCAGGGCGTAGGCGGCGCCCACCAGGATCCAGATGATGCCGGCGGCGACGAGGACCGGCTTGGACTTGCGCAGGTGGAGGAATTCTTCCGTCACCACCAGGGCATAGGCCAGCACGAAGACCACGACGGCGGCGATGCCGAACCAGGTGGTGGTCAGATCCAGGGAGGCTCCCCCCTCACTGGCCAGGACGGCGGGGGAGAACAGCAGGGAAGACAGCAGACCGGACAACGGCAACAACGCACGCATGGTGACTCCTTTTACGCCTTACGCCTGGGGAGGTTGGAGCAATAAGGACTGATCAATGGTTGTATGCACTACCATAAGGCAGGCGGCGATGCTGCGGAGTCAGGTCATGCCACGCTCCATACGTGCGGCGATGAGCGACAGCGGCAGTGCGATCAGGGTCAGCATGTCCAGGCGATGGGACAGCAGGGGGACGAAGGGCAGCAGTACGGCGACTACCGCCAGCAGCAGGGCCGGCAGCGAATTGATGCGGCGGAACAGGGGGGCGGCAGAACGGGAAACGGCCACGGCAGACTCCACGGAGCTTGGGGAATGTGCCCGGCAGCCTAGTGGGGGCGGGGTGAAGTGGCGGTCAAAATCATGTGAATATTTGGTGAAGCCCAGATGAAATCGCGCCCCTGCCCGGCGTGGCCGGCGGGCCGTGCCAGCTGCTGTTTGTGTTAATCTGCACGGCCAGTTGGGCCTTTGGCATACTGCCACTTGACCTGACGACGCCATCCGGATATCGATGCGTACCTCCTTTCTGCTTCGCAACAAGATTACCCTCAGCATCCTGGTGGCGGTGGTGCTGGGCTGCGCGCTGCTGCTGTGGCGTGAACAGGCGTTGCAGCGCGCAGAGCTGCAGCAGCAGGAGCAGGTCCACGTTACGGTAGCTGTCGACATGCTGGCGGCGGCACTGCGGTCGAGTGTGGCGAGTGGTGACGTTGCCACGGTGGAGCGGTTGGCACATCGCCTGGCGGACGGGCGTTGGCTGGGCTTTGTCCGGGTCTATGGCCGCGACGGCCTGATGGTCGAGGCGGGCCATCCGGTCGCGGGGCAATTGCTGACAGCCGATGCGCTCATTGCCGATGGCGACCAGGCCTGGGGGCGGGTGGAGGTCGGCCTGGTGCCGAACTACAGCCGCCATGCGCAACGCTGGGGGGACGATTTACTGGGTGGCACGTTGCTGCTCATCGGATTCGGACTCGCCTCCATCTTTGGCCTGACCGGATTGCTGTTTCGCGATCTGCGCCGCCTCAAGGATGGTGCCCGGCGCATCGCCGGTGGCGAATACGGTCATCAGCTGCCGGTGGAGGGCAACGATGCCCTGGCGCAGGCGGTGGCCGCCTTCAACGCCATGTCGCACAGCCTGCACCAGGCGCACTATCTCGACATGGAACGCGAACGCGCCCTGCGCCTGAGCGAGATGCGCCTGGCCGAGGCCCAGCGCATCGCCTCCCTCGGTCATTGGGAATGGCATTACGCCAACGACCGCGTCCACTGGTCGGACGAAATCTATCGCGTGTTCGGCCTATCGCCCCAGGTCACGGCGGCCAGCTTCGAGGATTTCCTCAACTTCGTGCATGAGGCGGATCGCGCCGAGGTACGTGCGGCGGTAGAGCAGGCGCTGACCCGCCAGCGCCCCTTCAACATCGTGCACCGCATCGTGCGCCGCGATGGCGAGGAGCGCTGGGTGCGCCAGCGCGGCGAGGTGTTTCGTGCCGCCGATGGTACGCCGCTGCGCATGGTGGGCACGGTGCAGGACATCACCGAGGGACGCCGCGCCACCGAGGCCCTGCGCAACCAGCAGTACTGGCTGGAGACCCTGCTCGATGCCATGCCCGATTTCGTCTGCTTCAAGGACGGCGACGGCCGCTGGCTGGTGGCCAACCGCGTCGGGCTGCGTACCTTCGGGCTGGAGGCTGTGGAGTATCGCGGCCGCACCGATCATGAACTGGCCCAGCGCAGCCCGTTCTACCGTGATGCGCTGGCGGCCTGTGCCGGCAGTGACGATGCCGTGTGGGCGTCGGGGCAGCCGCTGTGGGTGGAGGAGGTGATCCCGCGTCCCGACGGCCCCAGCCTGCTGTTCGAGATCACCAAGGTGCCGCTGTACAACGCCGATGGCAGCCGCAAGGGTCTGGTGGTCGTCGGGCGCGACGCCACCGAGCGACGCCGCGCCGAGGCCGCCGTGCAGGAGAAGAGCCGCCAGATCATCTCCCTGCTGGAGAGCACCACCGATGCCTATCTGGCCGTGGATCGCGACTGGCAGGTGACCTATTTCAATGCCGAGGCGGAGCGCCTGCTGGAGGTACCGCGGCAGCAGGCGCTGGGGCAGGAGCTGTGGGATGTGGCACCGGAACTGGCCAGCAGCTTCTACAAGCGCTTTGCGCAGGCGCTGCGCCAGCAGCAGCGCGAACAGTTCGAGGGCTATTACCCGCCCCTGCAGAAATTCTTCGAGACCCATCTGTATCCATCGGCGGAGGGGCTGTGGGTGTTCTTCCGTGATGTCACCGAGCGGCGCCGCAACGAGGCGGCGCTGCGCGAGAGCAGCACCCGCAACCAGGCGGTGCTGCAGAACATCCTCGACGGCATCGTCACCATCGACGGCAATGGCCTGATCACCGGCTTCAACCAGGCGGCAGAGCAGATCTTCGGCTATGCCGCCGCCGACGTCATGGGGCGCAGCGTGACCCTGCTGATGCCGGAACCCTACCGCAGTCAGCATGAGGCCTTCGTGCGGCGTTACCTCATCACCCGTGACGGCAGCCAGGCACTGGGCCGCACGCGGGAAATGATCGGTGTGCGCCGGGATGGCAGTACCTTTCCGCTGGAGATCGCGCTGTCCGAGGCCACCCGGCATGAACAGCCGCTGTTCATCGCCGTGTTGCGCGATCTCACCGAACGCCGCGCGGCGGAGGAGAACATGCGTCTCGCCGCCAAGGTGTTCGACAACAGCGTGGAAGGCATCGTGGTCACCGACGCCTCCGGCCGCATCCTGCGCGTCAATCACGCGTTCAGCGCCATCACTGGCTACGCGGAGGAGGAGATCCTCGGCCAGACCCCGGCCGTGCTCAAGTCCGGCCGCCACGGCGAGGATTTCTACCAGGCCATGTGGGCGCGGCTGCGCGCCGAGGGCAAGTGGCAGGGGGAGATCTGGAACCGGCGCAAGAATGGCGAGGTGTATCCGGAGTGGCTGTCCATCAACCTGCTGCCCGATGCCAGCGGCCAGGCCAGCCACTACGTGGCCATCTTCAGCGACATCAGCGAGAAGAAGGAGGCGGAGCAGCGCATCCATCATCTGGCCTATTACGACCCGCTCACCGAACTGCCCAACCGCACCATGTTCCACGGCCGCCTGCTGCAGGCCATGGCCGAGGCCAGACGCAGCCAGCGCTTGGTGGCGCTGCTGTATATCGACCTCGATCGCTTCAAGAATATCAACGATACCCTGGGACACTTCATCGGCGACGAGCTGCTCAAGGAGGCGGCGCGGCGCCTGCAGGACAGCGTCCGTGAATGCGATACGGTGGCACGCCTCGGCGGCGACGAATTTGTCATCATGCTCACCGACCTGACTCACGCAACCGGGATTGCCCACCTTGCGCAGCAGGTGCTGGCCACATTGACGGCACCGTTCCAGTTGCTGGGGCATGAGGTCTTTGTCACCACCAGTGCCGGCATCAGCGTCTATCCGCAGGATGCCGAGTCGCTGGAGGACATGATCAAGTACGCCGATACCGCCATGTATCATGCCAAGGAGGCCGGGCGTAACAACTACCAGTTCTATCGCAGCGAGATGAATGCCTCGGCCTTCGAGCGGCTGGTGATGGAAAACAGCCTGCGCCGCGCCCTCGAGCGTGAGGAGTTCGAACTGTATTTCCAGCCGCAGAACGCCTTGAACGACGGCCGCATCATCGGCGTGGAGGTGCTGCTGCGCTGGCACCACCCGGATATCGGCATGGTGTTGCCATCGCAGTTCGTCCCGGTGCTGGAAGAGACCGGCATGATCGTGCAGGTGGGTGAGTGGGTGCTGCATGCCGCCTGCCAGCAGATTGCCACCTGGCATCGTGCTGGTCACTCCCGGCTGCGGGTTGCCGTCAACCTGTCGCCGCGCCAGTTCAGCCAGAGTGACCTGCTGCAGACCGTGCGCAGTGCGCTGGATGAAAGCGGCGCCGATCCGGCCTGGTTGGAGCTGGAGATCACCGAGAGCAGCCTGATGGGCAATGCCGAGGCTGGCGCGGCCATGCTGCGCCAGCTCAAGGAACTGGGCATTTCCCTGTCGGTGGATGACTTCGGCACCGGCTATTCCTCGCTCAGCTATCTCAAGCGTTTCCCCATCGACACCCTGAAGATCGACCAATCATTCGTGCGCGATGTGACCACCGATGCCGACGATGCCGCCATCGCCGGCACCATCATCGCCATGGGCCACAGCCTCAACCTGCATGTGCTGGCGGAGGGGGTGGAGACGGCGGCGCAGTTGCAGTTCCTGCGCGCCCACGGCTGCGATCAGGTGCAGGGCTATCTGTTCAGCAGGCCGCTGCCGGCCGCCGAGGTAGAACAGCTGCTGCGCGAGGGGCGGCGGCTGGTGCTGGAGGCGGGGGGCTGATACGGCGTTGTCCCGGTGTTGTCCCGAATTGCATTCGCGCCATGCGGCGTTCCTCCCTCGGCGCAGCGATTTCCGATTGAGGGAGCGCGTTTTTTGATTAACATCGTGTTCCTGATGCGCCTCACTCCGCCATAACACGCTTTCCGGTTCTCTCCTGCGGTCCGTAGCGGACCGTGCGCTGATGCCGTTCCAGCCCCAGAAATTGTTGCCGCCATCGCACTGAATGGTGGTAGTCGCTGTATTTATTCAGGTTCCCTCTGCAATGATTACTTCCGTACGCCATAGCTGGTTTTCCAACATCCGTGGCGACGTCCTCGCCGGCCTCGTTGTGGCACTGGCCCTGATCCCCGAGGCCATCGCCTTTTCCATCATCGCCGGCGTCGACCCCAAGGTGGGATTGTATGCCTCGTTCTGCATTGCGGTGGTGATCGCCTTCGTCGGCGGCCGGTCCGGCATGATCTATCTGTTCCCCTACCTCACCAAAAAGATTCCCTCGCCGCTGGTGACCATTGTGGTGCTTACCGCCGTTGCGATGGTATCGGCGCTGGATATCCGCACCGTGGGCGACATGGGCGAGCTGCCTGATACGCTGCCGATGTTCCTCTGGCCCGACGTACCGCTCTCCTTCGAAACGCTGGCCATCATCTTCCCTTATGCGGTGTCACTGGTGATGGTGGGTCTGCTGGAGTCGCTGATGACCGCCACCATCGTCGACGACCTCACCGATACCTCCAGCGACAACAACCGCGAATGCAAGGGGCAGGGGTGGCCAACATCGCCGCCGGCCTGATGGGCGGCATGGCCGGCTGCGCGATGATCGGCCAGTCGGTGATCAACGTGAAGTCGGGCGGCGTACCCGCCTGTCCACCCTGACCGTGGGCAGCGTGCTGCTGTTGCTGGTGGTCTTCCTCGGCGACTGACTGGGTGGCGCAGATCCCCATGGCAGCCCTGGTGGCGGTGATGAGCATGGTGTCCATCGGCACCTTCAGCTGGGAATCACTGCGCAATCTGAAGAAACACCCGGCCAGCACCCGCGCGGTGATGATCACCACGCTGGTGGTGGTCGCCACCCACGACCTGGCCTATGGCGTGTTCGTCGGCGTGTTGTTTGCGGCGATGAACTTTGCCAACAAGGTGGCGCAGTTCAAGTATGTCAGCTCCGCGCTGAGCGCGGACGGCCTGAGCCGCACCTACAAGGTGGTGGGCCAGGTGTTCTTTGCCTCGGCCGACAAGTTCGTCGAATCCTTCGAATTCAAGGAGGCCGTCGACAAGGTGGTCATCGACCTGTGCCAGGCCCACTTCTGGGACATCACCTCGGTCAGCGCACTGGACAAGGTGGTGCTCAAGTTCCGCCGCGAAGGCACCGAGGTGGAGATCATCGGCCTCAACGAGGCCAGCGCCACCATCGTCGATCGCTTCGCGGTGCACGACAAGCCGGATGCCGTAGCAAACCTGATGGGCCACTGAGGAGAGCAACACCATGACCAACGTGATCGCCTGCATCGACGGTGCCGCCGTCACCCCGGCGGTGTGCGACTACGCCGCCTGGACCAGTCTGCGCCTGGAGGCGCCGCTGATCCTGCTGCACGTGCTGGACAAGTCGGAGTATCCCATCGCGAGCAACCTAACCGGCAACATCGGCCTCGGCAGCCGCGAGGCGCTGCTGGAGGAGCTGGCCGCACTGGATCAGAAGCGCGGTCGGCTGGCACTGGAGCAGGGGCGCCTGATGCTGGAACAGGCGCAGCACCGCGTCATCAACGATGGCGTTGCCAATCCCGTCACCCGTCAGCGCCACGGCAGCCTGATCGAGACCCTGGTGGAGATGGAGCCGGAGACCCGCCTGCTGGTGCTGGGCAAGCACGATGAAAACCTCAACGAGCATATCGGCAGCCGGCTGGAGAACGTGGCGCGCATCATGCACCGCCCGATCCTGGTCACCACCGACACCTTCCGCCCGCCGCTTCCTCGTCGGCAGCACCACCACCAGCGTGATGCGCAACGCCACGGTACCGGTATTGCTGCTGCGCTGAACAAGTGTTCCGAATGGGTAGCCAGGCCTAGGGCGCCCCATGGCTGCCGTGTTGCGGCGGGCACGGCCCGCCCTGTGATGTGCCGCAGAGAAGATGGATACCCATTCGGAACAGCTGTTTAGGCTGCCCCGTCCGGGTCGCGGGTGGGTCGCCCTGGACTCCGTGTCATTCGGCGACCGCTGGCGCATAGAGCGCGTGGTTGTTCTTTCCCGCGCGTTTGACCTCGTACATGGCCTGATCGGCATAGTGCACCAGGTTTTCCAGCGTGTCGGCGTGCAGCGGGTAGAGGCTGATGCCGATGCTGGCGCCGATGCGCAGTGCCTGCTGGTTGATGAAGAACGGTTCACTCAACACGCCAATGATCTTGCGGGCAACTACCTCGGCATTGCCGGGGGTGGCGAGGCTGCGCAGGATGATGGTGAATTCATCCCCACCCATACGCGCCACGGTATCGGACTCGCGCACGCTGCCGAGCAGGCGTTGCGCCACCTCCTGCAGCAGGCGATCGCCCATGTCGTGGCCCCAGGTGTCGTTGACCTGCTTGAAGCCGTCGAGATCGATGAACAGCAGCCCGATGGATTCGCTGTTGCGCAGCGCGCTGGCTATGGCGCGTTCCAGGCGGTCGTAGAATAGCGGCCGGTTGGGCAGGTTGGTGAGCACGTCGAAATGGGCCAGGTGTTCGAGACGTGCCTCCAGTTCCTTGCGCTTGGTGATGTCGTGCTTGATGGCGACGTAGTGGGCAATGCGGTTCTGACTGTCGCGCACCGGCGCGATGGCCATGATCTCGGTGTATACACTGCCGTCCTTGCGGCGATTGATGGTTTCACCACGCCAGATCTTGCCGGCGGTGATGGTGTCCCACAGTTCACGATAGAAGGCGGGAAACTGATGGCCGCTCTTGAGGATGCTCGGTTTCTTGCCGATGACCTCGGCCGTACTGTAGCCGGTCATCTGAGTGAAGGCAGGATTGACGTATTCGATGCAGCCTTCCGGATCGGTGATGATCACCGCCTCGGCCGCCGCTTCGATGGCCACGCTGCGGGTGTTCAGCGCCTCGCGGATGCGGCGTTGTTCGGTGATGTCGCGGGTGATGCCGAGGATGCCGTTGGGCGTACCATCGGTGTCGTGCATGATGCTGACCATCACGTCGGTCCAGATCGTCGCCCCGTTCTTGCAGGGTTGTTCCAGTTCCCAGTGGCGCTGCAGTATTTCTCCGGTTGCCAGCAGATGACGCATGCCTTCCGCCGCCTGGCGCGCCGAGTCGGGTGTCAGGGCCTCCTCGATCGGTTGCTGCATCACCTCGGCCACCGTGTAGCCGCGCAGGCGCTCCACTGCAGGGCTGACGTAGGTAAAGCGCCCTTGCAGATCCATGGTCCAGATCACGTCGAAGGCATTCTCGGCCAGCAGGCGGTAATGGCGCTCACTGTCGCGTAGTGCCCGTTCGATGTGTTTGCGCTCGGTGATGTCGTTGAACGATATCAGGGCCGCCGGCTTGCCATCGAAGGAGGTGAGCGCGGCGGAAAGATAGACCCAGAACAGGTTGCCGTGATCATCCTTGAGCTGCGCCTCGAAGTCGGTCACCTGGCCCTGGTTGTGCAACAGCTCCAGCATGATGCGGCGCTGCGCCGGGTCCGCCCAGTAGTCCGGGGCGTTGCGTCCGATGGCTTCGCCGCGCGGGATGTGGAACTGCGTTTCGGCACGGTGGTTGATGTAGAGCACCGTGTTGTCGGCCAGGCTGGTGACCACCACCGGGAACGGGGCCGTCTCCGTGAGGGTGCGGTAGTTTTCTGCCGAAACGCGCAATTGTTCCTGCAGGCGGTTGCGTTCGGTGACATCGATGGCCAGTGATACCACGCCGCTGAGGCGGCCGTCGCTGTCCCGCAATGCAGCATTCATCCATTCACACAGCAGGCGCGCGCCGGAACGGGTCTCGTTCCAGTTGAGTGACTGGCTGTTCGGGGTGTCGGTGATGGCCTGCCGCACCGCTGCCTGCACCTGGGCATGCTCACTGGGCGGCACCATGAAATCGAGGAAGCTGCGCCCCAGCACCTCATCGGCGCGCCAGCCAAAGATCTGTTCCGCCTGCTTGTTCCAGGCCGTGATCCGATGTCGCTCATCCGCCACCAGGATTGCCATCGGTGCATTCTGGTACAGCACGCGGTAGTGCTGCTCGCTGAGGCGCAGGCGATGGTTGAGCCGGGCGACATGCAGGATGACGGCGCCGCCCAGCAGGGTGACCAGGGCGCCCAGGCCGGTGATCCAGTAGAGCAGCGTCAGGTCCATCTGCGGGTTGGGCTCGAACAGAAAGCCGTCGAAGTCGTAGCCGCGCGGCAGCATGCCGAGATTGGCGTAACTGTCGGCGATGTGCCTCCAGCGCCCCGGATTCATGTAACCCAGTTCCACCAGATCCGGCAGGATCAGGCGCTGCATGGCGCGTGCCTCGTACAGCAGATGTTCCCGGCTCTTGCGGCTGTGGTACTGCTGCAGGATCAGGTCCACGGTCTCCTCGGGGTGGGCCAGCGCATGGGCCCAGCCGCGCAGGCTGGCGTCGCGGAAGGCCTCGACCATCTGCGGCTCCTGTTCGGCCAACCGCCGGCTGGTGAACAGGCTGTCGCCGTAGAAATCGATGCCGGCGGAGCGCGGGGTGATCTCCAGAACATCGATGCCCTGCTGCCCCAGCGCGAACGGTTCATCGGTGGAATAGGCGGCCACGGCGGCAACCCGTTCCGCGATGAGGTCATCCAGGGTGTCGTTGCGCGGTTGCAGGCTGAAATCGGCGGGCCGCAGGCCGAGGGCCTGGATGAAGGCGTACAGCTCGTGCTCGTGGGGGACGACCTGCAGGGTCTTGCCGATCAGGTCGTGCACCGATTCCACGTCGGGGCGGCGTTTGGCGAGCAGGATCAGCGGCGAGTGCTGGAATACGGACGCGATCGCCACCACCGGTTGCCCGTTGGCGTGGGCGAGGAGCAGTTCCGAGGCGCCGATACCGAAGTCGGCCCGGCCGGCCACCACGTCGGCCACCGGGTCGTGTTCCGGATGGCCTTCGCGCAGGGTGACGTCGAGGCCGGCCTCGCGGTAGTAGCCCTGGGCCAGGGCGGCGTAATAGCCGGCAAACTGGAACTGGTGATACCACTTCAGCTGCAGCGTGACCGCTTGCAGCCCGTTCGGGTTGGCCTGGAGGGGACTGCTCAGGCTCAGCACTACCAGCGGCAGCAGCCAGAGCAAGAGGCGTCGCACAGTGCTCATTGCGGGGACCAGTCCTTGGAGAGCGGTAGGAATTGTTCCTACTTTACCTGTTCACGGCGCGGGTGTCTGCCACCGGGAGCCGGGCCATGGCCCGAGCTGATCATGGGATGGTGCCGAGGGTCGGAATCGAACCGACACGGGGTTGCCCCCGGCAGATTTTGAGTCTGCTGCGTCTACCAGTTTCGCCACCCCGGCAAGGGGAGGGCGCATTATAGGGAAAGCGGGCCGTGGCGGCAAAGACTCTGGCGGCAACATTTTCGAATTCGCGCGCTGGCCGTGCCGCGCACCTGGCTCTCCAGGGAGTCTAGCGCCACAAGGGCCGGGCGCGGCCTGCCGCCGCGCCCGGCGGCCTGAGAGAAATCCTTCGTTGAATCAATGACCAAGCGAGGGCGGGCACGATTTATGAAGTGGCAGGCTTTATTTGGTAACATGCGCGGCCCATGCATCGCCAGGACTTCCATTTCGACCTCCCCCCGGAGCTGATCGCCCAGCACCCGGCCGCCGAGCGCGGCGGCAGCCGGCTGTTGCTGCTCGACGGCGCCGACGGCACCAGGCGCGACCTTCAGTTCCGCGACCTGCCCGGCCTGCTGCGCCGCGGCGACCTGCTGGTGTTCAACGATACGCGGGTGATCCCGGCACGCCTGTTCGGCCGCAAGGAGAGCGGCGGCCAGGTGGAGGTGCTGGTGGAGCGCCTCATCGGCGAGTGCCATGTGCTGGCCCATGTGCGCGCCAGCAAGTCGCCCAAACCGGGCAGCTGGCTGACCCTGGAGGAGGCGCTGGAGGTGGAAATGGTGGCCCGTGCCGGCGACCTGTTCGAGCTGCGCTTCCCCGGCCCGGCGCTGGCCCTGCTCAAGCAATACGGCCGTATGCCGTTGCCACCTTATATAGAGCGTGACGCGGCCGACCAGGACGGTGAGCGTTACCAGACGGTCTATGCCCGGCGCGAGGGGGCGGTGGCGGCGCCCACCGCCGGTCTGCATTTCGACGACGCCATGCTGGCGCAGCTCGCCGCCCAGGGCATCGAGCGCGCCTTCGTCACCCTGCACGTGGGCGCCGGCACCTTCCAGCCGGTGCGGGTGGACGACATCCGCGCGCACGTCATGCACCACGAGTACCTGGAGGTCTCGGCGGAGACCTGCGCCGCCATAGCGGCGACCCGCGCCCGCGGCGGCCGGGTGGTGGCGGTGGGGACCACGGTGGTGCGCAGCCTGGAGAGCGCGGCGCGCGGCGGTGCGCTGGAGCCCTTCGCCGGCGAGACCGACATCTTCATCTATCCGGGCTATGAATTCCGCGTGGTGGATGCGCTGCTCACCAACTTCCACCTGCCCGAGTCCACCCTGCTGATGCTGGTGTCGGCCTTCGCCGGCTATGAGAATGTGATGGCGGCGTACCGCCACGCGGTGGCCGAGCGCTACCGCTTCTTCAGCTATGGCGACGCCATGTTTGTTCTACCCAAAGTGGCAAGTGACAAGTTGCAAGTGGCAAGAAAAGAACGCTTGTAACTTGGGACTTGGAACTTGAGACTTTCCCGATGAACTTCGAACTGCTCACCACCGACCACCAGGCCCGCCGTGGCCGCCTGCACTTTGCCCGCGGTACGGTGGAGACGCCGGCCTTCATGCCGGTGGGCACCTACGGCACGGTGAAGGCGATGACGCCGGAGGAGCTGCGCGAGCTGGGCGCGGAGATCATCCTCGGCAACACCTTCCACCTGATGCTGCGTCCCGGCACCGACATCATCAACCTGCACGGCGACCTGCACGATTTCATGCACTGGGACGGCCCGATCCTCACCGATTCCGGCGGTTTCCAGGTGTTCAGCCTGGGCGAGATGCGCAAGATCAGCGAGCAGGGCGTGACCTTCGCCTCGCCGGTGGACGGCAGCAAGGTGTTCATGGGGCCGGAGGAATCCATGGCGGTGCAGCGCGCACTGGGCTCGGACATCGTGATGATCTTCGACGAGTGCACGCCCTATCCGGCGACGGAGGCGCAGGCGCGCACCTCCATGGAGCTGTCGCTGCGCTGGGCGGCGCGCAGCAAGGTGGCCCATGGCGACAACCCCAATGCCCTGTTCGGCATCGTGCAGGGCGGCATGTACCCGCAGCTGCGCCAGGAGTCGCTGGCCGGCCTGGTGGAGATCGGCTTCGACGGCTATGCCATCGGCGGCCTGTCGGTGGGTGAGCCCAAGGACGAGATGCTGCACACCCTGGAGGCCATCACCCCGCACATGCCGGTGGATCGGCCGCGCTACCTGATGGGCGTCGGCACCCCGGAGGACATCGTCGAGGCGGTGCGCCGCGGCGTTGACATGTTCGACTGCGTGCTGCCTACCCGCAACGCCCGCAACGGCCACCTGTTCACCAGCGAGGGGGCGGTGCGCATCCGCAACAGCCAGTACCAGCACGACACCCGCCCGCTGGACCCGGACTGCGACTGCTACACCTGCCGCCATTACACCCGTGCCTACCTGCGCCACCTGGACAAGTGCGGCGAGATCCTCGGCGCCCGTCTCAACACTATCCACAATCTGCACTATTACCAGCGCCTGATGCGCGACCTGCGCGCCGCCATCCAGGCCGGCACCCTGGAGCAGGCGGTGGCGGAGTTCTATGGCCGCCGCGGACAAGCCGTGCCGCCTATGCCATAATGCGGGCCTTTCACGGGTCTCCCGTGCCGCCGATCAACCACAGCCAATTGAAAGGAAACGACATGAGCTTTTTCATTTCCGACGCCTGGGCCGAGGCCGCCCCTGCCGCCGCAGGGCAGCCGGACCTGTTCGGCACCCTGATGCCCTTCGCCATTCTGTTTGTGGTGTTCTATTTCCTGCTCATCCGTCCGCAGCAGAAGCGCGCCAAGGAACACCGCAAGATGATCGACAACCTGGCCAAGGGCGACGAGATCGTCACCGCCGGCGGTCTGGTGGGCAAGGTGGTGGAACTGGGCGACAACTTCATCGAAATGGAAGTGGCCGACAATGTGCGGGTCAAGATCCAGCGCCCGATGCTGGCCAGCGTCCTGCCCAAGGGAACCATCAAGGGCGGTCTGTAATCCCACACAAGAATATTTGAAAGTCCCCGGCCCGCCGCCACGCGGCGGGCCTTTGGAGTTGTGCCCATGAACAAATATCCCCTGTGGAAAAATCTGCTCATCGCCCTGGTGTTGCTGGCGGGCGTGGTCTATGCGCTGCCCAATCTGTATGGTGACGACCCGGCGGTGCAGGTGGTGGCGACCCGCACCGGCAAGGTGGATGCGACCACCCTCGAGCGCCTGGAGCAGGTGCTGAAGGCGCAGGGGATCGAACTGAAGCGTGCCGAACTGCTCGCCGACACCCTGCTGCTGCGCTTCAACGGCACCGAGCCGCAGCTCAAGGCCTACGAGCTGATGCGCGAGACCCTGGGCGGCAATTATGCCGTGGCGCTGAATCTGGCCCCGGCCACGCCGGCGTGGTTGCAAATGCTGGATGCGGCCCCCATGTACCTGGGCCTGGACCTGCGCGGCGGTGTGCACTTCCTGATGCAGGTGGACATGGATGCCGCCGGTGCCCAGGCACTGGAACGTTACGTCAGCGACTGGCGCACCCTGCTGCGCGAGAACAAGGTTCGTTATCTCACCGTCGCCACCAATAACGGCCGGGTCGAGGCGCGTTTCCGCGATGCCGCCGAGCGCGATCAGGCCGCTGCGCTGCTGCGCAAGGAATACCGCGACCTGTTGCTGGAGAGCGTCGATCGTGACGGGGTCTTCCTGCTGCAGGGCGGCATCAATGAGCAGGAGCTGCGCGAAATCAAGAAGTTCGCCCTGCAGCAGAACATCACCACCCTGCGCAACCGCGTCAATGAACTGGGCGTGGCCGAGCCGGTGATCCAGCAGCAAGGTGAAGAACGCATCGTGGTGCAGCTGCCCGGCGTGCAGGATACCGCCCGCGCCAAGGAGATCCTCGGTGCCACCGCGACCCTGGAATACCGCCTGGTGGATGAGGAGCGCAGCGTGGCCGACGCAGTGGCCGGCCGCGTGCCGCCCAACAGCCGCCTGTATTACGAACGCAACGGTCAGCCCATTCTGCTGCAACGTCAGGTGATCATCACCGGCGACCAGATCATCGATGCCGCCTCCGGCATCGATTCGCAGAGCGGCGGCCCGATGGTCAGCGTTACCCTGGACGGCCAGGGTGCGCGGCGCATGGACAACACCACGCGCGACAACGTCGGCAAGCGCATGGCGGTGGTGTTCATCGAGACCAAGACCGAAACCAAGATGGTGAACGGCCAGCCGCAGCGCGCCACCTCACGTACCGAGGAGGTGATCAGCGTGGCCGTGATCCGCGACCGCTTCAGCAAGCGCTTCCAGACCACCGGCCTGGACAGTCCGGACGAGGCGCGCAATCTGGCCCTGCTGCTGCGCGCCGGCGCCCTGGCGGCGCCGATGGAAATCGTTGAAGAGCGCACGGTTGGACCCAGCCTGGGTGCCGAGAACATCGCCAAGGGGTTCACTGCCAATATCTATGGCTTCCTGGCCATCGGTATTTTCATGATCATCTACTATCGCGTGTTCGGCACCATTTCAGTCATCGCGCTGTCGTTTAACGCGATCCTGATGGTGGCGATACTGTCGATGTTGCAGGCGACCCTGACCCTCCCGGGTATGGCGGGTATCGCGCTGACCATCGGCATGGCCATTGACGCCAACGTGCTGATCAACGAACGCATCCGCGAGGAGCTGCGTGCTGGCAACTCGCCGCATGCAGCGATCCATGCCGGTTACGAGCGTGCCTGGGGCACGATCATGGATTCCAACATCACCACCCTGATTGCCGGCTTTGCGCTGTTCTGGCTCGGCTCCGGCCCGGTGCGCGGATTTGCCGTGGTGCTGTGTATCGGTATTCTGACCTCGATGTTCAGCGCGGTGTTGGTGTCGCGCGGCATCGTCAATCTGGTGTACGGCCGCAAGGCGCGTATCGCCAAGCTGTCCATCTGACGGCACAGCAGGAGAGCATCATGGAGTTATTCCGTTTCAAGAACGACATCCCGTTCATGAGCTGGGGCAAGGTGACCACCACCATCTCTCTGGCCACCTTCATCATCGCCGTGCTGGCACTGGGTTTTCGCGGCCTGAATCTGGGCGTCGATTTCACCGGCGGTACGGTGATCGAGGTCAGCTATGCGCAGACGGCAGATCTCGCCAGCATTCGCCAGGTGCTGGAGGACAAGGGTATGAGCGAGGCGGCGGTACAGAATTTCGGTACCTCGCGCGATGTGCTGATTCGGCTGCCGCTGCGCCCTGAACTGAGCACTGCACAGTTGAGCGCACAGGTGTTCGACCTGCTCAAGGCCCAGGACACCTCGGCGGAGTTGCGCCGGGTGGAGTTCGTCGGCCCGCAGGTGGGCAAGGAACTGTACGAGAATGGCGGCCTGGCCCTGGTTGTGGTGGCAATAGGCATCATGATCTATCTGGCCATGCGCTTCGAATGGCGCTTCGCCGTGGCAGCCATCATCGCCAACATGCATGATGTGGTCATCATCCTCGGCGTGTTCGCGCTGTTCCAGCTGGAGTTCTCCCTCACCGTGTTGGCCGGCGTGCTGGCGGTGCTGGGCTACTCGGTGAACGAGTCGGTGGTGGTCTTTGATCGGGTGCGCGAAAACTTCCGCATCATGCGCAAGGCCTCGGTGCCCGAGGTGATCGACAACGCCATCACCCGCACCATGTCGCGCACCATCATTACCCACTTTTCCACTCAGCTGGCGGTGTTGGCGATGTTGTTTTTTGGTGGTGAGGTGCTGCACAACTTCGCCATCGCCCTGACCATCGGCATCCTGTTCGGCATCTATTCCTCGGTGCTGGTGGCCAGCCCCATCGTCATGTGGCTGGGCATTTCGCGCGAGCACCTGATGCCGGTGAAGAAGGAAGGCGAGGGCGAGGAAGAGATGGAGAACCTGCCTTAGGCTGCGCGGAAGCTATCCGGGCAGCCAGGCAAAACGCCGGCCGGCCCATGACGAAGACACAGGGCCGGACCGCAAGGTACCGGCCCTGTGCTTTTGGGGCCGGCGAGCAATGAAGTGAGTGAGGAGTGATGAAATGAGCATGCCCGCAATCAAGATCACCAGCAGCGATTACGATCGTCTGGACAGCCTTCTGGCACGACCGCAGTACCGGCATCTGCCGGCGGCCGAGGCCCTGCGCCAGGAGCTGGAGCGTGCCGAGGTGGTGGAGCCGGAGCAGATGCCGGCCGGGGTGATTACCATGCATTCCACGGCGCGCTGCCTGGAAGAAGGCGAGGGCCGCGAATACGAGCTGACCCTGGTCTATCCGACCGAGGCGGACGGTACCGCCGGGCGGGTCTCGATCCTGGCGCCGGTGGGTACCGCCATGATCGGGCTGTCGGTGGGACAGGAGATCGACTGGCCGGGGCCGGGCGGGAAGGTGTTGCGCCTGCGGGTGCTGGAGGTGACCTATCAGCCGGAGGCCGCCGGCGATACCCATCGCTGAGCCGGCGGCTCAGGCCGCGGCGTGCGTGCCTTGTGCCGGCCCGGGCGCCTCGATGGCGATGATCTCGAACACGTCCGGGGTGCTCTGCCAGGCAAAGCCACTGGCCAGATCGTCCAGGCCATCGAGCACCTCACGCATGGTGAGTTCGAGGGGCGTGATGTCATTGATGCGGAGCGTCTGCATGCTGCTGTTCCGTCGCCTGAAATGATGAGTCTTTCAGGTTGTCGGTCGGTGTCCCGGGAACTTTAGGATGGGGCTGTAGCGCATCGTATTCGCGATGGTGGCTCCGCCCGGCGCTGTATCGCGGATGCCATCCGCTCCTACGGGGCCGTGCCGTTTGGTAGGGGCGCATCGTATTCGCGATGGTGGCTCTGCCCGGCGCTGTATCGCGGATACCATCCGCTCCTACGGGGCCGTGCCGTTTGGTAGGGGCGCATCGTATTCGCGATGGTGGCTCCGCCCTGCGTTGTATCGCGGATACCATCCGCTCCTACGGGGCCGTGCCGTTTGGTAGGGGCGCATCGTATTCGCGATGGGGTGGTGGCTTCGCCCGGCGCTGTATCGCGGATGCCATCCGCTCCTGCACCCCGGTTGCCGCAGAGTGGGCCCCTGCGGCACGACGTTCAGCGGCGCAGCGACTCCGGCAGGGCCGGCTGGATGGTCTTGAGGATGGCACCGTGCAGCTTGAGGTTGCCGCCGACGATGTTGCCGCTCTGCAGGAAATTTTGCCCGCCGCCGAAATCGCTCACCACGCCGCCGGCCTCCTGGATCAGCAGGGCGCCGGCCGCCATGTCCCACGGCGACAGGCCGAATTCCCAGAAGCCGTCGAGACGGCCGGCGGCGACGTAGGCCAGGTCCAGCGCGGCGGAACCGGCACGGCGGATGTCGGCCACCTTGGGCGCCATGGCGCGGAAGGTGTTGAGATAGGGGTCGAGCAGGTCCGGCTGGCGGAACGGGAAGCCGGTGCCGATGAGGGTGCCGTCGAGGTCGTTGCGGCGCGATACGCGCAGGCGGCGGTTGTTGAGCTGGGCGCCGCTGCCGCGGCTGGCGGTGTACAGGTCCTGGCTCACCGGGTCGTAGATCACGGCCTGATCGAGCTGGCCTTTCACCATCAGCGCGATGGATACGGCGTACTGCGGGAAGCCGTGCAGGAAGTTGGTGGTGCCGTCCAGCGGGTCGATGATCCACTGGTAGGTATCGGCGCCGGGACGGTGCTCGCCGCTTTCCTCCGCCATGATGGCGTGGTGCGGGTAGGCCTTCTGGATGATCTGGATGATTTCCTGCTCGGCGCGGCGGTCGACTTCGCTGACGAAGTCGTTGTGCGACTTGCTGGTGACGGTGAGGCCATCCACATGTTCGGCGGAACGGGCGATAATGTCGCCGGCCCGGCGCGCTGCGCGGACCGCGATATTGAGCATGGGGTGCATGGAGGCACTCTCCGATTGTTAAAGAGAAAGAACAGGGAAGGGCGCTAGTTTAATGGGAACAGGGGAAAAATGCAGCCTGCCGCCGACAATTTGATGGCCCTCAGCCGCCTGCGCGTGGTGCTCATCGAGACCAGCCACCCGGGCAACATCGGTGCCGCCGCCCGCGCCATGAAGGTGATGGGGCTGTCGCGCCTGTACCTGGTGCGGCCGCACCAGTTTCCCTGCGCCGAGGCCACCGCGCGCGCCTCCGGCGCCGACGACCTGCTCACCCGCGCCGTGGTGTGCGACAGCCTGGATGAGGCGCTGGTCGACTGCTCCCTGGTCATGGGGGCGAGCGCCCGGCTGCGCTCGCTGCCCTGGCCGTTGTCCGATGCGCGCAGCGCGGCGCAGCGCGCCGCGGCGGGAGCGGTGGCCGGGCAGGAGGTGGCGCTGGTGTTCGGCCGCGAGCACTCCGGCCTCAGCAACGAGGAGCTGCAGCGCTGCCACTATCTGCTGCACATCCCCGCCAGTCCCGACTTCAGCTCGCTCAATCTGGCGGCGGCGGTGCAGGTGGTGAGCTACGAGCTGCGCATGGCCCTGCTCGGCGAGGAGCCGCTGGCGCCCGATGAGGGTGACTATGCCAGCGCCGATGAACTGGAGTCGTTCTACGCCCACCTGGAACAGACCCTTATCGCCGTGGGTTTTCTCGACCCCGACAATCCGCGCCAGGTGATGCGCCGCCTGCGCCGGCTCTACAACCGCGCCCGCACCGAACGCGTCGAACTCAACATCCTGCGCGGCATCCTCACCGAGACGCAGAAGCGGGTGAAGCGTTAGCCGCCGCTCGGGCTGGGTAGCTGTTCCGAAATGGTGACGACATCAGCCGCTGCGAACTTCACGGGGCGGGCCCAAGCCCGACAGCCTTTGTGCTGGTCGAGTGCCTGTCTCGGGCTGAAGCCCGCCCCACGATGAGCTGGCCACGTGTCGGAACAGTTACCTAGCGGGATTGCAGTGGTGGCGCACCGCTGAGCTCAGCCTGCAGACGGCGGAACCGCTCCATGTCGCCGGCCTCCATTGCCTCCCGCATCTCCTCCAGCCGGGCCTGGGACGCCGGGGTGCTGGGTGTGGAAACGCCGGGGCGTGCCCGGATCATGATGTCGCCGGGCGGCCGGTAGCGGACGGTGTAGCGCGCCTCTTCCAGCGGGGCCTGCGGGGTAGTGGCGCGGCGCGCCTTGAATACCACCTCATTGAGACCCGTGGTGAACGGCAGGGCCACCGCCTGCTGGCCGGGGCGCGGCTCGACCAGGGCCGTCACATCCTTGCCGTTCAGCAGGGCGCGGAAGGAACGCCGCTCGATCTGCTCGCCAAACCGCACCAGCACCACCTTGGCCTCGTCGTGCTGCCGCAGCTTCGCCTGCTCCGGGAAGGTGATCAGCGCGTCCTCGGCCGCCAGCGCCGTCGCGGCGACCCCGGCGATGCCCATCAATGCCATCAGCAATCGTTGCATGCCTGTCATCTCCTTGTGCCAGTGACTGAGCCTGGACGGCGAAGGAGCCCCCGGTAGCCGGGCCTTGGCGGGCGAAGCAGCCAAGGCGTGCCGGCGTAGAGTCATTTGTGGCCAGGGCCTCAACGAGGCCCGTGGGACGCAGGACGTGCCGGGGCCGCGCGAAGCGCATGTTTGTCCTGTGACCGAATATCGCCAGGGTGACTTGGAAGTCCCGTGGCGATGTGATGAGGGCCAGGACACGCTTGTGTTACTTGGGTTACTGCTTCTTCGCCTGGCCGGGCGGCGTCTTGCCGCGGCGGATGGCAAATACATCGAGGTCATGCGTCGGCCGTCGTACGGCCCTGGTCTCGTTATCCATCAAATTGGCCTCCAGGCGGAACCGGTTGAGTCCCGGCTTCAATGGCAGCATCACCGTCTCGCTGCTCCCTGGCACCGGATTGAACAGCTCCCGCGTCCAGCCCGGCTCCACCTTGAACGAGGCGGGGTCCATGTCGCCGGCGTAGTGTACGGTCAGGGCGATGTCCGTCTGGTTGGCCGGTACGCTGAGCTGGGACTGGGTGGGCGTGGCATAGGTGAGGACGTGATTCACACCGTAAAGACCGAAGGCGCCGGGGGGCGTGCCCTCAAAGACGGGGTTGTTGGGTTCTTCAGGTGGTACGTCGGTACTTTCTTCGCAGGAGGGGCCGATGATGAGGCCATACAGCGCGTAGCTGTTTTCTTCGTCCGCTTCAGGTGCGCCGTCCTCGCGCGACATGTCGAGTTCGAAATAAGGGGTAATCGTGTATTTGCGCATGGTCGGCTGACCTTTGCTGACCAGCAACAGTCCCTCGCTTATCGATCCGGGGGCGGTTTTCATGTACCAAAAGGCCTCGTTATTTACCGATATTCCCCAAAAGGCCGCTGCGCCGTAGGCGGCAGAAAGTGTTGCTGGCACATGCACGCCCTTTCGCAGCAATTCAATCTCGGGATATTTGGCCAGATCGATAAATCCCTCTCCTTGTGGTGCGGGTACCTCGTCATCTGCAATGCTCTGGCTATGTTCGCAGACAAGATCAAGTAAAAATTGCGAAAGCCTATGTTGGCTGTCATTGGTAACGCTGTAGCGATATTCCCACTGGCCATTTTTGTTTATCGAATATTCCACGCGCACAGTTACTGGACTTAAGTCATAGCGGGTTATTTCTGCTGATGCAAAAGTGGAAAAAAAGTAAACAGAGAGTCCGAGTAGAAATTGTTTTGGATAGTTCATTTATTAATTCCCCTGTAAGTGAATGCCGCTGGACTCGCCTTGTATCAATCCGACTGCGCTTGCAAATATCAATAAATAATCCATCCTGCAAACTTGTGATCCATTTATGATCGTACATCCGCCATCCAAATTGTTTGCGTTTCTGTTTATATCTATGTGAGTTCCTTTTCGGTGTGTCTGGTGACATCCCTGTTCAATTGTTTTGCTGTCAATCACGCCTCCATATCTTAGGCTGGCATCGTTGTACGACAATTTTTCCTCATAAACGTTGAACCACATGTTGGCAAGCACCAAGGCCCGAGTCTTGTTGTTTGGGGTGAGCCAGCGCGCTTCTGCTTCTAAAGGTATCGATTCTACGGGCATAGTGCTGCAAGAACCTGCGAAGTTGAATTTATGGTGGATGCCGTTCTTTTCCATTTCCACGAGCCCGGCAACCTTGATTGTCAGGGTGTCTTCCTTGGACGTTTTCGCAGCAGGATCTTTGTCGGATACATGGTCAATGTTTGCAGTTAGTTTCAGGCGTTCTTCGCCGCCGAAAATCCCCGCTATGTAGTTGGCAGCAAACCACCCAAGCTGATTTGTCTTTCCTTCAACAACGGGGGCGACTGTATATGATTGGGGGGCTCCTTGTGGAAATGAAATGGATCGTTCTTGTGTTTCAGGTATGTCTCCCCCATAGGCTTCGATAGCTTGGTAATGGCCTGTGATGGGTGCTTCGGTGGTGATATTGGCGTGACCGCCGGAGCCGGGGACGAAGCGATTTTCGAATGTTACGTCTATGTCGTGTAGAGGAATGTGGCACCCAAGATCATCAACGACAAGTGCGGCAACCATTGTTTTTCCGCTTTCGCTCACAGACAACATTGGCCAAATCGAACTTGTGTATTTCAGTATGTCTATATCCGGCCTGAATCGCGTCGGGGTGAAGTCCCACGAGTTATAGCTGTTCGGGGTGGTTCCCTGCAGCGCGTAGCCATGCTAGCCAGTACAGGAACCATAAAAATAGATGTCGAGGTAATTCGTCCGATTGATATATGAGCCTTCAGTCACATATAGGCCGCAGATAACCGGGCTGCCTTGGTGTACAAGACAATCACTGCCGGCGTCATATGAAAGTACGACATGTGCGTCAATATTCTGGGTTTTGTTGTTGTAGACATCCAGTACCCATGTGTCTCCGTGATCCGGATTGTAGTCTTGCCAGTCGCTAGTGACTATGGTGAGGAGTGTACCGAAGTATGGGTACGCATGGCGTTCATAGATTCCGTCGGTGACAACCACCGGTGTTCCTCCATCCGGGAACTGGAGGACGCCGTGAAATGCCGATAATGCCTTGCCATGGGTTGTTCCTGCCAAGGTGATCCAGATGAGCGCGGTGGCCATCAGCTTGCCGGTCATTCTCATTTTTCACTCCTTTGAAAAATGGTTGGGAGAATACAAACAGGCACCAGTTAGGACTGGCGAACTACGTTCGTGGTTGTGGCGGAAAGGTCGCGAGAAATCGGGAGGGAGCGGTCGTGGGGCCGAAGCGGGATGGCCGTGCCCAAAAGTGAGGCGTCAGGGACAGGAGGGGGGCAAGGTCCATTTTTAGTTCATTTCCCTATGATGCAGCAGACGCACAAATACCACCGTATTTGTAAGGGTGTCAATACGCGACCAAGAAGTGCGCCAGGATGTCCGGGGACGGGCGTCGGAGCATTTAGGAGGGCACCATTATGGCGTCGTGCGCTCTGTGGCTAAGGCTCGTGATGCTGTCATAGCGCCCCCGCAGTGTGCGAGAATCAAGCCGACACGTTTAATCGGAAATTGCTGACGGCCCCTATCCTATGTTCGACTCCCTACGCGAGGACATCCGCTGCATCTTCGAGCGCGACCCGGCGGCGCGCAGTACCCTGGAGATCCTTACGGCCTATCCGGGCCTGCATGCGGTGCTGGTGCATCGGCTGAGCCATCGCCTGTGGCACTGGGGCTGGAAGTGGCTGGCGCGCGTGCTGTCCCATTTCGCCCGCTGGCTCACCGGCATCGAGATCCATCCCGGCGCCACCCTGGGCCGCCGCTTCTTCATCGACCACGGCATGGGGGTGGTGATCGGCGAGACCGCGGTGATCGGTGATGACTGCACCCTCTATCACGGCGTCACCCTGGGCGGCACCAGCTGGGTCAAGGGCAAGCGCCATCCCACCCTGGAGGACAACGTGGTGGTGGGCGCCGGCGCCAAGGTGCTCGGCCCCATCACCATCGGCAAGGGGGCGCGTATCGGCTCCAATGCCGTGGTGGTGAAAGATGTGCCGGAAGGGGCCACGGTGGTGGGGATACCCGGCCGTGTGGTCAACCGCAAGGTGGACGAGCACACCGAGCGCCGCCGCGCCATCGCCGAGAAGATCGGCTTCGATGCCTACGGCACCACCCAGGACATGCCGGACCCGGTGGCCAATGCCATCAACTGCATGCTGGACCACATCCATGCCATGGACAGCAAGATGGAGGAGATGTGCAAGGGGCTGAAGGCGCTGGGCGCGGAGCTGGGCGATACCCCGATTCCGCCGCTGGGGGCGTGCGAGATCCGGGCGGTGCAAGAACCGAAACTGAGCCGGCAGGCGGCGGGGGAGTGCAGTGGATGCCCTGCGGAAAGAACGGAAAAAAAAGTTGACTGATTTGCTTGGTATTGCTAATTTAGCCGCTACCGACATCCACAACTTTACTGGGTCTATAGGGACAAGGCAATGAGGCTGACTACGAAAGGCCGCTACGCGGTCACTGCAATGCTCGACCTGGCTCTCCACTATAAGGATGGCCCCATTACGCTGGCGGACATCTCCCAGCGCCAGGGGATTTCCCTTTCTTATCTGGAGCAGCTGTTTTCCAAACTGCGCAAGAACGGGCTGGTCGACTCCGCCCGCGGTCCTGGCGGCGGTTACCGCCTGAGCCGTGATGCGGCCGAGATCTGCGTCGCCGACGTGATTACCGCGGTGGACGAGAAGGTCGACGCCATGCGCTGCAACGGCCTGGGCAATTGCCACGACGATGGCGAGTGCCTCACCCACGAGCTGTGGTGCGACCTCAGCAACCAGATCTATGCCTTCCTGCAGGGCATCAGCCTGGCCAAGCTGGTGGCGCAGCACCATGTGCGTGAAGCCAGCGGCCACAAGCACGAGCACAAGCCGGTGGCGCTGGATACCGGCAGGAAGGCCGTCGCCGGCTGAGAGCAGAGGTGACGGTCGACCGTGATCTATCTGGATCACAACGCCACCACCCCGCTCGATGAGCGGGTGCTGGAGGCGATGCTCCCCTGGTTGCAGGGGGCAGGTGGCAACCCCTCCAGCGTCCATGCCCTGGGTCGCGCCGCGCGCGCGGCGCTGGAGCGGGCGCGGGAGCAGGTGGCGGCACTGGCCGGTGCCCATCCCTCGCAGGTGATCTTCACCAGCGGCGGCACCGAGGCCAACAATGCCGCCCTCAAGGGCGTGACGGCGCGTTTGCCGGCCGCACGCCTCGCGGTAAGCGCCGTGGAGCATGCCTCGGTGCAGCAGCCGGTGGCGGCCTTGGCCCGCACGGGCTGGACGGCAGCAACCATTCCGGTGACGGACCAGGGAGAGGTAACGGCGCAGGCGGTTGAAGCGGCGCTGCGGGACGGTGCGCGCCTGGTTTCGGTGATGTGGGCCAATAACGAAACCGGCGTGGTGAACGATATTGCCGCCATTGCGGCGGCGGTGCGCCCGGCGGGCGCCGTGCTGCACACCGATGCGGTGCAGGCGCTGGGCAAGATGCCGCTTGATTTCACCGCCAGCGGCGCCCACCTGATGAGCATGTCGGCGCACAAGCTGAACGGCCCCAAGGGGGTTGGCGCGCTGGTGGTGGACAAGGCGGTGGACCTGGAGCCGCTGCTGCACGGCGGCGGCCAGGAGAAGGGCCGCCGCGGCGGCACCGAGAATCTGGCCGGTATTGTCGGCTTCGGTATCGCCGCGGAACTGGCGGCGACGGAACTGGAACTGCGCCGTACGCGCATGACCGCGCTGCGGCAGCGGCTGGAGCAGGGCCTGACGGCGCAGGTGCCGCAGGCGGTGGTGTTCGGCGGCGGGGCGTCCCGCCTGCCCAACACGGTATTCCTGGCCTTGCCCGGCATGGAGGGCGAGACCTTGTTGCTGGAGCTCGACCGCCAGGGTATCGCGCTGTCGAGCGGCGCGGCCTGCGGCAGTGGCTACCATGAGCCGAGCCATGTGCTGCGGGCCATGGGCGTGACGGCAGACCTCGCGCGTTGCGCGGTGCGCGTCAGTCTCGGCGCCGGCAACACCGAACACGATGTGGATACATTGATCGCCGCGCTGCGTACGCAGGCGGCCCGGTTGCAGGCCATGGCCGCTACGGCCTGGTGAGACCGCAAGCAGGAATGGAGCGAGTGATGAGCAAACCGATCTATCTGGACTACGCCGCCACCACCCCCGTCGACCCGCGGGTGGCGGAGAAGATGTGCAGTTTTCTGACCCTGGACAGCGGCCGCTTCGGCAATCCGGCGTCCCGTTCCCACTCCTTTGGCTGGGAGGCGGAGCAGGCGGTGGAAGAGGCGCGCAAGCAGGTGGCCGCCCTGGTCAACTGCGACCCCAAGGAGATCGTGTGGACCTCCGGCGCCACCGAGTCGGACAATCTGGCCATCAAGGGCGTGGCCGAGTTCTACGCCAAGAAGGGCAAGCACATCATCACCAGCAAGACCGAACACAAGGCGGTGCTGGACACCTGCCGCCATCTGGAGCGTTTCGGTTACGAAATCACCTACCTGCAGCCCGAGGCCAACGGCATGATCGACCTGGCCAAGCTGGAGGCGGCCATGCGTCCCGACACCATCCTGGTGTCCATCATGCACGTGAACAATGAAATCGGCGTGATCCAGGATATCGCCGCCATCGGCGAGATGACCCGCGCCCGCGGCGTCCTGTTCCATGTCGATGCCGCGCAGAGCGCCGGCAAGGTGACCATCGACCTGGACAAGCTCAAGGTCGACCTGATGTCCTTCTCCGCCCACAAGTGCTACGGCCCCAAGGGCATCGGCGCCCTGTACGTGCGCCGCAAGCCGCGCGTACGCCTCGAGGCGCAGATGCACGGCGGCGGTCACGAGCGCGGCATGCGTTCCGGCACCCTGCCCACCCACCAGATCGTCGGCATGGGCGAGGCCTTCCGCATTGCCCGCGAGGAGATGGCGCAGGAGAACGGCCTGGTCGACCTGGAACAGTTCAAGGCGGCGCTGCGCCCCGACACCATCCTCGCCTCGGTGATGTATGTGAACAACGAGATCGGCGTGATCCAGCCGATCGAGCAGATGGGCGAGATCTGCCGCGGCAAGGGCGTCCTCCTCCACGTCGATGCCGCCCAGGCGACCGGCAAGGTGGCGATCGACCTGTCGAAACTGAAGGTCGACCTGATGTCCTTCTCGGCACACAAGACCTACGGCCCGAAGGGCATCGGCGCCCTCTACGTGCGCAGGAAGCCGCGCATCCGGCTGGAGGCGCAGATGCACGGCGGCGGCCACGAGCGCGGCCTGCGCTCCGGCACGCTGGCGACGCACCAGATCGTCGGCATGGGCGAGGCCTTCCGCCTGGCGCGCGCCGAGATGGCGAGCGAGAACGAGCGCATCCGCATGCTGCGCGACCGCCTGTGGAAGGGCCTCTCCGACATCGAGCAGGTCTTCCTCAACGGCGACCTCGAGCAGCGCGTGCCGCACAACCTCAACGTCAGCTTCGCCTTCGTCGAGGGCGAGTCGCTGATGATGGCGATCAAGGACGTGGCGGTGTCGTCGGGCTCGGCGTGCACCTCGGCCAGCCTGGAGCCGTCCTACGTGCTGCGCGCGCTCGGCCGCAACGACGAACTCGCGCACAGCTCGATCCGCTTCACCATCGGCCGCTTCACCACCGAGGAAGAGATCGAATACACGATCAAGCTCCTGCACGACAAGATC
>JANJXC010000031.1 GCA_024709225.1 Gammaproteobacteria bacterium | reverse complement strand
GCGCCCGTTGTTCGATAAGGGCGATAATCCTGTGCAGGGTGTCGCATTCGCCGTGTTGCGCGGTGAATTCGGCATGCAAGCGCTGGGCGGCCGGTACGATGTCGGTCGCCATTTCGACCAGCATCTGCCGGACCATTTTGTATCCGATGCCGATGTCCTTGGCGAACTGTTCCCAGCGCCTTGCAATGATCCACTCCGGCCGGTCTTCGCCGCCGATCTTCATCGCCATGCGGTTGTTCAGCTCCGGGTAAACGGCGGTACACATCAGGTCGTAGAACGGCGCGAGGTGGGGACCCTGGCCATCGAGCAGCAGGGCGACGTTCTTGCCGTGGGCATCGGCATTGCCGATCAGGGTGTTGAAGATGACCCATTGCATCAGGGCCTTGATGTCGGCCACCGGCTGGATGCTGTTTTCGCGCAGCAGCTTGAAACAGGCTTGCAGCGAAGGGCCACCCTCCTTCTCGTATTTCTGATCTGGCGCGATGCCCTGGGCCTGGCAGAAATCCTCCTGATGGAGACGGCGAACCTTGCCGTCCTGGCCCCGCTCGCGGTCATAGCGCGTCACCAGATAGAGGGGAACCTCTTGGTGCAGCATGATGGCTTCCGGCACCGGCAAGCCCATGCGGCCGGCAAGCTGCATGCAGAACACCTCGTTTTGCACCGTGTCGGCAAAGCGGGTTATGGGTGGCTTGAGGATGTGCCGGCTGGGCAGATTGCCCAGCGGCAGGCAAACCTGGCCGGCAGCTTCGTCGTAGTAGACCGGCAGCTTGTTCTGCGCCCCGGCCAGGGAGAGGCGGAAGCCGGCTTCGCCGGCGAGCATGGGGCGTTTGGGCAGGTCCCGGATCAGGGCGTTGAGTTCGTCGTCACTTAAGGGGCGGTATTCGCCTTCATCGCTCAGCTTCGCGCCGTCGGGCAGGAGACTGACCGCGCCGGCGCACTCGCCGCCGATAGCCTCCAGCAACGCAAAGTCATTGCCCTCCGATAGTCCCAGCCGGCGGGCGATGACCTCGCGCAATTCGGACTCGGGCAGGAGATTGGCAAAGAAGGGACGCGCACTGTCGTCGGCGTAGATTTCCGGCTGGAGAGGCAGGGCCAGGGAGAGTGGCACCGCGTGACCGCCGGCCAGCCAGGCCGCATCGTACTGAAAGGCAAAGCGGCGCTTCTCCCCCAGCCACAGCCGGCCGACCCGTTCATTGCGCAGGTAGACGGTGAGCGTGTCGCTCATTGGTCGTCCGCCTTGGGCGAGATTGCCGGCTCACTACGTCGCCAGCCGCGGGGTTGAATGGATATTTCCAGCCCAAGGCATTGAAGCACCTGCAGCACCTTCGCCAATTCCATGGTGGGTTTGCCGTTCTCCAGATCGGAAATGAACCGGGTCCCCACGCCGCAAAGCGAGGCGAATTCGCCCTGGGTGGCGGCCTGGGCTTTGCGGTGGGCACGCACCAGCCGACCGATCTCCTCGGCGGACGAAATATTCCCGTACGGTAAATTATTGTCCTGCCCCATGGCGCTGCCCTGCATTTGTTACCGCTCGGGAACACTAGCGCATGCGTCTGCTACACACAAGCAATATTTTCCCGAGCGGGAACAAGTCAGGGCAAATCGGGGATGTACTCTGGATTTTCTTGGCCAGGCGACTTGATTACTTCTTTTCCCTTTCCACCTGCTTCTCGATAGCCTCCAATTCCCGCATATCCTCCTCATCAGCCGCCTCCGCCTCGATGCGGCGCCGGTTGGCGTCGAAGGCTTCGTAACGCTCATTGGCAACTTTCTTCATCTGCTCGGTGCTGATGTTGCCCGCGTTTTGCAACACCGGCCGCTCGCTGAACTCCAGTAGCCGATCCACGTTCTGGCGCCAGTAGTCCAGCGTCAGGTCCTTGCGCTCCCGGGCCCGCAGTTCGGCCTGTTCCAGGAAGATGACCACCAGCCGGTTGAGGGTGTCCACCTCGTCGGCGCTGAGGTAGTTCTTGGCGATGATGACGTCCTGCTTACGCACCCGCGAGCCTTTCCAGGTGGTCAACGCCATGTTGGGCGCGGACGGGTCGGCACGGGAAACAACCAGCTCGGCGGCGGTCTGCTGGGTGACGGCGTAGAGCAGCTTGTTCTGCACCTCGGCGAAGAACAACTGGGCCTCCTTGTCGTCCTTGCGGTAATCGCTGCTGAGGGCGAAGAGGTCGCGCACCTTCTGGTAGAAGCGCAGTTCCGAGGCGCGAATCTCACGGATGCGGGCAAGCAGCTCGTCGAAGTAATCCCAGCCGCCGGGGTTCTTCAGGCGCTCGTCGTCCATGACGAAGCCCTTCACCAGGTATTCGCTCAGGTGGGCGGTGGCCCATTGGCGGAACTGGGTGCCGCGGGGAGAGCGGACGCGGTAACCGATGGCGAGGATTATTTCGAGTCGGTAGAGGCTGGTGCGGTAATTCTTGCCGTCGGCGGCAGTTATTAAAGATTCCTTAATAACTGAACCGGAAAGCTCGCCTTCTTTCAATATGTTACGGATGTGGATGTTGACGTTGGATACCGTAACCCCAAACAGCTCGGCGATTTCGCTTTGGGTCAGCCAGGCGCTGCCATCCTCCGCGCGCAGTCGTACCTCGGCCTGGCCGTCTTCCGTGCGGTAGAGGATCAGCTCGCTCACGCTGGTTCAATCCTGTTTGGTCATCAGGGCGTAGCCCTTCGGCAGTACTGACATCCTTGCTCCATTCATCGGCCCAGGGCCTTTAATTATCGTTATCCCGGATAGTTCGGGCAGCCGACGAATCGTACCAAATTCCACCCTGCCGGCCACGGCTGCTTGCCTTCCACCGCAAACCTTGCGGCAGCCACGAATCGTATCACGGGCATTCGATCAGGCCTTCCACGCCAGGGCAAGCTGTCTGTCTACGCCCCAAGCCGCCGACCAATTCTCGTTCCCCGCCCCGGATACCTCCGATAATCCCCGCACGGCTTCCGGCCGGTTCCCGGTCTACGCTCTTTGAAGCGGTCGCCGCTCTCCCACGAACCAGAGGACTCCCCCTATGAAATCCCTGATCGCCCTTCCGCTCTTGGCCGCCCTTGCCTTTTCCGTCCAGGCCTCCACGACAGATAAACCGGCCGGCCATCCTCCGACCGGACGTGACGGCGCCATGAATGCCGAGATGACGCAGCAGGGCAAGGTGGTAAGCGTGGTGGAGACGCAGGGCTTTACCTACATCGAGGTGCAGCGGGGCAAGGACAAGCTTTGGCTGGCGGCGCCGACCACGGCGGTCAAGGCGGGGGATACGGTCCACTTCGCGGAGCAGTCGATGATGCCCCGCTATCACAGCAGCAGCCTCAACCGGGACTTCGACAACATCATGTTCGTTAACCGGGTGAAGGTCACCCCGGCGGGGAAGTAGCCTGGGGCCTAGTTAAAAGGGATATTTGGAGCCCTTGGTTCGCTGACAACATAGCTGGACATTGGTAAAAAATTCCTCATACTTGCATAATGTGCAAGTTTCTGGAATTTTACCCCCTATGCAGACGCTAACGCAGTGCATCATTGATCAGGGATTGGCCAATCGCCTGCTTTCGGATACCCAGCTCGCCCGGTTGCTGGACGGCAGCGCCCAGCGTCGCCATAACCTGGTCAATCGGGCGATGAAGGCCGGGGAACTGGTGCGCCTGCGCCGGGGCGCCTATGTGCTCGATGACCGCTTCCGCACCTACCCCGCGCATCCTTTTGCCCTGGCGCAAGCTTTTGTGGCGGGGAGCTATGTCTCCTTCGAAACTGCGCTTGCCTATCACGGCTGGATCCCCGAGGCGGTTTACACCACGGCATGCGTCACTCCGGGGCGCAAGACCTTAACTCACGATCATCCTCTGTTCGGCGGCTTTTCCTTCCACCCGCTGGCGATTGCGCCCGGACACTTTCTGGTACAGGTTGAACGACTGCAGGCTGTGCAACAAACCATGTTGGTGGCGAAGCCGTTCCGCGCACTGATGGATCTTGTGTGTCTGCGCAAGGTGGAGTGGCAGGGGATGGGTTGGCTGGTCGATGGGCTGCGCATCGACCATGAACATTTGCGCAGCGTATCGGACACCGACATCAGGATGCTCGGTGCGGTGTATAGCCAGAAGAGAGTGAAATCCTTTTTGCATGCATTCGCCAGGGAGTTGGGCAATGATTGAAATGCTGCAACGAAGACTCGACGGTTACCGCGCCGCCAATCCGGTGTTGGAGGAGCAGGCGATCAGGGAGATTCTGCAGGAGGTGGCGCTGTATGCCCTGTGGCGTTCGGGCTTCTTCGAGGTGGCTGCGTTTCAGGGCGGCACCAGCCTGCGCATCCTGCACCAATTGCCGCGCTTCTCGGAGGATCTTGATTTTACTCTGAAGGAACCGGACCCCGCGTTTAACTGGCGGAAGCACCTGGCTGGGCTGGTTGATGTGTTGCGGGAGTTCGGACTTCAGTCGGACGTGCTGGACCGGAGCCGCATGGACCTGAACGTGCGCAAGGCGCTGCTGAAAGACAACTCCATCGGTAATCAGTTGAACCTGAGCTTCTCTCAAGGCGCTGCCTACAGGAGCCTGACGATCAAGCTGGAGATCGACGTCAATCCTCCTGCCGGCTCGGGCTTCGACTACAGCTATCTCGACTTCCCGCTCGACTTCGAGGTCTGCCATCAGGACCTCGGCAGCAATTTCGCGCTGAAGATCCACGCGCTGCTGTGCCGGCCGTATTTGAAGGGGCGCGACTGGTACGACTTCAATTGGTACATCAAGCAACAGGTAAGCCCGAACCTGACGCATCTGCAGAATGCTTTGCGGCAGTACGGGCCCTGGGCCGGAGCGGAGATGGTCGTTGATGGCTCATGGCTCAAAGACACGCTTGCAGAAAAAATCCGGGCCGTCGACTGGAAGGCTGCGGCACAGGACGTTGAAAGGTTTCTGGGCACCGCAGAGCGCGAGAGTCTGAAGCTATGGAGCGATAAGTTCTTTCTCGCCAAGGTGGCGCAATTACCGTAGGGCCCGTTGCGGGACTCCGGGATATCGTCCGCTGCGATGGGTTGGTCGCGGATGCGATCCGCTCCTACGAAAACCACTCCCCCCCGACCTTCCCCACGGCGTGGGGAGGAGTCTTTCCCCACAGCGTGATTGAAGGAAGCGGGCGCTTACTCCACCGTGACGCTCTTGGCCAGGTTGCGCGGCTGGTCGACGTCGGTGCCCTTGAGCACGGCGACGTGGTAGGCGAGGAGTTGCAGGGGGATGGTGAAGATGATGGGCGCGACGTGGCCGCCGGCGGGGGGTACGACGGTGACGTGGACGCGTTCGCCGCCATTCATGCCGGAGGCGTGGTCGGCGAAGACGTAGAGTTCACCGCCGCGGGCGCGTACCTCTTCCAGGTTGGACTTGAGCTTTTCCAGCAGTTCGTCGTTGGGGGCGACGGCGATGACCGGCATGGCCTCGTCCACCAGGGCGAGGGGGCCGTGCTTGAGTTCGCCGGCGGGATAGGCCTCGGCGTGGATGTAGGAGATCTCCTTCAGCTTGAGCGCGCCCTCCATGGCCACCGGGTATTGCACGCCGCGGCCGAGGAACAGGGCGTGGTGCTTGTCGGTGAAGCGTTCGGCGAGGCGGTGGATCTCGTCGTTGAGGGCCAGCACGTCCTCGACGTGGCGCGGCAGGGCCAGCAGCTGTTCGACGATGGCGGCCTCGCGCTCGGCGCTCAGCTTGTGGCGGCGGCCGAGGGCGATCACCACCAGCAGCAGGGCGACCAGCTGGGTGGAGAAGGCCTTGGTGGAGGCGACGCCGATCTCGGGGCCGGCGCGGGTCATCAGCACCAGGTCGGCCTCGCGCACCAGCGAGCTTTCCGGCACGTTGCAGATGGCGAGCGACGGGCCGTAGCCCCACTCCTTCGTCGCGCGCAGCGCGGCCAGGGTGTCGGCGGTTTCGCCGGACTGGGAGATGGTGATCACCAGGGCGTCGGGATTCGGCACCGGGTGGCGGTAACGGAACTCGCTCGCCACCTCGACGTGACACGGCACGCCGGCGACGCCCTCGAACCAGTTACGCGCGACGAGGCCGGCATGGTAGCTGGTGCCGCAGGCGATGATCTTCACGGCCTTCACCTGGTCGAACACCGCCGCTGCCTTGGGGCCGAAGGCGGCCTCCAGTACGCGGCCGCCGGCGATGCGCCCTTCCAGGGTGTCGCTGATGGCCTGCGGCTGCTCGTGGATCTCCTTCAGCATGTAGTGGCGGAATTCGCCGCGCTCGACGGCGTCCAGCGACAGCTCGCTTTCCTTCACCGTACGCTCGACGCGCTCGCCGCCGGCGTTGAAGATGACGAGCTGGTCGCGGCGGATGTCGGCGACGTCGCCCTCTTCGAGGAAGATGAAACGGCGCGTCACCGGCAACAGCGGCGCCACGTCGGAGGCGATGAAGTGCTCGCCGATGCCGATGCCGATGACCAGCGGGCTGCCGCGGCGCGCGGCGATGAGGCGGCCCGGTTCGTGTGTGCTCACCACGCCGAGGGCATAGGCGCCGTGCAGTTCGCTGACGGTGGCCTGCACCGCGGCGAGCAGGTCGAGGCCGCGCGCGGTGTGGCTGTGCACCTGATGGACGATGACCTCGGTATCGGTCTGCGAGGTGAATTCGTAGCCGGCGGCCTTTTGTGCGGCGCGCAGGGCCTCGTGGTTTTCGATGATGCCGTTGTGCACCACCGCGATCTCCTTGCGGCAGATGTGCGGGTGGGCATTCTTCTCGCTCGGCACGCCGTGGGTGGCCCAGCGGGTGTGGGCGATGCCGGTGCTGCCGCGGAAGGGATTGCGCGCCAGTTCGTCGGCCAGCCCCTGCACCTTGCCGAGCACGCGGGCGCGGGCGATCGCGTTGTGCTCATCCAGCACGGCGACACCGGCCGAATCATAACCGCGATACTCCAGCCGACGCAGACCCTCGACGAGGATCGCCACGACATCACGTTCCGCTACACCACCGACTATGCCGCACATGTGTTGAACCCAGTTACAAGTTACAAGTTTCAAGTTTCAAGTAAACGAAGGGCGTCCTTTTATTGGGACTTGCCACTTGTTACTTGTCACTGCTCTTTTTGACCGGCCGCTTCCAGCCGGGGATGGTGATCTGTTTGTTGCGGCTCAGGGTGAGCTCGCCTGCCGGCGCATCCTTGGTGATGGTGGAGCCGGCGCCGATGGTGGCGTTATCGGCCACGGTGACCGGGGCCACCAGCTGGGTGTCGGAGCCGACGAACACGCCGTCGCCGATCACCGTGCGGTGCTTGTTGGCGCCATCGTAGTTGCAGGTGATGGTGCCGGCGCCGATGTTCACCTTCGCGCCCATGGTGGTGTCGCCGATGTAGCTGAGATGGTTCACCTTGGAGCCGGCGCCGATGTCGCTCTTCTTCACCTCGACGAAGTTGCCGATGTGGGCGCCGTCGGCGATGCGCGTCTCCGGGCGGATGCGCGCGAACGGGCCGATGTGTGCACCCGCGCCGATGACGGCGCTGTCGATGATGCTCATCGGCTTGATTTCCGTGCCGGCGCCGATCTCCACGTCCTTCAGCACGCAGTTGGCGCCGATGGTCACGCCATCGCCCAGCACCACGCGGCCCTCGCACACCACGTTGACGTCGATGATCACGTCGCGGCCGACGGAAAGCTCGCCGCGCAGATCGAAACGCTCCGGGTCGCGCAGCGTCGCGCCGGCGAGCATCAGCTGCCGCGCCTGGCGGCGCTGCAGCGCACGCTCCAGCGTCGCCAGCTGGGCGCGGTCGTTGATGCCGGAAACCTGGTCGATGTCGGGGGCGCTGACGGTGTTGATCATGACGCCATCTTCCACCGCCATGGCGATGATGTCGGTGAGGTAGTACTCACCCTGCGCATTGTGGTTGTCCAGCCGCTCCAGCCAGGCGCGCAGGCGCGCGGCATCGACGGCGAGCAGGCCGGTGTTGATCTCGCGGATGGCGCGCTCGGACTCGCTGGCGTCCTTCTGTTCGACGATGCGCTGCACGCGGCCGTCACGGTCGCGCACGATGCGGCCGTAGCCGCTGGGGTTGTCCAGTTCGATGGTGAGCACGGCGAGGGCATTGGCGGCGGCATCCACCAGCCGATCCAGCGTTTCCATCTCGATCAGCGGCACGTCGCCGTAGAGGATCAGCACACGGCTGTCGTCGCTCACCGCGGGCATGGCCTGGGCCACGGCGTGGCCGGTGCCCAATTGCTTGTCCTGCAACGCCCAGGCGGCATCGAGATGGCCGAGCTGCTCGCGCACCTTGTCGGCACCGTGGCCGTAGACGATATGGATCTGTTTGGGTTCCAGCAGGCGCGCGGTGCGGTGGACGCGGGCCAGCATCGGCTCGCCGCCAACGGCGTGCAGCACCTTGGGCAGCGCCGACTTCATCCGTGTGCCCTGGCCGGCGGCCAGGATGATCACTTCCAGTGCCTGATTCATCTGCTTGCCTGTTCGTAATGCGGTCGGCGGGTTGCAACCCGCCCTACATGTCTCAATGCAGGCCCTGCGCCTGCGCCACCTCGCCGGTCATCAATTCCTGCGCCGTGGCGTCGCGCACGGCGGCGACGCGCACGGAGAAGATCAGGTTCTTGCCGGCCAGGGGGTGGTTGCCGTCCAGGGTGATGGTGCCGGCATCGAGATGGGTGACGGTCATGGTGACGACCTCGCCCGCCTCATTGGTGAATTCGGCCTGGGCGCCCAGGCGGCGGAAGTCGGGCGGGACGTTTTCTATGACGTCGGTAAAGGTCAGGTCGGGGTCGCTGGGGCCGAAGGCGTCTTCCGGGGTGAGCAGGACTTCGACGCCCTCGCCCACCGCCTTGCCCTCCAGCGCCGCCTCGATCTTCTCGTACAGGCCGGTACGGCCGCCGTGCAGATAGTCGACGGGGATCTCCACCGCCTCCAGCAGATTGTCGTCGGCCTGGTCGCGGATGGTGTAGGTCACGGAGACCACCTTGCCGCGGCTGACTTTTGCTTCCGCCATTGTTCTGTTCCCCTAAACCGTTGCTTTCCGTGGGCCGGGCGGCCGCCCGGTCCACGCCCGGAGTTTTCCGGGTACGAAAAAAAAGGGCAGTGTATCACTGCCCTTTTTTGTTCTCACCTGCTGCGGCCGATTTAGCGGCGGGTCTTGTCCCGCATGCGCTGAATCATCTGCAGCTGGGCGATGGCCTGGGCCAGTTCGGCCTGGGCCTCGGCCCACTCCATCTCGCCGGTGCGGTCGCGCATGGCCTGCTCGGCGCGCTCCTTGGCCTGGAGCGCGGCGGCCTCGTCCATGTCGCGGGCACGCAGTGCGGTATCGGCCAGCACGGTAACGGTGTGCGGCTGCACTTCGAGCATGCCGCCGGAGACATAGAAGAAGTCTTCCTCACCGCCCTGCTTGACGACGCGCACCTGGCCCGGCTTGAGCTGGGCAAGGAAGGGGCTGTGGCGCGGCATGATGCCGACCTCGCCTTCCTTCGCCGGGGCGAACACAGCTTCAACGGTACCGCTGAAGATGGACGTCTCGGCGCTTACTACGTCTACATGCATGGTCATGGCCATAGCATAAACCCCCTGTCAGGCCGATTAAACCTTCTTGGCCTTCTCGACGACTTCGTCGATGGTGCCGACCATGTAGAAGGCCTGCTCCGGCAGGTGATCGAACTCGCCCTCGACGATGCCCTTGAAGCCGCGGATGGTGTCCTTCAGGCCCACGTACTTGCCGGGGGCGCCGGTGAACACTTCGGCGACGAAGAAGGGCTGCGACAGGAAGCGCTGGATCTTGCGCGCACGGGATACGGACAGCTTGTCCTCTTCGGACAGTTCGTCCATGCCCAGGATGGCGATGATGTCGCGCAGTTCCTTGTAGCGCTGCAGGGTTCCCTGCACCGCGCGGGCGGTGTCGTAGTGCTCCTGGCCGACGACCAGCGGGTCCAGCTGGCGCGAGGTGGAGTCCAGCGGGTCCACGGCGGGGTAGATACCCAGCTCGGCGACCTGACGGGACAGCACCAGGGTGGCGTCCAGGTGGGCGAAGGTGGTGGCCGGGGACGGGTCGGTCAAGTCGTCCGCAGGCACGTACACGGCCTGGAAGGAGGTGATGGAACCGGTCTTGGTGGAGGTGATGCGCTCCTGCAGGGCGCCCATCTCGGAGGCCAGGGTCGGCTGGTAACCTACCGCGGACGGCATACGGCCCAGCAGTGCGGACACTTCGGTACCGGCCAGGGTGTAACGGTAGATGTTGTCGATGAACAGCAGCACGTCACGGCCTTCGTCACGGAAGTACTCGGCCATGGTCAGGCCGGTCAGGGCGACGCGCAGGCGGTTGCCCGGCGGCTCGTTCATCTGGCCGTATACCAGGGCGACCTTGTCCAGAACGCCGCCTTCCTTCATTTCGTGGTAGAAGTCGTTGCCTTCACGGGTACGCTCACCGACGCCGGCAAACACGGAGAAGCCCGAGTGCTCCACGGCGATGTTGCGGATCAGCTCCATCAGGGTAACGGTCTTGCCGACGCCGGCGCCGCCGAACAGGCCGACCTTGCCGCCCTTGGCGATGGGCATGACCAGGTCGATGACCTTGATGCCGGTTTCGAGGATTTCCACGGACGCCGCCTGATCCGCGTAGGCCGGGGCCTTGCGGTGGATCGGCATCTTCAGCTCGGCATTGACCGGGCCGGCCTCGTCCACGGGGTTGCCCAGCACGTCCATGATGCGGCCCAGGGTGGCCTTGCCGACGGGCACGGAGATGGCCGCGCCGGTGTCGGAAACGCTCATGCCGCGCTTCAGGCCATCGGTGGAACCCATGGCGATGCCGCGCACCACGCCGTCGCCCAGCTGCTGCTGGACTTCGAGGGTGAGGCCCGCATCAGCGACGGTAAGGGCGTTGTAGACCTTGGGCATGGCGTCGCGCGGGAACTCTACGTCCACCACGGCGCCGATGATTTGCACAATCTTTCCAGAACTCATTGCCAGTTCCTCTTAAATTTAAATCCGGTTAGCGCGCTTAGACGGCGGAGGCGCCGGCGACGATTTCCGACAGCTCTTGGGTAATGGCTGCCTGGCGTGCCTTGTTGTAAGCGAGCTTCAATTCACTGATCAGGTTGCCGGCGTTGTCGGAGGCGGCCTTCATCGCCACCATACGCGCCGCCATTTCGCAGGCGATGTTCTCGACCACGCCCTGATAGACCAGCGACTCGACGTAACGCATCAGCAACTGATCCAGCACCGTTTCGGCATTGGGCTCGTACAGGTAGTCCCAATGATGCTTCAGCGTCTCATCGCGCTCTTCAGCGGCGATCGGCAGCAACTGCTCGACGCGCGGCTGCTGCGCCATGGTGCTGACGAAGCGGTTGTAGATCAGGTAAATGCGATCAATCTCGCCGTTGTCGTAGGCATCCAGCATCACCTTGACCGTGCCGATCACGTCCATCAGCTTGGGCGCGTCGCCCAGCTGGGTGGCTTGCGCCAGGACGCGGCCACCGACGCGGCTGAAGAAGCCCTGCGCCTTCTGGCCGATGGTGCACAGCTCCACGTCGACGTTCTTATCGCGCCATTCCTTCATGGTGCCGAGGGCGGCCTTGAACATGTTGATGTTCAGGCCGCCGCACAGACCGCGATCGGTGGAGATGGCGATAATGCCGATGCGCTTGACCTCGCGCTCCACCATGTACGGATGCTTGTACTCGGCATGGGCGTGGGCCAGGTGCTGGATCACGTTGCGCATCCGGTCCGCATAGGGACGGGTTGCAGCCATGCGCTCCTGCGCCCGGCGCATCTTGCTGGCGGCCACCATTTCCATCGCGCGCGTGATCTTCTGAGTGTTCTGCACACTCTTGATCTTGCTGCGTATTTCTTTACCGCTGGCCATTGCTCAACCCTCGCTTACCAGGTGCCGTTCGCCTTGAACTTCTCCAGGGCGTCGCGCAGGGCGTTCTCGATGTCGTTGTTGTAGTCGCCGGTCTCGTTGATCTTGGCGATCAGGTCGCTCTGCTCGGCCTTCATGTAGCTCTGCAGGGCGGCCTCGAAGGCCACCACCTTGTTCACGGCCACGTCATCCAGGTAACCCTGGTTGGCGGCGTACAGGGAGACGGCCATCTGCGCCACGGACAGCGGCGAGTACTGGAACTGCTTCATCAGCTCGGTGACGCGCTGACCGCGATCGATCTGCTTGCGGGTGGCCTCGTCCAGGTCGGAGGCGAACTGCGCGAAGGCAGCCAGCTCACGGTACTGGGCCAGGGCCAGACGGATACCGCCACCCAGCTTCTTGATGATCTTGGTCTGGGCCGCACCACCGACGCGGGACACCGACAGACCGGCGTTGATGGCCGGGCGGATGCCTGCGTTGAACAGGTCGGATTCCAGGAAGATCTGACCGTCGGTGATGGAGATCACGTTGGTCGGAACGAAGGCGGACACGTCGCCGGCCTGGGTTTCGATGATCGGCAGCGCGGTGAGCGAGCCGGTCTTGCCCTTGACGGCGCCGTTGGTGTGCTTCTCCACCCAGTCGGTGTTGACGCGCGCAGCGCGCTCCAGCAGACGGGAGTGCAGGTAGAACACGTCGCCGGGGTAGGCTTCACGGCCGGGCGGACGGCGCAGCAGCAGGGAAACCTGACGGTAGGCCCAGGCCTGCTTGGTCAGATCGTCGTACACGATCAGGGCGTCTTCGCCCTTGTCGCGGAAGTACTCGCCCATGGCGCAGCCGGCGTACGGCGCGATGTACTGCATCGCGGCGGAGTCGGAGGCGGTGGCGGCGACGATGATGGTGTGCTCCAGGGCGCCGTGCTCTTCCAGCTTGCGCACCACGTTGGCGATGGAGGAGGCCTTCTGGCCGACCGCCACGTAGATGCACTTAACGCCGGTGCCCTTCTGGTTGATGATGGCGTCGATGGCGACCGCGGTCTTGCCGGTCTGGCGGTCACCGATGATCAGCTCACGCTGGCCACGGCCGACCGGCACCATCGCGTCGATGGACTTGAGGCCGGTCTGCAGCGGCTGGTCAACGGACTTGCGCCACAGCACGCCCGGGGCGATCTTCTCGATGGGAGAAGAGGCCTGCGCGTTGATGGGTCCCTTGCCGTCGATGGGCAGGCCCAGCGCGTCGACCACGCGGCCCAGCATCGCCTCGCCGACGGGCACTTCCATGATGCGACCGGTGCACTTGACCTTGTCGCCTTCGGAGATGTGCTCGTAGGCACCGAGGATAACGGCACCGACGGAATCACGCTCCAGGTTGAGCGCCAGACCGTAGGTGTCGCCGGGGAATTCCAGCATTTCGCCCGACATGACGTCGGCCAGGCCGTGGATACGCACGATACCGTCGGTCAGGCTGACCACGGTACCTTCGTTGCGCGCCTCGACCTCGGCCTTGAAGCCGGCGATACGCTGTTTGATCAGTTCACTGATTTCAGAAGGATTAAGCTGTTGCATTCATTTGTCCTCTAGCAGTCCGGGGTCAGCGCAGCAGAGCCGCGCTCAGCTTGTCCAGCTTGCCCGTAACCGAACCATCGATGACCATATCGCCGGCCCGAACGATCGCGCCGCCGAGCAGCGCCTCGTCCACCTTGCACTCCAGGGCAACATCGCGTCCCAGACGCTTCTTCAGCGCGGTGGCGATGGCCTGCTTCTGACTGTCGGACAGCGGCGTCGCCGACGTCACCTCGGCGGTGATCCGGCTCTCCGCCGCGGCGCGCGCAACCTCGTACAGTGCGGCGATATCCGGCAGCAGGCTGAGGCGGCCGTTTTCGGCCAGTACCCGCAGCAGATTCCTGCCGGCATCGTTGAGCTTGTCGCCGCAGATGTCGATGATGAGCTGACCGCGCTGCGCCTTGTCCAGGCTCGGGCTGTCGACGGCAGCGGCCACTTCGGCGTGGCTCACTACGGCCGCTGCCAGTTGCAGCATTTCCGACCAGTCTTTCAGCTTGCCCTGCTCCTTGGCCGTGTCGAATACGGCCTGGGCGTAGGGGCGAGCGATCGTTGTGATTTCAGCCATGCTTGTATGACCTTAGAGCTGGGCGACGAGATCTTGCAGCAGATCGTCGTGTGCCTTGGCGTCCAGCTCGCGCTTGATCACCTTGCCGGCGCCGACCACTGCCAGGCTCACCACCTGACCGCGCAACTGCTCGCGGGCACGGCTGACTTCCTGCTCGAGTTCGGCGTTGGCGGCAGCCTTGATGCGATCGCCCTCGGTACGGGCGGCATCCTTGGCTTCTTCAACGATTTCGCTGGCACGCTTCTCGGCCTTGGCCAGAATCTCTGCGGCACGCTGCTTCGCTTCGTGTATCACCTCGGCGGCATGCTGCTCGGCGAGAACCTGCTGGTTCTTGCCGCGCTCGGCGGCTGCCAGGCCATCGGCGATTGTCTTTTTGCGTTCGTTCAGTACGTTGATCAGCGGCGGCCAGACGTACTTCATCACGAACCAGACAAACACGAAGAATGCGATGAACTGACCAATCAGGGTCGCATTGATATTCATGTTCGCACCTCGTGTGGTGTGGGTTGGTTACAGGATTGCTGTTAAGCGGACTGCGGATCCCTTAACCACCAACCACCGCGAACAGGACGTAGAACGCGATACCCACGGCGATCATCGGCACGGCGTCGACCAGGCCCATGATGATGAAGAACTGGGTGCGCAGCAGCGGGATCAGTTCCGGCTGACGGGCAGCGCCGTCCAGGAAGCGGGCACCGAGGATGGCGATGCCGATGGCAGCGCCCAGGGCACCGAAGGACAGCATCAGGGCGCCGGCGATGTAAACGAGGGCGGTAGACATTTCCATGGTTCTCTCCTAAAGAAGTTAAAAGTTAAAGGTTGAAGGTTTGAAGCAAAAAATCAGTGATGTTCCTGATGCGCCATGTCCATGTACACGATGGTCAGGGTCATGAAGATGAACGCCTGCAGCGTGATGATCAGGATGTGGAAGATGGCCCAGCCGAGCTGCAGCACGCCGGCGAAGGCGCCCATGGCCCAGCCGGCGCCGTACATGATGGCGATCAGGATGAAGATCATTTCACCGGCATACATGTTGCCGAACAGTCGCAGCGCCAGCGAAACCGGCTTGGCGATCAGCGATACGCCTTCCAGCAGCAGGTTGACCGGGATGAACAGGGTCTGCACGACCTTGTTCTTGGCCTGGAACGGCATCAGCGACAGCTCGGCGGCAAAACCGCCGAAGCCCTTGCGCTTCACGCTGTAGTAGAGGATCAGCCAGAACACGGCGATAGACATGCCGAAGGTGATGTTGGGGTCGGTGCTCGGCACCACTTTCATGAAGTGTACGCCGAACAGGGCAAACAGCTGCGGCAGCAGGTCGACGGCGATGAGGTCCATGAAGTTCATCAGCCAGATCCACATGAACACGGTGAGCGCCAGCGGGGCGATCAGCGGGTTATTGCCGGTAAAGGAGCCGCGCACCGAGGTATCGATGAATTCGATGATCCATTCGACGAAGTTCTGCATGCCGCCGGGGACGCCGGAGGTGACCTTCTTGGCCACGCCACGGAACAGCAGGTAGAAGAACAGGGCCAGGAACACGGACCACGCCATGGAATCGACGTTGATGGCCCAGAAGCCCATCGCCTTGGCCTCCGCCGCGGAGTGGGCGAAGCCCCAGTGGCCGTCAGGAAACTGACCATAGGTGAGGTTGGTCAGGTGATGCTGGATGTAACCGGTCGAAGTCAGTTCTTCGCTCGCCATTTTCTCGTCTCTGGAACCAATGCTGTTAGAACCGTTTGTGCCAACAGGCTCGCGCTAAACCCTAGCAGCAACCAGAGCGGTTGCAGGCGTAGGGCCGCGATGCCCACTGCCAGCAGCGCCAGCGTCGTCGCAAAGCGCACGATGGCACTGCCGTAAATCAGGCTGGCGTTGCGCGCCAGGTTTGCGCCGGCCGACTCGGCGCGGCGGCCGTACCACAGGATCACCAGGGTACCGGCCATGGCGACGGCGCCACCAAACAGTACCGCCCGCAGCGCCGGAACGCCGTGCCAGGCAAGGGCCGCCAGGGCCAGCATCACCGTCAGCAGCAGCTGGAGAACCAGCAGCCTGAACATGGTGTGCCGCAACTGCAGGTCGGCTGTACTCATGCGTAAAAAAGGTCTCTCACCGCGTGCGGCGCTCGGTGCCGCCGGTCGAAGACGCAGGTACTAAATCGGGGGAAAGTTAGTGCCGTCAGCGGCGCGGAAGTATATAGAGCGTCGCCCCTAGGGTCAATGATATATCAATAAATCGCTTCTATATAAGTAAAACTAAATACTCATCATTAGGGCTATTTATTGATAAATGTTGAGGATTTTCCTGTGTTGCGCATGGGGGCAGGAGCTATTGCTGTCGCGAATACGATGCACTCGCTAACGGATATGGGCGAGGATGCCGTCCAGTTCGTCCAGGCTGTTGTACTGGATCACCAGTTTGCCCTTGCCCTTGCCGGCCTGCTGGATCACCACCTGGGCACCCAGCTTCTGCCCCAGGTCCTGCTCCAGCCGGCGCACGTCGGGGTCGGCGGTCTTGGGCGCGGCCTTGGCGGCCGGGCCCTCCAGCATGTGCTTGACCAGGCGCTCGGTCTCGCGCACCGACAGGCCCTTGGCGGTGACGCTGCGCGCGGCCTCGCTCTGCTGGGCCCCTTCCAGCGCCAGGATGGCGCGGGCGTGGCCCATTTCCAGGTCGCCGTTTTCCAGCAGGCGCTTGACGTCGTCAGTGAGCGACAGCAGGCGCAGCAGGTTGGATACGGCGACGCGGGAGCGGCCCACGGCCTCGGCGGCCTGCTGGTGGGTCAGTTCGAATTCGTCGATGAGACGCTGCAGGGCGCGCGCCTCTTCCATGGGGTTGAGCTGTTCGCGCTGGATGTTCTCGATCAGCGCCATGGCGATGGCGGCGTTGTCGGGCACCTCGCGGATCACCGCGGGGATTTCATGCAGCCCGGCCATCTGCGAGGCGCGCCAGCGCCTTTCGCCGGCGATGATTTCATAGCGGTTGGGACCGATGGGGCGCACCACGATGGGCTGCACCACGCCCTGGGCGCGGATGGAGTCGGCCAGCTCTTCCAGGGTGTCCGGGTGCATGTCGATGCGCGGCTGGTACTTGCCGCGCTGGATGATGTCCACCGGCAGATTGCGCAGGTCGCCGTCCTGGGCGCTGCCGCCCTTCTCCGTCGTTGCGCCGCTGCCGGCCGCCGGTACCGCCGCGCTGCCCAGCAGCGCCTCCAGACCGCGACCCAAACCACCCTTTTTCTTTACGGCCATACTGTACCTGCCAACTGCATTGATAGATTTTGGTAGTCCGCGAATAAACGCAAATGGACGCAAATATTCGTTATCCCTAGCGCATCCCACCGATACCCCGTTGGGAACCAAGGATTTTATTTGCGTATATTCGCGTTCATTCGCGGACCAATTTGTTTACCGTCTCAGCCCGCCGCCGGCTGTTCATCGCGGCGCAGGATCTCGCCGGCCAGGGCCAGGTAGGCCACGGCGCCGCGCGAGGCGCGGTCGTGGGCCAGGGCCGGCAGACCGAAACTCGGCGCCTCGGCCAGACGGATGTTGCGCGGGATCGAGGTGCGATACACCTTGTTGCCGAAGTGCAGGATGAGCTGGCCGGAGACGTCGTTGGACAGATTGCTGCGCGGGTCGAACATGGTGCGCAGCAGGCCTTCCAACTGCAGCTGCGGATTTACCGTGCTGCGGATCTGTTCGATGGTGTTGAGCAGCGAGGACAGACCCTCCATGGCGTAGTACTCGCACTGCATGGGGATCATCACCGAGTCGGCCGCCACCAGCGCGTTCAGCGTCAGCATGTTGAGCGAGGGGGGGCAGTCCACCAGGATGAATTCGTAGCGCTCGCGCACCGGGGCCAGGGCCTCGCGCAGGCGACGCTCGCGCTGCGGGCTGTTCATCAGCTCCACCTCGGCGGCGGTGAGGTCGCCGTTGGTGGGCACCAGGTCGTAGCCGGCCTGTTCGGCGCGCACGATCACCTGCTCCGCCGCCGCGTGGCCCAGCAGCATGTCGTAGCTGCTCTGCTCGAAGCTGCCCTTGTCCACACCGCTGCCGACGGTGGCGTTGCCCTGCGGATCGAGGTCGATGACCAGCACGCGGCGCTTGGTCGCCGCCAGCGAGGCGCCCAGGTTGATGCAGGTGGTGGTCTTGCCGACCCCGCCCTTCTGATTGGCTATGGCAATTATGCGGCCCATTTCGTTTCTCCCTTCCACCTCAGGCGGCGGGTGCGATACGCACCAGGTGACGTTGTGCTTCCAGTCCCGGCACCGTCAGCGCGATGATCTCGCGTACCGCAAACCCCGGCGGCAGCGCGTCCAGCTCGTCCTGCGGATACTCGCCCTTCATCGCCAGCAGCGAGCCGCCGGGCGCGAGCAGGTGGGCGGTTCCCGCCACCATGTCGGCCAGAGACGCGAAGGCCCGGGCGGTGACGGTGTCGAACAGCTGCCCGGGCCGATATTGTTCAAGGCGCGAATGTACCACAGAGAGGTTGGAAAGCCGCAATTCCCCCTTGGCCTGGAGCAGGAAGCGGGTCTTCTTGCCGTTGCTGTCCAGCAGGGTGAATTCCCGTCCCGGATCGCATATGGCCAGCGGGATGCCGGGCAGGCCGGCGCCGCTGCCCACGTCCAGCACCCGGGCACCGTGCAGGTGCGGCAGCACCGCCAGGGAATCGAGCAGGTGCTTGGTGACCATCTCCAGCGGGTGGCGGATGGCGGTCAGGTTGTAGGCCTGGTTCCATTTCACCAGCAATGCCAGGTAAGCGAGCAGTCGCTCCTGCTGCTCGGCGTCCAACGGCAGGCCGAGGGTCGTGATGCCCTGGGCCAGGGTGCCGGCCAGATCGGCGGGATGGTTCTTGCCCATGTCAGAAACGCCAGCTGCTCTGGGCGCTGAGGTAGCGGCCACTCAGGCGGTAGTGGCCGCTGAGGGTATGGCCGAGACTGTCGGTGTTGTTGATGACGGCGTCCTCCACATCGAGGTAGGCGAAGGCGATATCGACGGAAAAGGCCTGGTCCGGGGCATAGGTGGTGCCCACGGCATACCAGCGGCGGTCGTTGTCGGGGCCGATGGGGGTGCGGTGCTCGGGGTCGGGCACCGGCGACTCGTCGTAGGCCACGCCGGCCCGCAGCCGCCAGCGCGGGTCGAGGCGGTAGTTGAGGCCCAGGGCGTAGAAACCGGTGTCCTGCCAGTCGTAGGTACACACGCTGTCCGGCAGGTCGTTGGCAAAATCGACGCGGAATTCCCGGTGGCGGCTCCAGGCGGTCCAGGTGTAGTCGGCCAGCAGGGTCAGGCGCTCGCTCACCGCCCAGGCGGCGCTGAGGCTGACGGACTCGGGCAGGTGGACGCGGGTCTTGCCGCCGCTGTCGGTGAACATACTCGCCAACGGCAACGGCACATTTTCGAAGTCGGACGTGCCGCTGATGTTCTGGCGCGTGTCGCTGTGGTAGGTGGCGCCCAGCTGCAGCTGTGGCGTGGGCGCATAGTGCAGGCCGAGGCTGTAGCCGGTGGTCCAGTTGTCCCCCGTCAGGGTCTGCCTGCCGTCCATCGCCTCCGGGAGGCCGAGCAGTGCACCGAAATCCACCGCCTGGCTCATCTCCGCCGTGAGGTACTGGATATCGAGGCTGCCGCCCACGGCCAGCGTTGGGGTGAGCTGCCAGGACAGGGCCGGGCTGATGTTGAGGGTGGTCATGTCTGACCGGATGGAGTGGTAGCGGCCGGGCCACTGGTCGTCGTATTCCAGGCCCAGGGCAAAGGGCGCATAGATGCCGAGACCGACGCGGGCCTCCGGCGACAGTTCACGGACGTAATACAGGTTGGGGGCCAGCTTGCTGCGACCGGCATCGCCCGGAGGGGGGCCGCTGACCGTGGAGCCCTGATCGGTAAACTGCGCACTCGGCCCGATCTGGTGCAGCGCCACGCTGACAGTCGTGCCGGACAAGCGCTGCATCGCCGCCGGATTGGTGTACACCACGCTGGCATCGCCCGCCTGCGCCGCCATGCCGGCAAAGGCGCTGCCCAGGCTGCTGACGCTCTTGTCGCTGACGGCGAAGCCGGCCGCCCAGGCCCCGCTGCCGACCGCGCACAACAGCATGGTGGCGCCGGGCCGAATGAGGCCCGTCATGCGGAGCGCCTCGCCAGGTCGCGCTTCTTCAGGTGGACCAGCAGCAGCGAAACGGCCGCCGGCGTGATGCCCGGAATGCGCGCCGCCTGGCCCAGGGTGTCCGGACGCTGGCGGCTGAGCTTGTCGCGCACCTCGGCAGACAGACCGCTCACCTCGCGGTAGTCCAGGTCGGCCGGCAGCCGGGTGTCTTCGTTGCGACGCTGGCGCTCGATCTCCGCCTGCTGACGCTCGATGTAGCCGGCGTACTTGGCCTGGATCTCCACCTGCTCGGCCACCGCCGGGTCGGCCACCCCCTGCCCTGCCGCGGCCAGGCTCAGCAGTGCGTCATAACTCACGTCGGGCCGGCGCAGCAGGTCGGCGAGGCGGTATTCGTGGCCCAGCGGCTGGCCGAGGACACGGATGGCTTCGTCATCGGGCACGGTCTGCGGCCGCACCCAGGTGTCGTTGAGGCGCTGCTGTTCGCGGGCTATGGCCTCGCGCTTGGCCTCGAAGGCCGCCCAGCGCCCATCGTCCACCAGGCCGAGGTCGCGGCCGATGGCGGTGAGGCGCAGGTCGGCGTTGTCCTCGCGCAGCAGCAGGCGGTGCTCGGCGCGGGAGGTGAACATGCGGTAGGGCTCGCTGGTGCCGCGGGTGATCAGGTCGTCCACCAGCACACCGAGGTAGGCCTCGTCGCGGCGCGGCCACCAGCCCTCGCGGCCGAGGGCCTGACGCCCGGCGTTGAGGCCGGCGAGCAGGCCCTGCGCCGCCGCCTCCTCGTAGCCGGTGGTGCCGTTGATCTGGCCGGCGAAGAACAGGCCGGGAATGTGCTTGGTCTCCAGGGTCGGGTGCAGGTCGCGCGGGTCGAAGAAGTCGTATTCGATGGCGTAGCCGGGGCGGACGATGTGGGCCTGTTCCAGGCCGCGGATGGAGCGCACCAGGGCGTACTGCACATCGAAGGGCAGCGAGGTGGAGATGCCATTGGGATACACCTCGTGGGTGGTCAGTCCTTCCGGTTCGAGGAAGATCTGGTGCTGCTCCTTGTCGGCGAAGCGCACCACCTTGTCCTCGATGGACGGGCAGTAGCGCGGTCCCACCCCCTCGATCACCCCGGTGTACATGGGCGAGCGGTCCAGGCCGCCGCGGATGATGTCGTGGGTACGCTCCGAGGTATGGGTGATGTAGCAGGCGATCTGGCGCGGGTGTTCCTGCGCGCTGCCGAGAAAGGAGAACACCGGCACCGGGTCGTCGCCCGGCTGCGGCTGCAGGATGGACCAGTCGATGCTGCGGCCGTCCAGGCGCGGCGGCGTGCCGGTCTTGAGGCGGGCCACGTGCACCGGCAGCTCGCGCAGGCGGCGCGACAGGGCGTTGGCCGGCGGGTCGCCGGCGCGGCCGCCCTCGTAATTGGCGAGGCCGATGTGGATGCGCCCGGCGAGGAAGGTGCCGACGGTGAGCACGATGGCGGCGGCGGCAAAGCGCAGGCCCATCTGCGTCACCACGCCCACGGCGCGGTCGCCCTCGACGATGAGGTCTTCCACCGCTTGCTGGAACAGGGTGAGGTTGGGCTGGTTTTCCAGGGCGCTGCGCACCACCGCCCTGTACAGCTGGCGGTCGGCCTGGGCGCGGGTGGCGCGCACCGCCGGACCCTTGCTGGCGTTGAGGATGCGGAACTGGATGCCGGCCTGGTCGATGGCATGGGCCATCAGGCCGCCGAGGGCGTCGATCTCCTTGACCAGGTGGCCCTTGCCGATGCCGCCGATGGCCGGGTTGCAGCTCATCTGGCCCAGGGTTTCGATGTTGTGGGTGAGCAGCAGGGTGCGCGCGCCGAGACGCGCGGCGGCCAGGGCCGCCTCGGTCCCGGCATGGCCGCCGCCCACTACGATGACATCGAATTTGTCCTGATACTGCATGGGCGCCTGCACCGGCTGTGTCGCAAGGGCGCCTATTCTACGGCGTGACCGCGGCTTGGGCCACTGGCACCGCGCCGGAGCTACATCAGGCGATGGGGCATTTCATCGCTCAGGTCGAGCATGGTGGAGATGACCTGCAATGCCTCCTTCACGAACAGGTCCAGGTCGCAGAAGGCCGGTGCGCTTTCCAGCACCTGGGAGCCGTCGGCCATGGACACGCGCAGGTCACAGGCCCCCCCGGCGCCCCGTTCCGAGGAGAGGAACAGCCCGGGCTGGGGGTTGCCTTCCTGGGCCACCGCCAGGATGTAACGGTAATTCACCGGGTCGGGGCTCTGAATGTCGCCCAGCACCGTGACGACGAATTCGCCGTACTGGTAGCGGCGCAGGGGGATGGCGGTAGTGATGGTGGGAAAGCTCATGGAACCGTCTCTCTGTGGTTATGTGGCCTGCTGACCGAGATGGGGCTGCATGGCGGGATCGACAACCACCTAGCGGAACAGGGTGTTCCAGCGCCCGGTTTCGAAGCCGTTGCCTTCCAGCAGGTGCACGCCGATCAGGTAGAGGCCGGCGGCCTCGGTCTCCCGCGACCACATCACCTCGCCACCGAGAAAATAGCGTCCGCTGTGCTCCGCCACGTCCACCTCCAGCCCGAGCTGGCTGCCGGCAGCCACCGGGGTCTCCAGCAGCAGGCGCAGGCCGGTGGCGGACACATCCACGGTGGAGCACTCCACCGCCGTACCCACCAGTTCCGGCCGGGCCGGCGCCGCCAGGATCTTCACCACTACGCTCTCGTCACGCAGCAACCGCGGGGCGGTGCGGCGCTCTTCCGGCATGGCCATGTCGCATTCCTTTTTGCAAGACTGCGCCAGACTGTAACCATTGCCGCGCCCAGGCTCAAGCGCAGCCGCTATAATGCCCGCCGACCCGTCATGGCCAAATACCCCATCCAACCCCTGCATGGCCGCGGCGCCACCGGCAACCCGGACAACCGCTACGCCGCCCATACCCGCGACAGCGTGGATGACGGCTGGGGCAGCCAGGAGCCGCTGCCTTCCCTGACCACCGAACTGCTGGTGGACTCCAGTCGCACAGTGATCAGCTACAACGACTCGCCCGACGTACCGTTCGATCGCTCCATCAACCCCTACCGCGGCTGCGAGCACGGTTGTGCGTATTGTTTCGCCCGCCCCAGCCACGCCTGGCTTGGGCTGTCGCCGGGTCTGGATTTCGAAACCCGCCTGTTCCACAAACCGGACGCCCCGGCGCAGTTACGCGCCGAACTGTCCCGGCCCGGCTATCGCTGTGCGCCCCTTGCCCTCGGCATCAACACCGACGCCTACCAGCCGGTGGAGCGCCGCCTCGGCCTGACCCGCGCCCTCATCGAGGTACTGGCGGAGTTTTCCCACCCGTTCAGCGTGATCACCAAGTCGGCCCTCATCGAACGGGACATCGATCTACTGGTACCGCTGGCACAGCGCCATCTGCTCCACGTCGCCATCTCTGTTACCACGCTGGAGCGCCCGCTCGCCCGCCAGCTCGAGCCGCGCGCCGCCGCACCGCAACGGCGACTCGATACCATCCGCCGCCTGCGCGCCGCCGGCATCCCGGTCACCGTGCTCATCGCCCCGCTGATCCCGGTGCTCACCGATCACGAACTGGAGACGATCATGGCGACGGTGCGCGAGGCCGGCGCCCTCGACTGTGGTTATGTGCTGCTGCGCCTGCCGCAGGAGGTGAACGGGATGTTTCAGGACTGGCTGCGTGCGCACGCGCCGCTCAAGGCCGCCCATGTCATGAACCGCCTGCGCGACTGCCGCGGCGGCCGGGACTATGACAGCCGTTTCGGCAGGCGCATGCGCGGTGAAGGCGATTACGCCGACCTGCTCAGCCGCCGCTTTCGTCTGACCTATCGCAAGTTGGGCTTTGCCGACACCCCGCCGCTGGACTGCACGCAGTTCCGCGTGCCGGGCCGGGCGCTACAGCTGGGACTGTGGTGAGGAAATAACGGGAGAGGGAAAGCGCGTACCGCAGAATGCGGTACGCGCCCTGATGCCTAGAAACGGACGCCCAGGCTGAGGAAATCGACGTCCTCTTCGATCTGGGTGTATTCCAGCTCGAACTGCGCCAGGCCGATGCTGAAGCCGATGCCCAGACCGACCGAGCTGCCGGTATCGCTTTCCGAGGCCGAACCTACGGTCACTTCCTCGCGCAGCATGCCGGCCTTGGCGATGAAATAGATCGGACCGGCGGTACGGATGACGCCGTAGAGGGCCTGGGTATTGACGCTGACGGCACTGCCGCCGATGGAGCCGTCGTCGATGGTGTCGGTGAGCTCGGCCTGCACGCCCACGTCACCCACCACCACGCCCCATTCGGTACCGATCATCACGCCGGCATTGGTGGGGTCGCTGATGCCGGGGACATCGACCATCATCGGCCCGGCCTTGGCGCCGACAAACCAGTCGGCGGCGGCCAGCGGGGCGAAGGTCATGCCCGCCAGCAGCGCACCGGCGGCCAGCATGCCGCTCAACTTACGGCCCCACCGGCCGTGTCCGTTCCCTGCAGAATACGCCATGGTAATTCTCCTGTTGTGTATAGGTCGTGGTGATGGGTGATGATAATGCGCAGGCTAGGCGCCTGCACCATAAACTTCTGTGGCGCGCTGCGCAAAGGCATCGAGCAGGCGGGTGGCGGCCAGGGTAAGCCAGCCGCTCAGCATCGGCGCCCACAGGCCGTCCAGCTGGTAACGTGTCTCCGCCGTCACCCGGCAAGCCGCCCCCGCCGATGCAAAACGCCACTCCACCTCCAGGCGGCGGAAGGGCCCGTCGCTGGCGCGGACGAAGATGCGCTCCGGTGCGACAAACTCGGCCCGGGAGTGGAAGGTGACACTGGCCGGGCCAAACCCCACGCGCTGCTCCACCAGCAGCGCCGCCGCCTCGCGCCGCAGGATGCGGGTCTGGCGATAGCCGGGCACGAATTCGGGGTAGCGTTCGATATCGAGCACCAGGTCAAACAACTGGTCGCAGGTATAGGGCAACTGGCGGGATTCTCGGTGCAGGCGCATGGCGGTCGGCTCGGGTTGGCCAGAAGTATGACCGCAACGCCGCGGCCAAACCAGCAGACAAAGGCAGACCGTCTGCCGGCGGGCGGAAGATGGCTGAGGACTGGGTGCGGAGCACCCCGTCCTCAGCGCCCGGCATCCTAGCCCACCAGCGGCACGACCTCGCAGGCCTCGCCCACGTACTCGTTGATCACCACGATCTGCGCCTTGCGGAAGAAGTTGAATTCCGTGGCGCTGGCCCAGGTATAGGCACCCATCATGCGGCCGACCACCAGGTCACCTTCATTCAGCTCCGGCAGCATGATGTTCTCGTCGATGACGTCGATGCTGTCGCAGGTAGGGCCGGCCAGCACGCTGGGGAAGCGCTCACCGGCCCAGTCCAGGCAGTCCACCGGATACTTGGCATGGTCGAACATCTGGCCGCTGTAGGAGCCGTACACGCCGTCGTCCAGGTAGTACCACCAGCGGCCGTCGCGCAGGGCCTTGCCCATCACCGAGGACACGGCGGTGATCGCCGGCGCGGAGATGAAGCGGCCGGGCTCGGCGATGAGGCGCACATCTTGCGGAATCTGCGCCAGGGCCTCGCGGATCGGGCGGCAGAATTCATTGATCGGCGGCACGTCCTCGTTGTACTCCACCGGGAAACCGCCACCGATGTCGAGCACGGCAAGCGGTGGCAGGCCGGCGGCCTGGTTCCAGGCGATGATCGCGCCGCAGGCGTTGACCGCCTCGACATGCTTGCGCGGGTCGGCGGCCTGGGAACCGACGTGGAACGACAGGCCCTTGATGCGGATGCCGAGGTCGTGCGCCAGCACCAGCAGGTCGCGCGCGGCCTCCGGGGTGCAGCCGAATTTCTTCGACAGGTCGACCTTGGCATCGGGGCTGCGAAAGGACACGCGCAGCAACAGCTCCACCTGGTCGGCGTATTTCTCGAACTTGCGCAGCTCGTCCGGGTTGTCCACCACGAAGGTGGTGACGCCAAAGTCGAGGGCGTCGCGGATGTCGCGGTCGCGCTTGATGGGATGGGTGTGGATGCAGCGCTCGGGGGCGACGCCGAGGCCGCGCACCAGGTCCACTTCGCCGCTGGTGGCGAGGTCGAACCAGGCATCTTCCTGCATCAGGGTGGTGACCACCGCCGGGTGTGGCAGCGGCTTGAGGGCATAGTGCAAATCGACGCCGGGCAGCGCCGCAGCGAGGGCACGGTACTGTCGTCGCACCGCCTCGCAGTCGAGGATCAGCAGGGGGGCGCCGTGGATGGCAACGAGACGGCGGATGCGCTCGGCTTCGGGGGGTTCGTCGGCCTTGTCGCCGGCGACGATGGACGCGGTTTCACTGCGGGCATCGACCATGGTCATACACCTCCAGGCCGGGCCTCCGCTCCTCTTCTCAAGGGTGGACGAGACACGACCGACTTTGAGCCACAAGAGATCTGAATTTGAGCGGCGCCACATACCAATTCGGGTAAGCGCTCTCTGAATCAGGACAAATTCATTCTCTTTGGATAGATTCTCAAGCCGTATTTGGTCGTGCCGTGAGCGGGCTACCCTCAAGAAGTGGCCCGTATTCTAGAACAACCGTCCCGCTGATCAAGTGTTTTTTTGACCCTCTGCCATCGTGCCGAAGCCCTTGGCGGCACAGGCGTTTTTTCGCTGCCGCCAGGCGGTGGCGAGCATGGCGAGGATGGCCCCGAGAAAGGCCAGCCCCATGTCGCGCTGGGCGTCCCAGATGTCGCCCTGGGTGCCGAGATAGGCATCACCCAGCTCGGGACTGACGACCATCGCCACCCCGGCCTCCAGCACTTCATAAAACCCGCTGAATCCCAGTACGGCGGTGACGGCCAGAAAATATGACCAGGCCGGCCGGACCCGTGCCGCGCGCAGCAGCACCTCGCGGAACGGATAGGCGATGAGCAGGCCATAGGCAAAGTGGACGATGCGATCGTAGTGGTTGCGGCCCAGATCGAAGGCATCGCGCAGCCAGAAGCCGAGCGGCATCTCCGCGTAGGTATAGTGGGCGCCGACCAGGTGCAGGGTAAGAAACAGCGTGAACAGAGAATAGGAGGTATTGGAAAACGGGAAGCGGCAGTACGTGAGCAGCAGTAGCGCCCCGTAGATGAACACCAGCAGATTCTCCAGCAGCCAGTCGAAACGGTTGAACGGCGCGATGGCGGTCACCAGCCAGATCCCCGCCAGCCAGGCGATCATCCACTGCAGCGGACGGTTGCTGCGGAACGGCAGCGGTTCAACCATGGCAGCGCCGGCGTTCCAGCAACTCCTGCACCAGCGGCGCGCAGATCACCTCGATGGCATGGCCCATGTGGCCACCCGGCACCACCAGGGTGTTGGGACGCGACATGAAGCTGTTGGGCAGGCGGCGCTTGAGGTCGGGGAAATCGTGGCGCTTCGGTTCGCGGAAGCGGATCACCACCATGCTCTCGTCCGGTGTCGGGATGTCGCGGGCTATGAACGGATTGGAGGTGTCCACCAGCGGCACGCGCTGGAAGTTGATGTCGGTGAGGGAAAACTGCGGCGTGATGTAGCGCAGATAGTCGGGCAGGCGGCGCAGGATGGTGGCGGTGACCGCCTCGGCGGAGCTGCCCTTCACCGCGCAGTCACGGTGGATCTTCTGGATCCACTCCAGGTTGATGCTGGGCACCACGCCGATGAGCAGGTCCACCCAGCGCGCCACATCGACGCCGCGATCGCCGCGCTCCAGCTGCTGCTGGCGCAGCTTCATGATCAGGGGGTTGTGCGACGGACTCATCTCGCGCCGGCTCCAGGTGGATTCGATACAGGCGCCATGCAACCCTTCGTAAAACAGCAGGTCAGAACCGGGAGGAATTTCCTGCCAGGGCGTGAAGCTGCCCTCCTCCCCGCCATGCCGCTGCGCCGCCTCACGGCTGCCGAGGTAGCGGCGATAGAGGCCGCTACCCGTGCGGGAGTATTCCTGGAACAGGCCCTCCAGCCGTTCGAACAGATTGGCCTCGGGGCCGAAGTGGCTGATGGGGCGGCCGCCCGCCTGGGCAGCGGCGACGGCCTGCTTCATGCCGGCGCGGTCGTAACGGCGGAAACTCTCACCGTCGACGAAAAAGGCGTTGATGCCCTCGCGCCGGAAGATCTCGGCAAAGGCATGTTTGACAGTCGTGGTGCCGGCCCCGGACGAACCGGTCACGGCAATGATGGGGTGGCGCACCGACATGGGCAGCCCTCGCACACTTGCGGAGGGCTAACTTTAGCCCCATTTCCGGCGCCGTGACCACCCCCCGAAAGAGCAGCCCTAATGATCACAGAGGAAACCCCATGGAGCAGTCCTTGAAACGCACACAACTGGGTCAATGGATCGAATCGGTCCCGGTACAGAAATTCATCATCGCGCTGATCATCATCAACGCCGTCACCCTGGGCCTGGAGACCTCGCCGGCGCTGATGGCGCAGTTCGGCGGCGCCCTGCTCCTGCTCGACCGCACGATCCTGACGGTATTCGTGGCGGAGATCGCCATCAAGCTGGCGGCCTTCGGCTGGCGCTTCTTCCGCAATCCGTGGAATGTATTCGACTTCGTGGTCGTGGGCATCGCCCTGGTGCCGGCCAGCGGGCCGCTGGCGGTATTGCGCGCCCTGCGCGTGCTGCGTGTGCTGCGCCTGATCTCGATGATGCCGCGTCTGCGCCTGGTGGTGGAGGCCTTGCTGCTGGCCGTGCCGGGCATCGCCTCCATCGCCGGACTGATGCTGCTCATTTTCTATGTGGCGGCGGTGATGGCCACCGGCCTGTTCGGGGCGCAGTTCCCGGAATGGTTCGGCAGCATCGGCGCCTCCATGTACACCCTGTTCCAGGTGATGACCCTGGAAAGCTGGTCCATGGGTATCGCACGCCCGGTGATGGAGGCCTATCCCTATGCGTGGGCCTTCTTCATCCCCTTCATCCTCATCGCCACCTTCACCATGCTCAATCTGTTCATCGCCATCATCGTCAACACCATGCAGACCATGCACGAGGCGGAGTTCAAACAGGAGCAGGCGACCATCGAAAATGCCGTGCATGAAGAGAGCGCCCAGGTAAGCATGGAACTGCGCGCCCTGCGCAAGGAGCTTCAGGCATTGAAGGAGGCGCTGGCGGCCCGATCGGACTGACCCGTAGCCAGCACTCAGGCGTAGACGTCGAGCAGCGTGGAAATCGTGGTAGTCGTAGAGAGACGGGCATCGATCTACGGCTGTCACCCCCGGAAACTACCCGGCAATGACCGTAGTCTAGTACAGCGTTTTGGCAATGGCGCCTGCGCAAGGCGGCGGCGGGCGGTATAGTTAGCGCATTCCACCAGGACAGGTTGCACATGCACACGCTATTGAATCAGGTCATCACCCAGGCCGGCAGCATCATCCTCGGCAAGGAACACCCCATCCGCCTCGCCGTCGCCTGCCTGCTGGCGCGCGGCCACCTGCTCATCGAGGACCTGCCCGGTGTGGGCAAGACCACCCTGGCCCATGTGCTCGCCTCTACCCTGGGGTTGCGCTTCAATCGCATCCAGTTCACCTCGGACCTGTTGCCGGCCGACATCCTCGGCGTGGCGGTGTACGAGCGCGAGTCGGGTGAGTTCCGCTTTCACCCCGGCCCCATCTTTGCCCAGCTGATCCTGGCCGACGAGGTCAACCGCGCCACCCCCAAGACGCAGAGTGCCCTGCTCGAGGCGATGGAGGAGCATCAGGTCACCAGTGAAGGGGAGACCCGGCCGCTGCCGGACCCGTTTTTCGTCATCGCGACGCAGAATCCGGCCAATCAGATCGGCACCTTCCCGCTGCCTGAATCCCAACTGGACCGTTTCCTGATGCGCATCGAGCTGGGCTACCCCGACGCGCAGGCCGAACGCGCATTGCTGGCCGGACGTGATCGCCGCGACATGTTGACCGAGCTGCGTCCGGTGATGACGCCGGAGCAGCTGGTACAGGCCCAGGCGCAGGTACGTGCAATCACCGTCAGCCCGGCGCTGCTCGACTACGTGCAGGCGCTGCTGGAGTACTCGCGCCACTCGCCCCACTTCCTCACCGGCCTCTCCCCCCGCGCCGGCCTGGCGCTGCTGGCCGGCGCCAGGGCGTGGGCCATGCTGCACGGGCGCGACTACGTGGTGCCGGAAGACGTTCAGGCCGTCTTGCCCCATGTGGTCGGCCATCGCCTGCAACAGGTACAGGCCGAAGGAGCGCGCGGCAACGCCGCCGTGGCCGCCTGGTTCGATGAGGTTGCCGTCCCCTGAGCACCGTGGCCACGCCGCTCACCCTGCGCCAGCGCTTCAGCCTGGCCCGTTTTCTCCGTGGTTTGGGCGCGGAGGCCGGCCCGATCCTGCTGGACCGGCGCCGGGTCTACATCCTGCCGACTCGACATGGGTTGCTGTTTGGTGCGGTGATCATCGCCATCCTGCTGGGCGCCATCAATTACGACAACGGTCTGGCCTTCGCCCTGGCCTTTCTGCTCGCCAGCCTCGGCATCGTGTCGATCCTGCACACCTGGCGCAATCTGCTCGGCTTGCGCGTCGAGGCCGGTCGCTGTGCCGCGGTATTTGCCGGCGAACAGGCACGCTTTCCCCTCGGCCTGCGCAATGACAGCGCAGAACCGCGCCCGGCCATCATTCTGGCGCCGGACGGCGGCGAAGAGACGGTGCACGATCTCGCCCCGGGGCTGAGCTGGGTCGAGGTGGTGCGCCCCGCGACACAGCGCGGCCGCCTGCCGCTGGGGCGTTTCCACGTCGCCACCCGCTTTCCACTCAGTCTGTTTCGTGCCTGGACCCCGCTGGAGCTGGCCATGGACTGCCTGGTCTACCCTGCCCCGGCACCGCAGCGCGGCCTGCCGGCGGGCGAGGCCGGCGCCAGCGGCAGCGGGGGTGACAAGGGTCAGGGGCAGGACGATTTTGCCTCGCTGCGTCCCTATCATGCCGGCGATTCGCTGCGTCATGTGCACTGGAAGACCGCGGCACGGGAGCAGGGCATCCACACCAAGCTGTTCACTGGCGAGACGGCGCAGGAATTGTGGCTGGCCTGGGACCTGCTGCCGGGCCTGGATACGGAGACTCGGCTGTCACGCCTGTGCCGCTGGGTGCTGGAGGCGGACGCCGCCGGCATCACCTATGGTCTGCGCCTGCCGACCCGGGTGATACCGCCTGACTTCGGCCCGGGACAGCGCCGCCGCTGCCTGGAGGCATTGGCGCTGTTCGGAGACAAGCCATGACGCTGCCACGCCATGGCCGCCTGTGGCTGCTCGCGGCGCTCACCGCCGCGCTGTTGCCGCAACTGCTGCGCCTGCCGCCGTGGTTCATCCCCTATTGCGTCGCCCTGCTCGGCTGGCGCCTGGCCATCGACCTGCGCGACTGGCCGCTGCCGCCACGCTGGCTGCGCGTGCTGCTGACCCTGGTCGGCATCGGCGGCGTGCTGGCCGGCTACCGCACCCTTTTCGGCGCCGATGCCGGCCTCGCCCTGCTCACCGTGATGCTGGGTCTCAAGCTGCTGGAACTGCGCAGCCTGCGCGATGCCATGGTCGTGATCTTCATGGGCTACTTCGTGGTCGCCGGCGGCTTCCTGGTCGATCAGTCCATCTACGTCGGCGTCTATCTGCTGGTCAACGTGCTGCTGCTCACCGCCGCGCTGATCGCCCTGAGCCACCCCGCCGGGCCGCAGCATCCGTTTTACCTGCGTCGCGCCGGGCTGCTGCTGCTGCAGGCGCTGCCCATCACGGTGCTGCTGTTCGTGCTGTTCCCGCGCCTGTCCGAACCGCTGTGGGGCGTACCCAAGACCAGCAGCAGCGCCAGTACCGGTATCTCCGATCACATGACCCTGAACAACATCTCCGAGCTGGTCGATTCCGAGGAGGTGGCGTTCCGGGTGCGCTTCGACGGGCCGGTGCCGCCGGCCAGCCAGCTGTACTGGCGCGGCCCGGTGCTGTGGGTCACCGATGGTCGCCGCTGGGATCCGGTTTCCCGGGACTTGCCGCCGCGCTGGCAGATGCTGCCCGGCCGTTACGACAGCCTGGACGACCCGGTGCGGTATGCCCTCACCCTGGAGGCGCACAACGCGCACTGGATCTTCCCCCTCGACCTGCCCGCCAGCGTGCCGAACGGCATGGCGCTGACGGCCGATTTTCAGCTGTTGTCGAAACGCAAGGTCATCGCGCGCCAGCGCTACGAACTGGCCTCGCACACCCGCTATGTCACCGGGCCGCTGGCCGACGAAATGTACCGCCTCGGCCTGCGCCTGCCGACGGCCGCCAACCCACGCACCCGTGCCCTCGCAGCGCAGTGGGCACATCTGCCTGCGCAGGCCATCGTCGACAGCGCGATCAATCATTTCCGTGACCAGCCGTTCTGGTATTCGCGCCGGCCACCGCCGTTGGGAGACCATCCCGTCGACGATTTTCTCTTCACCACGCGGCGCGGTTTTTGCGAACACTACGCGGCGGCCTTCGTTACGCTGATGCGCGCCGCCGGCGTGCCGGCGCGCGTGGTCACCGGCTATCAGGGTGGCGAGGTGAACCCGGTGAGCGATTATCTCATCGTGCGCCAATCCGATGCCCACGCCTGGGCCGAGGTTTGGCTGGACAGCGACGGCTGGGTGCGCGTGGATCCCACGGCGGCGATCCCGCCACACCGTGTCGAGGCCACCACCGATGCACAACGCTTCCGCTCCACCGACGCGGCCACGCTGAATATCGACCTAGACTGGGCGCAACGCGCGCTCGCGGAATTGCGCTACCGCTGGGACGCGGTGAACGACGCATGGAATCAATGGATCCTGGGCTATAACCATCAGCGCCAGAAGGAACTGCTGGAGCAATTGGGTCTGTTGCGCTTTGGCTGGCAGGGGGTCATCGCGCTGTTGGCCGGCGCCATCGCTGCGGTACTGGGCGCAGTTACTATCTATCTGCTGCTACGTATGCGCGGGCGGCATGATGCCCTGGTACGCATCTATCAACGCTATTGCGACAAACTGGCGAGGATCGGTCTGCGCCGTGCGCCGCATGAAGGCCCGCGGGACTTCGCCCGGCGCGTTGCCGCACAGCGGCCCGATCTGGCCGATAGCAGCGATGAGATCATCACGCTCTATATCGACCTGCGTTACGGAAAGGGTGATGCGGCAACCTCGCTGCCGTTGTTGCGCGCGGCGGTGTCTCGCTTCCACCCCGGTGTGCGGCGGGCGTCAGACTAGCCGCCGGCAGATGCGGTCATTGCCTGGACTTTGCGCCGCGGCAACGGCACTGCGATGGGTGTGACGACGGCGCTTTACTTGCCGATGCAGAAGCTGGAGAAGATCCGCCCCAGCAGGTCGTCGGCGCTAAAGGCCCCGGTAATTTCACCCAGGGCCTGTTGCGCCAGCTGCAGCTCCTCCGCCAGCAGTTCCCCGGCACGGTACTGGCGCAGCTGTTCGTCGCCGGCCTGCAGATGCACCGCAGCCTGCTGCAATGCATCCAGGTGACGGCGGCGCGCGCTGAAGATGCCTTCCGCCGCGGCGTGAAATCCCATGCTTTGCTTCAGGTGATCGCGCAGCATGTCCAGGCCGTCGCCGCCGCGGGCCGACAGATAGATGTGCGTTTCGCCGGCCTGTTGCATGATCGCCACGGGGTGACCACTAAGGTCGATCTTGTTGTGTACGAAGCTGACCGGCAAACGGGGCGGCAGGCGCGCGAGAATGTCCTGCTCCGCGTCCCCCATGCCCAGACTGTCGTCCACCAGCAGCAGGACGCGGTCGGCGCGCTCGATCTCCGCCCAGGCACGACGGATGCCCTCCTGTTCGATGGCGTCACTGCTGTCACGCAGGCCGGCAGTGTCGATGATGTGCAGCGGCATGCCGTCGATACTGATCTGCTCGCGCAACACATCGCGTGTGGTACCGGGTATATCGGTGACGATGGCACTGTCACGTCCGGCCAGGGCGTTGAGCAGGCTGGACTTGCCCGCATTGGGCTGGCCGGCCAGGACCACGGTCATGCCCTCGCGCAACAGGCTGCCCTGTTGCGCCGCCTCCTGTACCGCACCCAGTTGCCGGCGCAATGCGTCGAGGCGCGCGGTAACGATGCCATCGGCCAGGAAATCGATCTCCTCTTCGGGAAAATCGATCGCCGCCTCCACATACAGACGCAACTGGATCAACTCCTCGGTCAGCGCCGCCACATGCCGTGAGAATTCGCCCAGCAGGGAGCGCAGCGCGCTGCGCGCCGCCTGGGCCGAGGTGCTGTCGATGAGATCGGCGATGGCCTCGGCCTGGGCCAAGTCCAGTTTGTCGTTGAGAAAGGCGCGCTGGGAAAACTCGCCGGGGCGTGCGGCACGGGCCCCCAGCTGCAATGCAGCCTGCAGCAGCAGGTCCATCACCACCGGACCACCATGGCCCTGGAGCTCGAGCACGTCTTCGCCGGTGAAGGAATGGGGTGCGGCAAAAAACAGCGCAATCCCCTGATCGAGGACGGTGCCGTCGCTGGCACGGAACGGGAGGTAATCGGCGCGGCGTGGCGGCGGACAGTGGCCGAGCATGGCTCGTGCTATCTGTGCGGCGGCCGGCCCGGAGATGCGGATGATGCCGACGCCGCCACGCCCGGCGGGCGTGGCAACGGCAGCGATGGTGTCTTGGTTGCGTGAGGGCGTGAGAGCGTCAAGGCGTGAGGTAGATTTCTTCTCGCTCACGATCTCGCGCTCTCACGCACTCGCGTATGTCAGGCCTTTACCACGTAGCGGGTGATGTACCACTGCTGGGCTACCGAGAGCACGTTGTTGACCACCCAGTACAGCACCAGGCCCGACGGGAAGAAGGCGAAGAAGAAGGTGAACACGATGGGCAGCGCCATCATCACCTTGGCCTGGATCGGGTCCATCGGCGTGGGGTTGAGGCGGTGCTGGATCAGCATGCTGGCACCCATCAGGATCGGCAGCACGTAGTACGGGTCCATGGTGGACAGGTCGTTGATCCAGAGTATCCACGGTGCCTGGCGCAGCTCGACGCTTTCCAGCAGCACCCAGTACAGGGCGATGAACACGGGAATCTGCACCAGGATGGGAAGACAGCCGCCCAGCGGGTTGATCTTCTCTTCCTTGTACAGCTTCATCATCGCCTCGTTGAGCTTCTGGCGATCATCGCCGAAACGCTCCTTGAGCGCCTGCATGCGCGGCGTCATCTTGCGCATGTGGGCCATGGACTTGTAGCTGGTGGCGGAGAGCTTGTAGAACGCCAGCTTGATGAGCAGGGTCAGGATCACGATGGACCAGCCCCAGTTATCCACCAGCTTGTTGATCTTCTTCATCAGCCAGAAGATGGGGTCGGCAATAATGGTGAGTTTGCCGTAGTCGACGGTGAGTGCCAGCCCGTCGGCGATGGCACTCATTTCATCCTGCAGCTTCGGGCCCATGTACAGGCGTGCCTGATAGGCGCCACTGGCACCCGGTGCCACCTGCAAACCTTCGCCGATCATGCCGAGCAGGTAGCGGTTGTTGCCCAGGGCACGGCTGTAATAATCCTGGCTGGCCTGTTGCGGCGGAATCCAGGCACCGACGAAGTAATGCTGGATCATGGCGGCCCAGCCGCCGGTCAGGGTGCGATTCAGCGCCGCCTGATCCATGTCGTCGAAGTCGACCTTTTCGTACTTCAGTTCCTGACCATGTATCACGCCGCCGGTATAGGTGTAGATACCAAAGGCGCCGGTGCTCTCCGTGGGACGCTGGCGCTGCAGTTGATAGTAGGCGTGGGCGGACCAGGGCTGCTGCGACTGGTTGCGCACCGCATAGTCCACATTCACCACATAGCTGCCGCGGTGGAAGGTAAAGATCTTGTCCACCTCGATACCATTGGCATCGCGCCACTGCAGGCGCACCTGCAATTCGTCCTGACCGTCGGCCAGACGGTATTCATCTTTTTCTGCCTGGTAGACGGTGTAGTGATCGGGTACCTGGGCGGTGTCGGTCCCGCTGGCCGGGCGCAATCCGGACTGGGCGATGAACAACAGGTTGCTGCTGTCGTCGAGCAGGCGGGTGGGTTCATCCTTGCGCTCGAGAGATACCGGATACTGAATCAGGTCGGTGCGACGCAGGTCGCCGCCCTGGGTATCGATCTCGATGGCATATACATCGGTATAGACGCGCACTCGCCTGGCGCTGGCCAGACCCTCGCGCATCTCCGGCTCGGCGCCGCTGCGCACGCCGGCGGTGGGCAGGTCCTGGGCTGGCGCCGGGGTTTGCGCCGTAGCCGCCGGAACCGGGGGCTGCGGACCGTAATCCTTCTGCCAGGCCTGATACAGCATGAGCAGGACGAATGAGAGCGCGACAACAAGCAGCAGGCGTTGGAAGTCCATGGGTATTTAGTCTTTCTTTTCGGGTACCGGATCGAAACCGCCTTCATGCCAGGGATGGCAACGGCCCAGACGGCGCAATGCCATCCAGCCGCCGTGCCAGGCACCGAAGCGTTCGACCGCCTGGTGGGCATAGCAGGAACATGAAGGATGAAAACGGCAATTGTTGCCCAGAAACGGGCTGATAAAGTAGCGGTAGGCGCCTATGAGCAGGATCAGGATCTTTTGCATCGCTTTGCCAGCTCTTGCCAACTCCTGTCGATGGCTGCGCGCAGTTCCGGCGTGGAAAGTGCATCGATGCCGGCACGCCCCAAGACCACGATGTCGACACCGCCTATCTGATGCTGGTGCAGGCGGAAGCTCTCGCGCAATTGACGGCGGATGCGGTTACGCTGTACCGCGTGCCGTACCTGTCGCTTCGCCAGCGCCACCCCCAGTCGCGGGTGGTTCAGGTTATTGGCGACGGCCAGCAAGGTAAAGGCGGTGCCGGCTATGCGCCACTCTGCCCCCTTGAAGATCCGCTGGAATTCCGCGGGCCGCAGCAGCCGGTGGCCACGCGGAAATCCATACGCGCCGTGCAAGACGCGGGCGCGGTCAGACGGTCAGGCGGGCACGACCCTTGGCACGACGGGCGGCCAGGATCTTGCGGCCATTCTTGGTTGCCATGCGCGCACGGAAACCGTGGGTGCGCTTCTGCTTCAGCACGCTGGGTTGAAAGGTTCTTTTCATGATAAGACTCGCCTGGTTTTCAGTGATCGGCCCGGCCCGGTTTCGGGCCATGGAAAAAAGAGGCGCAAAATACTGCGAATCAACCCCGGTTGTCAATAACGGCGCTGCTTTGGCGTCCTTGTCGGGGTGTGGATAACTTTGCCATTCGGGTATAGACTTGCCCCTCTTTCTCCCCTCCACCCTGAGAATCTTTCGTGGCTGAGCCTCTTTGGCAGCAATGTCTCGATCACCTCGAAGACGAGCTGCCGGCACAACAATTCAACACCTGGATCCGCCCGCTGCACGCGGAACGGGATGGCGATGCGCTGCGTCTGCTGGCGCCGAACCGGTTTGTACTCGACTGGGTCAAGGACCGCTACGGCGAGCAGATCATCACCTTCGCCCGCCAGCAGAGCGGCAACGGCGCCCTGCGCCTGGTGCTGGAGATCGGCAGCCGCAAAAGGGCCGAGGCTGAGCCTGCCCCATCCCGACCCGCTGTTGCCGCCCCCGGTCCGCGCGGCGACGAACCGACGCCGGCGGCACGAGGGGCGGCCGGACGGCGCAGCAACCTGAACAGTAATTTCACCTTCGACAATTTTGTCGAGGGCAAATCCAATCAATTGGCGCGCGCAGCCTCCAGACAGGTGGCCGGCAATCCGGGGGTCGCCTACAACCCCCTGTTTCTGTACGGCGGCGTCGGTCTGGGCAAGACCCACCTGATGCACGCCATCGGCAACATGATCCTCGCGCAACGGCCTGGCGCCAACGTCGTGTACCTTCATTCGGAGCGCTTCGTGGCCGATATGGTGAAGGCGCTGCAGCACAACGCCATCAACGAGTTCAAGCGCCATTACCGTTCGGTGGATGCCCTGCTCATCGACGATATACAGTTTTTCGCCGGCAAGGAACGTTCACAGGAAGAATTTTTCCATACTTTCAATGCCTTGCTTGAAGGTCAGCAGCAGGTCATTCTCACCTGTGACCGCTACCCCAAGGAGGTGGACGGCCTCGAGGAGCGGCTCAAGTCGCGCTTTGGCTGGGGTTTGACTGTCGCCATCGAACCGCCGGAGCTGGAGACGCGTGTGGCGATCCTGATGAGCAAGGCGCAGCAGACCGGGGCGGCGTTGCCACCGGAAGTTGCATTCTTCATCGCCAAGCGCATCCGTTCCAATATTCGTGAACTGGAAGGTGCGCTGCGCCGCGTCATTGCCAATGCCCACTTTACCGCGCGGCCGATCACGCTGGATTTCGCCAAGGAGGCGCTGAGCGACCTGCTGGCGCTGCAGGAAAAGCTGGTTACCATCGAAAACATACAGAAGACGGTGGCGGAGTATTATAAAATCCGGGTGGCGGACCTGCTGTCCAAGCGGCGCAGCCGCTCGGTGGCGCGACCGCGCCAACTGGCGATGGCCCTGGCCAAGGAGTTGACCAGTCACAGCCTGCCGGAGATTGGTGATGCCTTCGGTGGCCGCGACCATACCACCGTGATACATGCCTGCCGCAAGATACAGGAGTTGAAGGAAACCGAACCGCGTATCGCGGAGGACCATGCAAACCTGTTGAGAACCCTGTCCACATGATGGGGACAGCATGTGGGTAACATTTTTTATATTTCTCCTGTGGATAAAAGCAGTGTTTATCCACAGTTAATACCGGTTTGCGCACCTGTTGCAGGTGTTGTTTACTAATATATAACTTGTTGTTAAATAATGTAAATTTCAAGTTACACACAGAATTTTGAGGCGTAATAGGTTTAATAACTGGTTTACGTATTAAAAAAGAAATAACTAAGCGACGGGGCCAAGGACATGAAATTCACCATCTCTCGTGAAGCGTTGCTCAAGCCGTTACAGGTAGTTGGCGGGGTTGTGGAAAAACGGCAGACCCTGCCGATCCTGGCCAATGTCCTGGTTCAGGTCGCCAATGGCAAACTCACCCTGACCGGCACTGATCTGGAAGTCGAGCTCACCGCCACCGCCACTGTGGAGAACGGCACCGATGGCGAGATTACGCTGCCGGCACGGAAATTTAATGACATCTGTCGCGCACTGCCGGATCAGGCCGTGGTCGAGGTCTCCATCGACGGCGACAAGGCGGTGATACGCTCCGGCAAGAGTCGCTTTTCCTTGAGCACCCTGCCGGCCACCGAATATCCCGCGACGGAAGGTGTCGCCGGGGCGTTTCGTCTGTCCATGGCGCAGGAGGTGTTGAAGGGACTGATCGACCAGACGCAGTTCTGTATGGCCAATCAGGATGTGCGCTACTACCTCAACGGCATGTTGCTGGAGATGAAGGGAGGGCAACTGCGCACCGTCGCGACTGACGGGCACCGCCTCGCCATCAGCGAGACCGACAGTCCCGAGGTTGCCGGCGAAGAGAGGCAGGTGATCATACCGCGCAAGGGTGTTCTCGAATTGAGCCGCCTGCTGGGTGACGGTGAGGCGCAGTGCGAACTCACGGTAGGCAGCAATCACATCCGCGTCGCGCTGGGCGAGGTGGTCATGACGTCCAAGCTGGTCGATGGCCGCTTCCCTGATTATGAGCGGGTGGTGCCCAAGGCGGGTGATCGCCTGGTGACCGCTGATCGTCACGTTCTGCGTCAAGCCCTGCAACGCACCTCGATCCTTTCCAATGAAAAGTATCGTGGCATACGCCTGCAGTTCGACCAGAATCTGCTCCGGGCGACGGTGAACAATCCTGAGCAGGAAGAGGCAGAGGAAGAAGTCGAAATCTCCTATGACGGCGCCGAATTCGAAATCGGTTTCAATGTGTCCTATCTGCTGGATGCATTGAACGTGGTCAAGCAGGACCAGGTGGTATTGAGCATGACCGATGCCAACAGCAGCTGCCTGATCTATGGCGCAGGCGACAAGAACTCGCGTTACGTCGTTATGCCCATGCGCCTGTAATCGGCGAGGCCGGCCCTCCCCCCTCCTCCATGGCTTTAATTTCTCTCGAGGTCAGCTCGCTGCGCAATCTGACCTCGGTCTCTCTCTGCCCTTCCCCGGGTCTGAATCTACTGTTCGGCGCCAACGGTAGCGGCAAGACCACCTTGCTCGAAGCCGTCCATCTGCTGGGTATGGCTCGCTCCTTTCGTACCACTCAAGCACGCAAGCTGATCCAGTCCGGGCAAACCGCGGCCACCGTATTCGGTCGGATCGATACTGGCGCCGGGGTCTACGGTGTTGGGGTGCAAAAGCAGCTGGGGGACGTCACGCAGATCCGGGTCAATGGCGAACGTCAGGATTCTGCCTCCGTGTTAGCGGGGCTGCTCCCGCTGCAGCTGATCACCCCGGATTCCCACAATCTCTTGCAGGGCGAACCGCGCGAAAGGCGGGCCTATCTGGATTGGGGTTTGTTCCACGTGGAACATGGTTTCCTGGAGACATGGAAACGCTATCGACGTTATCTCGAACAGCGTAATGCTGGATTGCGCAGCGGTGCGTCCGCCGCCGAGATGCGCCAGTGGGAGCAGGGGCTCTCGGAGTGTGGGGAGTCTGTTGCTTTGTTGCGGGAGCGATATTTGGCGCAGATTATCCCGCTCTTCACCGATATATATAAGGTGCTGGTGGACGATGAGGTCCCTATCCTGTCGCTCCGGCGGGGCTGGCCCAAGGATAGTGCGTTGTTGGAGGTGCTGATGCGCAACCGCGTCAGCGAGCAGGCGGCAGGTTATACCATGTCCGGACCTCATCGCGCAGACTTGCGTCTGTTGCTGGGTGACGCTCGGGACGTCTCGGATACCTTTTCCCGGGGCCAACAGAAGCTCGCGGTGTGCGCCATGCGCATCGCCCAGATGCAGCATTTGCAGTCTGTTAGCGGCAGGCGGTGTGCGTTGTTGCTGGATGACCTGCCGGCAGAGCTGGATGCGTCCAGGCGTCGGATCTTGTTGCACGCCGTGGCAGGCACCGGTGCGCAGTGCTTTGTCACCGCCACGGAGAAGGACCTGCTCGACCTATCGCCCTGGAGCGCAACAGCGATGTTCCACGTGGAACGTGGTGCTGTAACGGAAGTGGTATAATGCCGCCCTTACAAGGGAGTTGACGATGAGCGAAAAAACCTACGATTCCTCCAATATCAAGGTCCTCAAGGGCCTTGATGCGGTACGCAAGCGTCCGGGCATGTACATCGGTGACACCGACGATGGCACCGGCCTGCACCACATGGTATTCGAGGTGGTCGACAATTCCATCGACGAGGCCCTTGCGGGCTATTGTTCCCAGATCGATGTCATCATCCATAGTGATGCGTCGGTGACCGTGCGTGACAACGGCCGCGGCATCCCGGTGGATATCCATCCTGAGGAAGGCCGCTCGGCGGCGGAAGTCATCATGACCATCCTCCATGCGGGTGGCAAATTCGATGACAACTCCTACAAGGTGTCCGGTGGCCTGCATGGTGTGGGCGTCTCCGTGGTGAATGCCCTGTCCGAAACGCTGAAGCTGACCATCCGCCGGGACGGCAAGCTGCACCAGCAGGAATACCGTCTGGGCGACCCGGTTGCCCCCCTGGCGGTCGTCGGAGAAAGCACCGGCACGGGCACCGAGGTCCGCTTCAAGCCCTCCGCCACTATATTCACCCAGACCGAATTCCACTACGACATCCTGGCCAAGCGCCTACGCGAGCTGTCATTCCTGAACTCCGGCGTGCGCATCCACCTGGTGGATGAAGTCAGCGCCAAGGAAGATACCTTCGAGTATCAGGGCGGCATCCGCGCCTTCGTCGAACACCTGAACCGCAACAAGACGCCGCTGCACAACACGGTGTTTTATGTCAGCGGCGAACGCGATGGGGTCGGCGTCGAGGTGGCGATGCAGTGGAACGACTCCTACCAGGAGAATATCTACTGTTTCACCAACAACATCCCCCAGCGCGACGGCGGCACCCACCTGGCCGGTCTGCGCAGTGCGCTGACCCGCATGTTGAATCAGTACATCGAACAGGAAGGCCTGGCCAAGAAGGCCAAGGTGGCGACCAGCGGCGACGATGCCCGCGAAGGCATTACCGCCGTGCTGTCCATCAAGGTACGCGATCCCAAGTTCTCCTCCCAGACCAAGGAGAAGCTGGTTTCCTCCGAGGTGAAGCAGGCCGTCGAATCCCTGATGGCGGAGAAGTTTCAGGAATACCTGTGGGAAAACCCGCTTGATGCCAAGATCATCGCCGGCAAGGTGGTGGACGCCGCCCGTGCCCGCGAGGCGGCACGCAAGGCCCGCGAGATGACTCGCCGCAAGGGGGCGCTGGATGTGGCTGGTCTGCCCGGCAAGCTGGCCGACTGCCAGGAGAAAGACCCTGCCCTGTCCGAACTGTTCCTGGTCGAGGGTGACTCCGCCGGCGGCTCCGCCAAGCAGGGGCGTGACCGCCGCACCCAGGCGATCCTGCCGCTCAAGGGCAAGATTCTGAATGTGGAGAAGGCGCGCTTCGACAAGATGCTGTCCTCCGCCGAGGTCGGCACCCTGATCACCGCCCTGGGTTGCGGTATCGGCCGCGACGAGTTCAACCCGGACAAGCTGCGCTACCACCGCATCATCATCATGACCGATGCCGATGTGGACGGCTCCCACATCCGCACCCTGCTGCTGACCTTCTTCTACCGCCAGATGCCGGTGCTGATCGAGCGTGGCCACATCTACATCGCCCAGCCGCCGCTGTTCAAGGTGAAGAAGGGCAAGCAGGAGCGCTACGTCAAGGACGAGCATGAGCTGAATGCCCATCTTTTGCAGCAAGCTATTGATAATGCTAATCTTTTTGTCACCGCCGAGGCGCCGCCCCTGGCCGGCGTGGCGTTGGAAAACCTGGCGCGCCAGTACCAGGGGGTGATGGGCGGCATCCAGCGTCTGGGTCGCCGCTACAACAGCCGCATTCTGGAAAAGATGATCGGCCTGATGCCTCTGCTGGAAGGCGAATTCCGCGACGCCGCCAAGACGGTACCCTGGTTCGAGGAACTCACAGCGCGTCTCAACGGTGACGACGCCGGCGAGCGCCGCTATGAGCTGCACGTCGAGTATGCCCCGGACGGCGCCGTGGAAGGCGTGCAGATCGCCGAATGGCGTCACGGCGTATCCAGCGATTACAGCTACACCGGTGACTTCGTTTCCACCCCGGAATACCAGGCCATTGCCCGGTTGGCCAGCGAGCTGCACGGGCTGATTGGCGAAGGCGCCTACGTGCAGCGCGGCGAGCGCCGCACCGAGGTCTCCAGCTTCCGCCAGGCGCTGGAATGGCTGCTGGATGACGCGCGCCGCGGCCAGAGCATCCAGCGCTACAAGGGTCTGGGTGAGATGAATCCGGAACAGCTGTGGGAGACGACCCTGAACCAGGAGAGTCGCCGCCTGCTGCAGGTACAGATCGAGGATGCCATCGCCGCCGACGAGGTGTTCTCCACCCTGATGGGCGACCAGGTGGAGCCGCGCCGCGACTTTATCGAGGCCAATGCGCTGTACGTGAGCAATCTGGACGTCTAGAAACGTGTGAGGACGGCCGCGCCACGGCGCGACCGTCAGTCAGACTTCTGCCCTCGCAGCGACCGGGCAACAAAAAAGGGGAAGGCGTCACCGCCTTCCCCTTCTGCTTTCCGCAAGCCCGTAAAGGCTTACTTCATTTCCTGGTGGTACTTGGCGATCAGTTCCACTTCATTCTTGGAGCCGAGGATCACCGGCACGCGCTGGTGCAGGCTGCTGGGCTGGATGTCGAGGATGCGGTGCTGGCCGGTGATGGCGGCGCCGCCGGCCTGCTCGACGATGAAGCCCATCGGGTTGGCCTCGTACATCAGGCGCAGCTTGCCCTCGACACCCTTCGCCTTCATCTTGCTGTCCAGCGGGTACATGAACACGCCGCCGCGGGTCAGGATGCGGTGCACCTCGGCCACCATGGAGGCGATCCAGCGCATGTTGAAGTCGCTGCCGCGCGCGCCTTCCTTGCCGGCCAGGCACTCGTCGACATAACGCTTCACCGGGGCCTCCCAGAAGCGCATGTTGGAGGCGTTGATGGCGAACTCGCGGGTGTCTGCGGGAATGGTCATATTGGGGTGAGTGAGCACAAACTCACCGATATTCTGGTCCAGGGTGAAGCCGTTCACGCCGCGGCCGGTAGTCAGCACCATCATGGTGGAGGGGCCGTATAGGGCATAGCCGGCGCAGACCTGCTCGGTGCCGCGCTGCAGGAAGTCCTCGGCGCTGGGATTCACGCAGTTGCCCTTGCAGCGCAGGATGGAAAAGATGGTGCCGACGGAGACGTTGACGTCGATGTTGGAGGAGCCGTCCAGCGGATCGAAGGTCATCAGGTACTTGCCGCGCGGGTACTGGCTGGGGATCTGGTAGACCTCCTCCATCTCCTCGGAGGCCATGGCGGCCAGGTGACCGGCCCACTCGTTGGACTTGAGGAACACCTCGTTGGAGATCACGTCCATCTTCTTCTGGTCTTCGCCCTGCACGTTCTCGGAGCCGGCGGCGCCCAGCACGCCAACCAGGGCGCCGTGGTTGACCAGGTTGGAGATCACCTTGCAGGCGGTGACGACGTCATTGAGCAGCGAGGTGAAGTCGCCGGTGGCGCCCGGGATGTGGCGCTGCTCCTCTATGATGAACTGCGTGATGGTGGTGCGGTGGTTGTGCATGTCGATGCTTCCTGAAGTTTGAAAAAGAAAATCTGCTCCCGGGGCGGTAGCCGTCCCGTTGCCCATTGCTGCCTCGAGGCTGGGTCTGGAGTCTGCGGCAGACGCGCCGCCAAAACTTGAGTTATATCAGTATATCATGGACTGATGATAGGGCCAGAGGCCGCGGGGAAGGTGGAGATGCGGGTCATGGTGTCCTCGATCCAGTTCTCCACCAGGGTGTTGATCTCGCCAGTATCCTTGCCTGCCGGGTCGATGACCGGCCCGACCACCAGGTCGATGACGCCCGGATGCTTGAGCAGGCTGTTGCGCCGCCAGAACTCGCCGGCATTGTGGGCCACCGGTACCACCGGATAGCCGCTCTTCTTGGCCAGCATGGCGCCGCCGATATTGTATTTGCCCCGGATACCGGGCGCGGTGCGGGTGCCTTCGGGGAAGATCACCACCCAGATGCCGTTCTTGAGACGATCCGTCCCCTGCTCCACCACCTGTTGCAGCGCCTTGCGGCCGGCGCCACGGTCGATGCCTATGGCCTTGAGCAGGGCCAGGCCCCAACCGAAGATGGGGATAAGGAACAGCGAACGCTTCAGCACCCAGGTCTGCGGCGGAAATACCCGCTGCAGGGCCAGCGTCTCCCAGGCCGACTGGTGCTTGGCCAGGATGATGGCCGGGCCGGCGGGGATATGTTCCTGCCCGCTGACGCGGAAACGCAGTCCGCAGGTGAGCGCCAGCCACCACAGCACCACCTGGGCCCAGCGGGTCATCACCGCGTAGCGCACGCGGTAGGAAAAGGGAAAGACCAGCGGCATGAAGGGCAGCAGCAGGAACAGCGCGCCGACCATGCCGAGGTAGAACAGCACTGAACGCAGGATGATGATCATCGCAGCAGCGCATCCACCGCCGCGGCCAGATCGGCATAGACCGGTATGCCGTCGAGGCCCTTGGCTTTGGCGAGGGTGCGCTCCCCCTTGCCGGTGCGCACCAAAAGGGGTGCGGCCCCCACCGCCTGGGCCGCCTCCAGGTCGCGCAAGGAGTCACCGATCGCCGGCACGCCCTGCAGCGACACCTGCAGCCGCGCCTCGATATCGCGCAGCAGGCCCGGCTTAGGCTTGCGGCACTCGCACTGGTCGTCCGGGCCGTGGGGGCAGTAGAAGATCGCCTCGATCTGGCCGCCCAGCGGGGCCAGCAGGCGGTGCAGCTTGTCGTGGATGCGCTGCAGGGTGGCCAGGTCATAGTAGCCGCGCGCCACCCCGGACTGATTGGTCGCCACCACCACGCGCCAGCCGGCCTGGGTCAGCCGCGCGATGGCCTCGAGGCTGCCGGGGATGGGAATGAACTCCTCCGGCGACTTGATGTAGTCGTCGGAGTCTTCGTTGATGACGCCGTCACGGTCGAGAACGATGAGTTTGAGCATCAGTCGCAGAACTCCGAGACGCGGATGCGGCCGTTCACCATGCGCGAGTCGCGCTGCATGATCTTGTCCATCTTCTGCCAGAAGGCATCGTTGAGATCAAAGTCGGCGGCAATGGCGGTGCCGATGAGCAGGATGAACAGGTCGGCCACCTCCTCGGCC
>JANJXC010000027.1 GCA_024709225.1 Gammaproteobacteria bacterium | reverse complement strand
GCTGGAGGCGATGTCCTTGGCCTCGAAGGCGGCCTTGGGCCAGGCGGCCAGCACCTGGCGGGGAGAGAGCAGGCCGGCGCCTACGGCGACGGCAACAGCGCTGCCGGCCAGGGTGCCCTTGAGAAAGATTCTGCGCTTGGTATTCACGTTGACGGACTCCTATCGCTCGCTGAAATTAGAGGGTGTAGATGTATTCAAGCACCTTGTCGATCTGATCTTCGGTCAGGATCGCGTGCTTGCCGAAGGGCGGCATCATGGTGTTGGGATTGGCCTTGGTCGCATCCCACAGTTGTGCGCGCAGCTTCGCCTTGTCCGGGAAGCGGGCCTTCATGGCGACGAGCGGGGGGCCGATGTTACCGGGCATGTCGGCCCCTTCAATCATGTGGCAGGCCAGGCAGTTACCCTGGCGATTGTTTTCGGCGATCTTCTTGCCTTCGGCAAGGACTGCCGGGTCGGCAGCCAGTACCGGCGCCGAGAGGACCAGGGCGCCGAGCATTGCCGCGACGGCGCTGGCGGCGGTTATCAGTTTGGCGGGCTTCCGCATTATTGCCTCCTCGTTGGTGTTGTTACACGCGCTGCAGCGCGTGTTGTTGTGGTTCTGATACCTGCTGATGCAGGGTAGCGGTTCTGCATCGTCCTTGCTGTGCTGTTTCTAGATATAAAACAAATTTGCTGTCTGGAACAACCCCGACAAAAAATATAAACAATTCATGCACGCATATTAGAAATAGCTGAATTGCTTCTATATTGTCGGCGCGCAATTAACCTGCGTACTTATTGCTAATAGTGGACGTGGTGCGCGGCTTTATTCCCGCGCCGGGGAAAATTTTCAGAGACAGGCTGTGGGGATAGCCTGAGTGGGGGAGGCGTGTACGCCCCAGCGACTGCAGCGCTGCGGGTCAATGCCTTGATGTCGGTCTGGATTCTTCCTTGAATTGTGCCAGCTTGGCCTCGAGTAGGGATTGGTAATAGAAATCCATTCCGCCGCTGCGGCGGGCGAGATTGAGCTGCTCGATGGCGGTCTGTGTCTCACCGAGGCTGTGGTAGTAATCGGCCAGGGCGATATGGGCAATGCCCTTGTTGCCGCTGCGGGTCTCGGCATCCGCCAGTAGTTCGTAGGCGCGCGGGACGGCAGTGCGGTTACGGGTGTGTTCGCGCAACAGTGCACTGGCCTGGGCATGCTGGTCCCCCCGCAGCAGATGGGCGGCGAGGGCGAGGGTGAGCAGGCCGTTATTGGGATGGAGCTGCAACCCTTCACGATAAATCTGTTCGGCAACGGCCGCCCTGTTGTCCGCGGCTTCGAGTTCGGCCAGCGCCAGCAGGTAGGCGATGCGTCCGGGGTCTGCGCGGCGCAGCGCGGCCAGCAGCTCGCGGCCCTGGGCATAGTCGCGTTGCCTGAGCAGCACCAGGGCATAGGCATAGCGCTCCACCGCCGCATCGACGCCGCGGCTGTCGGTCAGGGCATCGCGATATTGCCGTGCCAGGACATTGAGATTGCGTGCTTCCAGCACGCGCAGTTTGGCCTGCACCAACTGGTAGTTGAGGCTGTCGGCGGCATGCGCGGCAGGATATTGCTCGGCGCGATTGCGGGCGTCGGCGATACGATCCAGCGTGACCGGATGGGTGCTGAGGAACTCCGGCAGGGCGGTGCTGGCGTAGCGATACTCCTGCTGCAGCCGCTCAAAAAAGCCTGGCATGCCCTGCGGGTCGAAACCGGCGCCAGCAAGCATCTGGATGCCGACCCGGTCGGCCTCGCGTTCGTTGCTGCGGGTAAAATCCAGTTGCATCTGGGTGCTGCCGGCCATGGTGGCGGCCAGGGCGGCCTCTCCCATCTGCGGGTTGCTGGCGCCAAGCAGGATGGCCGCGATGACCGCCGCAGTCATCGGCAGATTCATCTGTCCGGCACGCTCGAAGCTGCGCGCCAGATGGTGCTGGGTGACGTGAGCGATTTCGTGCGCCATCACTCCGGCCAGTTCGCTTTCGCTGCGGCTCGCAGTGATCAGGCCGGTATGAATACCGATGTAGCCGCCGGGCATGGCGAAGGCATTGATGCTGGGAGCGCTGACCACGAAGAAACGGAAGCCCGCCGCCGGTTGTTCGCTGGCGGATACCAGGCGGTAGCCCAACTGCTGGATGTATTCCTCCACCTCGGGATCGGTCAGCAGACGGCCCGAATGGCGGATGGATCGCATCATTTCGCGACCGAAACGCTCCTCATCGGCAGGGGTGAGGGCGGTGGCGGAGCTGTCACCGATGTCAGGCAGGTCCAGGCCGTCGGATGCGGCAAAGGCCGGCGAGGTAACCGCCAGCAGCAGCACACAGATATAAGTGGCGAATTTCAAAGACTCAGCACCGCGTGAATGAGGGGGGCATCGTACCAGCTTTGAGACCGATGCAAGAGGCAATAGGTTCGCAGGAAATAATGCGGACTACCCTTGTGGGATATTGAAAATCGCCGGAGGTCATTTCTAGAATATAAGTAATTTCTAATTTACCAGGGGTCACACCTCAACATGTTCAATTTCAGAGAGATAGAAATCTTCGACGTCAAGCGCATGCTGGAAGGTGAGGGAAAGCAGGTGCGCCTCATCGATGTGCGCAGCCCGATGGAGGTTGCATCCGGCATTATCCCGGGTGCCACCAATATTCCGCTGCACATGTTGCCGATGAGTGTGGAGAAGATCCCTGACGACACCGAGGTGGTCATCTATTGCCGTACCGGCGCCCGTTCTGCCCAGGCCTGTGCCTATCTGACGTCGCTGGGCAAGGACAATGTTTATAATCTGCGCGGCGGCATCATGGCCTGGCTGCAGGGCGGTCTGGCGGTCGCCTGAATGCCGGTATTTTACGGTACAGGAGCGCTGCCTACCTCTTTCGGGTAGGTGGCTGCGAACTTGCGTTACCCCCAGTGTTTGTCATATAAGTTCGCTCTTGTATTCTAATAGTTGGGGCTGTTTGGGCCCTTTTTTTCAACCGACGTAAAGTCCTGAGGAGAGAAACAATGGCGAATTTCGATCAAGAACTGGACGCTTCTGGCCTGAACTGCCCGCTGCCCATCCTGCGTGCCAAGAAGACCCTGGGTGGCATGGGTTCCGGTCAGGTGCTGAAGATTGTGGCCACCGACCCGGGTTCCGTGAAGGATTTCGAAGCCTTTGCCAAGCAGACCGGCAACACCCTGCTGTCCTCCGGCGAAGAAGGCGGCAAGTTCGTATTCCTGATCAAGAAAGCATAAAACAATAAATTTCTGAGGAGGGGGCTCCAAAATGTCCGATCAGAAGAAACTGGCGATCATCGCCACCAAGGGTACCCTGGACTGGGCCTACCCGCCGTTCATCCTGGCGTCCACTGCTTCGGCTCTGGGCTACGAAGTGGAGATCTTCTTCACGTTCTACGGCCTGCAGCTGGTGCGCAAGGACCTGAGCGGTCTCAAGGTCAGTCCGCTGGGTAACCCCGGCATGCCGATGAAGATGCCGTTCGGTCCCAAGTGGTTCCGCGGCATCAACTGGAACATCCCCAACATCGTCCAGGCCAATATCCCCGGCTTCGAGTCACTGGCCACTGCGCTGATGAAGAAGACCATCGCCAATAACGGCGTGGCCACCATCGCAGAGCTGCGTGAACTCTGTCAGGAGGCGGAGGTACGCTTCACCGCCTGCCAGATGACCGTGGAACTGTTCGGTTTTAATCATAGCGATTTCATCGACGGGATGGAGTATGCCGGTGCCGCCAAATTCTTCGAGTTTGCCGGTGAGTCGGACATCTGCCTGTACATGTAAGCGTTACGGTTGTGACCCAGAAAAAACCCGCTTCGGCGGGTTTTTTTCTGGGCGCATGGATAGTGCCGCCGCCATTCACAAGGGGGCAGGGTATCGGAGGACGCAGTATTAGACGGCGAGGCAAACCGGCAGGAGGGGGGTGGAGCACCTGCAGCAGGGCCAAACCGCAGTACGGAAGTGCGTCGCCGATGTGCCGCAAGGGGGCGTTGCTTTCCGCTTGCCGCTGCAGGCTTATGTCAATTACCCATAAATCGTACTGAGGGTACAGTTTCTAACCCATTGTCATTTCTTGATGATAAGAAAACATTAATATTCACAAATACTTAAATTCTTTTGCTCTCTTGACACCCCATAAACACAGGCAATATCGTGTCCGGCGTCATATAAAAACTTAACAAGACAATAAACAACAAACATCGTTCCCACAGTTAAACCAAGGAGATCCCGAATGAAGAATTCCAAGCGTCTGCTCGCCGCTTCCATCGCCGCCGCCTGCTCAGCCCTGCCCGTTGCCGCATTCGCCACCAACGGCGATGAGCTCATCGGTCTGGGCGCTCAGGCGCGCGCCCTGGGCGGCACCGGCACCGCCGCCTTTTTTGGCTCTGAAAATGCGCTGACCAATCCTGCCCTGCTGGGCAAGTCCCAGGGCACCGAGTTCGCCTTCGGCGGTACCGTGTTCATGCCGGACGTGAAGGCCGAGTCGAACTTCACCGGTGCCCAGGCCAGCAAGACCAGTGATGCCGACATGAGTGTCATTCCGGAAGTGTCCATGTCCACCCGCATCAACGACAACCTGACCTTCGGTATCGGCATGTACGGCACTGCCGGCATGGGCGTGGACTATCGTGGTGAAGCTACGGATGCTGACGCCGGTGGCTTGATCCATGGTTACACCAACCTGCAGCTGATGAAGTTTGCCCCGACCCTGGCCTACAACAAGGACAATTTTGGTTTCGGTATTGCCCCGGTTATTCAGTACGGTGCACTGGACATCAATTACGTGACCCCGGCCGGCAACACGGGTAACGGCGTGTCCACTGACTTGGGCACCGGCTACAACATCGGCATGTACTACGACGTCAACAGCCAGCTGACCGTGGCCCTGGCCTACCAGTCGGCCATCGGCATGGAATACAAGGACCAGCTCACCGTGGCGGCAGACGGTTTTGGCATCGGCCCCAACGGCATGCAGACCATCAACTCCGACAAGCTGGAGCAGCCGGCGCAGATCAAGGCAGGCGTCGCCTACAGCATGAACGAGTGGATGTTCACCGTGGACTACAAGCAGATCAAGTGGGGTTCTGCCGACGGCTACAAGGACTTCAACTGGGAAGATCAGGACATCATCGCCCTGGGTGCCAAGTACACCGGTAACGGTTACTGGGTAGGCGTCGGTTTCAACAGCAGTGATGACCCGATCAAGGTGTTGCCCAATGTCGCAAACCCGGCAACGACCTACAGCAACCAGGCCATCAATATGTTCAACAACCACCTGTTCCCGGGCATCGTTGAGACTCACTTTACCTTCGGCGGCGGCTATGCCATCGGCAAGAACATGATGCTGGAAGGCGCTGTGGTTCTTGCAGATGAGGTCAGCAAGTCGGTCCAGACGGGCGCGATTTCTGACGCATTCGATGATGGCACCATGAATGGTAGCGTTCCGGCCACGGCGACCAGCCACAAGACTACTCACTCCCAGACCAGCTACACCATTTCCCTGCGCATGAACTTCTAATCCGGGAATTTTTCCCTGTTGGAGGACCGCATAGTTAGGACGATGGTTAAGGGGCAGCAGGTGACAGACTTGCTGCCCCTTATTTTTAGCGCACAAAAATCGGAGTGGGAGTCATGAAAATTATCAAGCAGATGGTAGTGATGCTGGGGCTGCTGGCCCTGGTTTTGACCGCGCAGGCGGACGACAAGCTGAAGCCGTTCATCCTGGCCTACAAGACCAGCGGCGACATGGCCGCGGCGGTTGCCGAGGTCAAGCAGAAGCTGACCGGAGGCGGTTTCGAGGTGGTGGGCAGTTATATGCCCTACGACACGGCGACCATCATTGCCGTGACCAATGAGCAGCTGAAGCAGAACGCAGCCAAATCCGAGTTCGGCGGTTATGGTGCGGCGCAGCGCGTGTCGGTCACCAACGTCAACGGTGAGCTGCAGGTGGCCTATACCAACCCCACCTACATGGCCCATGCCTATCGCATGGACGGTGATCTGGCGGAAGTGACCGCCAAGCTGGCCCAGGTGTTGGGTAATATGGAGCAGTTCGGTCCGGCGGATGGCCTGACCCCCAAGCAACTGCGCAAGTACCACTACATGTTCGGCATGGAGTATTTCGATGAGCCGTCCACCCACGCCATGTATCCGAGCCACGAGAAGGCCGTGAAGGCGGTGGCGGAACGTCTGGCCAAGGGGGTGGCCGGCGTGACCCAGGTGTATCGTATCGACATCCCGGGCAAGAATGAGGTGGTGTTCGGCGTGGCAATGAAGGCACCCAGCGACAAGAAGAAGGATATGGACGACGCCTTCATCATGAGCGAGATCGATTTCAAACCGCTGCGCTCCACGGCGCATCTGCCGTATGAAATCCTCGTCTCGGAGCGCAAGGTGTATTCGCTGTATGCGCGTTTCCGCATCGCCATCAATTTCCCGGACCTGTCCATGATGGGGGCCAACAGCTTCATGAACATCATGAAGTCGCCAGACGCGATCAAGAATGCGCTGACGGAGGTGGGAGACGACACCTACAAGGAAGCGCTGTTCTAAGAAGGCATTGTAGGAGCCCGGCGAAACCGGGCTCCCACGGATTACAACCCGGAAAGGGGGAGGAGAGAAAGAGAAGCCCGTCAGGGCCCAGGGAAGCTGACCAGTGGACAGGTATTCATTGCACGGCCCCGCTTCGGCGGGGCTTTTTCATTTCCGGCGCCATTTGGTCTCTGATGCACACTTAAGTTGAGTGTTTCTATCAAGTTAAGCGTGCTATCAATGGAATAGTTGCTCATCGCTCGGGAGAACACGAAGAGCAATGCGACCAATATACGCAATCACCTATAAAAGATGGGGAGGCTTGCTTATGTTAACTCCGGATTGCCCACTAGCGGCCAGTACCGCTTTAGCGCCAAATACTTGGTTATTTCCCTCTCCGGAATCGGTAATGGTTCCTGCGGTTCTGCGCCCGGCGTACTTTTAATCCGATTAATCGCCCGCATCTCTGCGTTTGTTAGAAGCGGAATATCGATATTAAAAGGCAGTTCGCCATCACGATAGAAAGTCAGCTTGTCGAAGCCACATTTTGCAAATATCTCGCGCTGCCCGGAATCCATGAAAACCCATGCCAGAGTTAGCATGGGAGCACCGTCTTTGTATGAAAAGTAAAGAATCTGTCGATATTCTAGTCGTTGAGCTTCAGGGCGACCCGCGTTTCTGTCAAGCAACGCAGATTTAATCTCATTGTCAATAATCTCTCTATAAACAGGGAGCACGTCTTTTGGTCTGAGTCTGCCTTCGCTAACAACGCTCAGTGGAATCTTATTTTTGTCCCCCAACCGGTCAACAAGGACCTCAAGGGGCGGAGCTGTTCCTTGATCTTCGTCGTCGAGTTTTGCGTTAACTGAAACGGCAAGCAAGCAGCCTGGAGTTACTTTTGATGCGAGAAATGAAACGTCGTCCAAAACGCTTTTATCAAGAGAGCCGTCGTAGTCGAGCCAAATGACCGAACGAACGGTCCAGTCAATATCCTTTATTGCCTGACTTGAATGTTGAAAACACAGCTCGATATGTCCATATGGAAGATTGAAATCAAACCGCTTCTGAATCGTTGGGTCTGTACAGTCCTCGATGCTGATCATAGACTGGAAGCCACAAGCCGGGAAGAAAACGGAAAAATCGGAAAAATAAACAGACCCCATCCCAACATAACGATAAGATTCAATTGCCCCGAACTCGCGCAAACGCAGAAAAGCTTCTGCGAGCATCCTGCGCTCTACGGCTTTTGCTGGCCGCAGACGGTAGTCTATTTTTTTAAAACTACCCGCCATTGAGCCCCTCACTATCGACGTAGTAATTGAAAGTAAGCTCACCAGCTTCGCGCCTGTTTTTAACACCAAGCGCCTCCATTACCTTTTCCACAACCTCAGAGTCGCGGGTATAGCTGATTCGCACTTCCTTCTTTACTACTCCTGTGTTGGCCGTAGCTGTATACACCAATTTTTCGCTTATTGATAATTGCGAGACGGGTGTCCTAGCTGCCGACTCAATGAGATCGGTCAGCGGCTTTTCTTCATGTCCTGCTTCTTCATCCACGCGGTTAAGGAACGTGATAACTTCTCGCAAAGCAGCGATCATATCCGACTTGATACGCCGATATGCCGGAGATTCGACATCCAAATTTGTTTTAGTAGTGTTCCATGGCAGCACGTCATGAAAATCCGATTCGAAGAAAACATAACCGCGGAATCTTCGAAACTGCCAGTGTGGTTTCGGTATTTTTTCCTGCCCGTCTTCAAGTTCGGTATCCCATCCGGTTTCAGACGATTTATCCGCCTTGCGAATCATTCGGCCATTGCAGTATACATACCAGCCTGCATCACTAAGTTTTGGCTGCTCAACGCCCGCAGCTATGGTGACTTTGATTTCTTTGCCGTCGACATCGAACTTGAACGTTCGGTGTATCGGCGTCAGTCCTTCTGCGTTCAGCAGTTTTGCCGTGTCGGCATTGACGGCTCTGTTGTTGACAGTGATTTGCAAGCCGGCGGCTAAACTTTCGCTATGTGCTTCTGCAATTTTATTAGCAAGGCGCGTCGCAAACGAAGTTGTATCAAATTCTAGCGCTACTGTGTCGTAGAGACGTTCAACCTTGATCGTGGTACCTGTAGTTTGTTGGTTAGCGTTTTTGTCAACATGGGAAAATTTAAACGCCCATGTAGAAGGGTCTTGATCGCCTTCGCGCTCCCAGTCGTCCACGTCCACCGGCAATACAAAAGAATTCGTTGCCGTTATTGATTCGACATTAAACTTGCGCCCGAGCTTAAATAAGGCACGCTTCATGCCTACGCCAAACTCTCCAACAGAACCTGGGGTAGACGGCGCACCTTCCGCTCTGCCAAAGCGAAATGCGTAGTTGCGGGCAACATCTACATCGATACCTGCCGCGTTGTCACTTATTTTGAACTCGGATTTATCAAAATTAAGCGCGATCAGCGCCGCACTCAAATCTGTGCCGAATTTTGCGCGCGCCGAATCCACGCTGTTGTCGACAAGCTCAACAATGGAATCGATCAGATACAGGTCTTTGACGAGAATACTTATGAAGAACCGTTTAGTCGGTGAGGCTCTAACAATATCGCTATCGCTGCTTTCCATTGCTGTTCATTCCATGCATCACATAAGGGGAAATAGTTTGGATAAGATATATTCACTCACAAGAGGGCTTACACTGTTACCGATCTGCCGAAACGAATGCCATTTCGTATCATCAAAAAGGAACCAATCAGGGAACCCTTGCAAACGAGCAGCCTCTCTTGGAGTTATTACTCTAGGTCTTTGATAATGGATTGGACGTACCGCTTGAAAAGATCCATTTGCAGGGCCGGTACCGGCTCGCAAAGTGGGGCAATATCCGTGAGGATTTAATTTCACTGATTTCGTTATCGGATCGGCTTCCCCGTACTCCAGAGCAGCATACCTTTTCGTCAACTCCATTGAATGCTGCGTACCGATGCATCCAGTAACGAGCCCTCGCTCAATGCAGTCTTCAATCGCATCGGGATCACCAACACCGGCCGGAACTCTGTTCTTCACTGATTCGAAGAAGAACCCGTCCTTTGAGATGTTCACCTTTCGTTTAGTTTTCCCCTTCCTCCAATCAGGATTAACGTCAAACGGCAAACCATGCAAGGCATCTCTAACTATTGGTGCGCTATGAGCTCCCGATTGCAGTTGCATGTCGAAATTGATTGCCAGATTCCTCGCATCACGCTTGAATCCGATTAAGAAAACGCGAGTTCTTGTCGTTGGTGCACCTGCCGTGGTAGCTGCCAATTGGAACGGTTCGAACAAGTGATAATCACGCCTTAACTCAGTCATCACGTCCTGTAGAACATTGCTGTATTTGGCATCAGTCAAACCGACCACATTTTCCATTACGAGGATACGAGGTCCGATTTCTCTTACAATCCTTCCATAATGCCAGACCAACTCGTTGCGCACGTCGTTCGGATTACGTTTGCCGATACGGCTGAAGCCTTGGCACGGCGGTCCCCCGACAACAACGTCGATACTTCCCCGCTTTAACCCGGCTTCAGCCAACAACTCATTTCCGGTGGCCGTAGATAAGTCTTTAAGCAGGTGCTGAGATGCTGGAAAATTGCGCGAATGGGCACCCAACGCACGAGCGTCGTTGTCGGCAGCGAGCACTACATCAAACCCCGCCCGGGCCGCTCCGAGGCTCATCCCTCCGCATCCGCAAAATAAATCCATAAGTTTCGGAGAATTATTATTCTTCATTTAAGGCTTATATCGCATACTGTACGTTATTTCCAGAAAAAAACATTTATCGCAACCAACCGATTATTATATCATATTTATTAATTATCCAAGAACTTAATAAGGCGTTTAGCAACTTTCTCCGGATTTGCTAGCTGACACTCCCATATGGTGATCGCTTTCCAGCCAAGTTTGGCCAGCAATTTTCGAGCTTTCGTGTCCCGCTCAGAATTTTCTTTTAATTTTGGCAGCCAATATTCCCTGTTACTTTTCGGAGGATTACCTCTCCGACAGTTATGTCCGTGCCAGAAACAGCCATGAACAAAAATAACCTTTTTGCGTGCCGGAAAAACAATGTCAGGCGTTCCTGGAAGATCTGTACGATGTAAGCGGTAGCGATATCCCAAAGAAAACAACAGATGGCGAATCAATATCTCAGGTCGCGTGTCCTTCCCTTTTATCCTCGCCATCAGTGCGCTGCGCTTCTCTGGGGAAAGGGTATCAGTCATTTTCGCATCGAATACAAGAGTGATTAAGTGAGCCTTGTCTCGGCATTTTTTGCAGTTCATCCGCGAGACTGCGAGTGCGCGTGTAACGGTACCTAAATACGCTCGCTGTTAGGTAGAACGAGAGGCAGTGCTGGAAGATGAGTCGGGAGAATAGGCCCTTCAATATTGATTAGGATTTTCTGAATAATAAAATAGAATTCGACATAATAAGTTCCTGCTCCGTTAAATGGCCTACCAGCGTTTCTGGAACGATTGGCCACTTTGTCATGGCGTTTATATCTCTGTATCCCCCAACGTTCCGGGACGAAAAATCCATATGGGTCTGTTGGAGAGATCTTATCGCCATATCATAGTAAACAAGCGGCTCCCTATCACTTAGATAGTTTGCAAAGAACTCATCTAGTAACCGATCAGCAATTAATTCGATTCGTTCGCGAATCGGCCATTTGTCCGCAGATTCAGTTAACACGTACAGCGACCAAACCAGCTCCAGGCCGCAAAGCCGGTCCATTTCGCGCAAACTCAATTCTAGGCATCGATCAAAGAGCGTGGCGTCACTCAAAGATTGCCATTTATTGCCTGGTGTAAAAAGTTTCGATGGGTGTGCCAACACAAGATTGTTATCAGCCATCAATTTGACGATACGGCGTTGTACCGCCTCTGGCTTTGGCGTGTTCTCCTGGAACATATCCCAGATAGCCGACTCATACAGTTTTCTTGTGCCGGCGAACTGAGGATGCTGATCGACGGCGGTGACGAGTCCCGACATATCGTGCCAGCGTTCATCCCGTCCGCGTGGCTGCCGAGCTACTTTTCGAATCCATTCAAATGTCCGAGGCCGATTGTCGCTTTTGCGCGATTTTTTACCTTCCTCAGTCCAGGCGAACTCATGGTCTAGCCAATAGTCGTTCCATCCCGGTCGCCGCCTGATCTCCGAGTACCAAGCCCAAACCCGAGCTTTTTCTGCCCAGTGCTTGGGTTGCCCGCCTTTGGATTTGCCCATTATTGGTGTCACTTGAATCGGGGTTTGACGAGCCTATCTGCCGAAGTTACGGCTTGTCAAACTACGCCGAACTCAATGGAGTTAAAGGTTCGAGATGCCCCAGGTATCGCCACAAAAGTTGCTGGAACAGATGGTTAGCCATTACGGCCCGACGCTTGGCGGCCGCGATCTATACGCTGCTCTGGGCTTCAAGAGCTATGCCGCCTTTCATCGCAGCAAGCAGAGAGGAGAGGTCGGCGTTCACGTCTTCACGTTACCTGGTCGGCGGGGTTGGTTTGCGTTGACGGCTGATGTAGCCAAATGGCTGACCATCCAGCGCCAGGCGACCGGGGAAAGACCAAAGGCCCCAAAGGGGAATGCGGAGAAATAAACCTACCGACTGCCTAGGTTTCTGGCGCGTTTCCAGGAAGCTTGGCGGAGATGTCCGCCCGCTTAAAGCGGGGTGCAGGAATTTGTGTTCCTCTCTACGGGGAATGCGAATAAACGCTTTCCGATGTCATGGAAAGCATCTTTCAACCAAAGAGAGTACCAACCCAATGGATAACAGCTAGGGCAGAAAGCAAAAGAGCCACGGGATGGCAGTCCCGAGGCTCTTTCATTGAACTGTTCGATTTCGACGCGAACGGTTAAACAGTAACGACCGTCTTGTTTGTTGTCAAGCACGGTGACGTTGCCGTTTTGCTTTCAAGTAGGGGCGTTCGGGCCTTTGGCCTGCGCGCCTACGGCCGCGCTTTGCCTGCGGGATTGGCTCCAGAATCATGGAGTTAATCAAGAAATGGCACAACCATTCAGCCAATCAAAGACTTACAGAGACCTCAGCGTCTGGGATTTTACGGATCTGACGGAGGAAGAGGCTCACGAGAAGTTCGTGATGCTCCGCTGGGGCAGCACCACAGAAATGCCGTGCCCGGCTTGCGGGGCGCTCGACAAACACTATGTCCGCCGGCAGCGGCGTCAGTGGCGTTGTAAGCACTGCGATACCGTGTTTAGCGTGACGACAGGAACCCCCTTTGCCCATCGGAAACTGCCCTTCAGAAAGCTGCTGGTGCTTCTGTATGAGTTCATTACTGCGCCGGAGGGCTGTGCCGCTAATCGGCTACATTCGCGGCTTAGGGTAACGCTCAGAACCGCCTACCAGAACCTCATGAAGTCACGAGAGGCGCTGTGGGAAAAGCGCGACTTGTCACCCCTGAAAGGGCTCGTCCAGGTTGACGGCGGGCACTTCTGCGGCAAGCCGCGCAGGCCACGAAAGAGAACCAAGGCCACTTCAGCCATCGTTAACAACCGCTTGCGCAACCGAAAGGCGGGGATGGTTCCTCACAACAAGAACAGCCACATCGAGCCATGGAACCGCGAGAAGCTGAAAAAACGCCGTATTGTGCTTACGTTGCGTCAGGTCTCGCCTGTACCGGGCGAAGGTGCGGAACGCAGTATTGTTGCCGTCGTCAATTCCGAGAATGCCCGGCACGTCATTCCTGCAATCAGGAAATATGTCGATGGAGCATCAGAGATTTGGTCGGATGACGGAAATGGCTACATGTCACTGTCCGCCTGGTTTACGCACCGCACCGTCAGACATTCGGCCGAATACGCTACCGACGATGGCGTAAACAACAATCACGCAGAGTCTTATTTCAGCCGAATGCGCCGCGGAGAGTACGGTGTGTACCACGGCATGCGGCCTCAATATTTGGCGTTCTATGCCAACGAGTTCGCGTGGAGGGAGGATGTCAGGCGCATGACACTAGCCGAGAAGTTCAGCGAACTCATGCAGAAAATATTCGGCGCTGGGCCATCCAAGGCTTGGAAAGGCTATGCCCAGGGCAATCGGCTAGGGCTCGAATACCTGGGGTAAAAACGGGGGAATTTAGCGTCACCATCAGCTTTCATCGCCATCCGGCGACAAGCTCCATAGCCCGTAACCGTTCGATGTTGGACTGTGATGACGCTGAACGACCCCCTCTCTAACAAGGTTTTTAATCCGGTAATGAACTGATCGAGATAGGCGCGACCGCCGCTCGGGTGTAGCGCCAAGATCGGCGTAGCGCGCTTCGATAAAAGAAACAATTTCTAATGTGCAGATGGGGCGCTCCCCTGCGTATAGGCGCAAGCACATCAAGATCGACTTAGTGAGTTCGCCGTGGGGCAGGTTGATCCGAACGTATTGGCTCCTTATCGGCTGGATAAGGCTGACATCAACCTTTATCTCATGTAAGGCGATCGTCTGGTCGATGGCTGCCAAGCTGCGCTTCAGACGGGACAACTCGGTCACCAGCTTTTTCGCCTTCGCCAGCGAGGCTTCCGTTCGCCGTATCTCTGCGTCCAGCCTGGCGCGCTTATCGATTAGCCACTTGAGTGCGGGTGGAATGCGGGTGCTCATGCCCCGTATTCCACCCCTAATGAACGCTCCCCTCAAGGGCAACAGAGGCAAAATGGCGATTTCCGGGGGCGGGGTGGCCGGCGGCACCTCTCCGGGGCATACCATGCAATATCGGCCCGGATCGGGTAATATTCGTACCCTTTCCGCCGGTGCATGGGCCGGCGTGCATATTTCTGATTCTTCTACCGATTTTGCCAGGGGATACCGGATGTTTACCAAGCAGATGCACATTGCCGGGTTTGACGACGAACTGTGGAACGCGATGGAGCAGGAGCGGGTGCGCCAGGAAGAGCACATCGAACTCATCGCCTCCGAGAACTACGCCAGCCCGCGCGTGATGGAGGCCCAGGGCTCTTCCCTGACCAACAAGTACGCCGAAGGCTACCCCGGCAAGCGCTACTACGGTGGCTGTGAATACGTCGACGTGGCCGAGCAGTTGGCCGTCGACCGCGCCAAGCAGCTGTTCGGCGCCGATTACGCCAACGTGCAGCCCCACTCCGGTTCCCAGGCCAATGCCGCCGTCTACATGGCGCTGCTGGAGCCGGGCGACACCGTACTGGGCATGTCCCTGGCCCACGGCGGCCACCTGACCCACGGCGCCAAGGTCAACTTCTCCGGCAAGATTTATCATTCCGTGCAGTACGGCCTGAACGAGAAGACCGGCGAGATCGACTACGACCAGGTCGAGGCGCTGGCCCTGGAGCACAAGCCGAAGATGATCGTCGCCGGTTTCTCCGCCTACTCCCGCGTGGTCGACTGGCAGCGCTTCCGCGCCATCGCCGACAAGGTGGGTGCCTTCCTGTTCGTGGACATGGCCCACGTCGCCGGCCTGGTGGCGGCGGGCGTGTACCCCAACCCGGTGCAGATCGCCGATGTCACCACCACCACTACCCACAAGACCCTGCGCGGCCCGCGTGGCGGCATCATCCTCGCCAGGTCCAACCCGGACCTGGAGAAGAAGCTCAACTCGCTGGTGTTCCCCGGTATCCAGGGCGGCCCGTTGATGCACGTCATCGCCGCCAAGGCGGTGGCCTTCAAGGAAGCGCTGCAGCCGGAGTTCAAGACCTACCAGCAGCAGGTGGTGGTCAACGCCCGCGCCATGGCCAAGGTCTTCATCGAGCGCGGCTTCGATGTGGTGTCCGGCGGCACCGACAACCACCTGTTCCTGGTCAGCTTCATCAAGCAGGGTCTGACCGGCAAGGATGTGGATGCCTGGCTGGGCAACTCCTACATCACCGTGAACAAGAACTCGGTGCCCAACGACCCGCAGTCGCCCTTCGTCACCAGCGGCATCCGCATCGGCACCCCGGCCATCACCACCCGCGGCTTCAAGGAGGCCGAGGCCACCGCACTGGCCGGCTGGATCTGCGACGTGATCGATGCGCGCGGCGACGCCGCCGTTATCGCGCAGGTGAAGGCCAAGGTGCTCGAGGTGTGCAAGCGTCTGCCGGTTTACGGCCAGTAACAAGTATCAAGTTGCAAGTGACAAGATAGAAATCTTGCAACTTGTAACTTGCCACTTGGAACTTAGCGATGCGCTGCCCCTTCTGCGACGCCCCCGACACCAAGGTCATCGACTCGCGTCTGGCCAATGACGGCGATGCCGTGCGGCGCCGGCGCGAGTGCCTGACCTGCAGCGAGCGTTTCACCACCTTCGAGATTGCCGAGCTGGTGATGCCGCGCATGGTGAAGCAGAGCGGGGTGCGTGAGCCATTCAATGAGGACAAGCTGCGCGCCGGTTTCCTGCGTGCACTGGAGAAACGCCCGGTAGGCACCGAGGCCATCGAGGCCGCCATCAGCCGCATCCTGCATCGCCTGCGCAGCAGCGGCGAGCGTGAACTGCCGACGCGCCTGGTGGGCGAGTGGGTGATGGAGGAGTTGCGCGAACTGGATGAGGTGGCCTACGTGCGTTTCGCCTCGGTGTATCGCCGCTTCCAGGATGTGAATGCCTTCCGCGAGGAGATCGAGCGCCTGCAGAACGAGCCGCCGGCCCAGGTGAAGCGCAGTCAGCTCACCCTGCTCGATGGGGATAAAAAATAATCCGATGTCTGAGTTTTCCGCTGCCGATCACGCCTATATGGCCCGGGCCCTGCAACTGGCGGAGCGCGGCCTGTACACCACCACGCCCAACCCGCGTGTCGGTTGCGTCATCGTCAAGGACGATGCGGTGGTGGGCGAGGGGTGGCACGAGATCGCCGGCGGTCCCCATGCCGAGGTGCATGCGCTGGCCCAGGCCGGTGTACAGGCGCGCGGCGCCACCGCCTATGTGACGCTGGAGCCCTGCAGCCATCACGGCCGCACGCCGCCTTGTGCGGATGCCCTGCTCGCCGCCGGTGTGGCCCGGGTGGTGGCGGCGATGGAGGATCCCAACCCGCTGGTGGCGGGGAATGGATTGCGGCGTCTGCATGAGGCCGGTGTCGCGGTGGCCGCCGGTCTGATGCAGACCCAGGCCGAAGCGCTGAATCCCGGCTTCATCCGCCGCATGCGCGATGAGCGGCCCTACGTGCGCTGCAAGCTGGAGATGAGCCTGGATGGCCGGACCGCAATGGCCTCGGGCGAGAGCAAGTGGATCACCGGCGCCGCGGCGCGCGAGGATGTGCAGCGTCTGCGGGCGCGCAGCTGTGCCATTGTCACCGGTATCGGCACCGTGCTGGCGGACGACCCCAATCTCACGGTGCGCTTTCCGCTGCCGGGGGGGCATGAGCGGCAGCCGCTGCGCGTGGTGCTGGACCCGCGCCTGTCGATGCCGGAATCTTCGCGCCTGCTGGCCCAGCCCGGCGGCGTGCTGGTGGTGACCGCCTGTGACGAAAGCGCGGCGCGGCAGCGCCTGGAACAGGCCGGCGCCGAGGTGGTGCACCTGCCGCACGGCCTCGACCGCGTCGATCTGGAAGGCACGTTGGCGCTGTTGTCCACGCGCCAGGTGAATGAGGTGCTGCTGGAAACCGGCGCCACCCTGAGCGGCGCCATGCTGCAGGCTGGACTGGTGGACGAACTGGTAATCTACATGGCGCCGCTCCTGATGGGCGACGCGGCCCGCGGCCTGTTCCGCCTGCCGGGCATGGAACGCATGGAGCAGCGCATCGAACTGAACGTCACCGACCTGCGCGCGGTGGGCAAGGACTGGCGTATCACCGCCAGGGTCGAGCAGAAGGCGAACGCATAAATCATGTTTACCGGCATCATCCAGGCCATCGGCGAGGTCGCCGCCCTGCAGCCGCAGGGCGTCGATTACCGCCTGCGCATCCGCAGCGGTGTGCTGGACCTGGGCGATGTGCAGCTGGGCGACAGCATTGCCGTCAACGGCGTGTGCCTGACGGCGGTGGAGCTGCCGGGTGATGGTTTCTGGGCCGATGTGTCCGGCGAGACGCTGGCGCACACCAGTTTTGCTGAATTGCGCGTGGGCAGCCGCGTCAACCTGGAAAAGGCGCTGACGCCCACCTCGCGCCTCGGCGGCCATCTGGTGAGCGGGCATGTGGACGGTGTGGGCGAGGTGCTGAGCCGCGGCAGTGACGGCCGTTCGGTACGCTTTCGTATCAAGGCCCCCACGGAACTGGCGAAGTACATCGCCGCCAAGGGGTCCGTTACCATCGACGGCGTCAGCCTCACCGTCAATGCGGTGCAGGGCGCAGAGTTCGAACTGAATATCGTGCCGCACACGCTGCAGGAAACCACCCTGGCGGATTTTGCACCGGGGCGGCGCGTGAATCTCGAGGTGGACGTCATTGCCCGCTATCTGGAACGTCTGCTGCTGGGCGAGCGGGCAGCGCAGCCGTCCGGCGGCGGCATGACGATGGAGTTTCTCGCCCAGCATGGCTTTCTGAAATAACAGCGCCGTCAGAGCGCGACCATTAAAAAACGAGCACCGGACTGAACAAGACAATGGCACTGAATACGACTGAAGAAATCATCGAAGATATCCGCCAGGGCAAGATGGTCGTTCTGATGGATGACGAGGACCGCGAGAACGAAGGCGACCTGATCATGGCCGGTTCGCTGGTGCGTCCCGAGGACATCAATTTCATGGCGCGCTACGGCCGCGGCCTGATCTGCCTCACCCTCACCAAGGAACGCTGCGAGCAGCTGCGTCTGCCGCTGATGGTGAGCAACAACAACGAAAAGCACGGCACCGCCTTCACCCTGTCCATCGAAGCGGCGCACGGCGTGACCACCGGCATCTCCGCCTACGACCGTGCCCACACGGTGCGCACCGCGGTGGCCCCCAACGCGGGACCGGCCGACATCGTTCAGCCGGGCCACATCTTCCCGCTGATGGCGCGCCCGGGTGGCGTGCTGACCCGCGCCGGCCACACCGAGGCCGGCTGCGACCTGACCCGCCTCGCCGGGCTGGAACCGGCAGCAGTGATCGTCGAGATCCTCAACGAAGACGGCACCATGGCGCGGCGTCCGGACCTGGAGATCTTCGCCAAACAACACGGTCTCAAGATGGGCACCATCGCCGACCTGATTCAGTACCGCCTGCAGAACGAGCCGACGGTGGAGCGCGTGGCGGTGTGCAAGTTGCCCACCGAGTTCGGCGAATTCAAGCTGGTGGCCTACCGCGACCTCATCGAGCGCGAGATGCATCTGGCCCTGGTCAAGGGCGAGATCAGCACCGACGAACCCACCCTGGTGCGGGTGCACATGCAGAACACCCTGTGCGACCTGTTCGCCAACCAGCGCAGTGACTGCGGCTGGCCCCTGCACCGTGCCCTGGAGTACATTGCCAGGCAGGGCAGCGGCATCGCGGTGGTGCTGCGCCAGCAGGAGACCGCCGACGAGCTGTTGCGTCACATCAAGGACTACCAGCTGGAGGACGAGGGCGTCAGCCTGCCGCGCGAAGGCAAGGGGGCGGACCTGCGCACCTACGGCATCGGCGCGCAGATCCTGCTCGACCTCGGCGTGCGCCGCATGCGGGTGATGAGTTCGCCCAAGCGCATGCACGGCCTGCCGGGTTTCGGTCTGGAAGTGGTGGAGTACATTTCCCAGGAGTAGGCGCGGACCGTGTCCGCGATTGCATGTCGACGGTACGATGCCCGCAAATCGCGAATGTGATTTGCTCCTACGATAGACGTGGCACGAACATAATTAACGGAAACAAGGAAAGCATCATGAGCGAGATCAAGACCTACGAAGGCAGCATGGTGATCAACAACGCCCGCTTCGGCATCGTGGTGGGCCGCTTCAACAGCTTCATCGTCGAAAGCCTGCTGGACGGTGCCCTCGATACCCTGCGTCGTCACGGTGCCGTGGACAAGAACATCGAGATCGTGCGCGTGCCGGGTGCCTTCGAGATCCCGCTGGCGGCGCAGCGCATGGCCCAGGCCGGCAAGTACGACGCCATCATCGCTCTCGGCGCGGTGATCCGCGGCGGCACGCCGCACTTCGAATATGTAGCCGGTGAATGCACCAAGGGCCTGGCAGCGGTGATGATGCAGCACAACGTGCCGGTCGCCTTCGGCGTACTGACCGTGGATACCATCGATCAGGCCATCGAGCGTGCCGGCACCAAGGCGGGCAACAAGGGCGCCGAAGCGACCCTTTCCGCCATCGAGATGGTGAACCTGCTGGGACAGATGTAGGAGCGGCCTCGCCGCGCTGTGCGCCCGGCATGGCTGGGCGGCATCCTGCAGTTTTTTCTGAGGTAATTATGAGCAAGGCGCGCAGCCGTGCCCGCCAGCGTGCGGTGCAGGCACTTTATCAATGGCAGCTCACCGCGCAGAACCTGGGCGAGATTGAAACCCAGTTTCTGGAAGAGCGGGAGATGGGCAAGGCCGATCTGGAGTTTTTCCACGAGCTGCTGCACGAGGTGCCGGCACGCCTGGACGAGCTGGATGGCCTGCTCACGCCGCTGCTCGACAGGCCGCTGCCGCAGGTGGACCCGGTGGAACGGGCCATCCTGCGCCTGGGCTGCTATGAACTGAAGTTTCGTCCCGAAACCCCTTACCGCGTGATCATCAACGAGGCGGTGGAACTGGCCAAGACCTTCGGCGGCGAGCAGGGCCACAAGTACGTCAACAGCGTGCTGGACAAGGTGGCGCGCGAGGTGCGTGCCACGGAGGTGCGGGCGCGTTAGGCAGCGTACGCACCGCGCACCACTCGCGGCGACTGTCTGGATTCGTCATCCCCAAGGCCGGGACGGGACGAACAAGATTATTCAAGATAAACAGGATAGGGCTTTATCTTGTGCATCCTGGAACATCTTGTTCATCCTGTAGAAGATTCGACATATCTGCGGACTTTCCCATGAGCCTGTCCGAGTTCAACCTCATCGAGCGTTACTTCACCACTCGCGGCGTGCGGCGCGCCGACGTCGCGCTGGGCGTGGGCGATGATTGCGCCCTGCTGCGCGTGCCGGAGGGCATGGAGCTGGCGGTGTCCATCGATACCCTGGTCGAAGGCCATCACTATCCGCTGGGCACCGCGGCCGCCGCGGTTGGGCACAAGGCACTCGCCGTCGGCCTCAGCGACCTCGCCGCCATGGGTGCCGAACCGGCCTGGGCCACCCTGGCCCTCAGTCTGCCCGAGGCCGACGAGGTCTGGCTGCAGGGGTTTGCCGACGGCCTGTTTGCCCTGGCGGAGCGCTTCCGGGTACAGCTGGTGGGCGGCGACACCGTGCGCGGGCCACGCGTCATCTCCCTGCAGCTGCACGGCCTCGTGCCGCAGGGCGCCGCACTACGCCGTGATGGCGCCAGGGATGGCGACCTGATCTATGTCACCGGTACGCCGGGTGATGCCGGCCTCGGCCTGGAACTGGCCCTGGGCCAGCGCGGTGCCAGTGCTGTCGATGCCGATTATCTGCGCGCCCGCCTGGATCGGCCCGAGCCGCGCGTGGCAGCCGGCCTGCAATTGCGCGGCATCGCCAGCGCCGCCATCGACATCTCCGATGGGCTGGCCGCCGACCTCGGCCACATCCTCGCGCGCAGCGGTGTCGGTGCGCGGCTGGAGCTGGCGCAGTTGCCGTACTCTGCCGCGCTGCAGCGCCTGCTGCCCGAGGCAGCGGAGCGCTGGCCTTACGCCCTGGGCGGCGGCGATGACTACGAGCTCTGCTTTACCGTCCCCCCCGCGCGGCGCGCGGCCGCCGAGCAGGCGTGCGCGGCGCTGGACTGCGGTTGCCGCTGCATCGGCCGCATCGAGGCCAAATCCGGGCTGCGCCTGTATCGCCCCGATGGTACGCTGCTGGAACGCTCTCCCCACGGTTTCGATCACTTCGGCTGACACCATGCGACCTTCCGCACGTATGCTGCGCAATCCGGCCCATCTGCTGTCCTTCGGCTTTGGCAGCGGCCTCGCACCCAAGGCACCGGGCACCTTCGGTACGCTGGTGGCCGTCCCGCTGTATTGGCTGCTTGGCGAGGTCACGCTGCCGGCCTACCTCGCGCTGGTCATGGCAGCCTGTTTTCTCGGTATCTGGTTGTGCGACTACACCGCCGAGGCGCTCGGCGAGCACGACCATCCGGCCATCGTCTGGGATGAGGTGGTGGGTTATTTCGTCACCATGATTGCCGCACCGGCCGGCTGGCAGTGGCTGCTGCTCGGCTTTGTGCTGTTCCGCCTGTTCGATATCCTCAAGCCCTGGCCGATCCGTTGGGTCGATCGTCACGTCCACGGCGGTATCGGCATCATGCTTGACGACGTGTTGGCTGGGGCGATGGCCTGGCTGGTGCTACAGGGCATCGCGTGGCTGGTTTAATAGAATTCAAGATCAAAATGGAAAGAAGCCGGCGTTGTTCTTTTTTGAATTTTGAATTTTGAATCTCTCATGCCCGGAGGCAGGCAATGAGATATCGATGGATGATGCTCGCATTGTTTCTGACGCTGCCGGTGGTGGCAGCGCCGAAGGTGTCGGTGGTCGGACTGTTCAGCGGACGGGCGGTGCTGGAGATCGACGGCGCGCAGCGCATGCTGAAGGTGGGTGAGCGCAGCCCCGAGGGCGTGAAGCTGCTGGCAGCAGACAGCGAGAGCGCCCTGCTGGAGATCGGTGGCAAGGAACAGCGTATGGTGCTCGGTGACAGGATCAGCGGCAGCTACAAGGCACTGCCGCGGGCTGAGGTACATGTCTGGCCCGACCGCGCTGGCATGTACCGCATGGCGGGCAGTATCAACGGCCTGACGGTGGATTTTCTGGTGGACACCGGCGCGACCCACATTGCCATGAACGCCGCACAGGCGCGCCGTCTCGGCATCGATTATCGGGTGGTGGGGGAGCGCGGCATGGTAAGTACCGCCTCCGATGTGGTGCCGGTGTATCGCGTCACGCTCGACCGCGTGCAGTTCGGTGACATCACCCTGCGCCAGGTCACAGCCGTGGTGCTGGAGGGGACGCAGCCCTCCGATGTGTTGCTGGGCATGTCTTTTCTCGGTCGGCTGGATATGCAGCGCGACAGCGAGGTGATGGTGCTGCGGGAAAAATACTGATGTAGGAGCGGACCCGTGTCCGCGATGGCTGCTCCATAGGCCCCATCGCGAATACGATTCGCTCCTACTTCTTGGTTTTGTCTTTTTCGATCAGTGCATAGGCCGAGTGGTTGTGGATGGACTCGAAGTTCTCCGATTCCACCACGTAGGCCTCGATGCGTTCGTCCCGGTTCAGCTGCACCGCCACATCACGCACCATGTCTTCCACGAATTTGGGGTTGTCGTAGGCGCGTTCGGTGACGAACTTTTCGTCCGGCCGCTTGAGCAGGCCGTACAGTTCGCAGGAGGCCTGCTTTTCCACCAGGTCGATGATGTCCTCGATCCACATGAAGCCGCGCAGGCGCGCTGCTACGGTGACGTGGGAGCGCTGGTTGTGGGCGCCGCGCTCGGAGATCTTCTTCGAGCAGGGGCACAGGCTGGTGACCGGCACCACCACCTTGAGCGTCAGCACCGGCTCACCGTTGCTGATCTCGCCGATGAAGGTGACCTCGTAGTCCATCAGGCTCTGCACACCGGACACCGGGGCCGCCTTGTTGACGAAGTAGGGGAAGGACATTTCGATGTGGCCGGCCTCGGCCTCGAGGATCTGCACCATTTCCTTGAGCATTTCCTTGAAGGTCTTGACCGAGATCTCGCGTTCGTGGCGGTTCAGGATCTCCACGAAGCGTGACATGTGCGTGCCCTTGAAGTTGTGCGGCAGGTTCACGTACATGTTGAAGTTGGCGACGGTGTGCTGTTCGCCACCGTTGCGCTCCTGGATCCGCATCGGATGGCGGATATCCTTGATACCCACCTTGTTGATGGGGATACGGCGTGTATCCTCGCTGCTCTGGACGTCGGCGATGGTCTCGCAGGCATGGGTCATGCTTCAGGCTTCCTCTGTGTAGCGGACACAGGCACGTTCGGTCTCCCACAGGGTGACGGCGCTGACCTTGGCGCGAGTGTCGTTGAGCTCTTCGGACAGGCGGCGGAAGAAGTGCGCGGCGATGTTCTCGGCCGTGGGATTGAGGCGGTCGAAGGGCGGGATGTCGTTCAGATAACGATGGTCCAGTTCGTCGCCTACCTTGCGGGCGGCCTGACGGATCGTCTTGAAATCCAGCACCATGCCGAGCTCATCCAGGCTGGCCGCCTGCACTTCCACTTCCACCTTCCAGTTATGACCGTGCAGCCGGTTGCAGTCCCCGGGGTAATTTCGCAGGGAATGAGCGGAGGCAAAGTCGGTAACGACCTTGAGGTCAAATCTGGCTGTCATGATTTAATAGTTGAGCGATTCGCTAAGAATTTACATCAGCGGCGGGGGGGATGGCAAGTGTTCCCTGCAGGCGCGTCTGAATGGTCCGCAGTATACCATCGGCATCCAGCCCGCACTCCGCCAGCAGTTCGTCGCGGCTGGCCTGCTCCAGGAAGCGATCGGGCAGGCCCAGATTCAGCACCTCCACCCGGATGCCGTGCGCCGCCAGGCATTCGTTGACCGCGCTGCCGGCGCCGCCCAGCACGGCATTGTCTTCCACCGTCACCAGCAGTCTGTGCTTCGCGGCCAGTTCCAGCACCAGCTCGGCGTCCAGCGGCCGGATGAAGCGCATGTTGGCCACGGTGGCGTTGAGCTGTTCTGCCGCCGCCAGGGCGGCACCCAGCGGGGCCCCAAAGGCGAGCAGGGCGACATCCTGGCCCTGGCGGCGCAACTCGCCCTTGCCGATGGGCAGGGTGGCGAGCGCCGGGTCTACCGCCACGCCGAGGCCGCCACCGCGCGGATAGCGTACCGCCGCCGGACCGCTGTGGCGGAAGCCGGTGCTGAGCATCTGGCGGCATTCGCTTTCATCGCCCGGTGCCATCAGCAGCAGATTGGGGATGCAGCGCAGGAAGCTGAGGTCGAAGCTGCCGGCATGGGTGGCGCCGTCCGGGCCGACCAGGCCGCCGCGGTCGATGGCGAACAGTACCGGCAGGTTCTGCAGGGCGACGTCGTGGATGAGCTGGTCGTAGGCGCGCTGCAGGAAGGTGGAGTAAATGGCTACTACCGGCTTCAGGCCCTCGCAGGCGAGGCCGCCGGCCAGGGTGACGGCATGCTGTTCGGCAATGCCGACATCGAAATAGCGATCGGGGAACTGCAGCGAGAATTCCACCATGCCGGAGCCTTCGCGCATCGCCGGGGTGATGCCGATCAGGCGCTCGTCGTGGGCGGCCATGTCGCACAGCCACTGGCCGAATACCTCGGTGTAGCTGGGGCCGCTGCGCTTGGCGGCGCGCATGGTCCCGGTGGCCGGGTCGAAGGCGGTGACGCCGTGGTAGGTGCAGGGGTTCTCTTCCGCCGGGGCGAAACCCTTGCCCTTGCGGGTGACGATGTGCAGGAACTGCGGGCCGGACAGGGCGCGCAGGTTCTTCAGCGCCTTGATCAGCTGGTCGATGTCGTGGCCGTCGATGGGGCCGGCATAGTTGAAGCCCAGCTCCTCGAACAGGGTGCCGGGCACCATCATGCCCTTGGCGTGTTCCTCCATGCGCCGCGCCAGCTCCCATACCGGCGAGGGCATGGTCTTGAGCACCTTCTTGGAGCCCTCGCGCATGGTCGAGTAGAGCTTGCCAGAGAGGATGCGGCCCAGGTAGTTGGACAGCCCGCCGACGTTGGGCGAGATGGACATGTCGTTGTCGTTCAGCACCACCAGCAGGTCGGCATCCAGGTCGCCGGCGTGGTTCAGCGCCTCGAAGGCCATGCCGGCGGTCATGGCGCCATCGCCGATGACCGCCACCACCTTGCGGTTGGCCGCCTCGCGACGGGCGGCCAGGGCCATGCCGAGGGCGGCGCTGATGGAGGTGCTGGAGTGACCGACGCCGAAGGTGTCGTAGGGACTTTCCTCGCGGCGCGGGAAGCCGGACAGGCCGTTCTTCTGGCGCAGGGTGTGGAAGCGCTGGCGGCGGCCGGTGAGCAGCTTGTGTGGATAGCTCTGGTGGCCCACGTCCCACACCAGCCGGTCGTTGGGGGTGTCGTAGACGTAGTGCAGGGCGATGGTCAGCTCCACCGTGCCGAGGCCGGCGGAGAGATGGCCGCCGGTATGGCTGACCGAACGCACCATATAGTCACGCAGCTCATCGGCCAGCTGCTTGAGCTGGGAGATATCGAGCTGGCGTAGCTGTTCAGGCGTGTCGACCTGTTCAAGCAGCGGATAGGCGCGCGAGCTGGGCATTACGGTCCTGGGGCGGCGGGAAAGCCGCTAATGATGGAGCGCCGGGCGCGGCGGGTCAACTGACGCGTTCGACAATGAAGTCGGCAATGGCCGCCAGCGGCGCGGCCGCCTTACCCAGGGGGGCGAGGGCGGCGCGGGCGGCGGCGTGGACCTCGTGCGCCTTGGCCCTGGCGCCGTCGAGGCCGAGCAGGGCGACGTAGGTGCTCTTGGCCAGGGCCTGGTCGGCCCCCTGACGCTTGCCCAGCTGTTCGGTGCTGCTCTCGACGTCGAGGATGTCGTCGCGGATCTGGAAGGCGAGGCCGATGGCGGCGGCGTAGTCGTCCAGGGCCTGGAACAGCGCCGGGTCGAGACCGGGACGGCTCAGGGCGCCGAGGCGCACGGCGGCGCGGATCAGGGCGCCGGTCTTCAGGCTGTGCATCCGCTGCAGTTCGGACAGGGACAGGCCCTTGCCGGTGGCGGCCATGTCGATGGTCTGGCCGCCGGCCATGCCACGCGAGCCGGCGGCGGTGGCCAGTTCCCGCACCATGGCCAAACGCAGCAGCGGGTCGGGCACCATCGCCGGGTCCTCCGCGAGCACCTGGAAGGCCAGGGCCTGCAGGGCGTCGCCGGCGAGGATGGCGCTGGCCTCGTCGAAGGCCTTGTGGCAGGTGGGCTTGCCGCGGCGCAGGTCGTCGTCGTCCATGGCCGGCAGGTCGTCGTGCACCAGGGAGTAGGCGTGGATCAGCTCCACCGCGCAGGCCGGGCCGTCCAGTTGTTCCAGGGGAACGCCGAGTACCTCGCCGGTGGTGTAGACCAGTACCGGGCGCACGCGCTTGCCGCCGTCCAGCGCGGAATAGCGCATGGCGGCGTGCAGGCGGGCGGGGAGTTCGTCGGCGGGCGGCAGGCGCTGTTGCAGCGCGGCCTCGGCACGGGCGGCGTGGGCCCGCAGCAGTTGTTGCAGATCCATCGGAGCTACTCGTCTCCCTCGAAGGGCTCCAGCTCCTCCTTGCCGCTCTGGCTGGTGAGGATCTGTACCTTCTGCTCCGCCTCTTTCAGCGCGCCCTGGCAGGCTCGGGTGAGCGCGATGCCGCGCTCGAAATCCTTGAGGGACTGTTCCAGCGACAGCTCACCCTGTTCCATGCGCTCGACCAGCTGCTCCAGCTCGGCCAGCGCCTGTTCGAAATCAAAGGTGTCGCTGCTTGGTGTGCTCTTTTTGGCCACGTATCGTACTCCGGTGTTGGGCGGCTACGTTACCCCAGGCGGTGTGCAGAATCAAACTCGGGCTAGACTCATGACAAGAGGTAGCCCGACGGGCGCCATTCACCCTCAACCACGGCTTGCAAGGCGAGGTCGACCATGAAAATCACCAAGAAGAAACTGATCGAGGAACTGAACAAGGACCTGGAGTGGGAGTACGCGGCGGCCATCCAGTATGTGCAGCACGCGGCGGTGATCACCGGGCCGGAATATGAGTCCATCCAGAAGGAACTGCTGATTCACGCGCAGGAGGAGATGGCCCATGCCGTCATGCTGTCGGACCAGATCGGATTTCTCGGCGGCGTGCCGACGGTGGATGTGGAGAAGCGCGAGATAGCGGACAGCAGCAAGGAAATGCTGAAACAGGACCTGTCGGGCGAGGAGAATGCCATCCAGCGCTACAAGGAGCGCATCGCCCAGGCGGAGGCCTTGCAGGAGTACGGCCTGCGCCGCGTGCTGGAGGATATCCTGATCCAGGAGGAGGAACACAAGCGCGATCTGCTGACCGTGCTGGGCAAGTAACACCCCCGTTCGGCCCGTGAGTCATAGCCGCCGCTCAGAGCGGCGGCAGGGTGACCTCGACACGGAAGCCGCCGAGGGATTCCGAGCGGCCGAAGCGGAGGGTGCCGCCGTAGCCGGTGACGATGTCGCTGGCAATGGCCAGGCCGAGGCCGTGGCCGGCGGTGGATTCGTCGATGCGCACGCCGCGGGCGGTGAGTGACGCCAGTTGCGCATCCGAGCAGCCGGGGCCGTCGTCCTCGACACACAGGCAGAAACCATCACGCTCCGCGGTGGTGATGCGGATTTTGCCGCGACTCCACTTGCAGGCGTTGTCCAGCAGGTTGCCGAGCAGTTCCAGCATGTCTTCCCGATCCGCATTCACCGCCAGCCCGGCGGCGAGTCGGCAGTCGAATGCCAGGTCCTTTTCCGTATGGATGCGGCGCAGCACGTCGAGCAGCGGCGGCAGCTCCTGTTCCGGCACGAAGCGGCGTCCCGGCACATTGCCGCCGGCCAGGCGCGCCCGCTTCAGCTCGCGATCGATGAGCTGGCGCATGGCGGTGAGCGGCGTGGTGAGCCGTTCGCGCAGCGGAGGGTTGGCGGCAAGCATCGGGTCTTCACTTACCTGGCCGAGCAGGCTGAGCGGGGTCTTCAGGGCATGGGCCAGATTGCCGAGGGCATTGCGCGAACGCTGCAGGCGCTCGGCGAAGGCGACGAGCAGGCGGTTGACTTCGCGGGTCAGCGGCTGCAATTCCGCCGGCACCTGCTCCGGCAGGCTGGCGATGTCGCCGCGTTCCAGACGGTCGATGTCGGCGCGTACCTGCACCAGCGGTCGCAGGCTGCGCCGCACCAGCCAGCGCTGCAGCAGAAACAGCGAAACCAGCGCGCCCAGGGATACCAGGACGAACAGCCACTGGAAGTGGTGCACGCTGGCGCGGATCAGGCCGAGGTCCTCGGCCACCGCGATGGTGATGTCGCGGCCATCCTTGCTGTAGCCATGCACCACCACCAGCAGCGGCTGCTGCTGCGGGCCGTGCCGCTGCAGGCGCTGCTCTGCGCCGCTGGCGAGGACCGGCACCGGCAGGTCCTGGTCCCACAGCGAGCGTGAGCGCAGCACCTGCTGCCCGCTTTCGATGCGGTAGTAGTGGCCGGAGTAGGGGCGCTGGTAGATGCCGTCGATACGGGTGGTGTCGATGCCGAGTGTGCCGTCGGGCTGCGGCTGGATGGCGGCGAGGATGCTCTCGCTGTCGTGGAACAGGCGTGAGGCGATGTAGTCCTGGGTCATGTCGCGCAGGGCCAGACTGGACACCGCGCCCTGCAGCAGGAACACCGCCAGCAGGGTGATGAGCAGGCCGATGCTGAGGCGGCCCTGCAGCGAGGCCATCAGTGCCGCTCCCCGAACATGTAGCCCTGGCCGCGGTGGGTGGTGATGATGTCCTTGCCCAGTTTCTGGCGCAGGCGGTTCACATAGACCTCGATGACGTTGCTGTCCTTGTCGGAGTCGTAATCGTACACGTGTTCGGTGAGGCGCGACTTGGACAGCAGCTGGCCGGGATGCAGCATGAAATAGCGCAGCAGGCGGAACTCGGTGCCGGTGAGGGGGTGTTCGTTGCCGGCGGCATCGGTAACGGTCTGGCGCTGTTCGTCGAGGGTCAGGCCAGGGGCCTGCAGGGTGCCGACGGTCTGGGTGCTGGCGCGCCGCGTCACCGCCAGCAGACGGGCGATGAGCTCTTCGGTGTGGAACGGTTTGCCGAGGTAGTCGTCGGCGCCGGCGCGAAAACCGTCGACCTTTTCGTGCCAGGCATCGCGTGCGGTGAGGATCACCACCGGCACCGCGTTGCCGCGCTGGCGCCAGTGGCTCAGCACCTCCAGGCCGGGACGGCCCGGCAGGCCGAGGTCGAGCACGATCGCGTCATAGGGTTCGGTGTCGCCCAGGGCCTCGCCGTCGATGCCGTTGGCCGCGACATCGACGGCGAAACCGGCGCGCTCCAGGTCGCTGCGCAGTTGCGCGCTCAGGACGGCATCATCCTCTACCAACAGCAGCCTCAAGTCAGTCGTCCTGTTTGCTCTTCAGCAGCTCGCCGCTGCGGGCATCGAAATACAGTTCCCACACCAGGCCCTGTTCATCCACCATCTCTACCTCGTAGAGAATGCGCTCCTTCTTTTCCTTCAGCTCCAGCTCCAGGATGCGCCCGGGACGCTCGCTGCGGGCCCGCTCGATGATGGTTTCCAGCGGCAGGATGTCGCCGGCATCGCGCAGGCGGCGGGCGCGGTCGTGGTCGCTCTCGGCACTGGCGCCGCCGGTCACGGCCAGCAGCGCCACCATGAGGAATGTAACAGTCGTCAGTCGTCCCATGCGCCGTACCCCGGAATGTCGATTTCACGCTCGCTGAACGAGCCGCTGTCGGCGCGGGTATGGCAGGCTGTGCAATTGCTCAGGCTGCCCACCTTGGCGTTGTCCTTGATCAGGCGCGCCGGGATCTCGCGGTGCTTCTGCACGATATAGGGAACCTCGCTGATGCGCAGCGGCGCCTCATCGGCAGGCAGCGAACGGGCGATCTTCACCGCGCGGCGCTCCTTGACCCGGTCGGCGGCATTATAAAGCAGGTATTCCTGTATCGCCTGCTGGTCCAGGGCATCCAGTGCGGCACTGTCGCCGAAGTGATCGCCGAGGCCGGCCATCACCTGGGCCCAGGAGCGGGCCGGCAGCAGGCCGGGCGGATAGGCGAAGTGGCAGCTGCCGCATTCCTGCTGGTACAGCGGCAGCGATACCGGGGCGACGTCTGTGCCGCGACGATCGTCGTCACCGACGACGGACAGGCTGGTGGCCACCAGGCCGATACCGGCTAGCAGCGGCCAGAAATGTTTGATGTGCATGATGCCTCCCTCCGTTATTGGCTGCGAATGTAGCTGAGAAAGTCGCCCTTTTCCTGGGGCGTGCAGGCGCGGCCCCAGGCGCTGTCGCAATTGCGCTTGAACCACTTCTCGATGACGGCCCGGTCGGTGAGGCGCTTGGCATTGACCGAGGGGGCCATCGGCGCAATGGGCTTGCCGGTCTTGGCATGCCTGCCACTGGCGCGCAGGTTGCTGTCGTGGCAGGCGGCACAGGTCTGGGCACTGCCGCTGCGGGTCCACAGTGCGGCACCGGCCTCGGCGCTGAACGGGCCGGCGCCCTGGGAACGGTATTCCTGCAGCAGCTCGTCGACGGCACCGGCATGGGCCGAGGACAGGCCGACGAGGAACAATATCACGATGGGCAGTATCTTCATGGTTCAGTCCTCGCTCGGTACCAGGGGCTTGCGGCCGGTGAGCATGGCGCGCACCAGGTTTTCGTGGTGCAGTCGGCTGCTGACAATTACGCCGGCGACGTGCACGAATACCAGCAGCACGGTGAAGTGGGCCAGGAACTCATGCACCTCTTCCATTGCCTCGCTCATGAACCCCTCGGGGTTGCCGGCCAGGGCGGCGAAGGGGCCGGCGGCGTTCTCGCCGATGCCGTAGGTGAGCAGGCCGCTCAGGGTGGTCAGCAGCAGGGCGACCAGCAGCGTAATCACCATCCAGCCGCCGGCCGGGTTGTGGCCGAGATAATGGGCCGGGCGTTTGTGGAGCAGGCCCTTCAGGTAATCGCGCACCGCACCGGGGCCGCGCACGAAGTCGCTGAAGCGGGCGTGGCGCGTGCCGATGACACCCCACACCAGACGGAACAGCACCAGGCCGATGATGGTGTAGCCGGCCTGGGCATGCAGGCCAAGGAAGTGATCCTCGGTGATGTAGGCGACGGCGAAAGCGGTCACCAGGCTCCAGTGGAATACCCGCACCAGCGGGTCCCACACCTTTACGTCGTATGTCGTTTGCATGGCGGTATCTCCTCGCAGGGCCCGGTACTGCGGGCGTGAGGCTACTATTCCACCGCTGGCTTAATTCACGCTTAAAGAGGAGGGCGGGGGGCCTGCCGCCCCGGACGCCGCCGGGACGGCAGGCGGGCAGGCTGCTACGGAATGTCTGGATAAGTCCATCCTGGACTTCTCAGACCATGCAAATCGAAATGTGCGATTTTCGATTTGCCTCATTTTCCAACGAGTTATCGTCGTTGAAAAATGGCAGCACATCCCTGTGTCGCGGAAGCTCTGAATTTATTCAGAGCTTCCCTAGAAGGCGGCGTCGAAGCCGAGCAGCAGGTAGTGTTCCTGGCTCAGGTGGCCGGTCCAGTAGGTGCCGGTCTTCGCCTTTTCATCCAGCAGGTCGTAGTTCACCTCGATGACGCCCTTCACGTTGCGCATGAAGTAGTAGGAGGCGCCGAGGGTGAGGCTGCGCATGTCGATGCCTTCGTAGATGGTGTCGGTGTCCTTGAGGTCGCCGGCATCGGCGTAGTTGTACAGCAGCGAGTACACCCAGCGCTCGTTGGCGACGTAGTCCAGGCCGGCGAAGCCACCGAACCATTTGTACTCCTTGTTCGGGTTGGCATCGAGGAAGCCGTCCCAGGTGTTCCACAGGCCCTGGGCGAACCAGTACAGCTTCTCGTTGACCGCGCCGGACAGATCGAGACCGGCAACCCGCTTGTCGGTATTGCGCGCGCCGGAATCGAGGCCGGCGTTGCCGGCGGCCACGCTGCGCTGCTCGCCGCTGAGGCCAAACAGGCCGATGGTGGCGCCGCCGATGTCCATGCCGATGCGGCCGTAGAGCGACTTGTGGGTGTCGCTGTCGAACAGGCGGTCGGCACGTTTGTAGCCCGGCGTGTTGATGGCGAAGTTGCTGGTGACGCCGTTGCCATTCACCACGCCGAGGGCCACATCCAGCGGGCCGAGGGCGCGGTCGAACTGGATGCCGCGATCGTAGGTGATGCCGGCCATGCGGTAGGCCATGAAGTCCTGGAAGGTCAGGCGCGTCTCGCGCGGGAACATCAGGTCCGACAACTGATATTGCCCCAGCATCATGCCGACGCCGCTGCCGAACACGTCGTCGTGGCTGAACCAGGCGTCCTCGATCAGCGTTTCGCCGTTGCCGCCCTTCTCGGCAAAGATGCCGTAGAAGTAATAGGTGATGTGCTCGGACAGCGGCGCGCTGGACAGCAACTTGATGAGGTAGGGCGACTGGATGTCGGTGCTGGAATCGGCCAGGGTGGCGCCGCTGGCCTCGTCGATGGCGTGGCCGTCGCGGCTCTGCACGAAGGCCTGGGCACGGATCGCCAGCGGCACGGACTCGGGCAGGGCCAGCAGCGGATCGCCGACATCCTTGATGGCCGTCTCCTTCCAGTTGGGCAGCTTGAGGTTGTTGGCGACGAACTGTTCGCCGAAGGCATTCAGGCGCGGGAAGGCGCTGTGGCAGGTGTTGCAGCTGATGCTGTACTTGCGCGCGAAGACCGGCATCGCCTCGCTGGTGACAGGGGGCAGCAGCAAGATCGCTGCCAGCAGCAACAGCAGCGGGATGGTGTGGCAGGCACGTGGATATGACATGGTGGGGACTCCTTTTTTAGTTTTGTCATCACTGTGGTACAGGTGGATCGATTCAGGCTTAAAATACGCTCCAGCGAGGGGCTGGCGTGGTGAACGACTAGAGATTAGCACAGCTGTCCGGAACCCCAGGCTGGCCTTGCCACAGGGCATTTATCTCAAAAACAACGCTACGAGTGTCGGGACTGGATTGGTGTTCCGCAGGGGGAACTACCGCATACTCACGGTTCCTGGCGCCGCGCTCTGCGTCACGCACCTTGAGATATCGGGTGGCCGCCTCTGCAACCAGACCGGAGGGTGGTCCTGGGTAGCGCGGTATTCACAAGGCAGAAATTTCGCGATGTCTGCCGGACATTGCTGTGCGTGGAGGGGAAGGAATGCGGGTTGGCCAGTACGGTCTGTTGATGTTGCTGATGTGCCTGGGGCTGATGCCTCCGGTGGCGGCCGGGACGCTCACCATTGCCGCTGCCGCCGATCTGAAGTTTGCCATGGCCGAGGTGGTGGAGCAGTTCAGGGCGACTCATCCCTCCGCCAGGGTTGAGGTGATTTACGGATCGAGTGGCAAGTTTCTCACCCAGATCACCAACGGCGCACCCTTCGATATGTACTTCTCCGCCGACATCGCCTATCCGCGCGAGCTGGAGCGCAAGGGTCTGACCACCGGTGCCACCCGGTCCTACGCCATCGGTCGTCTGGTGCTGTGGAGCCTGCAGCCGGAACTGGCCAACACCCCGCTCCAGGCGCTGCCCCAGAGCGCGATCCGCAAGTTCGCCATCGCCAACCCGCAACATGCGCCCTACGGTCGGCGCGCCCAGGAGGTGCTGGAGCAGCACGGTGTCTGGGAGGCCATGCGGCCGAAGCTGGTGCTGGGCGAGAACATCGCCCACACGGCGCAGTTTGTCGACTCCGGTGCGGCAGAGGCGGGCATCGTCGCCCTGGCGCTGGTGCTGTCGCCGACCATGACGGGCAAGGGGACATGGACGCTGATTCCGGCGGCATGGCATGCCCCGCTGGAGCAGGGGTATGTGATCACCCGGCGTGCTGCCGGCAATCCGCTGGCGGCAACCTTCGCCGACTACATGTCCAGCACACCGGCGCGCGCCATCATGCGCCGCTACGGTTTCACCCTGCCGGGCGAGGAGTAAGCGTGTCGGAAGCCGATCTGCTGGCATTGCGCGTTACCCTGACGCTGTCCGCCATCACCACGGGAGTGCTGCTGCTGTTGGGCACACCGCTGGCATGGTGGCTGGCGCGCACACGCTCGCGCCTGGCAGTGCTGGTGGAGGCCGTGGTGGCGCTGCCGCTGGTGCTGCCGCCCACGGTGCTCGGTTTCTACATGCTGGTGGCGCTCGGCCCGCAGGGCCCTATCGGCAGTACACTGCAGGCGTTGGGTCTGCATCACCTGGCCTTTACCTTCGAGGGGCTGGTGGTGGCATCGACGCTGTATTCGCTGCCCTTCATGGTGCAGCCGCTCAAGGACGCCTTCGCCGCGGTGGGTACGCGTCTGCTCGATGCTGCCGCCACGCTGCGCGCCGGTCCGTGGGATAGTTTCTTCACCGTGGTGGCGCCCATGGCACGGCGCGGCTTTCTCACTGCCATCACCCTGACCTTCGCCCATACCGTGGGCGAGTTCGGTGTGGTGCTGATGGTGGGCGGCAACATCCCCGGTGAAACGCGCGTCCTGTCCATTGCCATCTACGACCACGCCGAGGCGATGGACTATGCCTCGGCCCACGTGCTGGCCGGCGGCCTGCTTGCCGCCTCCTTCCTGTTGCTGGTGCTGGTGTATGCGGTGAACCGGCGCTATCGCATGGTGCATGTATGAGCATCGCGGCGCGCTTCCGGCTCCAATGGCCCGACTTTGTGCTGGATGTCGATCTGACTATGCCGGGACGCGGCGTCACCGTGCTGTTCGGCCACTCCGGCTCCGGCAAGACCACGCTGTTGCGGCTCGTCGCCGGGCTGGAGCGCTGCGACGACGGTCGCCTGGTGATCAACGACGAAATCTGGCAGGACCACGGCCGGTTTCTCCCCACCCATCGACGCGCTCTCGGTTATGTCTTCCAGGACGCCGCGTTGTTTCCGCATCTATCCGTCCGCGCCAATCTTGAATACGGCATGCAACGCGTACGCCATGCCATGGATCAGGAGTCACTCGATCACGTGGTGGACCTGCTTGGTATCGAACATCTGCTGCAGCGCAGGCCGGAGCAACTCTCCGGCGGCGAGCGGCAGCGCGTCGCCATGGCCCGCGCCCTGGCGCTCAAGCCGCGCCTGCTGCTGATGGATGAGCCGCTCGCTGCACTGGACCTGCAGCGCAAGCGCGAGATCCTGCCCTATCTGGAACGCCTGCACGACGAACTGGATATTCCGGTGCTCTACGTCACCCACTCACCCGACGAGGTGGCGCAGCTGGCCGATCACCTGGTGCTGCTGGAGCAGGGCAGCGTGCGTGCCGCCGGCACGGTCAGCGAATTGATGGCGCGCCTGGACCTGCCGCTGGCCCGCGACGAGGCCGCCGAGTCGATTATCGAAACCGTGGTCGCCGGCCACGACGACAAGTACCACCTCACCCACCTGGACTTCCGCGGCGGCCGCTTTGCCGTCGGCCGCCTGCAGCGGGCCGTCGGCAGGGGCGCCCGCGTGCGCATCCACGCCCGCGACGTCAGCATCGCCCTCAAGGAGCACCGCGACAGCAGTATCGTCAACATCCTTCACGCCACGGTGCAGCAACTCGCCCCGCTCAACGACTGGCAGATGGTGGTCCGCCTCGGCCTTGGCCCGGAAGCTGCCATCCCGCTGCTCGCACGCATCACCCGCCGCTCCGCCGACTTGCTCGAACTGGTCCCCGGCAAGGCGGTATACGCCCAGGTGAAGAGTGTGGTGCTGGCGGATTGATTTTGCGTAAGTCCAGCATCCACAAACTCATGGCAAGTGTGATCACTCCGCCGCCAGCAACCCCTTGAGGTAATAGATCAGCTCCAGCGCGCCGCGCGGGGTGAGGCTGTCGGGGTCGAGCCGGCGCAGTTCCACCACCACCGGCACGTCGGGCGGCGGCGGCAGGGCCAGGGCCATCTGCTGTGCCGGGTTGGTGTCATCGCGGAGGGCGGCGTTGTCGGTTTCCAGTTCGATCAGCTTGCGCCGCGCCGCTTCGATCACCACGCGCGGCACGCCGGCCAGCTGCGCCACCTGCAGGCCGTAGCTCTGGCTGGCCGGGCCGTCCTTCACCGCATGCAGAAACACGATGGTCTCGCCGTGCTCCACCGCATCGAGGTGGACGTTGACCACGTCCTTCACCAACTCTGGCAGGGCGGTGAGCTCGAAGTAGTGGGTGGCGAACAGGGTATAGGCGCGGACGCGCTCGGCGAGGTCGCGCGCCACTGCCCAGGCCAGCGACATGCCGTCGAAGGTGCTGGTGCCGCGGCCGATTTCGTCCATCAGCACCAGGCTCTGGTCGCTGGCGTTGTGCAGGATGTTGGCGGTCTCGGTCATCTCCACCATGAAGGTGGAGCGGCCGGAGGCGATGTCGTCGGCGGCGCCGATGCGGGTGAAGATGCGGTCGATGGGGCCGATCACCGCGCGGCTCGCCGGGACGTGGCTGCCGATGTGGGCCAGCAGCACGATGAGTGCAGTCTGGCGCATGTAGGTGGATTTGCCGCCCATGTTGGGGCCGGTGACGATGAGCATGCGGCGGCCGTCGCCGAGGTGGATGTCGTTGGGCACGAAGGGCGTGCTGCTGTACTGCTCCACCACCGGATGACGGCCGGCCTCGATGTCGATGCCGGGGGCGGTGCTCAGTTGCGGCTGTACCCAGCACAGCGTTGCGGCGCGTTCGGCCAGATTGGCCAGCACGTCGATCTCGGCCAGCGCGCTCGCGCAATCCTGCAATTCCCCCAGGTCCGCACACAGTGTATCGAGCAGGGCGTCGTACAGCCCCTTTTCCCGCGCCAGCGCCCGCTCGGCGGCGGACAGGGCCTTGTCCTCGAACTGTTTCAGCTCCGGCGTGATGTAGCGTTCGGCGCCCTTGAGGGTCTGACGGCGGATGTAGTCGTCGGGCACCTTCTCGCTCTGGGCGCGGGTCACCTCGATGAAATAGCCGTGCACGCGGTTGTAGCCGACTTTCAGGGTGGGGATGCCGCTGCGCGTGCGCTCGCGGGTTTCCAGGTCGATGAGGTACTGGCCGGCGTTTTCACGGATGGCGCGCAGCTCATCCAGCTCGGCATCGAAGCCGGCGGCGATGACGCCGCCGTCGCGGATCAGCAGCGGCGGCGTCTCGATGATGGCGCGTGCCAGCAGGTCATGCAGCGCGGGGCGGGCGCCGCTGCGGGCAGCGAGGTCGGCGAGGCGCGGCGCCTCCAGCGGGGCGAGCTGCTGTTGCACCTGCGGCAGGCGGCCGAGGGCGGTGCGCAGCTGCACCAGGTCGCGCGGGCGGGCGGACTTGAGCGCCACGCGGGCGAGGATGCGTTCGATGTCGCCGATGCCGTGCAGCAGTTCGCGCAGGGGTTCCCAGGTGCCGGCATCGATCAGGGCGGCGATGGCCTGCTGACGCGCGCCGAGCACGGCATGGTCGCGCAGCGGGCGGTGCAGCCAGCGGCGCAGCAGGCGGCTGCCCATGGGCGTGGCGGTGTGATCCAGCACGCCGGCCAGGGTGTGCTCGGCGTTGCCGCCGAGGGCGTGCTCCAGTTCCAGGTTGCGGCGGCTGGCGGCGTCGAGCAGCACCGCCTCGTCGCGCCGTTCCAGCGCCAGGCCGCGCAGATGGGGCAGGGCGGCGCGCTGGGTCTCCTGCACGTATTGCAGCACGGCGCCGGCGGCGCCGAGGGCGGTGGTCAGATGGTCGCAGCCGTAGCCGGCCAGGTCGCGGGTGCCGAACTGGGCGGTGAGCAGGCGGCGCGCGGTGTCGGGCTCGAAACGCCAGGGCGGCAGGCGCTGCAGGCCGCGCCGCTCCTGCCACAGCGGATGGGCCGGCAGGTCGTCGGCCAGCAGCAGTTCCGCCGGGCGCAGCCGCTCCAGCTCGCCGGCCAGGGCCTCGTCGCCGCTCACCTCCATCACCGTGAAACGGCCGGAGGTGAGGTCCAGCGCCGCCAGGCCCCAGGTGTCCCCGCTGCGCGCCAGGCCGCACAGCAGGTTGTCGCGCCGCTCCTCCAGCAGGGCCTCGTCGGTGACCGTGCCGGGGGTGACGATGCGCACCACCTTGCGTTCCACCGGGCCCTTGCTGGTGGCCGGGTCGCCGATCTGCTCGCAGATGGCCACCGAAACCCCCAGTTTGACCAGCCGCGCCAGATAGCCTTCAACGGCGTGGTAGGGCACGCCGGCCATGGGGATGGGGGCGCCGGCGGAGGCGCCGCGGGCGGTGAGGGTAATGTCCAGCAGCTGGGCGGCCCGTTTGGCGTCGTCGTAGAACAGCTCGTAGAAGTCGCCCATGCGGTAGAACAGCAGCAGGTGGGGATTTTCCGCCTTGATGCGCAGATACTGCTGCATCATCGGGGTGTGCGCGGCAGGGGCGTCGGGTGCGGTGGGTCGGGCCATGGTGCGGGAAGGATAACGAAAAAGCCCCGTCGCCGCGAAGGCTTGCATGATCCGGCAACGGTCTGTTACCTATGGGGCGATAACAAAGGAGAGGAGCGGGAGCGTGAGCAGAGACTACGACGAGAAGCGCAACTTCATCCGCATGTGCATGGACTGCCCGATGATCTTCACCCGTTATGATGGCAGCGTGCACAGCGCGCTGGCGCGCGACCTGAGCGGCAGCGGGCTGGGCTTCGTCACCGACCAGGCGCTGACCCTGGGGGAGGTGCTGGCGGTGAAGGTGGTGCCGCAGCACGCGGTGGTGGCGCCTTTGGATGCCGAGGTAGAGGTGGTGCGGGTACAGCCGGCACAGCCGGAGGGCTACGATATCGGAGTGACCATCCGGCGCTTTCTCTAGACGATTTCGTCCAGGCCGGCATGCGTGCCGGTGGCCGCCGCGCCGGTGTTGGCCTGGTAGGCGGTGAGGGCGCGGGTGGCATAGGATGAGGCACCGTTGCCCGTGGCGGCAGAGGCCTCCTGTGTGGACTCGGCCCGTTGCTGGCGTGCGGCGCGGATCAGTTCGCCATAGTCGGTGTTGTCGTTTTCTTCCACCAGCTCGCCGTGGGCGATGTATTCGGTCAGTCCGCTGCGGTGCTCCGGCGGCCGGCCCGTGGTGGCCCCCGCTTCCTGTGGCGCAGGTGTGCGCGCTGGCTGCTGGACAGGCTGCAGCGGCGAGTACAGGGGGATGGGGGCGTGGCGAATCTCCATGATGTTGCAACTATAACGGATCTTGTGATGACCGATCAGGAGCTGGAAGGGCTGGCAGAACAGGTGGCGGCGGCCCTGCTGGCGCGGCGCTGGATGCTGGCCGCGGCCGAGTCCTGCACCGGTGGCTGGGTGGCCAAGGTGTGCACCGACCTGGCCGGCAGTTCGCGCTGGTTCGAGCGCGGCTTTGTCACCTATACCAACGAGGCCAAGCAGGAGATGCTGGGGGTCGAGCCCGGCGTACTGGCGGAGCAGGGGGCGGTAAGCGAGGGGACGGTGCGGCAGATGGCCGCCGGCGCCCTGGCCCGCAGCCGGGCCCGGGTGAGTCTGGCCATCAGCGGCATCGCCGGCCCGGGCGGGGCGACGCCGTTCAAGCCGGTGGGCATGGTATGTCTGGCCTGGGCGGTCTCAGGCGAGGAGATGGTGAGCTGTACCCGCCATTTCGAGGGCGACCGCGACGCGGTGCGGCGCCAGGCGGTGGCGGCGGCCCTGCAAGGGGTACTGGATGTCCTCGTCGCCGCCTGAGGGCCAGCGCCTGTTTTTCGCCCTGTGGCCGGATGCGGCCCTGCAGCGGACATTATATAAGGTGGGTCGGGCCATCGCCCCGCCGGGCGGCAAGCCCATGGCAATGCAGAATCTCCACATTACCCTGGCATTTCTCGGCGTGATCGATGCCGAGGGGCGCGCTTGCATGGAAAAGACGGCCGATGCCATCCGCTTGCCGCCGTTTGAGCTGACCCTGGACCGCACCGGCTTCTGGCCGCGGCCCCAGGTGGTGTGGCTGGGCTGCTCGACGGTACCGCCCACCTTGCAGACCCTGGCCGCCCGGCTGAACGGCGCCATGGCCACCTGCGGCCTGACGCCGGAAACCCGCCCCTACAGCCCGCACCTGACGGTGCTGCGCAAGGCGCGGCAGGGACCGCGACAACTGGATATAAATACAGTACACTGGGTCGTGGGTGACTTCGTGCTGGTGCAGTCCTTGACCCTGCCCGAGGGAGCCCAATATCAAGTGGTGCGGCGCTGGCCGCTGGCGGGACAACTGTGAAATAATCCGGGTCCTGAATATGGGCGGCGGGGCATGGATGGTCCCGCCCTATGCATTTTTGGAGGCAGGAATGGACGACAACAAGCGTAAGGCCTTGAGCGCGGCTCTTAGCCAGATCGAGAAGCAGTTCGGCAAGGGTTCGGTGATGCGCATGGGTGACGCCGGCGTGGCGCGCGACATCCAGGCGATCTCTACCGGTTCCCTGGGCCTGGACATCGCCCTCGGCATCGGCGGTCTGCCCCGCGGCCGCGTCATCGAAATCTACGGCCCGGAATCCTCCGGCAAGACCACCCTGACCCTGCAGGTCATCGCCGAGGCCCAGAAGCAGGGCGGCACCTGCGCCTTCGTCGACGCCGAGCATGCCCTCGACCCGAGCTATGCCCAGAAGCTGGGCGTCAACGTCGACGACCTGCTGGTATCGCAGCCGGATACCGGCGAGCAGGCCCTGGAGATCGCCGACATGCTGGTGCGCTCCGGTGCGGTGGACGTGGTGGTGGTGGACTCCGTCGCCGCCCTGACCCCCAAGGCAGAAATCGAGGGCGAGATGGGCGACTCCCACGTCGGCCTGCAGGCGCGCCTGATGTCCCAGGCCCTGCGCAAGCTGACCGCCAATATCAAGCGTTCCAACACCCTGGTGATCTTCATCAACCAGATCCGCATGAAGATTGGCGTGATGTTCGGCAGCCCCGAGACCACCACCGGCGGCAACGCCCTCAAGTTCTATGCCTCGGTGCGTCTCGATATCCGCCGCATCGGCGCCATCAAGAAGGGCGACGAGGTGGTCGGCAACGAAACCCGCGTCAAGGTGGTGAAGAACAAGGTCGCGCCGCCGTTCAAGCAGGCCGAGTTCGACATCCTCTACGGCGAGGGTATCTCGCGCGAAGGCGAAATCGTCGACCTGGGCGTGAAGGCCAACATCATCGAGAAGTCCGGCGCCTGGTACAGCTACAGCGGCAACCGCATCGGCCAGGGCAAGGACAATGCGCGCCAGTTCCTCAAGGACAACCCGGAACTGGCACACGAGATCGAGGCCAAGATCCGCACCGCCGTGCTGCCCGAGGTGATTACCGCCGGCAGCGACGACGTGATGGAAGAGGCCTGATCTGTTCGATGCCTAGGTCGGACTGAGGTCCGACCCACATCAGAATATGCAACAGCAGGACGATCCCTATCCGCGCGCGATGGCGCTGCTGGCGCAGCGCGAGCACAGTGCGCGTGAGCTGGAGCGCAAGCTGCGCGACAAGGGTTATGCCCCTGAGCGGGTTGCCGCCTGCATGGCGCGCCTGCAGCAGGAGCGTCTGCAGAGTGATGCGCGCTATGCCGAGAGCTACGTGCACATGCGCGCCGGCAAGGGCTATGGGCCGCTGCGCATCCGCGCCGAACTGGCCGAGCGTGGCGTGACCGACGAGTTCATTGCACCGCCGCTGGAGGAGATGGACGGGCACTGGGCCGAGCTGGCCGAACAGGCGCGGCGCAAGCGTTTCGGCAGCAAGCTGCCGAAGGATTTTCAGGAACGGGCCCGTCAGGCCCGCTTTTTACAGTATCGCGGTTTTGCCACGGAGCACTTTCGCAAGGTGTTCAACGGCGACGAATGAACATTGGTCGCAGATTTTTTCTTGAGTCAGGTGATGATGAAAAGCGCAGAACTTCGCCAGGCCTTCCTGGATTATTTCCGCAGCAAGGGGCACGAGGTGGTGGCATCCAGCCCGCTGGTGCCGGGCAATGACCCGACCCTGTTGTTTACCAATGCCGGCATGGTGCAGTTCAAGGACTGCTTCCTCGGCCAGGATCAGCGCAGCTATACCCGCGCCACCTCGGTGCAGCGCTGCGTGCGCGCCGGCGGCAAGCACAATGACCTGGAAAACGTGGGCTACACCGCGCGCCACCACACCTTCTTCGAAATGCTGGGCAACTTCAGCTTCGGCGATTACTTCAAGCGCGACGCCATCCACTATGCCTGGGAGTTCCTTACCCAGACCCTCAAGCTGCCGCGCGAGAAGCTGTGGGTGACAGTCTATAAGGACGATGACGAAGCGGCGACGATCTGGGTCAACGAGATCGGCGTGCCCGCCGAGCGGGTGACGCGCCTGGGCGAAAAGTCTAATTTCTGGTCCATGGGCGATACCGGCCCCTGCGGCCCCTGCACCGAAATCTTCTACGACCACGGCCCCGAGGTATGGGGCGGTCCCCCGGGGACACCGGAGGAAGACGGTGATCGCTACATCGAGATTTGGAACCTGGTGTTCATGCAGTTCAACCGCGATGCCGACGGCACCATGACGCCGCTGCCCAAGCCCTCGGTGGACACCGGCATGGGCCTAGAGCGCCTTGCTGCGGTGATGCAGCATGTGCACAGCAATTACGACATCGACCTGTTCCAGAACCTGATCAAGGCCGTGGCGGCCCTGGCCGGCACTGATGACCTCGGCAATCCCTCGCTCAAGGTCATCGCCGATCACATCCGTTCCTGCGCCTTCCTGGTGACCGACGGCGTGGTGCCGTCCAACGAGGGCCGCGGCTACGTGCTGCGCCGCATCATCCGCCGCGCCATCCGTCATGGCCACAAGCTGGGCCTGCGCCAGCCGTTCTTCCACCAGCTGGTGGCACCGTTGGTCAAGGAGATGGGCGCCGCCTATGCGGAGCTGGCCAAGGCCGAGGCGCAGGTGACGCGCATCCTCAATCAGGAGGAAGAGCGCTTCGCCGAGACGCTGGACCAGGGGATGCACCTGCTGGAAGAGGCCATTGCCGGCCTGTCCGGTCACGTGCTGCCGGGCAGCACCATCTTCAAGCTGTACGATACCTACGGCTTTCCGGTCGACCTCACCGGCGATATCGCCCGCGAGCGCAACCTGGAGCTGGACATGGACGGTTTCGACCGCGAGATGGAGGCGCAGCGCGAGCGCGCCCGCGCCGCCTCCACCTTCGGTGCCGCCTACGGCCACAAGCTGGAGATCGCCGGCAAGACCGAGTTCACCGGTTATGAGCGCGTGGCCGATCAGGCCAGCGTCATCGCACTGTACAAGGGCAGCGATGCGGTGCAGCAGCTGGCGGCCGGCGAGCAGGGTATGGTGATCCTCGATCACACCCCGTTCTATGCCGAGTCCGGCGGTCAGGCCGGTGACCACGGCCTGCTCAGTACGGGCAGTGCGATGTTCGAGGTGCAGGATACGCAGAAACAGGGCGAGGCCTTCGGCCATATCGGCGTGGTGCAACGCGGCAGCCTGAAGGTAGGCGACAGTGTCGATGCGGCGGTGGACTTCGCCGCCCGCGCCGCTACCGCCGCGCATCACTCCGCCACCCACCTGCTGCATGCCGCGCTGCGTCATGTTCTGGGCGAGCATGTGCAGCAGAAGGGCTCGCTGGTCACCCCCGAGCGGCTGCGCTTCGACTTCTCCCACTTCGAGTCGGTCAGCCGCGAGCAGCTGCGCCGCATCGAGCAGATGGTGAACGAGCAGATCCGTGGCAACAACGAGGTGCTGACCCGCATCATGGGCATCGAGGATGCCAAGGCGTCCGGCGCCATGGCCCTGTTCGGCGAGAAGTACGGCGACAAGGTGCGTGTGCTGTCCATGGGCGACTTCTCCACCGAGCTGTGCGGCGGCACCCACGTGGGCCGTACCGGCGACATCGGCCTGTTCAAGGTCGTCAGCGAGGGCGGCGTGGCCGCCGGCGTACGCCGCATCGAGGCGGTGGCAGGACGTCAGGCGCTGGCCTGGGTGGACAGTACCGAGGACAGCCTGGAGGCGGTGGCCTCCGCCGTGAAGGGCAGCCGCGACGTGGTGGTGGACAAGGTGCGCCAGATGCTCGATCGCCAGCGCAAGCTGGAGAAGGAACTGGAGCAGCTCAAGGCCAAGCTGGCCTCCAGCCAGGGTTCCGATCTGGCCGGGCAGGCGGTGGAGGTGGCCGGCATCAAGGTGCTGGCGGCCAACCTGGAAGGGGTCGATCCCAAGGCCCTGCGCGACACCCTGGACCAGCTGAAGAACAAGCTGGGCTCGGCGGCCATCGTGCTGGCAGCGGTGCAGGGCGACAAGATCAGCCTGGTGGCGGGGGTCACCAAGGACCTGACCGATCGTCTGCAGGCCGGCAAGCTGCTGCAGGAGGTGGCGCAGCAGGTGGGCGGCAAGGGCGGCGGCCGGGCCGACATGGCTCAGGGCGGCGGTAGCGAACCGGCCAAACTGCCGGCGGCCCTGGCCGCGGTAAGCGGCTGGGTGGCGCAGGAACTGGGCGGATAAGTCCCGGCTCCCCTTTAATTTCAGGCCAATTTAGTGTTTAATTTGCGCCCTTTATACCCAACCGGGTCGGTACAGCGGCAACCATGGCTTTAATCGTCCAGAAATACGGCGGCACGTCGGTCGGCAGCATCGAGCGTATCGAGAATGTCGCCAACAAGGTGATGGCATTCCGCGAGCGCGGCGATGATGTAGTGGTGGTACTTTCCGCCATGAGCGGCGAAACCAATCGTCTCATCGAGCTGGCCAAGGCCATCCAGAACCCGCCCGATCCGCGCGAGCTGGACATGCTGGTGGCGACCGGTGAACAGGTGACCATTGCATTGCTGGCCATGGCGCTGAAGAAGCGCGGCCAGGACGCCCGTTCCTATACCGGTGGTCAGGTGCGCATCCTCACCGACAGCGCGTTCAACAAGGCGCGCATCCTGGAGATCGATGAGAAGAACATGCGCCGCGACCTGTCCGAGGGGCGCGTGGTCGTGGTGGCCGGTTTCCAGGGCGTCGACGAGCAGGGCAATATCACCACCCTGGGCCGTGGTGGCTCCGATACTACCGGCGTGGCGCTGGCGGCGGCGCTTAAGGCCGATGATTGCCAGATTTATACCGACGTGGACGGTGTCTATACCACCGACCCGCGCGTGGTATCCGACGCGCGCCGTCTCGATCGCATCACCTTCGAGGAGATGCTGGAGTTGGCCAGTCTCGGTTCCAAGGTATTGCAGATCCGCTCGGTGGAATTCGCCGGCAAATACAACGTACCGCTGCGGGTGTTGTCCTCGATGCAGGACGGCCCTGGCACCCTGATCACCTATGAGGATGAAGGAATGGAAGAGGCGCTCATTTCCGGTATCGCCTTCAACCGCGACGAGGCCCAGATTACCGTGCAGGGCGTGCCCGATCAGCCGGGCGTTGCCTACCGTATTCTCGGCCCCATCGGCGAGGCCAATATCGAAGTAGACATGATCGTGCAGAACACCAGCCCCGACGGCAGCACGACCGATTTCACTTTTACCGTGCACCGCAACGATTATGACAAGGCCCTGGCGCTGCTCACCAAGCACGCTGGCGCGATGGGCGCACGCGAGGTGAAGGGCGACAGCAAGATCGTGAAGCTGTCGCTGGTCGGGGTCGGCATGCGTTCGCATGCGGGTATCGCCAGCACCATGTTCGAGGCGCTGGCCAAGGAGGGGATCAACATTCGCATGATCTCCACCTCCGAGATCAAGATTTCCGTTGTCGTGGATGAGAAGTACCTGGAGCTGGGCGTACGCGCCCTGCACTCGGCCTTCAAGCTGGATCAGGCGCCCGCCGCCTGAAGTCTGCAGTAGTGGTTCAGTCTGCCGACGGAACAGGGGAACGCGGTAAGCTGGTTTTTTTTGATGGGCTATTATTAGTCAGCGCCCCGGGCCGGGAGAGGCCGAGACCGCGTTGGCATTACTGAATTGAATGTAAGGAGACGGGAAGATGTTGATTCTAACTCGCCGCGTCGGTGAAACGCTCATGATTGGTGAAGAGGTGAGCGTAACCGTACTGGGTATCAAGGGCAATCAGGTACGCATTGGCGTCAATGCGCCGAAGGACGTGTCCGTGCACCGTGAAGAAATCTACGAGCGCATTCAGCGCGAGAAGCAGGAATCGGGTAATCAGGGTTAAGAAGGCGTATTTCGCCTTTACGCAAATTGCCCAAGTAGGTATCCTTAGCGCCTGCTGAAGTTCAGGAGAGATGGCCGAGTGGCCGAAGGCGCGCCCCTGCTAAGGGCGTATGGGTCAAAAGCCCATCGAGGGTTCGAATCCCTCTCTCTCCGCCATATGACAGTGTTTTCTTGACAGCTCATGGTCGTATCAAGATAATACGCGTCCTCAAGCGCCCGTAGCTCAGTTGGATAGAGTACCTGGCTACGAACCAGGTGGTCGGGAGTTCGAATCTCTCCGGGCGCGCCAAACTAAAAAGGCTCACCATAGTCGGTGGGCCTTTTTCATTTCATCGACGTTTTAATTCCCGGATACAAAAGTTCTACGTCGCCGACACGAAGCGAGCGGCAGGATTTTCCCTGCGGTTGTGCTTGGCGCACTGCCGGCCTATTCGAGACGAATAGCGAACACTTCCTCCAATGAGGTTTTGCCGGCACGCGCCAGGGCCAGGGCATTGTGGGTGAGGGTTGTCATGCCCTGTTCCGTGGCCACCTGCTTGATGAGCTGGGTGGTGGCGCCGCTGTTAATCAGCGTGGAGATCTCCGGTGTGATGGGCAGCAGTTCCGTGACCGCGACCCGGCCACGATAGCCACTGTAATTGCAGGCCGGGCAGCCAGCGCCGCGGTGAAATATCTCGTCAGCAGGCACTTGCAGCACGCTGCGTACCTCTTCATCCACGGTCTCTTCCTGCAGGCAGTGCGTGCAGTTGAGGCGGATCAGGCGTTGCGCCATCACGCCGAGCAGGGTGGACCCCAGCAGATACGATTCGATCCCCATGTCGAGCAGGCGTGTAATCGTGCTGGCGGCGTCGTTGGTATGCAGGGTGCTGAGTACCAGATGGCCGGTGAGGGATGCCTTGTTGGCGATACGCGCGGTTTCCAGGTCGCGAATCTCGCCGATCATCACCACATCCGGGTCATGGCGCAGGATATGACGCAAGGCTTCGGCAAAGGTATATCCGGTCGCCGGGTTGATCTGGATCTGCTCCACTCCCTCCATGTCATATTCGACCGGATCTTCGACCGTTATGATGTGCGGCTCACGGGCTCGTATTTCGTTGAGCACGGCATACAGGGTGGTGGTCTTGCCCGAGCCGGTGGGGCCGGTGACCAGCAACATGCCGTAGCTGCGGCTCAGCATGCGCCGAATCTGCGTCAGCTCCCATTTGCCCAGGCCGAGGTCATTCAGTGGTTTGACACCTGCCTGCTTGTCGAGGATACGGATGACGACGCTTTCACCGCTGATGGTCGGGATGCAGGAGATGCGTAGGTCGATGGTGTTGCCGTCATGGGTGAGTCGGGCATGGCCATCCTGCGGCAAACGGCGCTCCGAGATATCCATGTGGCCGGTGATCTTGATGCGACTGACCAGCGGCGCGAGGAGATTCTTGTTCAGCGAGCGGGAGAAACGCAGTTTGCCGTCGATGCGGTAATAGATATTGACCCGGCTGTGCTCGGGACGGATATTGATGTCGGAGGCGCCGTGCAGGATACCCTGCATGATGATGGCGTTGACCAGCCGCACCACCGGCTTTTTTTGCGCCTCCTGTTCGATAAGATGGGTGGCGATTTCGTCATTCTTGTCCACCGCCGGGGTAAGGTCGATGACATCAGCCATATTGCTGATCTCGCGATCTTCACGCAGGCGATAGTGCTTGTTCAGCGCCTGATTGATGTCTTCGGCCGAGGTTATCACCGCTTCAACGCTGTGATTGGTATTGAAGCGCAGGACTTCCAGTGCCTCCCAATCCATGGGGTTCTCCATCGCCACAACCAGGTGGCTGCCGTGCAGCATGAGCGGCAGCACGCTGTATTGCCAGGCGATATCCGGCGGCACCAGGGCCAGTACCTCAGGTTCTACCTCAAACTCTCCCAATTTGACGAAGGGGATGCCCAGCTTGTGCGCCAGGGCGGCGTGGATGTGCTCCTTGGTCACCAACCCTTTTTCCAGGAGAATGTCACCCAGGCGGCGGCCGGGAGCGGTACGCTGCTGGCGCAGCGCTTCATCCAGCAAGTCTTCCTGCAGATGCCGTTCGCTGACCAGAATTTCGCCCAGATGCAAATCCGACAGTGGGTGAGTTTCAGTCAGGACCAGTTGCAGGTCGTCGGCACAGTTAATGACATGCTCTTTCATGGCAACCCCTTGGCCCCAGTACGTCTCCCTTATACATTACGTGCAGCGTGTGACGGTTACAACGGTCAGCCGGCGGATCCAACCTGGGAGGCCAGCGGGCGGTACTGCAGGCCGTAAAACATCTCCAGATAGCGGCGCGTCTCGTCACGTTCCAGATTGGTGACATACTTCCAGAAGCCGTAGATGCAGGAGAGGGTCAGCATGCGCTCGGCATGGATTTCCCAAGTGTAGCGGCTGCGTACCCGTTCGATGGCGGCGCGGGAGATGCTGCTCCAGTGGTCGGGGTCAGCCTGGCAGCGGTGGAAGAACCCGGCCATGTGTTCGGCGGCATCACTCCCGTGGTTGGGGTCGATGTGAAAGCCGGAGCGGCCGTGCTGGATGATTTCCAGCGGGCCGCCGTAGCAGGTGGCGAAGGTGGGCAGGCCGGAGATCATGGCCTCGATGACGGTCAGGCCAAAGGCCTCGAACAGGGCCGGCTGCACGAAGGCTCCTCTGCGGTCGGCGACGTAGCGGTAAAGTTCTCCTGCCAGGGCCTTGTCCAGGTGGCGCCCCAGCCAGCGTACCTGGCCATCCAGTCCGTATTGCTCGAACAGGGCATGCATGCGTGCGATTTGCCGCTGTTCCTCCACGTCGCTGGAGCGGCTGGCGTCGGTATGGCCGGCGATAATCAGAAGATTGGCCGCCGTGCGCAACGAGTCGTTGCCGGCATACCACTCCACCAGGCCGGTAATGTTCTTGATGTGGTCGAGTCGCGCCATCGTGAACAACAGGGGCTTGTCCGGCTGCAGCAGTTGGCCACGCGAATACTCATCGGCGGGGCCGCATACCAGGGTCTCTATTTCGGGGTGCAGGCTGAGCAGCCGGCGCGGTTGTTCGTCGTGCGGAAAATAGACCGAGGCATCGGCGCCGGGGGAGACGATGTTGAACTTGGGGTCGAATACGTCGATGCCATTGACCACCCGATAGAGCTCCGGCAGGGTGAAGGCGCCGTAGCTTTCATATTGCCCCACGCTATCGGCTGTGCCGGCGATTTCCTGGTAGGTGCTGGTGATGATGAAGTCGGCCGCATTCATGGCGATAAGGTCGGCGGTGAACTGGCAGGAAAAGTGGTACTGCGGGTCGTTTTCCTTCCAGTACAGGTCGGAATAAAGATACTTGGTCTTTTCCAGGGCGTGGGCGATGCCGCATTGTGTGACATGCAGCTTCTGGGACAGCAGCGTGGCAACCAGATTGCCGTCGGAATAGTTGCCGATAATGAGATCGGGCCTGGAACCCAGTTCAGCCAGAATGATTTTTTCGGCCTCGGCGGCAAATCTCTCCAGATAGGGCCAGACCTCGAAGCGCGAAATCCACTGCGGGATGACTTCGCCGCCGTGGTTGCGAAATGGCACGCGCACGATGCGTGCGCCCTCGGTACCGATGACAGGTTCCACCGGTTGGTTGCAACTTGTCGCGCCAGCTTCGGGGATCAGGCGGGTGACGATCAATATCTGCGGCTGTATATCCAGCCCCTGCTCGTGGGCGCGCAGACGCATTTCGCGCTCCAGGGCGCGGACCTGGTCAAGGATGTAGACTACCTGTCCCCCGGTATCCGGCAGCCCCAGCACATTGGCCTGGCCGAAGTAGCCGTGGGGCGACAGTATCGCCAGACTGAAGATCATCGGCATGCGACCGAGAAAGCGTTCAATGGCCTCCGGCGCCGGCGCCTCCAGGATGTCGGTCAGCAGATCGAAGCTGGTCCGGATCTGCGATACGCGGCGTCCCCAGCCGGGCTCGAAGCCGAACTGCTGCAAGGTATGGCCGATGCTGCTCCATTCCGCGTCCTCCGCCTGGGTGGCCAGGAAGTCATCGGCCTGACGCAAGGCTGCCCGTAGTCCCGCCACGTCATGGATGCGATCATTGAGCATCAGCTGCCTGCCGCGATACTGATGTACGCTGAGAAAATCCAGCAGTCGCTTGTCGCCTTTGCCCAGCTCTTGAAACAGCTGACTGGAAAGGCGACGGTTGAGAAATTCCACGCCACGGCCGATGGAGCGCGACTCCTGCAACTTGGGGAATTCGCGGTTGAACGGGCCGAAATCCAGTTCCATCACATAATCAGCGACTTGTTCGCTTCCATTGCGCAATCGCTCCTTGAAGGAGAGATAATCGCTGACGCTGACGGTTTCATGCTGCATGGTGTCGATGTGGAAGCGCAGATAGCTCCAGCGGGCGATGCGCGTGCGTACGGCGAGGTAGAGCCACGGCGCGGCCATGGCCGCCTCTTGCGTGACACCGATCAGACGTGCCAGCTCCGAGCGCGCCAGGTCGGTGTCGCCGTGGGCGCGGCAAAATGATTCGAATTCATCGCGCAATTCGGAGCGCAGCAGGAAGGGGCGCCCCAACGCCATGTAGTGGCGGAGCAGGGCAAGTACTGCATCACGGTGCAGTCCGAGGTAGTCGGTCAGGGAGCTGATCATGGGGCTTCTCCTTCGGTCGGTACATTGTGAAGGGAAAGAAAGGCATAGTGTTCGAGTCCTTCCAGTACGCCACGGGCATAATGTCCGCTGGCAAAGTAGATCTGCGGTTCGCCGCGCAGATGACGCAGTTCGGGGCTGTAATTTCCTACCACCACACCCAGCGTGTCACCGCGCAACATCTCGGTGTCGTTACCGGAATCACCGGCCACCAGCATGCGTTGCGGAGCTATGCCCCACTTGGCGCCGAGATAGCGCACCGCCTGGCCCTTGGAGGCGCGTATCGGCAGCAGGTCGAGGTAGGCCTGGTGGGAGTATATGAGGTTGGCCGACAGGCTGTGGTTGCGCAGGTGGCGGGTCAGCTCACGAATTGGCGGCGCCTTGTCCGGGTCAATGTAGTAACTCAACTTGTGACTACGCTGGTGCTCTCTGGGTTGCAGGCGCAGGCCCGGGACACCCTCCAGGAGTTGCCGCAGCCGCTCCCGGTCCCAGCGGTAATCGATGTGCCGTTGCCAATCGGTGTCGGGGCGCAATTTCCGGCCGTAGTGGATCTCCGTACCGACCGAGGTGATGAGCACATCAGGGGTCGGGACACCATTATCGTTAAGCACCTTGAGTGCGCTGCTCAGATGGCGTCCGGTGGCAACACCGAAGCCCAGTGTCGCATCGCCATCAATATGTGTCACCAGCTCTGCCAGCGCCGCGTCGTCACCCAGCAAGGTGTTGTCGATGTCGCAGATCACCAGCCGCTCTATGGTGGGCAGACGGCTCTTGGCCGGACCGATCAGGCGCGCGCGCGCGGGTTGGCCCAGTAGGCGGTGGATGGCACGTATGTAACGGGCGACGTGTGAGGACCATGAATAGTAGCGATGGGCACCCTTGAGGCCGTTACTGGCCCAGCCGCGCCAGCGTTTGCCGTCGCTGAGCGCATCAAGCAAAGCGTTGCCCATAGCATCGGCATCCAGCGGATCGATGAGCAGGCCGCTCTTGCAGTGGGCAACGATATCCTGTGGCCCGCCATCTTCGGTGGCAACCATGGGCAGGCCGCTGGCGGCAGCCTCGATGAGGGTAAGCCCGAAGGGCTCGGTCAGCGCCGGGTTGATGAAAATGCCCCGGCTGCGCGCCGCCAGTCGGTACAGCTCTGGAATGTCGTTGGGGTGATGGGCCTTGGGGTAAGCAATACGGCCATAGAGGTCGTACTTGTCGATCAGCAGCAATAGCTCGGTGAGCAGGTTACGTGGACCTTTATCCAGCATGCTGATGTCCTCACGATTGCCGGCAACGAGCACCAGGTTGGCCAATTGCTGCAGCTCACTGTTTTCGCCGTAGGCACGCAGCAGGGTAGGAATATTTTTGCGCTCATCGGCACGCGATACAGCCAGCACCATGGGCTTGCGCGGATCACGTAGAAAGCGATGCAGTTCCTGACGTATCGGGGTGGTGCTGACCGGGCCACGCGGCGGATGAAAGCGGCTGAGGTCCGTCCCGGGTGGAATGACTTGCATGTTCCTGGGCTGATAATTGGCGTATTGACTGTATTGCCGGTCAACCTCTTGACGGGTACTGGCGATTACCAGGCTGGCCACATCCATGGCGGACTCTTCGGCCTCGATGCGACGCGTCATGCTGTACTGAGTTTCGATGACATGCGCCGGAATACCTTGGTCGAGCAAGCGTCGCCGTTTTTCGCGGCCGAGAGAGTGGCCGGTATGGATCAGCGGAATGCCGAGCAGGCTGGCGAGCCGGGCGCCTACGTAGCCGGCATCGGCGTAATGGCTATGAATGATGTCAGGAATGCGGCCGACGCTGCGGATATGTTGCAGGGCCTGATCAGCCATGGAATCCAGATGCGGCCACAGTACTTCCTTGCGCAAATAGCGGCGCGGCCCAAAGGGCAGGCGCACGATATGGGCTTTGGGTGCGATCTGCTCCACTGGCACGGCGTAGTCGGATGAGACCTTGGGGTCATGGATTTGGCGGGTAAGCAGATCGACACGGCACACGTCGGGGTGCTCCGCCAGCGCGCGCGCAAGTTCGACCACGTATTTGGTCTGGCCGCCGGTGTCGGCATCGCGACCCAGCTCGAGACTGTGACCGCGGATGAGTCCGTGAACACTTATCAGGGTGAGATACAGGCCATTTTCGATAGCGATGGTTTAGTCCTCCCAGTGGTTGATGAACTCCTTATAAAAGGCATGTTCGGCGACGGTGGCGCCACGGTGGGTGCAGATAGCGGCAGCGAATTCAGCGGCACGGCGCAGTGTTTGTGCCAATTCCCATTGGCGGGCGAGGCCGAGTAGCATAACGGCGCTGAAGGCATCGCCGGCGCCAACGGTATCAACCAGACGGCTTGGCGGTGGGGCCGGACAGTCATACACCACGCCATCGTGCAGCAGTAGCGCCCCTTGTGCGCCCAGGGTCACAATCAGATGTTCGATTTGACATTGGCTTGCCAAATACTGTGCAGCCACGCTCGTCCTGGCATCCGGGAGGCCAAATTCGTGCAGTTCTTCGTCGTTAAGTTTGGCCCAGGCGGCGCCGTGCATAAGTGCACGTACCTGTTCGAGTTGCCACCAAGGCGCGCGCAGATTGATGTCGATAAATGCCGGGATCTGCTGTTCGTGGCGCAGCCTGTGCAAGGTGGCAGCGGACACTGAGCTGCGTGCGGCGAGTGTGCCGTGATAGAGCAGGTTAATATTCAATCCGTGCAGGGCCGCAGCGGCGCTTTCATAGTCGATGTAGTCGTAGGCCTGAGCGGCAGCAATATGAAAACTATGCCGGTCGTTGTGCAGGGAAATGGCGACAGTTCCCGTGGGGCGGGTGGCATCATGCTGAACGGCACGGGTATCCATGCCCCACTCCGTCATGCGTTTCAGAATGACCGTACCGTCGACATCTCGACCGATGCGAGTCAACAGCAGCGGGGAGAGGCCGAACCCTTGCAGATGCCAGGCGACGTTGAACGGCGCTCCGCCCAGCACGCGAGTACCGTCCGGAAAACAATCGTGCAACACCTCGCCAAAGATAAGTGGCTGCGGGTTGCTGTGGGCATAGGACGTTTCTGCCATGTTTCGAATCCTCAGCTTGATTCGTGCAACGATGGCGACAGTGTGGTCAGATGACCGTGGTATTGCCGCAGGTGCAGCATACAGGCTGCTGCGTGTGGATGGCCGTGTGCCGGCCTTGACTGGAACGCCTTATTTATAACAAACCAGTGCCGCTATGGCAAAGGACCGGTCAGCGATAGCCTTCCTTGAGCCGATAGACGACGCCAAAGGCGGTACGCACCATCTCGAACATATCGACATAACTGGTAGGTGATTCGGACCCTCCCAGAAACAGGTAGCCACGTGGATTCATGCTCTGGGCGATACGTGTAAGGATGTCTCTTTTAAGTTCTGAAGAAAAATAGATCAGCACATTGCGACAGAACACGATGTCGAATTTCCCCAGTGCGGCATAACTCTGCATCAAATTCATTTCGCGGAAGGTTACCCGGCTGCGGATCTCGGGCCTCACCTCCCAGCGGTCACCTTTCTGGACGAAATACCGCTTTACGCGCTCATCAGCAATGCCGCGGGTGATCGACATTTTGTCATATTGGGCACTGCCGGCATCCTTGAGTATGGTGGGGGAGATATCGGTTGCCACGATCTGGATGTTGGCCGACAGCGCCCCCGGTTTGGCAGCCAGATACTCCTGTATCACCATGCTGATGGAGTAGGGTTCCTGTCCCGAAGAGCAGGCAGCAGACCAGATGCGCAGTTGACGTGCCTTCAGGCTGCTGTATTCGGGCAGGATGATGTTGGTGAGGATGTCGAATGGATAACGATCGCGAAACCACATGGTTTCGTTGGTGGTCATGGCGTCGACAATGCGCTCGCGCAGCTTGGTATGGTGCTTTTGCTTCAACTGCACCATCAACTCGCTAAAGGTGTTGATGTCAAATTCACGCATCAGACGCGTCAAGCGACTGGTGACAAGATAATGCTTGTTGTCACCCAGCATGATGCCGCAGGCATCTTCAAGAAAACGACGAAACTCCTCGTATTCGTTGGGTGCAATGTGCGTGGTGGTCACTTATTGATCTCGGATAAGTCAGCGGCAATCCTGTGCAAACACGCCAGCGTCGGTGGCGCCATGACGTCAGACAGGAACTGGCAAGGTCAGTGCATGCTTTTCAGGCGGTCAATGACGGCATTGGCCAGTTCATCGGGTTTGAACTTGGCAATGAATTTGTCGGCACCTACCTTTTCAATCAGCGAATTATTGAAGATGCCGCTTAAGGAGGTGTGCAATATGACATACAGATCCTTCAGACGATTATCCGAGCGAATCTGTGTCGTCAGGGTATAGCCATCCATCTCCGGCATTTCCACATCGGAGATCACCATGCTGAGCTGCTCGGCAATGGGGGTGCCGCTGTCTGCCATCGCGCGAAGCCGCTCCAGCGCTTCACGCCCGTCTTTTACCAGTACGGTCTCGACGCCCAGTTGATCGAGGGTGCGCTTGATCTGGTTGCGCGCCACGCTGGAATCATCGGCTACCAGGACACGATGGTGGCGTTCGCCGAGAGTATTGCGGTTGTCGGCAATGATGCTGCTGGTAACGGTTTCATCGATATGGATGACTTCCGCCAGTACCTTTTCGACATCGATGATTTCCACCAGGTCGTTATCGACGCGGGTAACCGCGGTCATATAGTTGTGCCCGGTACCCTTGGGCGGCGGCAGAATTTCTTCCCAGTTCATATTGACGATGCGATCGACACCGCTGACCAGAAAACCCTGCACCGCCCGGTTATATTCGGTAACGATGATATAGGCTTGGGAGGTATCGGTAATCGGACGGCGGCCAATGGCCTGGGCCAGGTCCATGATGGTAATAGTCTTGCCGCGCAGCGTGGCTACGCCGCGCACCACCGGATGGGCATGGGGTACCTTGGTCAACGGCGGACACTGGATGACTTCCTGCACCTTGAACACATTGATGCCAAAGCGCTGCTTGTCTCCGAGACGAAACATCAATAGTTCAAGCCGGTTGTGGCCGGCCAGCCGGGTGCGTTGGTTAACGCCGTCGAGTACGCCCGCCATTTTAATGTTCTCTCCGCGTGGTCCTGTTCGTCAGGGGTAAGAGCGTTATCGGCATGTCGTTCGACCCACTTGACCTACCAAGTCGGCATGCAAATTGCGTATAAGCAAGCAGGGTGAGCGAACGTAACATGTGCAGTGTGTCACAAAATCTGCGTTCCGGTCCAAAGTATATACGCTAACTGATTAATTTTGGTAAGGAAATGATATCTGCAAAGACACAGCTGTTCTCGTCCTGCACGGTAGGGCTGACGTCAATATTCCGGCGCCTGCTGCTGTGGGGGGGGCTCGCTGGTTTGCTGGCGGGGGCGGCGCAGGCGGAGGCGTTGCAGTCGCTGGCGTCCATCCAGCAGGCTGCAGTTGTCTACCTGGAGGGGCAGCACGCCAACAGTGCCAGGCCCCCCCAGGTGACCGCTGGCCACCTGGATCCCCGTTTGCGCCTGACTGCCTGCGACACGGGCCTGGAGGCGTTCACTCCCCCTGGACAGCGCAGCGTCGGTGCTACCACGGTGGGGGTCCGCTGTGCCGCGCCTGTCGCCTGGACGGTGTATGTGCAGGCAACCGTGGCGCTGATTCACCCCGTGCTGGTGGTACGGCGTCCTATGCCGCGCGGGACGGTGCTTTCGGCCGCCGATGTGGATGTGGTGGAGCAGGATGTGGCTCGCCTGACCATGGGGTATCTTGTTGATATCGAGGATATTGATGGCATGGCTCTGCGGCGTTCCGTAGTGGCTGGGGCGGTATTGCACCCAGGGTTGCTGCAACACCCCACGACGATCCGTCGCGGCGAACGCGTGACGATCCTGGGTCAGGTGGGCGGTATCGAGGTGCGCATGGAGGGACAGGCGCTGATGGACGGGGCCAAGGGGCAGGTAATACGGGTGCGCAATCTGTCCTCCGGGCGCGATATTGATGGAGTGGTGGTGGCCCCCGGGGTGATCCAGGTACGATTGTGATCTTCCCAGAGTTGCCGAAATGGCGTGGCAAGGACTTTGTCTTTGATTTGATGGAGCTTTATCAGCCGGTCGCTTGCGGTCCGGCAGCGTTCTCTGGTGAGTATTTCTTTTTAAATCAATCTGTTGTGTTTGGCGGTGGGTGTGTGGGTATTAATCCGCAAATAGGGACTAAAGTTTCTTCACCGGTGGCCGATACGGGATGTAGAGAAAAGGAGTGTAATCATGGCAATCAACAACATAACTGGTTTTCCCGGCAACCAGAGCCAGCGTGCCACCGACGGTTCACAAGTGCAGGTGGCGCGCAGCGAACCGACCGCAGCCCAGCAGCAGACCGGGCGGCCCTCGACGATGGATACGGTCAGCCTGACCGACACCGCTGCCCGTCTGCGCGAGCTGGAAAACAGTCTGGCGAAGATGCCGGTGGTGGACAGTCAGCGAGTGGAAACCATCCAGCAGGCCATCGCCAACGGCAGCTACGAGATGGATTCGGGCCGCATGGCGGAGAAGATGCTTCGCTTTGAGCAGGATCTGGCACGTTAATCATGTCGCTGTCCGAGGCATGCGCGTCCTTCGATCTCCTGTTGCAGCATGAGCAGGAGGGCGCCATCCGGTTGCTGGATGTCCTCAAGGCCGAACATGAGGCCATTGCCCGCCGCGATACCGATGCCCTGCAGGAGTTGGTGGCTGGCAAGCAGGCGTTGCTGGAACAGCTGGAGTTCAGTCATGGCAAGCGCCTGCAGCTGATACGCGAGGTGGGACTGGAGGCCGATCAGGACGGGCTGGACGCGCTGCTTGTCCAGTGTGCTGGCGCCGGCCATGATTTGCAGTCCCGCTGGACGGCGCTCAAGGCGGTGCTGAGTTCCTGTCAGCGTCAGAATCAGGTGAATGGCGTAGTGTTGGAAAACAGTCGTCGCACCACTCACCGTGCCCTGACCATTTTGTTGGGCGGTCAGGCGGACAATAACGAGTTGTACAATCAAGCCGGCAAATCTACCCATTCCCACATTGCGGGCGGCCGAGTCATCAAGGTCTGACCTCGTTCCCTGCAACATGAAGTTCCCTCCGGAGCCCTGACGCGCTCCCTTTCCCAGCCTTAACGTTGTTCCCCGCGGTATTTTGCGCGCACCGTCACGCCATGGTGCACAGCGCAATCGTCGTCAACGTGCTGCATAAGCAGTTTGTGATTTTGTGAAATATCAAAATTCATCCGACCGTAGTCGTTGTCATCCATTTGTGGGTAGATATTTAGCAAATTCAGTTAATTGCCTTATCTCTATTCTTGAGTTGTAACAAAACTGTTCTATAAGTAATGCTCCAGGTGTGTTAAAACACACACCTTAGTGCGCCAGTAGCCACAGAGTTTGATTTGGATCAAGGCACCTTGCTTAGTGAAGGGTAACCATGATGCAAGGGTTTACTTTATTAACAACCAAGAAGGGAGAGGGCTGATATGAAGCCGACTGCAAAACGTACGCTCTCGATACTTGCTGGCCTGGGAATAGGTCTGGCAGCATCGACGAGTGCCTGGTCCAACTCTACGCTGGAACAGGTAATGAAGGCGCGGAACCTGACCCAGAAGGATCTTCTGGCGGCCGCCAAAACCTATACGCCTTCCGGTGGTCGCGACGAATTCATCGCGTTCTCTTCCGGTGGCCAGAGTGGCCAGGTCATCGTCTACGGCATTCCGTCGATGCGTATCCTCAAGTACATCGGCGTGTTCACGCCGGAACCGTGGCAGGGCTACGGTTATGAGGAAGAGTCCCGCAAGGTTCTCGCCCAGGGCAATATTCAAGGTAAGTCGATCACCTACGGCGACACCCACCATCCGGCGATCTCCGAAACCAAGGGTGAGTACAACGGCCGTTACCTGTTCATCAACGACAAGGCCAACCCGCGTATCGCCGTTATCGACCTGCATGACTTCGAGACCAAGCAGATCGTGGTGAACCCGCTGTACAAGTCGGCGCATGGCGGTGCCTTCGTTACCGAAAACACCGAATACGTCATCGAGGCGGCCCAGTATGCGGCGCCGTACGAGAACAAGTTTGTACCGCTGGAAGAGTTCAACGAGAAGTACCGCGGCGGTATCACCTACTGGAAGTTCAATAACGAGAAGGGCCGTATCGAGCAGGAAAACTCCTTCAGCGTCGAGGCTCCTCCCTACAGCCAGGACCTGTCCGATGCCGGCAAGGGCCCGAGCCACGGCTGGTCCTTCACCAACTCCTTCTGTAGCGAGCGTTATGTCGGTGGCATCGAGCGCGGCCGTCCGCCCTTCGAGGCCGGCTGCTCGTCCAAGGACACTGACTTCCTGCATGTCGTGAACTGGAAGAAGGCCGAAGAACTGGTCAAGGCCGGCAAGGCCAAGAAGATCAATGGTCATAACGTAATCACCATGGACGTCGCGGCGAAGGAAGGGGTGCTGTTCCTGATCCCCGAGCCGAAGAGCCCGCATGGTGTCGACGTTTCACCGGACGGCAAGTTCATCATCGTTGCCGGCAAGCTGGACTCACACGTGACCGTGTACAGCTTCGACAAGATCCAGGCTGCCATCAAGGCGAAGAAGTTCGAGGGCAAGGACCCGTACGGTCTGCCCATCATCGCCCTGAAGGACGCTGCCCACAAGCAGGTACAGCTGGGCCTCGGCCCCCTGCACACCCAGTATGACTCCAAGAAGTGCGTGGTCTACACCTCGCTCTACGTGGACTCCATGGTAGCCAAGTGTGACTACTGCGAAGGCAAGGTGCTGGACAAGCTCTCCATCCATTACAACATCGGTCATCTGATGACCATGGAAGGCGACTCCGTCACCCCGCAGGGCAAGTATCTGGTGGCAATGAACAAGCTGGCCATCGACCGCTTCAACCCGGTGGGTCCGCTGCATCCGCAGAACCACCAGCTGATCGACATCAGCGGCGAAAAGATGGAACTGCTGTACGACATGCCGCTGCCGCTGGGTGAGCCGCACTATGTGGTTTCCATCAAGGCCGACCGTCTGCAACCGACCGTGCGTTACAAGTCGGGTACCGACAGCCGTACTGATGAGCGTCATCCCTATGCCACTCGTGCCGGCCGCGAAAAGACCGAACGTACCTGTGACAATGGCAAGTGCACCATCCACATCTGGGGTACCGCCATCCGTTCGCACCTGACGCCGGAAATCGTCGAGGCCGAGGTGGGTGATGAGATCTACTTCCACATCACCAACCTGGAGCGTGCCCAGGACCAGACCCACGGCTTTGCCATCTACGGTCATGATGCCCAGATGTCGCTGGAGCCGGGCAAGACTGCCACTGCCTACATGAAGGCGGACAAGGAAGGCGTCTACCCGTACTACTGCACCGAGTTCTGCTCGGCGCTGCATCTGGAAATGCAGGGCTACCTGCTGGTCCGTCCGAAGGGCTATAAGGCGACCGCTGCCACCATGCAGGAAGGTCAGAAGTACACCAAGGCGGATTACGAGACCCAGGTCAAGACCAACGTTGAGACTCAGGGCGTGATCGACTCCGTGGTGGCCTTCATCACCAGCCACAACTACCAGGAATTCCCGACCGTGGTCGCCCTGGTGGAAGACGCTACCGACCAGCTAGAGTTCGCCAAGGACGCCAAGGCCAAGTCGGAAGCCGCTGCAGGCAAGCAGGATTGGCAGAACGCCATGCTGTGGGCCAACCAGTGGTGGCAGTACCAGGTGAAGGCGGCGGACCTCGGTCTGCGTGCCAAGACCCACCTGGAAGAGAATGGCGCCAAGAAGATCAAATAAAGAGATTCACTAAAACAGTCTGTCTTTGATGCGGATCAAAGACTAAATTTGCAGGGGGACGCATTGTGTCCCCCTGTTTTTATTCAGGCGGCAAAAATAAGGAGATGTTCATGAAATACGTAAACAAGCTCGTTGTAGCGGCGCTGATTGGCTCTGGCAGCCTGCTGGCCAATGGTATGGCCCTGGCAGCCGATGGTGCCACCCTGTACAAGACCAAGACCTGCGTGGCATGTCACGGGGCGGATGGTAAGGCACCGGTGCTGCCCTCCTATCCGCGCCTGGCTGGCCAGAATGCCGCCTATGCCCTGCAGCAGATGAAGGACATCAAGAGTGGTGCACGCAACAACGGTCAGACCGCTGCCATGAAGCCGGTGATGCACTTGGTCTCCGATGCTGAGATGCAGGCCATTGCCGACTGGTTGGCGACCCTGAAGTAATTGCCGGTGTTGCCTTGACGCGCATCAAAGCGCATCAAGTATAGAAGTGTATGCTTATATGCAACGACCACAGTGTGTCATACCGTTGTCCCTGAATGTGGTTGAGGACTTGGGTAATTAAAAGCGCGACATTGAATCACCTGTTAGACTGGTTCAAAATGTCGCCAAAATGTGAGGTGAAAAGTATGCAAGTGAGTCTGAAGTCAGCATTGGCGCTTACGTTGGCGCTTTCTGCCAGTGGTGTGGCCATGGCCGCCGAAAAGCCGCACAAGCCGGCATGGGCGATGCAGGGCGATGAGCTGGAGATCGCCATGACCCTGAAGGGCGACAAGACGCGCGGCCGCGATATTTATGAAGTGTGCGCCGCCTGCCACATGCCGGAAGGCTGGGGCCTGCCCGACGGTACCTTCCCCCAGTTGGCTGGCCAGCACCATAACGTGCTCGTGAAGCAGCTGGCGGACATCCGCGCCGGCAACCGCGACAACCCGACCATGTATCCGTTCGCTCTGCCGTCGCAGATCGGTGGCGCCCAGGCCGTGGCTGACGTGGTGGAGTATATCGCCACCCTGCCGATGTCCCCGGAAAATGGCGTTGGCCCCGGCACCGACCTGAAGCTTGGCGAGCAGCTATACAAGGACAACTGTGTACGTTGTCATGGTGCCAAGGGCGAGGGTGATGACGAGAAGTTCTATCCCAAGATTCAGGGACAGCACTTCGAGTACATCAAGCGCCAGTTCCGCGAGATTCGTGACGGTGCCCGCCGTAACGCCAATCCCGACATGGTCAAGCAGGTGAAGGGTTTCAGCGACCGCGATCTCGAGGCGGTCAGCGATTACACCTCGCGCATCAAGCCGCCTGCCGACCGTCTTGGCCCCCCGGGCTGGCAGAATCCTGACTTCATGTAAACTCAATGATATCCGCCGTACCGTTCTGGTACGGCGGAGTATTGAGGCCACTGCTCCCCGCGTCCGCTAGCGGACGCTTCGTTCAATTCCTTTCCTGCCCCGAGGATCGTGAACGCCATGACTTCCACACAAGATCGCACGAAGCTTATCCTGACGGGTTTGCTTACCCTTAGCGCCCTGATCCTGCTGGTCGCGATTTACTACGCCCCTACCTGGTGGGTATCTCTCAAGGCCCCCAACTATCCGCCGGAATCATTCCCCGATGGCGTGCGTATCCATTTCCATATGAATGGTGTGTTCAATGGCTGCACCAAGATGGAAAAAGCTGAGATTCAAGAAGAAGAGGCACTGGATTGCGTGCATGAGATGGATACCATCAACCACTATGTGGGCATGTATCCGATCGCTGCGGGCGGCCCGGTGGAGAAGGCCTATTCACAGTTCCTGATGACCCTGCTTGGTGTCATGGTGGTTGGCTTCGCCATTCCCTGGCGCAAGGTGCGGTTGGGGGTGCTGGCGGCAGGGTTTGTATTTATCGCTGGTTGGATGTACCTGACGATATACGCGGCAGACGGCATACACCTGCAGAACGCCGGGTACGTCGATGCCATGATTGCCTCGCTCGACCAGGACAAGGGGGGCGATGAGGATGAGGACGATGCCGGGCAGGAGGCTCCGGTGGATGCCGGCAAGGCGCTGATCGAGCAGTTGCGCCGTTCCATGAGCGAGAAAGAAGCGCCTGCCTCGACCCCTGCGGCAGATGCGGCCAAGCGGCTTCCGGCAAGTGACAAGGAACGCTACATCGATAGCCTGCGGGTAAGCTTCGAGGTCGATCAAAATCGCAAGGAAAATGGCGAGGTATGGACCGGTAGTGGCTTCCAGGTGATGTCCTGGCACTATGAGAAAAACCTGGGGCGTTATTTCAACAACCCGGAAGAGATCAAACCGATGGTGACGACTCTCGAGCTGGCTACGCATCTGCTGTTCGCAGGCATCATCGGCGCGATGGTCCTGTTGCTGTGGGGTGCGCGTCAGCCGCGTGGCTTGCTGTACTGGGCTCTGGCGCTGGCACCACTGGCCTTGCCGGTATTTTTCATCATCGAATATGCCGCCTGGCTCTGGTGGTTCGGGCACAGCCTGCATGAAATGGCTGCTTTTACAGTCAAGCCGTTCATGCCCACAGTGTTTGGCGATGGTAAGGTGGCGCAGTTCTCCACCCATTCGTATCCTCATATCGGCTTCGGGCTCATGTTGTTGCTCAGCGTCGTGATGGCCGCATTGGCATTGCTGCGCCGCAAACAGATCAAGGCGGAAGTGTCGACTGGAGCATGAGTATGCGCAGGTCTCTAGCATGGATCGTCGCCGTGCTGACAGCTGGTCTGGTGATGTCGAGTTTGGCGTCTGCCGACGAGCTCAAGCTGCTGCAGCCGCTGCTCGACGCTGCGAAACCAGGCAGTACGCTGGTGCTGGAACCGGGCCGCTATCGCGGCCCGGTGGTATTGGACAAGCCGCTCACCCTGGAAGGGAACGGCAAGGCCACTATCGATGCCGGCGGGCGGGGGACAGTTTTGCTGGTAGACACGGATGGCGCCACCATTTCCGGACTGCACCTAGTGGGGTCAGGCACCTCCCACAATGACCTCGATTCGGGCATCCAGGTGCGAGGAAAATATAATGTTGTGAAGGACAACATTATCGAAGATGCGCTGTTCGGCATCGATCTGCAGCAGTCCAACAACAATATCGTACGCCGCAACCGTATCAGTTCCAAGGACATCGAGCTGGGTATGCGTGGTGACGCGATTCGTCTGTGGTACAGCTACGACAACCGTATTATTGACAATGTCGTGACCAATTCACGCGATATCGTCATCTGGTATTCGCGTGACAATACGATTTCTCGTAATACGGCCAGTGGCGGACGCTATTCGCTGCACTTCATGTATTCCCAATACAATCTGGTGGAAGACAACACCTTCTTTGACAACTCCGTTGGCATTTTTGTGATGTACAGCGATGGTGTCGTACTGCGCAACAATCACATCCGCAATGCTACCGGCACCACCGGGGTCGGTATAGGCTTCAAGGAAACCTCGGATTTAGTGGTGGAGAACAATCAGGTACTGTATTGCGCCAATGGCCTGTATATCGACGTTTCGCCCTATCAGCCGGACACCGTTAACGTCTTCAACAACAATGTGGTTGCCTATAACGGTATCGGTATCAGTTTTCTCAGTGATTGGCATGGCAATGAGTTCCGCAACAACCACTTCAAGGGCAACCTGACCCAAGTCGCGGTGAATGGCGGCGGTACAGCGACACGTCATGTGTGGGAAAACAATTATTGGGACAACTACGAAGGATTTGATCGCGACAGCGATGGGATCGGCGATACGCCTCACGAGATGCATGCCTATGCTGACCGTTTGTGGATGGATGTGCCGCCGACGCAGTTCTTCAAGAGCTCTCCACTACTGGAAGTACTGGATTTTCTTGAGCGTTTGGCGCCATTCAGCCCACCCAAACTGTTGTTGCGCGATGCGATACCCGTGATCAAGGTAAAGAGCGAATCATGAGCGACGACCAGCACGACAGCGACAAAACTGCTGCCAAGACAGAGCCTCCCGTAGTCAATCGCCGCAAACAGCAGGAGCGACGTCTGGTGCTGCGCTCATTGATGCTGGCCGCCGGCGTGATAGGTGTTTCGGCCATGGGCTATATCCCCGTGGCTCGGTCGTGGAACCCGCGCTTGCGCCCGCCTGGGGCGCTGGAGGAATCCGAGTTCCTCGCCTCCTGCATCAAGTGTGGCCAGTGTGTGCAGGTGTGCCCGGTGGAGGCCATCAAGCTGGCCGATATCATGGATGGATTCGGAGTCGGTGTACCTTATGTCGATGCGCGCGCGCAGGCCTGCGATTTTTCCTGTGATGGTTTGCAGTGCATCCTGGCCTGTCCGACGGGTGCATTGTCGCACTCGCTCAATTATCCCGCCGAGATACGCATGGGTTTTGCCCGACTGGATCGACCTGATCTGTGTCTGGCCATGCTGGGCAAGGGCTTCCAGGGCAAGATTCGGGGGCCAGAATTTGATGGTTTGTTCCGTTATTCCGAAATTGATCGCTGGAAACCGCAAAGGGTACACGACCAGGAATTCGATCTGGAAGTATGTGACCTGTGTGTGCGCCACTGTCCTATAGAGATTCGTATTGCACAGTGTGAGGCCGGTGAGCCGCCATCCGGTGATGTCAATCAGTGTCCTCCACGCCATGCCATTGAGCTGCAGGCGGAAGACCGTGGTGATGGCCGGATGCGCATGCGTCCGGTGGTGCTGGATGGATGTGTCGGTTGCGGCGCCTGCGAAATGGTATGTCCCACCGAGCCAGCGGCCATTGTCATCGATATTGAAAGCACGGTGGAGCGGGTATGAACTTCTTTAAGGAATCCTTGCTGCAGTTGTTGGGACGTGCGCCAAGCAAACCCAAAGCCGATGATTTCACGCCCGCGGTAAAGCAGATCCATTTTTACAAGCGCGGTGAGAAGGTGTCGCTGGAGGAAATTCGTGCGGAGCATATGGGGCACCATTCCCATAAATGGCGTAATCGGCGCTGGGCGACCCTGGTTATCGTCAACTTGTTGTTTGTGGTGTCCTACTACTTCGATGTTCAGTTGCTGGAAGGCGCACTGACTGCATCGCGTTTTGTCGGCTTTCACATGGCTGACCTGAATTCGGCATTGCAGGTGATGCTGGCCTTCAAGCACGTGGTGTTGAATCTGTTGATCGGCACAGTAACCATCTTCATTTTATGGTTGTTGCTGGGAGGACGCTCATTTTGCTCATGGGTCTGTCCCTACCACCTGCTGGCAGAATTTGCCGAGAAGATTCATCTGTGGCTGGTACAGCGCAAACTGATTAAAAATCATGAATTTCACCGCGGTGTGCGCACGGCCTTCTATGTGATCTTTGCCTTGCTGGCGTTGGCGACTGGCTACACTGTATTCGAGACCATTTCGCCTACCGGCATACTTAGTCGCGCCATCATTTACGGCGCCACGCTGGCACTGGGCTGGGTCGCATTTCTGTTGCTGTTCGAGATCTTCGTGTCGCAGCGCGCCTGGTGCCGCTACGTCTGCCCGATCGGCATGACCTACGGTGTGGTTGGGCTGTTTTCGCCCCTGCGCGTTGTTTACAATGTCGAGTCATGCAAACATGAAGGTGAATGCCGTAAGGTGTGTTTGGTCCCTCATGTGCTTGACCCGGTCATCAAGGGGCGCGCGACGGATGTGAATGTGCCCATCGGTGCCGACTGCACGCGGTGTGGCTTGTGTATCGATACCTGCCCGACAGGTTCGTTGCGCTACGAGTTCAAAGGCCTGAACAAGGTGCTATAAAAATAACCACCGACCAACAGGTGCATGTGTGATAAGTATAAATAGGCTGTCCAAGCGATTCCGTCGAACTGAAGTATTGCGCGGTGTTGATCTGACCATCAATCGCGGTGAGCGTATTGCCCTTATCGGCGCCAATGGTGCCGGCAAGACTACGCTCATCCGTTGTCTGCTCGGCGAGTATACCCACGAAGGCAGTGTCACCATCGGCGGCAAGAGTCCGCGGCTGGAGCGCGAGGAAGTATTGGCGCATGTTGGCTTTGTGCCGCAGTTGCCGCCGCCGCTCAAGATGCCGGTATCGCAGCTGATGAAGTTTGCGGCTGATCTGTGTGGTTCCCAAGTGGCGGATATGAAGCTGGTTGCGGCACGCCTTGGTCTGGATACGGATCGTATCGCCAGCCAGCCGTTCGTCAAACTTTCCGGCGGTCAGAAGCAGAAGCTGCTGATTAGCGTTGCGCTGGGTCGGAACGCCGACCTGCTGATACTGGATGAGCCGGCCGCCAACCTCGATCCCGAGGCGCGTCATAACCTGTTCCAGCTCTTGGCCGAGCGGCAGGAGCACGCAGTAATGTTGATTTCCAGTCATCGTTTGGATGAGGTTGCATCCCTGGTAAATCGCGTCGTGGAAATGGATCAGGGGGCAGTCACTCTGGATGACCGTGTCGCTGATACGGTTGACATGTCCAGCACTCTGCAGTGCGAGGTGCGCTTGAGCCGGGACGAACCGGCCTTTGCGAAGACCATTGCTGATTGGGGATTTACGGCCGAGGGATTGTCGTGGCGTGGCAAGGTTGCGGCCCCGGACCGTTTGCGCTTTCTCGGCGTGTTGTCACGCTACGCTGGCGTGCTGTCGGCCATCGAGTTGCGGGAGAACGGGCAATGACGTTCGTTTTGCGTGCGCTCTGGTCATTGCTATTGCTGGCAGGGCTGGCCGGATGTTCCGGCGATTCGGGAACCGGCCCAGTCGAGGTGAAGTGGGACCGTGATGTGTGCGAGCGTTGCCGGATGGTGCTGAGTGACCGGCTGTATTCCGCTCAGGTCCGCGGCGGTAGCGAAGGGCAGAAGACCAAGGTATACCGGTTTGATGATGTGGGTTGTGCCGTGCTCTGGCTGGAGCAGCAGGCATGGCGCAATGACCCCCGCACCGAGATATGGGTAAATGATTACCGCACCGGTGTCTGGATTGATGCGCGGAGCGCTTATTATGTGAAGGACCGTATTACGCCGATGGCCTACGGCCTTGGTGCCCAGGCCGATCCGGCGCCTGGTGCGTTGAGTTATGCCCAGGCTATCGAACACATACATGTGGTGGAACAGCGCTTCAACTCACCGGATGCGCTCGCCAAACCCCAGCCCAACGACAGCGCGCCTGTTGGCCGCTAAGTCATAACAAGGTCCGCTATGAAGCATCTTTGGCTTACCGCCCTTACCGATGTCATCGAATCCCTGCGTGCGCGCTGGTTCATGACCTATACCGCCATGTTTGGCGGTATCGTCGTGTTGTTGTTCGTTTTCGGTCTGACCGAGTCGCGCATCATGGGCTTCACGGGGTTGACCCGTATCCTGGTGACCTACCTGCAGCTGACGATGGCGATACTGCCGCTGTTCGTATTGATCACCACCGTGCGCTCAGTGGCTGGTGATCGCGAAGCCGGTGTATTCGAGTATTTGCTGTCGTTGCCGGTGGGACTGGCGGCGTGGTACTGGGGAAAAATGTTCGGGCGGTTCACCATCATTTTCCTGCCGGTGTTTCTGGCCATGACGGCTGCACTGGTCTGGGGCGTGGCTCGCGGCGCCGATGTTCCATGGCACATTTATGGCTATTACACCGTGTTTCTGTTTGGGCTGTCCTGGTGTTTCCTCGGTATCGGCATGTTGATTTCCTCGATGGCGCGTACTGCGGATGTGGCACAGGGCGCCGCCTTTGTGATGTGGCTGACGTTGGTGCTGTTCCTCGACCTGATCCTGTTGGGGGTCATGATTCGTGAGCATCTCCCTGCCGAAACTGCCGTAGCCATCGCACTGGCCAATCCTTTGCAGGTGTTCCGTACCGCGACCATGATGCTGTTTGATCCGCAGTTGGTGCTGCTTGGCCCAACGGCATTTGTCATTCTCGATAACTTCGGCGAGACGGGTTATCTGTGGTGGGCCTCGGTATATCCGCTGCTGTTGGGAACGGCCTGCTCCGGTATCGGCTACTTGTTGTTCCGACGCGGCGATTTGCCCTAATGCTCGAGGGAATGATGCACATGGAACGCTGGTTGTGGGGCGCTGTTGGCCTGCTGGCACTGGCCGTTGTCGGACTGTTCTCGTACAGGTACCTGCAGTCACAGGACGAGTTGCCGATGGTCAGTGCAGAGCTTTCATCCTGTGATCTTCAGCAGGGGCCATGTAGTGCGGTGATTCAGGGCGTCGGTGCTGTCACGCTAACGATTGCACCACGCCCCATTCCTCTGGTGGAGCCGCTGGAACTCAAGGTGGAAACCGCTGTGGCCGGTGTGCGCGAGGTTGACGTGGATTTCAGTGGCGTCGACATGAACATGGGATACAACCGCTTCCGCCTCAAGGCCGCAGATGCCGGTCGTCATGAGGGAGCGGGGATGCTGCCGGTCTGCGTACGCAATCGCATGACCTGGGAAGCCAAGGTCATGCTGGCCACGGATAGCGTGATGTATGTAGTACCGTTCCGTTTTGATACCGTTGCGCGGCGCTGATATGACACGAAAGGCAGTGGTGCCGGCGTTGCTGCTGGTGGTCCTGGTCGCAGTGCTGGCCGGGCTGATGATATGGCAGCCGGCAGAGCGGGACAGGCCGGTGGCAGCGCCGGCAGGAGATTTTGTACTGAATACGGCCCAGGGAACGCTGAGTCTCGACCAGTTGCGCGGCAAGGTAGTGATCCTTTACTTCGGTTACACCTGGTGTCCCGATGTCTGCCCCACCTCACTGGCGCTATTGGGATTGGCGTTGCACAAGCTGCAGCCCGAGGAACTGGCAGCAATACAGGCCGTGTTCATCAGTGTCGATCCCGAACGCGATACGGTAGAGCGCTTGGCCGAATATACCCCCTATTTTCATCCTGCATTGCGCGGCGCCACCGGAACACCGCAGCAGATTACCGATGTCGCCCGCCGCTATGGTGTGGCCTATGCCCGCGAGCAAGGGGGCAGCATGACCGACTATACTGTCGACCATTCCTCTCTTACCTACCTGCTGGACGGTAGCGGCAAATTGCAGGAGGTTCTGCCCCATGGCACATCCCCCGATAAGATCGTTGCCGCGATCCGCCGATTGCTGGATCAGTAGCCGTACCTCGGCATCATTTCTTCTTTTGTTATTGTTGCTCGGCACCGACGTGGGCGCAGAGGCCCGCTCCAGCCAGCATTGGGCCTTGTTCAATACCGTATGCGCGCGTTGTCATGAGGCGCAGTGCAGCGGGCGTCTGAGCCTGGGCTCGGGGGATGCGCAGTCGCGCGCCCATGTGGAGCGCTATGCCGGCCGGTTAAGTGACGAATTGCACCAGCAGTTGGTTGCCTATCTGCAGCACATGAAGGAATTTTGTGGCTTTACCGCCATCCCACTGGCCTTTGAGCCGCGTGCAGCGTGGTCAGAAGAGCAACTGACAGACTTCCGTACACCGAATGGTGATGCCTATTTCGTGCCGTTGGGAGAACTGGCTGTGGGCAAGCACCGTGTGCAGGCGCGATTGGCTGGAGCGGAGTGGTCTGCCCAGGTGGTAGCGGACGGCTTCGATGCGCTGGTTGAGGCACGTTCCTGCGGTGCTGGCGATGAGTTCAGCCTGGAGTTTCACGCCGGTGAAGGCATGCACTATTTACGCGTGCTGGGGCGTGGCACGCTGCAATTGCAGGAACTGCGGTTGGCCGCAGTTCCTGCACTATCTCACTGAATATCGTCAGCGGTGGCCAGGAAGGCAAAGATATCCAGCAGCTCCGCGTCGGTGAACAAGGTCAGCAGTTCCACCGGATCCGATTCGTCATGTTTGCGCAATCCCTGGCGGTACTTCTCCACCTGGCGCAGTAGGTACTTGGTGTGCTGGCCGGCCAGCATGGGGACTTCGCCGTCGGTCTTCTTGCCCCAGCCGTCGGTACCATGACAGGAACGGCACTCCTTGTTATAGGCAACGCGTCCCTTTTCGGCATCGCCCTGCTCAGTTCGTGGGATATTGAGCAGGCGTTTGGCCAGCTGCAGACGAGCCAGGGGATCAAACTCCTTGCTCTCATCGATGGGCGGCAGCTGTGTCAGTAATTCTATCTGGGCGATGTAGGCACTTACATCGTAGACATCGGCCTCGGGAAAGTCGCGCGGGTTGACGTATTCGAGCATCGCCATGTTGTCCAGCTTGCGATCGCGAAACAGGTGCATCTGTTTGACGATATAGGCCATCGGTTGGCCGGCGATACGAGGATATTCACCGTCTTTTCCTCCCTGGCCGAATTCACCGTGGCACCCCGCACATACCTCGTTGACATCCTTGCCGTTGCGCAGGTCAATATCATTCTGGGCAGCCAGCACGGACGGCGCCAGAGCGGATAGCAGTGCAGCGAGTTTCAGCAGCTTGTACATGCCTCGAGATTCCAATACCTGTTGTGATTCGTCGGAAATAGTATAAGTGTGGCCGTGGTGCAGGTATTTGATGGATATCAAGGTGGGGGAGGCCAAGTGGCGCTTTCGTCCGTCTGGTTCTTGCGGCGTAGGTTCGGCCCTCCCTGGAAAAACAACGGGGCCTTGCGGCCCCGTTGTCGTGACTACGGCAGCTACGACTTAACCGAAGGTATCGGCAGTGATGTTCTTGAACCACGAATGGGCGTAGGCCACTTCGCGCTTCAGCATCTCGTCCGAGGCATCGGCAGGGGTCAGGCCGCCAGAACCCTTCACACCGACGATCTTACCGTCTGCGAGCTGGTAAACAGCGGCTACGGAAATACCATGCTCCGGGGTGATCAGGCTGTAGCAGGTATTGACGTAGGCCGGTACCGGAGCCTCCATGCCGTTGAGCAGGGCAGCCACGGCCGCGGCGCACACCTTGGCCTGGGAGTTGGCGGAGTAGCCGGACTTCGGCATTTCGCCGGCAACGCTGGCATCACCGATGACGTGAATATTGGCGTGGATGGTGGACTCGAAAGTACCCTGATTGATCGGGCACCAGCCCTTGTCGTTCACCAGGCCCGCGGTGTGGGCGATCTTGCCAGCCTTCTGCGGGGGGATGATGTTTACGACATCGCCGGTAAACTTGTCGATGGTGCCCTGGACAGTACGGCTACCAGCATCGACAGACTCGATCTTGCCGCCATTGGCCGCGCTGACCCATTCAATCATGTCGCCGTAATGCTTCTTCCAACCGGCCATGAACAGGCCCTGCTTGGAGAACTTGTCGGAGGAGTCGAGGATCAGCACCTTGGACTTCGGCTTGTTCTTCTTCAGATAGTTGGCAATCTGCGAGGCACGCTCGTAGGGGCCGGGCGGGCAACGGAACGGGCCAACGGGCGGTGCGATGATGACGGTGCCGCCGTCCTTCATGTCCTGCAGCTGCTTCTGCAGGATAGTAGTCTGCGGGCCGGCTTTCCAGGCATGCGGAATGGTCTCGGCAACCTTTTCATCGTAACCAGCGATGGCTTCCCACTGGAAGTCGATGCCGGGGGATACCACGCAGCGATCATAGGCAAAGGTCTGGCCGCCGGCGGTGGTCACCTTGCGGCCTGCTGCATCGATACCCGTGACGGTGTCATGGACCACCTTGACACCGTGCTTGGCCAGGCCAGTGTAATCGAACTTGATGGAGTCCATGGTGCGCTCACCACCCAGCACCTCATTGCTCATGAAGCAGGTGTAGTAGTGCTTGTTGGGCTCGATCAAGGTGACTTCGATGGAGGCATCGGCGCGGCGCAGGTACTTGGCCACGGTGGCACCACCGACGCCGCCGCCGACGACGACGACCTTCTTGCTGGCGCCGAGGGCGATGTGCGGAACACCGATGGCACCAACTGCTGCGGTACCGCCGGCAACTTTGAGGAAGCTTCTACGAGTAATGTGCGTCATGTCTTGGCCCCTTGCTGTTCTTATTTCTGGCTACCGTAGTAGTGCACGAGCTGTTCGAGGCTGTCATCGCCGGCCTTCTTCATCATCTCGTTGACCTTGGACTTCATCTTCTTCGGCATCTCGCGGGAGCCGCTGGTGAAGTCTGCGAACGAGTAGCTCAGGTAGGGCATCATCTGGCCGGCCAGGATGCCGCCATCATCGGCCAGTTTGCCGCCATCTTCGTGGCACTTTTCGCAGTAGCGGTCGTGCAGTCGCTTGCCGGCTGCGGCGAGCTTCTTGTCAGCGTTCTGTTCGATGCGGACAAATTTCTGTTCGGCGAAGAAACCGGCCATCAGCTTGATTTCATCTTCGCTATAGCCCTTGGCGATACGGCCCATGATGGTGGCCGGACGGGAGCCGTCCTTGTAGGCCTGCATGGTTTCGATGAAGTATTCCGCCTTGATGCCGGCGATGGAGGGGGTGGCCGGGCCGTTACTGGAACCGTCGGTACCGTGACAGCCGGCACAGGTGTTGGCCAGCATCGATGCGCTCGGACCGGCCGCCAGCGCGGCGCCGCCCAGGGCCAGACCGCCCAGGACGATAGCGCCCTGCATGATAGTCTTGTATTTCATGGGACCTCCTTTGGGTTGCTCTTGAGTTTGCTCTTTTATCATTAACTGCACTTGTTACATCTACTTCCTGTCACACCAGGTTTGTACCGGTGATTCCTGCAAAAACACTAGCGTGCTTGCTCCAGCAAATTGATGCACTCCTGATGCTTGCCCCCCCGGGCCAGACTGAGCGCAGTGGCGCCATGTTTGTCCTTCAGGGCGACATCAGCGCCACGCTCCAGCAATAGGCGCACGATCTTGGCGTGGCCATTGGCGGCTGCCTCCATGAGGGCGGTAGTGCCATTGACATCCTGGTGATTGATATCGGCGCCACGCTCCAGCAGCAATTCGGTGGTGTGCAAATGGTCATTGCCGGCAGACCAAGCGAGGGCGCCGGAACCGTCATCGCTTACGGCATTGATATCGACACCGTGATCAAGCAGCAGCTGCACCACGTGCAGGTGTCCCTCACCGGCAGCGACGATCAAGGCGTTGGCCCCATCACGGTTGCGCAGGTCAGTGTCCGCACCGGCACCCAACAGCAGACGCACCACTGCGCCATTGTCCTTTTCGGCGGCAATCATTAGCGGGGTAAAACCGTCCCGATCCGAGACGTTGACATTGGCACCGTGGGACAGCAGCAGTTCTACAACTTCGGCATGGTTGTAGCGGCTGGCCAGGGACAGTGCATCCCAGCCGGCGCGGGTCTTGTCCTGCATGCGTGCACCAGCCTTGAGGAGGCGCTGCACCAAGGGCAGGTTGCCCTGCTCGGAGGCGAAGGTGAGGGCAGTGCAGCCTACGGAACTACGTGCGTTGACATCGGCGCCACGGTTCAGCAGCAATTCCACCACATCGAGATTGCCTTCCTCGGCGGCAAACATCATGGCGGATTTGCCGAAGGTCGTTTTGGAGTTGGGGTTTGCGCCTTTGTCGAGCAGGCTGCGCGCCTGTTCCACATCACCGATGAGGGCGGCTTCGCGCAGCTCCTTGTCCAGCGGAGATTCCTTGGCCGCCACCGCTGCGGTGGTCAGCAGGAACAGCAAGGCGAACAATACGATACGAAGTACATGGACGTGTCTGGGCATGGCGCTGCTCTCACTCCTGAATGTAGCGGTATGATTCATTGTTGCCGCGATCACTCGTCTTTTGCCTCGCCCTCGTCGGGAGTTTCTTCTTCTGCATCTTCATCTTCATCTTCGACGTACTCTTCCTCGTCGTACGGCTCCTCCGGGTACGCATGGACAAGACCCTGGTGACAGTCGATACAGGTCTTGCCGCGTGTCGGTGCCTGTTCGTGTTTGCTGCGTGCCGAGCGGCTCTGCACGCTGAAGTCCATGTCTTCATAGTCGTGACAGGTGCGGCACTCGCGTGAATCGGTGGCCCTCATCTTATCCCATACCCGGTTGGCCATGTCCCAGCGATGGGCCTCGAATTTCTCCTTGGTATCCACTGTGCCGATGATTTGATGATAGATATCCTTCACCGCGATGATCTTGGCGGCCACCTTGGGGAGGAATTCCTTGGGGACATGACAGTCGGCACACTGCGCCTGGACACCGACACGGTTCTTGAAGTGTCTGGTTTCCTTGTACTCTTCGTAATTCCACTGCATCGTATGGCACGAAGTACAGAATTCGGTGGTGTTGGTGTAGGCAAAAAAGCCGTTGACGCCGCCCAGGGCGAGCATGCCACCGACAAACAGTACGAATCCAATGATGTATTTTTTCATGATGGTGTAATGACCCGGCTTTTAGCTTTTATATTTGCTCAAGTTGCGGCGCTTTCACAGGATGGTCGCCTGCACCCGGATGGGCGCTGCTCCTCCGCATCGACAAACCTGCCTGCACATTAAGATTTTCATCTAAACATGAACCCGCGAGACAGGCAAATATCCCATCCTGAGTACGGTATTAAGGCTGCGTGATGGGCGTGGCCTGTGGCACCGCTTGCCAATAATCGGGGGTCTTGACTCACTTGGGTATTAATCAGAGGCAAAATGCATGCCAGTGCCAAGGGGATGTTTTGTGATATTAAGTTGTTGTTTATTAATATCAATATTTATCAGTAACGCATCTCGCCAGGCGGCGGTTCTGCCAATAAAAACTATGTCATGACAATATATGTCAATGTCTTGCCGGCTCATGGCGTGACTGGCGTGTGCCTCTCGGCACAGGCGCGCCAGCGCGCCAGACATTCCAGACCGCAGTAGTGGTGGACGTAGTCAGCACCCTCTACGGTAACGACGACAGAGCCCGGAATATCGTTCAGGCAGACTTCGCACTGTATGAGATCGGGCTCGCTCGGGATGGGCTTTTCGGGAATGAGATGTTGCATGGCACACCTCCTACTGCCGCAGGGTATGCCACGAGTATAGTCAAGTCCGAGTAATACGAACGGTTATTGGCTGCCGGCCAGGCGGCGGGTGCCGAGGCGCTGGCCCATGCGGACGGCGGCGGCCGGCTGGATGCTGTCGGCCCAGTCCAGGGCCTGCGGCCCGAACAGCACGATCACCGTTGACCCCATATTGAAGCGGCCCATTTCCGCGCCGCGCGCCAGCTGGATGGGCTGTTCCCCTTCGTCATAGCGCCAGCGGCGCACCATGCGGCCGGCGGGCGGCGTGACCACGCCGCTCCATACCGTTTCTATGCTGCCGACGAACACCGCGCCGACCAGCACCATGGCCATGGGGCCGGCGGCGGTATCGAAAATGGCGGCAACGCGCTCGTTGCGGGCGAACAGGCCGGGGATCATGCGTGCCGTGGCGGCGTTGACCGAGAACAGGCGGCCGGGGATATGCACCATCTCGCGCAGGGTGCCGTCGAGAGGCATGTGGATGCGGTGGTAGTCGCGCGGTGACAGGTAGAGCGTAACGAAGCTGCCGCCCTGGAAGGGCGCGGCGCGCTTTTCCGAACCGCCGAGCAGCTGCACCAGGCTGAAGTCGTGGCCCTTGGCCTGCAGCAGGCGGCCGTCCTCGATGGTGCCGGCCTGGCTGACTGCACCATCCACCGGGCAGGCGATGTCGTAGGGGCCATCCACCAGCGGACGGGTGTCCGGTTTGAGGGCGCGGGTGAAGAAGGCGTTGAAGTGTTCGTAGGCATGCGGGTCCGGTTCCTGCGCCTCTTCCATGTTGACTTGGAAACGTTCGACGAACCAGTCGGTAAAGGGTTCGCGGAAAGCCGCCCAGCGGATGCGGGTCAGTCCCTGCATCAGGCGTGAGAGCAGGTGACCGGGCATCAGGTACTGCGGCCAGGTCTTGAGATAGTCCTTGAGCGGGACCGGGGTATCGGTGGGTTGTTCCATGAAGGTAACTCGTTAGCGGTGGTGAAGGTCGCGGATGGCTCGGTAGCTGTCGCCGATGAAGGTGGCGTTCTGCATCGGGGTATAGCGCGCATGATACCGCCCCTGGGCGTCGATGAGCAGGATAGCGGCGCTGTGGTTGATCAGGTAGTCATCGCGGCCGGGCATGCGGTCGATGGCATAGGCAATGTTCAGTGCCGCAGTGAGACGGTCGAGCGTGGCCAGATCGGTACTGGCCGCCAGGAAATCGGGGTCGAAGTGCTGCACG
>JANJXC010000003.1 GCA_024709225.1 Gammaproteobacteria bacterium | reverse complement strand
CGGGATGCGGAGGCAAGGGCATCTTCGCTCTTCCTCTGCACCCGGCGCGGTGGAGGCTGCTGTAACTTACTCGCTGCTGGCGCGGCCGGCGCGCTTGCGTTCGTTCTCGCCCAGCAGCTTCTTGCGCAGGCGGATGGACTTGGGGGTCACCTCCACCAGCTCGTCGTCATCGATGAACTCCAGTGCCTGCTCCAGCGACATGCGGATCGGCGTGGTGAGCAGGATGTTTTCGTCGGTACCGGCGGCACGGATGTTGGTGAGCTGCTTGCCCTTGAGCGGATTCACCACCAGGTCGTTGTCGCGCGAATGGATGCCGATGAGCATGCCCTCGTACACCTCCTCGCCGTGGCCGATGAACAGACGGCCGCGCTCCTGCAGGGTGAACAGGGCATAGCCCAGCGCCTTGCCGGCGCCGTTGGCGATGAGCACGCCGTTGATGCGCTGGCCGTAATCGCCCTTCTTCATCGGACCGTAGTGGTCGAACACGCTGTAGATCAGGCCCGAGCCCTGGGTGGCGGTGAGGAACTCGGTACGGAAGCCGATCAGGCCACGCGAGGGGATGATGTAATCGAGGCGCACGCGGCCCTTGCCGTCGGGCATCATGTTCTTCAGGTCGCCGCCGCGCTCGCCCAGCTTCTGCATCACCGCGCCCTGGTGGATCTCTTCCACGTCGACGGTGAGCTGCTCGTACGGCTCCTGCTTCTCGCCGTTCACCTCGCGCATGATGACCTCGGGGCGCGACACGCCCAGCTCATAGCCTTCGCGGCGCATGTTTTCGATCAGGATGCCGAGGTGCAGTTCGCCGCGGCCGGAGACGCGGAACTTGTCCGGGTCAGCGGTATCGGCGACGCGCAGCGCCACGTTGTGCACCAACTCGCGCTGCAGGCGGTCGCGGATCTGGCGGCTGGTGACGAACTTGCCTTCCTTGCCGGCGAAGGGCGAGTTGTTCACCTGGAAGGTCATGCTCACCGTCGGCTCGTCCACGGTCAGCGGCGGCAGCGCCTCCACCATCTTGGGGTCGCACAGGGTGTCGGAGATGTTCAGCTCCTCGACGCCGGTGAAGGCGATGATGTCACCGGCCTGGGCCTGCGGCACCTCGACGCGTTCGAGGCCGTGGAAGCCGAGGATCTGCAGCATGCGGCCGTTGCGTTTGTTGCCTTCGCGATCGATCAGGGTGATCTGGCTGTTGGGCTTGACGGTGCCGCGCTTGATGCGGCCGATGCCGATGACGCCGACGTAGCTGTTGTAATCGAGCTGGCTCACCTGCATCTGGAACGGGCCGTCCACATCCACTTCAGGCACCGGCACATGCTTGATGATGGCCTCGAACAGCGGCGTCATGTCACCGTCGCGCACGCTGGCGTCGAGGCCGGCATAGCCGTTCAGGCCGGAGGCATAGACCACCGGGAAGTCCAGCTGTTCGTCGGTGGCGCCGAGACGGTCGAACAGGTCGAAGGTCTGGTCCAGCACCCAGTCCGGACGTGCGCCGGGGCGGTCAACCTTGTTGATCACCACGATGGGGCGCAGGCCCTGGGCAAACGCCTTCTGCGTCACGAAGCGGGTCTGCGGCATGGGGCCGTCCATCGCATCCACCAGCAGCAGCACCGAGTCCACCATGGACAGTACGCGCTCCACCTCGCCGCCGAAGTCGGCATGGCCCGGGGTGTCGACGATGTTGATGTGGTAACCGTTCCAGTCGATGGCGGTGTTCTTCGCCAGGATGGTGATGCCGCGCTCTTTTTCGATATCGTTGGAGTCCATCACCCGTTCGCCCAGATTGGCGCGCGCGTCCAGGGTGCCGGACTGCTGCAGCAACTTGTCGACGAGGGTGGTCTTGCCATGGTCGACGTGGGCGATGATGGCGATATTGCGGAGCTTTTCAATCACTAGGGCGTTACCGGAATAGGGGATGTTGGGATAAACCTGAGGAAAATAGCCGCGCATTCTACCCCAGATGGGGGGCGCTCACCAGTTCGAATGCGGGAAAGACCAAGAGCCCCCGCAGGGTGCGCACCGCGCACCAAGCAGGGTCAGGTGCGTGGTGCGCACCCTGCATCCAGCCCAGGAGTGGGATTACCGGAGCCGGTCAGGCGGCCGCCCGGCTCGGGTAATCCCACTCACGCCGCTGCTTCACCTTGTCGTTGCGGCGCTGCGCCTTGGTGCTTTTGCCGTGGGTGCCGCCCTTTTTCAGCAGCGGGTGGTCGTGCAGCAGGTTGCGCGAGCGCCCCAGCGGCGCCGGCGGTGCGGGTTTCCTGGCCATGGTTTCGTCTCCAGTCGGGTTGGGTTCGGGCATTCGACAGTACAAGTCATGCTTGGTTGCAACCGGGTGCAGGACAATGCTCAGGTCAGGCTGACGCCCAGCAGCATGCCGATGAGGTAGGTCACCACCCCGGCACCGCCGCCGATGAGCACCATGCGCAGCCCCGAGCGCAGGGCGCCGCGGCCGGTGAACAGGCTGAGCGTCGCCCCCACCCCGAACAGGCCCAGCAGCGCCAGCCCGGCGGCGGCCGGCACCGGCGTCAGGCCGGTGGGCAGCACAAAGGGCAGCAGCGGCAGCACCGCGCCGCCGGTAAAGGCCGCAAAGGAAGACGCGGCGGCGCCCCAGGGCGAGCCGAGGTCATCGGGGTTGAGGCCCAGTTCCTCCCGCGCCAGGGTGTCCAGGGCATGCTCCGGCTGCGCCATCAGGGCCGCCGCCAGTTCCCGCGCCCGCGCCAGCGGCACGCCGCGGGCGTGATAGATCAGCGCCAGCTCCTCGGTCTCCTCCGCCGGATACTCCTCCAGTTCTTCCCGCTCCAGCGCGATCTGGTATTCGAACATCTCGCGCTGCGAACGCATGGAGACGTATTCACCGGCCGCCATGGACAGCGCACCGGCCAAAAGGCCGGCGACGCCGGAGGTGAGGATGAAGGCGCTGTCCGCTGTGGCGCCCGCCACCCCCATGATCAGGGCGGTGTTGGACACCAGCCCGTCATTGACGCCGAACACCGCGGCACGCAGATTGCCGCCGCTGCCCACGCCGCGGTGGCGCCCGCCCACCTGCTCCACCGCGGTGGGCATGGGATGGCCGGGCAGCGCGCCGCCGTAGACCGAGATGCCGCGCACCTTCATCGCCGCCAGCACCGGCCGGATGGCGCGCGGCCCCAGCCGGCGCAGGATGGCGGCGACCACATGGGCGCGGCGTGAGGGAACAAAGCGCGCCGGCGGCACCTCGCCGTCATCGGCCATCTGCCGTTCCCAGATGCGCGCCTGGTCTTCCGCCGCCGCGGCCAGCGCAGTGAACAGGGCGCGCTTGCCGCTGTCGGTTTCCACCCCGGCCAGGACCCGGTACAGCCAGGCCGACTGCATCTCCTCATGCCAACTGTCGCGTGCCGCCATGGTGCAATTCCTTGAAGGTGGGGACATGCCGAAGCGTAGGGCGAGTGTGCCACAATAGCTCACGTCAGGCTGCGCCTGTGGCGGCCCCATGCAGGAGTACACCATGAGTCTGGTCCAAGCCGTCGGCCTGGAAAAAAGCTATCGCGCCGGCGAGGTCACCGTCCCTGCCATCCGCGGCGCCGACTTCACCATCGAACCGGCCTCCTTCGTCTCCTTCGTCGGCCCCTCCGGCAGCGGCAAGAGCACCCTGCTCAACATGATCGGCTGCCTGGACCGTCCCAGCGGCGGCCGGCTCACCGTGCTCGACACCGACGTCGCCACCCTGGACCGTCGCCGCGCCGCCGCCTTCCGCGGCAATCACATCGGCTTCGTGTTCCAGGACTTCAACCTGGTGCCGGTGCTGTCGGTGTATGAGAACGTGGAGTATCCGCTGGTGATGGTGCAGAACTGGCCGGCGGCGCAGCGCCGCGCCCGCGTGCTCGAGCTGCTGGAGGCGGTGGGCATGAGCGATCAGGCGCACAAGCGGCCCGATCAATTGTCCGGCGGCCAGAAACAGCGTGTGGCCGTGGCGCGCGCCCTGGTCACCCGCGCCAGGCTGGTGCTGGCCGACGAGCCCACCGCCAACCTGGATCACGCCACCGCCTACCGCGTCATCGAACTGATGAAGCAGATGCGCGACGACTTCGGCACCACCTTCCTGTTTTCCACCCACGACCCGAAGATCATGGAGGCCGCCGAGGTGATCTACGCGCTGGAAGACGGCCGCATCGTGCCGGGAGGCGCGCAATGATCAATGTATTCAAGCTCGCCACCCGCAACCTGCTGCGCTATCACCGCCGCACCGCCCTTACCGCCAGCCTGATCACCCTGGGCATCGTCGCGGTGCTGATGTTCGTCGCCCTGTCCGGCTCGTTCAAGGCGCTGATGATCGGCCAGATCACCGACTCGATGCTCGGCCACCTGCAGATCCATCGCAAGGGCTATGTCGCCTCCATCGACAACCTGCCGCTCAACCTGCTGATGAAACCCGGTGCCGTCGCCAAGATCGAGGCGCAACTGCAGCAGATGCCGCAAATCGCGGCAGCTTCGCCACGCATCAAGTTCAGCGCCATGTTCAGCAACTTCACCGAGACCACCGGCATCCGCCTCAACGGCGTCGACCCGCAGCGCGAGGCCGCCACCTGCCCGCTGCTGCCGGGCCGCGTCAGCGACGGCAGTACCGCCAACGGCCTGGTGGAGCAGGGCAAGCTGCTGATCCCCGACATCATCGCCAAGGGCATGAAGGTGAAGGTGGGCGACACCGTGGTATTGGTCGCCACCAACCAGGACGGCTCGGTCAACGGCCAGAGCTTCGTGGTGCAGGGCGTGCTGGAGAGCGCCACCGGACCCGGCGGGCGCGACGCCTATCTGCACATCGACGACGCGCGCAGCCTGCTGCGCCTGGAGGATGCCGCGCTGAGCGAGATGGCCGTGCGCCTGCACGACCCGGCGCAGCTGCCGCAGGTGATGCAGGCGCTGGGCGACACCCTGGGCCAGATGAAGAACCCGCAGGGCCAGCCGGCACTGGAGATCCACGACTGGAAGAAGCTGACACCGTTCACCGCCATCGCCAACATGATCGACCTGCTCACCCTGTTCATCAAGGTGATGCTGGTGGCCATCGTGCTGATCAGCATCCTCAACGTGATGGTCATGGCGGTGTACGAGCGCATGCGCGAGATCGGCACCCTCGCCGCCATCGGCACACCGCCGCGGCGCATCCTCGGCCTGTTCGTGGCCGAAGGGTTGCTGCTGGGTCTCGCCGGCACCGTGATCGGTACGCTGATCAGCCTGGGCGCCGTCGGCCTGCTGCGCGCCTATCCGGTGTATTTCGACTTCGGCCGCCAGGAAAACCTGCAACTGGTGCCCGGCCTCGCCGCCGGCGATGTGCTGTTCATCGGCGCACTGGTCACCCTCATCGCCGTCCTCGCCAGCCTGCAGCCAGCCTGGAAGGCCGCGCGCATGGACCCGATCACCGCACTGCGCTCGGTTTGAAGGTGCGATAGAAACTCCGTAGAGCACGTAGGGTGCGCACCGCGCACCGTGCCGCGGTAAAAACTGCCCATGGTGCGCGGTGCGCACCCTACCTCAAGGAAAATCCATGGCACGCACGCTCATTACGCTGATTCTGCTATCCCTGGCGCCGCTGGCCCATGCCATCGACGCCGCCGAACTGCTGCGCCAGGTGGATCGCAACCTGCAACCCGACAGCTACGAGATGTACCGCAAGCTCATCAATATCGAGCCTGATGGCCGGCGCAAGGAATTCGTGCTGTACAGCGTGAAGAAGGGCGGCGACAAGGTGCTGGCCCTGTTCCTCGACCCGCCGAGCGAGAAGGGGCGCAGCACCCTGCGCCTGGGCGACAACATGTGGCTGTACATCCCCAACGTCGGCAAACCGCTGCGCATCACCTCGCTGCAGTCGGTGATCGGCGGTGTGTTCAACAACGCCGACATCCTGCGCGTGGATTTCGCGGCGGAATACGCCGCCGAGGGCGTCGATGAATCCGCCGACGGCTACACGCTGAAACTGAAGGCAAAAAATTCAACCGTCGCCTACGACCGCCTGGTGATGCAGGTGGACAAGAAGCACCAGGTCCCCGTCACCATCGCGGCCTATGCCGCCAGCGGCATGCTGATCAAGACGCTGCGCTACAGTCAGATGAAGGACTTCGGCGACGGCCGCCTGCGGCCGTCGGTACTGGAGACCGACAGCCCGCTGTACCAGGACTACAAGTCGGTGATGATCTACGCCAGCATCAAGACGCGCGACCTGCCCGATGAGGTGTTCAGCCTCAATTACATGGGGCGCGTGGACGACCTGCGGGGGAAGTAGTCACAGCCTTGGTGACCACAAGACATCTTGTCCATCATGAAACATCTTGTGCATCTTGTCGGTGTTGTTCTGTTCCCGTGCGTTCCCCTCCCCGCCCACGCCGCCGACGATTTCAGTTTCGACCTCTCCACCTACGCCGCGCCCAGCGCGTTCGAGCTGCACGGCTACGCGGAACTGCGCCAGGAATACCAGAGCCTGGACACGGACAGCCCGCTGTATCGCCTCAACTTCGCCGGCAGCGGGCGCGACGCCTTGAACCGCAGCATCGCCGCGCTGGAACTGAGCGGCAGCTACCGCAATGGCGACTCGCGCATCGCCGCTACCTGGCATGGCGAGCAGCAGCATGATGAACTGGCCGATCACGGCGCCGGCCGGTTTTACGAGCTGTATCTGGCGCACCAGCCCGACGCCGCCACCACCGTGGAGGTGGGCAAGCGGGCGCTGAAGTGGGGCAAGGGCTATGCCTGGAATCCGGTGGGCTTCATCGAGCGGCCCAAGGACCCCAACGATCCGGAACTGTCGCGCGAGGGCTACGTCATCGCCGGCGCCGACTTCATCCACAGCCGCGGCGGCGATCTGCACACCATCGCCTTCACCCCGGTGCTGTTGCCGGTCACGGCAGCGGTCAACGACGACTTCGGCCAGGCGACGGGACTCAATGCCGCGGCCAAACTCTACCTGCTCTACCGCGACATCGACATCGACCTGCTGTGGCTAAGCGACGGCAGCCGGCCGGGGCGCCTTGGTGTCGATTTCTCCACCAACCTGGCGCCCAACTTCGAGATTCACGGCGAGTACGCCTACATCCTCGACCACCAGCAGAAGGTGCTCGACGCCGGCACCATGACCACCCGCAGCTACGATGCCCACAGCTGGCTGCTCGGCCTGCGCTATCTCAGCGAACGCGAGGCCACCTGGATCGTCGAGTACTATCACGATGACCGCGGCTACAGCGCGGCACAGATGCAGGACTTCCTCAGCCGCGTGGACGCTGCAGCGGAGGCGATGCTGCCGCAACTGCGGTCTATCGGCCAGGCCGGCTACACCCGCCCCGCCGCCATGCAGGACTACCTGTATCTGCGTGTCGCGCAGAAGGACCCGTTCGACATCCTCTACCTCACGCCGGCCCTCACCGCCATCGGCAACCTCGACGACGGCAGCTGGTCGCTGACGCCGGAACTGCTCTACACCGGCATCGACGATCTGGAACTGCGCCTGCGCGCCACCTTCCTGCACGGCGCCCGCCTGAGCGAGTTCGGCGCCAAGCCCAACGACAACCGGTTCGAGCTGCGCCTGCGCTACAGTTTCTGACATGAAACCCGACTACGACCGCAGCATCGTCAATCTGATGGCCAGCCTGGCCGCGGCGTGGGGCGGCGGCGACACCGGCTATGCGCCGCTGGCGGAGCTACCCCCGCACATGCTGGGGGGGCGGCCGGTGGCCCTGCTGCTCATCGACGGCCTGGGCGATGCGCTGCTGGCGCAGTTCCCGGACAGCCATCTCGCCCGCGCGCGCCTCGGCACACTCAGCTCGGTACTGCCCTCCACCACCGCCAGCGCCATCACCACCCTGGCCACCGGCGTGGCGCCGCAGCAGCACGCCATCACCGGCTGGCACATGTGGCTGCGCGAGCTGGGCAGCGTTGCCACCATCCTGCCCTTTGTCCCGCGTCACGGCGGTGCCGCGTACAACACCGCCGGCTGGAGCCCGGCGCAGTTCATCGGCGCGCCGCCGCTGTATGACCGCATCGAGGTGCCGGCCACCGTGCTCAGCCCGAACTGGATCGCCGACTCCGCCTACAGCCGCGCCACGGGCGGGCGGGCGCAGCGCCGCGGTTACAGCAACATGGAGAATTTTTTCGCCCAGCTGGTGGCGCGGCTGGCGGACGGCCGGCCGCAGTATCTCTACGCCTACTGGACCGAGCTGGACCACCTGGCCCATGAGCACGGCAGCGCCAGCCCGCAGGTGCGCGAGCACTTCCTGGCCCTGGACCGCGCCTTTGCCGCCGCCTGCAGCGCTCTGCGCGGCAGCGGCGCCCTGCTGCTGGCCTGTGCCGACCACGGCTTCATCGACACCGATGAAGCACACACCCTGCACCTGGCCGACCACCCGCGCCTGGCCAACACGCTGGCGATACCGCTGTGCGGCGAGCCGCGCAGCGTCTATTGCTACCTGCGCCCCGGCCGCGAGACGGAGTTTCTCGCCTATGCGCGCAACGAACTGGCCGGCGTGTGCGAGGCGGTAGCCAGCGCACAGCTCATCAGTGAGGGCTGGTTCGGCCGCGGCACACCGCACCCGCGCCTGCACGGGCGCGTCGGCGACTACGTGCTGCTGATGCAGGAGAACTACGCGCTACGCGACCGCCTGGCCAACGAAAAGCCGTTCCGCCAGATCGGCGTGCATGGCGGCATCAGCCGCCGCGAGATGGAGGTGCCCCTGCTGGCGCTGGAGCCGTGAGCGCCCGATTTGTGATTGTCTGCACGGACTGTCCGCGCACAGTCTTTAACCTAGGCAACTCACTCAAAGCCAAGCGCCATGGCCAGAACTCTCACCGCACGCCTGCATCAGACCGACGGCCCCAAGGGCGTCCGCCTGTTCGAGGTATTCGATCACCGCTTCCTGCGCGTGCGCCAATCCAACGGGCAACAGGCGCTGCGCGACTACGCCATGGACCTGGCCATACTCGCCCCGGCGGCGCGCCCCGTGCACACCAGCGAGCGGCGCTGGCTGTGGGGGGGCGCCGCCGCCGCCGCCCTCCTGCTGCCCAGCCTGATCATCCTGCTGCTGGGTCTCGCCAGCCCGCTGCTGCTGTTGCCGCTGACCGGCCTGCTGCTGGCCCTGGCCATCATCGCTGTCTCCCAGTTCCTGCGCAGCCGGCGCCAGCTGCTGGTGTTCGACAGCCGCTACGCCGCGGTGCCGCTGGTGGAGCTGCTGGTCAACCAGCCGGAACACGACAGCTACAACGCCTTCGTCGCCGGCCTCCGCACCGACATCGAAACCCTGGTGCGTGACAAGGGCTTGAGCCCCACCGACCTGCGCGCCGGCGAGCTGCGCTCCCTGCGCAAGCTGCTGGAACAGCAGATCATCCCCCCCACCGCCTACGAGTCCGCCAAGCAGCGGCTGCTGACCCGGACGGATTGAGCCCGGGCACGCCGCCCACAGCGGCGGCCACCGCTTCACCCGCCCCGTTGCGGCCGGCGCAGCACTTGCCATCGGCACGCCAATGCCCCACCCTTCCGGTACTCCGGGCCACGACCCGGCCCATGCCCTCAGCCAAACAAATCCGGATATGGAACAGACCTTCATCCCGCAAAACGATCTGGAACGCCAGCTGCTCGCCGCGCAGGACGGCAGCCTCGGCGAAGAAGAATTCATGCACGCCCTGCTCGCCGCGCAGGTCTTCATGCCGATTCACGACAGGCACGGCATCGGCGGCCTGCAGACCTCCAAGAGCGCCGTGCCGCTGACCCTCGACAGCGGCGCCGGCTTCGAGGTCATCGTGCTGTTCACCAGCCCGGAGCGGGCCAAGGGTTTCGTGCAGGACTATCCCGGCTATGAAGGCGGCCTGCTGGCGGAATTCACCTGGGTGCTGGAGAAGATGGGCAGCGGCCTCGGACTGACCCTCAATCCGGGCTGGGAGGCCGGCCTCGACATGGAACCCGACATGGTGCGGCAGCTGCTGGGCGCGGGGGACGCGTCATGAGCCGTGAGCAGCGCCGCCATCCCCGCTTCAATATCCAGATGGAAGTGGAGCTCATCGCCCCCGAGCTGGGCGCCCTCACCCTGCAAAGCGGCAACCTGAGCAACTCCGGCCTGTTCCTTTGCGCCGACCAGTCCATGCCGCTGCAGGTCGGCAGCGAGGTGTGCGTGCGTCTGAAACAGTCCCTGGGCGACGGCGAACCGCCGCTGGTCAAGGCGCGCGTGGTGCGCATCGAGGAGCAGGGCATCGGCATCCAGTTCAGCGAGGAGGATGCGCCGTGAGCCGGCAGGACGCGGTCAAGTGCCTGTATTGCGGCGGCGACGTCCCCGCGACCAGCGCCGATTGCCCGCACTGCGGCGCCCCGTCCCACTTCCAGCAACAGGGCGAGAATCCGCGCCGCCAGCGCCGCTTCATCATCTACGTCATTCTGGTCGCCCTGTTCTGCGCGGCGATGATTGTGTATCTGCCTAGGTGAGGCAGATACAAGTTGCAAGATACAAGTGACAAGTTAACGGCCGCCCCTCAACCATAACCTCGGCATCTGCTTGATCAGCGAACAACCATGGAGGTAGTCATGCGTAGTCTGCGCATCATTCTGTTGCTGGTATTCCTGCTGACTAGCGCCGCCGTGGCGCAGGAACAGGCACGCACGCTGCCGCTGCCGCCGGACTCGCTGGCGCAATGGTATCCGCCGGCCAACAAGCGCCAGGTGTGGTTGCACACCATGTTCTCGCTGCGCCGCTCCATGCAGGCGGTGGGCGAATACAACGCCCTCGGCGATCACCCGCGCGCCGCCCGCTGGGCCGAGCGCTTCGCCAGGGACTACAAGCGCCTGGCCGAGATGGTGCCGGAGTGGCAGGACGAGATCGACGGCGCACAGGCCGAGCGGCTGGTGGCGGCAGCGAAACAGGGCGACAGCAGCAGCGTCAGCAGCGCCCTCAACCGCCTCGGCACCACCTGCCGCTCCTGCCACAACGAAAACCGCGCCATCGTCACCCTCATCTACCGCATGCCGGACTACAAGGACGTGATGGTGGAAAACAGCGACACCATGGAAGAGATACCGTATCCGCAACACATGGAACGGATAGGGACGCTGATGAACCGCGTGAAGATCGCCCAGGAAGACGGCCGCCACGCCGCGGCGCAGGAGGCCGGCAGCGCCTTCATCGCCGGCGTGAAGGACCTCGCCGCCAGCTGCGGCACCTGCCACAAGGACGACGCGCCGCGCGCACGCATCTTCGGCCCGACCATCCAGCAGGCCCTGGTCAAGCTGGACGGCGAACTGCAGCAGAACAACCAGAAGGGCACCGACGAGGCCCTCGGCACCCTCGGCGCCTACGCCTGCGGCCGCTGCCACAGCATCCACAAGAATGGCGCCGAACTGCGCCGCGCCCTGCTGCCGCGCGACTGAATCATCACGGTGCCGATGATGGCGTGCGGTACACACCCGACATCGGTCGCCGGGCGGGGCCACCGCATCGCGAATACGATGCGCTCCTACACCAACGGCACGGCCTGCGTAGGAGCGGATGGCATCCGCGATATACCGCCGGGCGGGGCCACCGCATCGCGAATACGATGCGCTCCTACACCAACGGCACGGCTCTGCGCAGGAGCGGATGGCATCCGCGATACACCGCCGGGCGGGGCCACCATCGCGAATGCGATGCGCCCCTGCCCAGGCAGCCGAATCAGCGCAGCGCCGCCTCCAGTGCCGCCGCATCGATGGGCTGCGGCAGGGCGGTGAAGTGGGAGAAGCGCTGACACAGGCGGTTGAACTGCTCCTGCTCCGCCGGCTGGTAGAACACCACCATCCGCGTCTCCGGCATCTGCTGCAGCGTGGCCAGCACCGATTCCAGCCAGCCGGTGCGGTCGCGGAAATCCGGGATGTAATTGAATTCCGCCACCACCGCCGCCGGCCGGTGTGACTTCAGATAGCTGATCGCCTTGCGCCCCGAGGTCACCACCTCCACCCCATAGCCGAGGGAACGGTACAGCGGCGTGAAGTCGGGGTAGCCGCCCAGTTCGACGATCATCAGCAATTGCCTGTTTTCACTCATGGTCCTGTCCTGTGTAGGCGGCCAGTATAACTGCCCGCCGCCGCGGGCCGCACAAGCCGCGCTTTTCTTGCGCAAGCGCAAATGATTCGTTGAATCCGGCGCGCCATCATTGGAGAATGACCGGGAGCCGCCACCGTACCACACCGGTGCCGCGGCCCCCGGCCATGGCGGCTGTGCCCTCCGGATACTCACAACAACGGCACACTGCAACCTTCCCGTGTTTGCCTGTCCCGCGTCGGACCTGGCCGGTCTTTGCCATAACCACTACAAAAAGGGTACCCAACACCATGAAACTGCGTTTTCCGCCTGCTGCCACTTATGGCGCCGCCCTGATCCTGGCCGTTGTGCTGGCCGTCGCCGGCCTGCTCCTGTTCCCGCTGCTGACGCTCGAATTCGACGGCCGCACCCTGTTCACGCTGGGCCTCGCCGTGGGCGCCTTCGTCGCGGTCATTCTCACCGCTGTGCGCCTCGAGGTTGGACCGGTCCGTGCCGCGGACAGCGGCGAAACCCGCTCCATCTTCGTCGGCAACCTGGCCTACCGCGCCTCCAAGGATGAGCTGGAGCAGCTGTTCGGCCAATACGGCGTGGTGCGTTCGGTACGCATCATGACCGACCGCCTGACGCGCCGCCCGCGTGGCTTCGGCTTTGTGGAGATGGAGGCCAACGGCGCCCTCGCCGCCATCAAGGCCCTGGACGGCAAGGACTTCCACGGCCGCCAGCTCAAGGTCAACGAAGGCAACGACCGCAAGCCGCGCGAGAGCCAGGCGGCCTGACCGGCCGGGGGATTCCATCCCCGCGCATCCCGATATACTGCCGGCCATGTGGAACCTGCGTGACTGGCGCCGCCGGCGCACGCTGGCGCGCCACCCCATCCCCGATACCCTGTGGCAGGCGGCCTGTGCCCGCCTGCCCATCCTCGCCGTCCTCGGCGCGGCGGAGGCGGCACGCCTGCGCGAACAGGCCACCCTGCTGCTGGCGGCCAAGACCATCAGCGGCGCCGGCGGCCTGGAACCCGATGACGCCATGCGCGTGCGCATCGCCACCCTCGCCGCCCTGCCCCTGCTCGGTCTCGACCTCGACTGGTATGACAACTGGCATGAGATCGTGGTCTACCCGGACACCTTCGTGCAGGAGCACGAATGGGAGGACGAGTTCGGCGTGCTGCATCGCGAACGGCGCGCACTGGACGGCGAGTCCTGGCAGCAGGGGCCGGTGGTGCTGGCCTGGCACGAAATCGAAGCCAGCGGCCAGGGCAGCGGATTCAACCTGGTAATCCACGAACTCGCCCACAAGCTGGACATGCTGAACGGCGACGCCAACGGCCATCCGCCGCTGCAGCGCGGCATGAGCCACGCCGACTGGACCACTGCGTTCAGCGCCGCCTATGAAGACATGGTGCGACGCGACGAGGCCGGAGCAGACACGCCCCTCGACCCCTATGCCGCCGATGCGCCGGAAGAGTTTTTCGCCGTCGCCTGCGAGGCCTACTTCGAAACCCCGGCGCGACTGCGCGCCGCCTATCCGGCGGTGTATGCGCAGTTACGCCTGTTCTTCCGCCATGATCCGCCGGCCCGGCCTGAATAAGTGTTCCGAACTGGTATCCATTTCATCTGCGGTGCGTCACAGGGCGGGCCGTGCCCGCCGCAGTACGGCGCCCATGGGGCGCCCTAGGCCTGGTTACGAATCCGGAACACTTGTGCAGCGCCGCCGGTTGAGGCGGTAAAACAGATACGGTGCGACGGCAAGCCACAACAGCAGCAGAGGCCACAAGCGCCCGCGCGACAGGTCGTAATTGGCCCACAGCTCGTCCCAGGGGTGGCCGGCGCCGTAGTGAAAGAACAGGAACTCGAAGGCCACCGTGGCGGCCACCCAGGCAAGCCCGACCCGCCATGCCTGCCGCGCGGAGGCAAACGGCCAACGCCGCGCCACCCACCCGATTACCGCACCGAGCAGCACCGCCGCGCCGAGCGTGGAGACCTGCTGGGCCGGCGACGCAGGCAACCAGCGGCCATAGGTAAAGTCGCGCACGACACCGTTGGCCACCGCCACCAACAGCATCACCAGCCATGCCAACGCATATCGCCCCACACCCACCTCCTTTCACCGACCAGCACCTGCGCCAACTATGGCCTCGCCCGCCTGCCGCGGCAAAGTTTTTTGTCCCGCTTTTTGACATACTTTGCGCCTGTGCACTGCAAGGGAAACGGTCATGAGTGAACGCCCGCAAATCATCGTGGTCGGCGGCGGCGCCGGCGGTCTGGAGCTGGTCACGGCACTGGGTGATCGCCTCGGCAAGCACAGGAAGGCCGACATCACGCTCATCGACACCAGCCGCACCCACGTCTGGAAACCGCTGCTGCACGAGGTGGCCGCCGGCACCCTGGACTCCCACGAGGACGAGCTGGAATATCTGGCGCAGGCGCGCTGGCACCACTTCCGTTTCCGCCTCGGCCGCATGGTGGGGCTCGACCGCGAGCGGCGGGAGGTGCTGCTCGCCGCCACTTACAATGAGGACGGCAACGTCATCGTCCCGGAGCGGCGCTTCCGCTACGACATCCTGGTCGTCGCCGTCGGCTCCCTGTCCAACGACTTCGGCATCCCCGGCGTGAAGGAGCACTGCCTGTTCCTCGACACCACCGCCCAGGCCGAGCGCTTCCAGCGCCGCCTGCTCGACTGCATGCTGCGCGCCCACACCCAGGGCGAACCGATCCGCCCCGGCCAGCTGGACGTGGCCATCGTCGGCGCCGGCGCCACCGGGGTGGAGCTGGCGGCGCAGCTGCATCAGGTGGCGCGCCAGCTGTCCGCCTTCGGCCTCGATACCATCGACCCGGAGCGCCACATCAAGCTGCACGTCATCGAGGCCTCGCCGCGCATCCTGCCCGCCCTGCCGCCGCGCCTGTCCGCCGCCGCCACCGCCGACCTGGCGCGCCTCGGCGTGGTGGTGCATACCAACGAGCGGGTGGTGGAGGTGACGAGCGAGGGCATCCGCACCGCCACCGGCCACTTCATTCCGGCGGCCTTCCGCGTCTGGGCCGCCGGCATCAAGGCACCGGACTTCCTGCAGGACATCGCCGGCCTGGAGACCAACCGCATCCACCAGCTGGTGGTGCGCCCCACCCTGCAGACCACGCGCGACGACGACATCTACGCCATCGGCGACTGCGCCGCCTGCGCCATGAATGAGGCGGGCGACACCGTGCCGCCGCGCGCCCAGGCGGCCCACCAGCAGGCCAGTCTGGTGGCCAAGTCCATCCTGCGCCGGCTCAAGGGCAAGTCCCTGCCCGCCTACCGCTACACCGACTACGGCTCGCTGGTCACCCTGGGCAAATACAGCACCGTGGGCAGCCTGATGGGCGGCCTCACCGGCAGCCTGATGGTCACCGGCTTCATCGCCCGCGTGGTCTACCTGTCGCTGTACAAGATGCACCAGGCCGCCCTGCACGGCTGGATCCGCACCGGCCTGCTCACCCTGGCCCACTTCCTGCGCCGGGCGGTGAATCCGCAGATCAAGCTGCATTGACGAACTGTGGGAGCGAATCGTATGCGCGATGCGGTGGCTCCGTCCGGCGGTGTTTCGCGGATGCCATCCGCTCCTACGCAGAGTCGTGCCATTGGTGTAGGGGCGAATCGCATGCGCGACCGGCGTGGCCCGCCCCGGCGCTGCAGCGCGGATGCGATCCGCTCCTACGGACAGCGGAAGGCACGCTGTCCCCACCCTGTGACCCCGATGCCGTTTTCCCACGCCGCCCTGCCCTAACATCACGCCCTTCATCGGCAAGGAGGCAAAGGGCAGGGATGAAAAATATTGTGTTGCCACCCCATCGACAGCCGCCGGCGGCAGGCCTAGAATCTCGCGCCGATCCCGGGCTGTTTTCCGGCGAGGTCATCCCCCTTCCTGTTGCCGGCAGCCGCCGGTTGATGCAGGTCCCGCAGCAATGAAGTTCCCCCATGCCGTTGTCGCCATCGCGCTGACCGTGATCAGTGTGAACCTGGCCCTATGGGCCGCCCTCAACCAGCCGGACACCCCCGTGGCATGGAGCGGCAGCATCAACGGCGTGTCGTTCAATCCCTACCGCGCCGACGACGACCCGCGCACCGGCCGCCACCCCGACGCCTACGCCATCGATGCCGACCTGAAGCAGGTCGCCGGCCACGTCAAACGCGTGCGCACCTATTCCTCACTCAACGGCATGGAGCGCATCCCGGCGCTGGCGGGCAAGCACGGCCTCACCGTCACCGCCGGCGCCTGGCTCGATACCCGCCGCGCACGCAACGCCGAAGAGTTGCTCAACCTGATCCGCAACGCGCGCAACCACCGCAACATCGATCGCCTCATCGTCGGCAACGAAAGTCTGCTGCGCGGCGACCTGGATGTGGTGGAGCTGGCGGCCTACCTGCGCGAGGTGCGGCAACAGGTGCGCCTGCCGGTAAGCACCGCCGAACCCTGGCATATCTGGCTCGATCACCCCGAACTGGCCGATGAGGTGGATTTCATTGCCGCCCATATCCTGCCCTACTGGGAAGGCGTGCCGGCAGACGAGGCGGTGGGTTACGTGCTGCACCGCTATCAGCAGCTGACCCGCGCCTTCCCCGGCAAGCCGGTGCTCATCGCCGAAGTGGGCTGGCCCAGCGCGGGCCATGCACTCAAGGCGGCGCAGCCGTCCAAGGCCAATGAGGCGCAATTCCTGCGCCGCTTCTTCAATGCGGCGCACGAACACCACATCGACTACTTCGTGATGGAGGCCTTCGACCAGCCGTGGAAGCGCGCCGAGGAAGGCAGCGTGGGGCCGTACTGGGGGTTGTGGGATGTGGAGCGCGCGCTGAAGCTGCCGCTCACCGGCGCGGTGTGGCAGAACCCCGGCTGGCCCTGGCAGGCGGCGCTGTCCGTGCTGCTGGCGCTGGCGCCGATGCTGTGGTTCCTGCAGCGCTGGCAGGCGCTGCGCCGCCGCGGCCGCCTGTTCTTCGCCTTCGTGCTGCAGTTCTGCGCCACCCTGCTGGTGTGGACCCTGGCGCTGCCGTTCACGCAACGCCTGGACTGGAACGAGACCCTGCTGTGGGCCCTGCTGATCCCGGCGCAGCTGGCGCTGCTGGCGGTAGTGCTGATCAACAGCCTGGAGCTGGTGGAGCTGCTGTGGCAGCGCGCCCTGCGCCGCGGCTTCCGTCCGCAGGAGGCCGCAGCGGGGCTACCGCTGCCGATGGTGTCGCTGCACCTCGCCATCTGCAACGAGCCGCCGCAACTGGTGATCGAGACGCTGGATTCGCTGGCGCAGCTCGACTATCCGGACTTCGAGGTCATCGTGGTGGACAACAACACCAGCGACCCGGCGCTGTGGCAGCCGGTGGAAGAACACTGCCGCAAATTGGGCACACGCTTCCGCTTCTACTCGCTGGGCAAGTGGCAGGGCTTCAAGGCCGGCGCGCTCAATTTCGCCCTGCGCGCGACCGACCCGCGCGCGGAGGTGGTGGGCGTCATCGATGCCGACTACGTGGTGCAACCCTACTGGCTGAAGACCATGGTGCCCTACTTCGCCGACGCCAAGGTGGCCATCGTCCAGGCGCCGCAGGACCACCGCAACTGGGACGACAAACCCTTCGAGGAGATCATCAACTGGGAGTACGCCGGTTTCTTCCACATCGGAATGGTGCACCGCAACGAACGCAACGCCATCATCCAGCACGGCACCATGACCCTGGTGCGCAGGAGCGCGCTGGTCGAGCAACAAGGCTGGCCGGAGTGGTGCATCTGCGAGGACGCCGAACTGGGTCTGCGCCTGTTCAAGGCCGGCCACGAGGCCGTGTACGTCAACCACCCCTTCGGCCGCGGCCTCACCCCGCACACCTTCGCCGGCTACAAGGGCCAGCGCTTCCGCTGGGCCTACGGCGCGGTGCAGATATTGAAGATGCACTGGCGCTCGCTGCTGCCGTGGGACGACAACCCGCTCACCACGGCGCAGCGCTATCACTTCGCCATGGGCTGGCTGCCCTGGTTCGCCGATGCGCTGCACCTGATCTTCACCGGCGCGGCGCTGCTGTGGAGCCTGGGCCTCATTCTGCTGCCGCAGTATTTCGCCTTCCCGCTGACCGAATTCCTGCTGCCGGTGCTGGCCCTGTTCGGCTTCAAGCTGCTGCACTCGCTCACGCTGTACCGCGCCCGCGTGCCCTGCACCTGGCGCCAGACCCTCGGCGCGGCGCTGGCCGGCATGAGCCTGACCCACACCGTGGCGCGCGCCATCATCCAGGGCGTATTCACCTCCAGCCAGCCCTTCCTGCGCACGCCCAAGGCGGCGGAGAAAACGGCCTGGGTGCGCGCCCTGCTGCAGGCGCGCGAGGAAATGATTGTGTTCGGCGCCCTGCTGCTGCTCGGCGGCGGCGTCATGGCCCGCTACGGCCTGGAGAGCAGCGAGGCGGTGTTGTGGCTGGTGATCCTCGCCATCCAGTCGCTGCCCTATCTCGCCGCCGGCCTGGTGTCGCTCACCACGGCGCTGCCGCTGCCCGCCATGCAGCCCGCCTGGCTACAGCGGCTGCGCACGCGCCTGCTGGCACACCGCGCGGCACTTGCCGTCCGCCTGCAACACCGGCTGCTCAGGCGCAGCACGCCCACCGCAGCGCAATAAGTGCTTGCCGCGCCCGGGGGCACTGGTAAAGTGCCCCCATGTCGCCGCTCACCATTCTCTATCAGGACCAACACTACGTCGCCATCGACAAGCCCGCCGGCATGCTGGTGCACCGCACCCGCATCGCCGAGGAGGCCGAGTACGCCATGCAGCGCCTGCGCGATCAGCTCGGCCAGCACGTGTTCGTCGTCCACCGTCTCGATCGCCCCACCTCCGGCGTGCTGCTGTTTGCGCTGAGTTCGGAGGCCGCCCGCGCCATGTGCGAGGTGTTCGAATCGCGCCAGGTGGAGAAGCGTTACCTCGCCGTGGTGCGCGGCTGGACCGAGGAGGCCGGCGTCATCGACTACGCGCTGCGCGAGGAGAAGCACAAGGAGGCACAGCACGCCGTCACCGCCTGGCGCCGCCTCGCCACCGTGGAACTGGACATCGCCGTCGGCCGCTATCCCAAGGCGCGCTATTCATTGATCGAAGCGCTGCCCGAGACCGGACGCATGCACCAGATCCGCAAGCACTTCGCCCATATCTTTCACCCGCTCATCGGCGACACCACCTACGGCGAAGGGCGCCACAACCGCCTGTTCCGCGATCACTTTGCCATTGAGCGTCTGTTGCTGATGGCGACAGAATTGAGTTTTGTCCATCCCTACAGCAATGAACCCGTCACCCTCCGCGCGCCGCTGCCGACAGAGGTAACCGTGCTGTTTGCACGGCTGGGATGGGAGTAATAGTCTTGGCGCGGTATCTTGCACGATATGGGACGGGGCACAAGCAAGCTGTAACACAGCACTGTTAATCTAGACCCTGCGCTTAAAATTCATCACCAACGGATATGTGGTTCAAACAGGCCATTCTTTACAAAAAAGCGGAACTGACACGGATGCTGGAAGGCCCGCTGGCGGCTCTGGCCGAGCAGTGCGCCCGGGTCTGGCCCGAGGCCGCGGCACTGGATGGTGTGCTGCGCGACGAATTCGCCAGCGTACCCAACGTTGCGCGACTGTATGTGTGCGATGCCGACACGCGCCAGCTCACCGCCGGCATTACGGATGCCGCACTGGAAGAGCACCGCCGCGGCCGCCGCTTCAGCGAGCAGCCTTATGACGCGGGCAACCTGCCGTTCCGCGGCATGGCGCTCACCTCGGTATTTCTCGACGAGGACACCATGAAGCGCAGCATCGCCGCCATCCAGGCCGTCATCGGCGACGACATGCTGCTCGGCTTTCTGGTGGCGGAATTCGAGCTGGACGCCATCCCCCTGCCGCAGACGGCCTTCACCGGCACCGCCTGGACACAGTACAAGGGCGACCCGGCGATCCGCGCCTCGGTGTTCGATCAATGCCGCAGCAAGAGCCGGCTCGATCAACGCCTCGATGTCGCCATCGACACCCTCGACGGCCTGATGCGCGCCCACGGCATCTACCACATCATCCTGCACTTCTCCAGTTCACGCGCCATCTTCTGGGTATTCGACGACCCGTACAATTACCGCTTCCACAGCGTGGAGGAAATGCTCGACCCGGAGATCTGGCTGGCCTACCCGGCGCGGCCCTACCCGCGCAATGCCAAGGTGCCGGAGGAAAAGATTCGTCTGGTGCTGGAGAAGTTCAAGGCGCTGCGCGAGTCGGATGAAAACATCTATCTGCGCTCTGGCTCACTCAACGTGATGAACGGCATCGTCGGCCTCACCTTCTCCTGCGACGGCTCGCACTACCTGACGGTGGACGAGTTCCTCAACCAGCAGCATCCGTTCTGGGCCTGACACGGCGCCGACGTCACTGCGGGGGCGCGGGGATACGCACCCGGCGATTGGGCTCCACATAGCGCACCGCGGCGTGGCGCAACAGCTGCGCGGACACCTCGGCGGCGGTCATCCCGACGGGGAATTGCGCCAGACCATGGGCCGCCGCGGCGTTGTATTCGCGCAGTACCCCGCCGGCGGCGCTGACGAGACGGCTGGCCTCCTGTTCCGTCGTGCCCGCGGCAAAGCCCACCAGGTATTCCCCCGCCACGGCATCCGCGGCCTCTGCCTGTCGCGACTGCGGCGGCGCACTGCCGGCCGCGGCATCCTTCATCAACCAGCCGGCCAGGCTGACCAGCGGGCGCAGCAGCTCGCGGGTGCTGCCGCGCAGCCAGTCGCGCTGGCGGATGGCATCCGCCAGCGGCGGGCTGAGTGCGTAATACAGCGCGACGACCCGCTCACCCACGGCATTGCCCAGCAGGTAGCGATCGCGCAGGCGGCGCAAGGCCATCACCTCCGCCTGCAGCGGGCTGCCGTATGCCGCCGTGGCGATGAAGCAGCGGCTGTCCCCGCCGCCGCTGCTGGTGACGTTCAGCACCGTCGCGGCAGTGGCCATCGCGCCGCCGTCGTCGGTGACGCGCACCCGCACGGTATAGCTGCCGCCGGCGCTGAAGGTGTGCTGCACGCTGGCGCTGGCGCCGCTGTCCAGGGAGAACACGCCGTCGCCCAGGTCCCATTCATAACGCACGATGCTGCCGTCGGTGTCCTCGGCCGTGGCCGTCAGGGTGACGCCGAGCGGCGCGCTGCCGCTGTCCGGCGTGACGCTGATGCCGACGCCGGGCAGGCAGTTGCTGCGCTGCACGAAGAATCCGCTGCCGTTGCCGGCGCCATTGATCCACAGCCGGCGATATTCCCCCACCGGCAATGCGCCGGGCATGGCAATGCGCACCTCGTCGGCAACGCCGGCCGTCGCGGCACTCCAGGCCGTCGGCACCAGGGGCTGCGCCAGACCGTCGACATACACCTCGCCGCTGCCGGCGCCAAAATTGGTGCCGCGGATCACCAGCGCCTCTCCCAGACAGGCGCCGGCGGGCGCCACATCGAATACCGCCGGCGCATCGGCGCCGGCCAGGGCCGCATACGCATCGGCGGTGCCGCCGCTGATGGTCTTGTCGTCCAGCGCGTCCAGGCGGCGCACGCCATTGAGTATCCGCGCCTTGACCTGGTGGTGGGTCAGCGTCGGCGCGTGCGCCCAGACCAGCGCGGCCAGGCCCGCGACGTGCGGGGCCGCCATCGAGGTCCCCACATGGTAGTAATAATTGTCCCAGGGTTCGCTCAGGGCGCCCACGGTGCTGAGGATGGTGGTCGCCGGCACCAGCGCCTCGCCGCCGGGGGCGGCGAGGTCGACGCTGCGGCGGCCATAGTTGGAGTATTCGGCCAGCCCGTCGGTGCGGGTGAGGGCGGCGACGGTGATGTTGTTCGGCGTGCGGATGGCCGCCGGCGACCAGGGCGCAGCGTCGAGATCGATACTGGTGTTGCCCGCCGCCGATACGGTGAGCACGCCGGCCGCGTCGGCCCGGGTCAAGGCATCGGTCAGCGCCGCCGACGGCGCGTTGGTCAGGGCATCGGGCGGGATCTCCAGGCTCAGATTGATGATGTGGGCACCATTGGCAATGGCGTAATCGATGCCCTTGATCACATCGCTCAACAGGCCCTCGCCGTCGTCGCCGTGCAACACCTTCACCGCCATCAGGCGCACGCGCCAGTTGACGCCGGCGATGCCGCGGCCGTTGTTGCCCACGGCGCCGGCGATGCCGGCGACGTGGGTGCCGTGCCAGAGGCCGACATTGTCATCCACCGGGTCGCCATCGAACAGCAGGCCGTTGTAATTGACGCCGTGGACATCGTCGATGATGCCGTTGCCGTCGTTGTCCGCGCCGTCATCCGCCACCTCGCCCGCATTGACCCACATGTTGCCGGCCAGGTCGGGGTGGGTATAGAAGATGCCGGTATCGACGATGGCGATCACGCGTTCGGCATCGCCCTGGGAGAGGTCCCAGGCCAGGGGCAACCGCATGTTCTGCAACGCCCATTGCTGATTGAATTCGGTGTCGTCGGGTGTGGTCTCCGCCGCCCGCACCCGATAATTGGGCTCGGCATATTCCACGTCGGGCTGCGCGCGATAGTGCGCCACCGCCTGCTCCACCGTGAGCGGTGCCGGCAGCTTGAGCCGTTGCCAACGCGGTCCCGGCAAGGTCTCGATGCGCGTGGCCCGGGTCGCCGCCTGCAGGCGCGCAATATCGGCCCCGGCGCGATACTTGATCAGGATTTCGCCCGGCACGTAGCGCGGACGTTCGGCCGCAGTCAACGGCATGGCGCACAGCAACAGCAGCAGCGGCAACAGATGCCTCATGCGGAGATTACCCTGTGGTGGTGAGTGCCGGCCTGCCCGCGGCAGATGGCAAGGCGCGTTTCCGTGCGGGAGGGCGCCTGCAGCACCGGCGCTGCAGGCAGCGGCTATATAGGTGTTCCGAACTCGTAACCTGGCACAGGGCGCCCCATGGGCGCCGTGCCGCGGCGGGCACGGCCCGCCCTATGGCACCGAAGATGAGACGGATGCCAATTCGGACCACCTAATTTAGTAGGAGTAGGACGTCGACAGGTAGGCCGTGAGCGCGGTCGAGTCCACATCCTGCCGGTTGGTGGTGTTGGCGAACAGCTGCGCGTGCCCGCTGCCGATACCGTAGCCCAGGCCGAAGGTCAGCGACGAGTTGCGCGTGTAACGGCTGATGCTGCCGGTAAAGCCGATGAAATCGACGTGCTCTTCATAGTTGACCGCGGTGCTGCCGATGTCCGGCGTGTTGGCATAGCTGGTGTAGAAACCGCCGCGCAACGCCAGGGTGCCGGTGATGTAGTACTCGACACCGAGGGCGATGTCGGTCACCGCCTCGCGCTTGACCTTGCCGCCGCCGTAGTCGTAGTCGTAGGCCTGGTTGTGAATGATGTCCGCCGCCAGCAGCAGGCGATCCGACTGGAAGTAGGCGACGCCGAGGCGCAGCTGCAGGGGGAATTCGCGCTCATCGCCGGTGCGGTACTGGGTCGGCGGCGTGGAGGTGCCGGTGATGCTCTCCTGCGCGAGCTGCGCGGTGGTGGTGCTGCTGGTGATCAGGGTCTGCGACAGGGTCAGACCCACGGCCAGGCGCTGGGTGGGCGACCACATCAGGCCGAGGATCGGTTGAAAGCCATGCTCCGACGACTGCAGGTAGCTGTTGGTCCACTGCCGACGGCCATCGCTGAGGATCACGTACTCGTTCTGGATGCGCTGCAGGTCGCGATAGTGATAGTACAGCGTCATGCCCCAGGACCACTGCTCGTTGATGTCCTGCGCGTAGGAGGGACCGAACTTGTAGGTGGTGTCGTTCTGGTTGAAGTTGATCGTATAGCTGGTGACATCGATGCCGGGCAAGGCCGAGGGGAAATTGCCGAACACCTGGTCCTGATCCTCGATGATGGTATCGGGCACGGCATAGGAAAAGCCGATCACGCCCTTGCCGAGCGGCTGCACGATACCGAAGAAATTGGGCAGCAGCGACGACGAGCTGCGCGTCCAGTCACGGCTGCCGCCCAGCGCATTCTTGTAGGTGGTATGCGTGGCATTGTACGCATTGACGCTGGCCGACAGATTGCTGGTGCGCGCATAGGCGATGCCGGCCGGATTGTAGTACAGCCCGGAGGGCTCATCCGACACGGCGGTATGCGCACCGCCCATGCCCGAGGCGCGGTCGCCGATCAGGATATTGGTGTAGTGATACTCGTCGGCACCGGCCGTGCCGGCCAGCGAGAAAACCAGGGCGGCACCCAGGCCGGCCATCTTCTTCGTGCAGTTCATTGCGGGAGTTTCCCTTTCATGTCATTGAAACGGCTTAGGCCGCTGGCGCCGGGCAAGCGGCGCAGCCCCTCGTTGTCGAGCATCGCCGCAATGGCGCGCTGCCGCTCCGCCAGGGGCGGATGGGTCTTGTAGAGCACGGCCGTCTTGGCGTCCTGGATCTTTTCCAGGCGGGACAGATAGCGCGGCAGGGCCTCCGGGTCATAGCCCGCCAGGGTGGCCGACACCAGGCCCAGGCGATCGGCCTCGAATTCATCGGCCTGCTGCAGGCCGGCCTCGAACAGGATTTCCACCGCCTTGTCCACCGCCTGGGTGAAGGCGACGCGCGCGGTATCGGTGGCGCCGCCGACCAGCCGCGCCAGCCCCGCCTCGGGGGCATCGTCGGAGCCGCGGATATGCAGGGCCTCGACGATGTGCCGCTGGTTGATGTGGGCCACCTCGTGGGCGAGCACGGCGGCCAGCTCGGACTCGTCCTGCATCAGCGCGAAGGCCCCGGTGGTGACAAAGATGTAGCCGCCCGGGGCCGCGTAGGCATTGATCGTATCGCTCTGCACCAGGGCGAAACGGAAGGTGATCTCCGGCCGGTTGCCGTGCAGCGCCACCGCATTGCCGACCAGATTGAGGTACTGGTTCACCTCGGGCGCGTCGAGCAGTTTCAGCTGACCGAGGATGCGCGCCGCGACGTCACGGCCAAAGGTGATCTCCGCCTCCATGTCGCCCTGCAGATTGGCCAGGGTGTAATGGCTCTCGGAAACGCGGACGCGCGCCGACTGCGGCGCTGCCGCCGCCGTCTGCCAGGCCAGGCCGGCCGCCAGCAGCGCAGAGATGAAAGTGATGGGCGTTTTCATTGCGGTATCCCTGCCTGAATGAAGAGTTGCACCTGGGCGCTGTCGACGACGGTATCCTCCATGCGCGTCAAGGCGTTGTAGTCGGCCACCCCCTGCTGATGCGCCCGCTCGCGCTCCTGCTGCGTCAGGCCGCGGGTGGCGCCGGCCGTGACCACGGCAGAGGCACGGCGCCGCGCATGATCCCGATCGACATCATCAGCCAGCGCCGGCGCCGCCTGTTGCAGCGGCGGATGGGCGGCGAGGAAATAGCGGAACACCCAGCCCTCCTGTTCTCCCTTGCGCACCTTGTGCCAGGAAGGATTCGAGTCGAGCAGCTGCACCGCATCGCCGCGCGCCAGCTGTGCGATCACCGCCGCATCGGCACGCGCCTCGGCCAGCATGGCGGCCTGCTGACTCTGCACATACAGAGGCTGCTCGGCGGCGGCAAGGACACCGGGCAGCAACAGGATACCCGCCAGGGCGAGGATCAGTCGCCGGGCGGTGAAGAAAGGGTTGTTCACTGATGAGCCCATGATAGCTGTCCCGAATTCGTTTTCCGTTTTCCGTTTTCCGTTCAACGGAAAACGTCCTTATTTACTCGTCAACACCGAGACGCCGTCCCAGGCCTCACCCGGCGACTCAAGCATAAACGCTTCACAGCGTGAAACAAACAGCGTGCGCAGGGTGGCGTAATGGTCCGGCAAGCGGCGGTACTGCGCCAGCGCGGCATCCCAGCGGCGGGCACGGTAATGGCCGAACGCCTCGTCAATGAGCCTAGCCTCTGCCCAAGCCTGCGCCAGAGTCTCCGCACCATCCTCCGGCAGGCCCAGCGGCGCGTATATCGCCAAGGGATGCTCCTTGCCCTTGACCCGGACCAGGTCCAGCAGGGCACAGGGCAGCGTCGCGGGCAGCTCCGCCCGGGTGTACTCGGAGACGACGATCCCCAGGCCATAGACCTTGGTCAGGCCCTCCAGCCGCGAGGCGATGTTCACCGTATCGCCGATCACCGTGTAGTCGAGCTTGCGGGCCGAACCGATGTTGCCGAGGATGGTTTCACCGGTATTGACGCCGATGCCGATGGCGATGGGCGGATAGCCTTTTTCGTGCAGATGACGGTTGACCTCGTCCAGGCCGCGGTGCATCTCGACCGCCGCCCGCACCGCCTGCTCGGCATGCTGGGCGACGCGTATCGGCGCCCCCCAGAAGGCCATGATGGCGTCACCGATGAATTTGTCGAGCGTGCCGTCGTGGCGGAAGATGATCTCGCTCATGATGGAAAAATGCGTATTCAGCAGGTCGACCACCTGCCCCGGGTGCAGCTGCTCGGAAATGGAGGTGAAGCCGCGGATATCCGAGAACAGCACGGAGAGGCGCTCGGCCTGGCCGATCTCCGCCTGCAGCAGGGCGCCGCTGCTGTCCAGCAGGCGATTCAGCACCGCCGGCGACACATATTGCGAGAACATGGCGCGCACGCGCCGCTTGTCGCGCCCCTCGGTGGCAGCGATGAAGGCCCACAGCGCCACCGCCGTGCCGAGGATGGCGGCCAGCGGCGCCGCCATTTCGTAGACCACGTCGTGCTGAAAGCGCCACACGGCCCAGCCGGCGTACAACGCCGCCAGCAGCAGCGGCGCGGCGATCTGCAGGTACAGCCGCGCGCTGCCCAGCACCAGCGCCGCCGTCATCAGGGTCAGCGCCACGACCAGCAGCGGGGTGAGCCAGGACGGCGTGGGGATGAGCAGGTCGTCGGCCAGCAGGTTGCTGAGCAGGGAGGCGTGCAGCGTCACGCCGGGGGCCTTGGGCGAGAGCGGCGTGGCCTTGATATCCGCCAGCCCGACCGCGCTGGCGCCGATGAAGACGATCTTGTCGGCGAACTCCTCCGGCGACACCAGCAGGCCGGCCAGGTCGCCGCGGTGCAGGGCCTGGATCGATGCGTACACGCCGGCAAAGGAGTATGGCTGCAGGTCGGCCACCTGATTGATCAACACCCCCTGCCCGCCCGCCGTGGCGATCTCCCGGCCCAGCAGGTCGATGCCGCGGGGGCCGCCGGCAGGCGGCCCGGCCTCCACCAGCGGCGCCAGGGCCAGGGCGGGAAATACCGCGCCGTCGTAGGCGTGCAACAGGCGCAGGCGGCGATAGATGCCGTCGCGGTCCGGCTCCACGTCCACCACCCCCATGGCGGCGGCGGCCCGATACAGTTCACCTTGCGGCAACACAAAGCGGTTGTTGCGGCCGGAATAGGCAAGGCCCGGCGCGCTGACCGCATGGCGGCGCACAAAATCATCGGGCAGATCGGCCGGCCGGCCAGTGGCCGTCACCGCGTCGCGAAACAGCTGAAAGGAGTGCACCACACGGCCGCTGTCCGCCGTCGCGCCGGCCAGGCGCCGATCGCCGGCCTCGCCCTCGCGCTCGGTGAACAGGACGTCGAACACCACCGCCCGCGCGCCGGCCAGCATGAAGAAGTCGATCAGGTCGGCGTAGACCGCGCGCGGCCAGGGGTAACGCCCCACCAGCGGGTCCAGCGCCTGCAGCGAGGCCTCGTCGATCAGCACCACCGCCACCGCCGGGTGCAGGGTAGTACCGGCCCGGCTCCACACCATGCGCTGATCATGGCTGATGTGCTCCGCCCGCTGCAGCGCACCGGCGGCATGCAACAGCAGCAGCAGGGCCGCCATCGAGGCGGCTATGAGCAGTCCCCACAAGGGGCGCTGCAGACCCTTGCCCCAATGCTGCATTCGGAAAAGTGGCTCCACGCTCAACAACGCATCCATGACATACCGTCCCGGCATCATAATCCGAAACCGGCACGGGCGGCCAAGGGCAAGCCCGCTGCGGGCCGTCGAATTGCCGTCACGACTGTGCTATAAACGGGCCACTATCGCGCCGCCTGGCCGGCCCGACCCGAACACCCAAATAACCCGAGGAGTTACCCCATGCAGCACAGCAAGGCCCTCACCACGGCCATCGGCGCCGCCATGATGATGATTTACGGCACCGCCCAGGCGGCCCCCTTCGCCTCCTTCGACCCCCGCACCATGGCCATGGGCGGTGCGGGCGTTGCCGTGGGCAATGCCGGCAGTGCGCCGTTCTTCAACCCGGCCCTGCTGGCCGCCACCGCGGCCGAGGACGACTTCGCCCTGGAGCTGCCGATCATCGGCGCCCGCTTCTACGACCCGGACGACTTTACCGACGCCATGGACAACTTCCAGGACAGCACGGTGATGGAAGACCTGGACAGCGCCATCACCGCCTTCAACGCCGCCCCTGGCGATACCACCGCCATGCGCACCGCCCTGTCCAACCTGGATGGCGAGCTGATCAAGCTGGGCAGCAAGCCGCTGCAGGGCGAGCTGGGCGCGGCCATGGTGGTGGGCATCCCCAGCAGGAAATTCGGCGTCGCCTTCAGCGCCAGCGGCTCCGCCACCTTCGGCGGCATCGTCAACTACAAGGACAGCCCGATCTTCGCCACCCTGGACAGCGACCTGACCACGCTGCAGGGCTGTATCGACGCCGCCGACTACACCAACTGCCAGAGCCTCACCTACGTCGATGCCAGCGGCAACGTCACCTTCGGCACCGCCGCCGACGTGGAGTCCAGCGTCGACGTGCGCGGCCTGATCCTGCGCGAGGTCGCCCTGTCCTTCTCGCGCGAGGTCGAACTGGGCGGCCAGACCTTCGCCGTCGGCGTGACGCCGAAGTACGTCAACGCCACGGTGCTGGACTATACCGCCAACGTGGAAACCTCCGACGACGCCGACTTCGACGGCGACGACTACACCTACGACTACTCCCACTTCAACATGGACCTCGGCATCGCCAAGGACTATGCCAATGGCTGGCGCGCCGGCTTCGTGGTCAAGAACCTGATCTCCCAGACCTACGACACCTACCGCATGAACAGCGCCACCGGCCAGAAGGAAAAGACCGGCAACAGCATCAAGACCTCGCCCCAGGCGCGCGTCGGCGTTTCCCACCAGGGCAAGCTGTACACCCTGGCGGCCGACATCGACCTGACCTCCAACGACCCCGTCGGCTATGAAGGCAAGAGCCGCTATGTGGCCCTGGGCGCGGAGTTCAATGCCTGGGACTGGGCGCAGCTGCGCGTCGGCTATCGCGCCAACACCGAAGACAGCAACCGCAACGTGTGGTCGGCCGGTATCGGCCTGTCGCCCTTCGGCGCGCACTTCGACCTGGCCGTCAGCGGCAATGCCGATGAGGTCGGCGCCTCCATGCAGCTCGGCTTCCGTTTCTGACCTGCCTGACAGCGGGCGGGGGGGCCCCGCGCCCCCCCCCCCAAACGACCAGTGTCACAAACCAGTAACCAGAACCACACCCCGGGGGCAAAGGGGGGGGTAAG
>JANJXC010000109.1 GCA_024709225.1 Gammaproteobacteria bacterium | reverse complement strand
CAACACAACCTGGACACCCACCCCAAACCTTGCCACCCGACCCAGGCCTGTGGCAAGGTGAAGCTCTCTTTCGATATCAAGGACCGATATCATGCCCAAACCAAGGAAGACCCTGGTGTCGCTCGAAGCCACTCCGTACTACCACTGCGTTTCCCGCTGCGTCCGCCGCGCCTTCCTGTGTGGTGATGATGCCCACACCGGCAAGAGCTACGAACACCGCCGGCAATGGATTGCAGACCGCATGAAGACACTGGCCGCGGCCTTCGCCATCGACCTCTGCGCCTATGCCGTGATGTCCAATCATTACCATGTGGTGCTGCATGTGGACCGCGAACAGGCGGAAGAATGGGATGCCAAGGAAGTCATCCGACGCTGGCAGCAGCTCTTCACCGGCCATCCGCTCGTCCAGCGCCACCTGGCCGGGGAAACACTGCGGGAGGTTGAACAACAACTGGTCGCAGAACTTGTTGTCCTCTGGCGTGAGCGCCTGACCGACATCAGCTGGTACATGCGCTGCCTCAACGAGGCCATCGCCCGCCAGGCCAACGAAGAAGACGATTGCACCGGCCGTTTCTGGGAGGGGCGCTTCAAGTCGCAGGCCTTGCTGGATGAAAAGGCACTGGCCGCCTGCCTGGCCTATGTTGATTTGAACCCGATACGCGCCGGGTTGGCGGAAACCCCGGAGACCTCCGACCACACCTCTATCAAGGAACGCATCCAGGCAACTGTGGCGGGAAACAGCACACAACCGACCCACCTGCTGCCCTTTGTCGGCAATCCCCGCGAGGAGATGCCCAAAGGCCTGCCATTTCGTCTCGATGATTACCTGGAGCTGGTGGACTGGACCGGACGCATTCTGCGCGACGACAAACGCGGCGCCATCTCTGCCCACCTGCCGCCGATACTGGAGCGACTACATATAGACCCGAACTACTGGTTGCACATGACCCAACACTTCGAAAGCCGCTTCAAGGGCCTGGTCGGTGCCGCCTACAAACTCAAGGCCGCCTGCGCCACCCTCGGCTACCGACGCACACCCAATCTCGCCGCCTGCCGCGAACTGCTGACCTAGCCTGCACCCGCTCCGTTTAACGACTATCAGGCGCCGCCTGAGGGCGGCTTACGTCCTGCATTTACAAAAACGCCATTCCGCATCATCGGACGGTGCAGAAACCACTGCCTCTCAGCCCAAAACACCGCCAACGAACCGTAATAGCAACAGCACTCAACAAACGCGTTTCGTTCCCTTTATGAGTGGCTGTCCTATTTGCGCTGCAAAGTGAAGCCGCGAGCGTGGCGAGTCGGCTTGCACGCCGGGTTATGCCCGGTTATGAGTGGCTGTCCTATTTGCGTCGGTTTTTACCGAAACCTGGCTCTCTTCGCAAATAGTCTAACGACAAAATGAAGTTCGGTTTCTGAAGCAGGCAATCTAAGTCTGTTCGATAGAATCCTGGATGCCGAGTCTTCATCAACAGCTCCAGCATCCTCTTCTGGTAGACCCTTGTATAACCTGTGGCCATCAGGACCAAATACACACCTGATGGGAACACAAGGAATGCCTTTTCAAATACATCGACGTTACTAAGCGTTCCGCCGCCGAATGAGACCCCTTGGACGTAACCAAACGCGATCAGATGATATGCGAGGATTGAAACCCCGAGCAGATAGCTCAACCGAAGGAAGGTCGTATCGCTGTGTCCAAGATCCTCTCTAATAGTAGCGATCAGCGCCTCTAGCGACTCGGCGCTTTCTTCTGACGTCGCTTCGTTTACACGCTTTTCAAATTCTTCCGGCTTCATCGATCACGCCACGTATAACGATAAATGAACGGCCCATTGCCAGATATGGCGGGCCAGGAAGTGATCCATTCCATACAACTTGTTGTTTTCACAGGTCAAGGCGTCCTGCGCTGCGGGGAACCCATGGGGAGATAGACTGCAACTCTGCCGTATATCGCAATATCTGGCAAGCCGCTGTTCAATGTTGATATCTGACTGAAATTCATCAGCAACAATTCGTCAACGAATCAAAGGAGTCAGTCCCCTTGAACTCTATTTATGGGGATTGCCCACTTAATCCGGGACGGCAATGTCTAAATCAATGCGGGGGCACGCCTCGGCTGATGTTGGCTCAGCCGTGCTCCCCCAACGCCCCGCTCGGACACACCGCCACGCAATCGCCGCAGCTGGTGCAGTTGGTTTCGGGTAATGCTGCGTTGTGGTTGCCGAAGGTCAGTTGGATGGCCGCGCCGCGTCCGGCGCGGTGGATAACCTGCTGGTCGCGGCAGGCGACGATGCAACGGTCGCAGTGGATGCATTTTTCCTGGCGCAGGCGGATGTAGTCGGAGCCGTGGCGGTTGCAGTCGGGGGTGTGTTGCGGCGGCAGCGCAAAGCGCGCCTGGGTTACGCCGAGTTCTGCGGCGAGGGCGCGCAGTTCGGGGCTGAGGGTGTGCAGGGCGCCGTGTTCAGCGATGATGAATTCAAGCAGTACCTGGCGCGTGTGGATGCACTTCTGGCTGTGGGTGTGCACCACCATACCGGCTGCCACCGCGGTCGAGCAGGCCGGCAACAGGCGTTCCTGCCCGGTGATCTCCACCACGCACAGCCGGCACACCGAACGCACCTCGCGGCCGGGCAGGTGGCACAGGGTGGGGATGACGATGTCGTGCTTGCGCGCCAGTTGCAGGATGGTGGTTCCCGGCTTGGCCTGCACGCAGCGGCCGTTGATTTGCAGATTAATCATCCTGCGGCTCCGCGAAATGATGCAAATAGCTGAGCAGTGGAACGGGCGCTGCCCGACCGAGGCCGCAGGTCGAACTGTGTTGCATCGCCGCGGCGACGCGATGTGCCCAGTGCTGATCCTCTGCGCTAACGTCGCCGTCCTGTAGTGCCTGGGCGAAGCGCGCCAGTTCCTGGGTACCGACGCGGCAGGGTGTGCAACGGCCGCAGGATTCGGCCTGAAAGAATTGCAGCGCGCGCACTACCTCGGCCACCGGATCGCAGCCATGGCCGAATACCCGCAGCGTACCGGCGCCCACCTGCACGCCGAGCGGCCTTAACGCCTCGTCGGCATAGGCCACATCCAGCCGCGCCGCCGGCACCAGGCCGCCGGAGATGCCGCCAATCTCGACGAAGGACAGTTCCTCGGGCTGCGCCTGTTGCAGGATGTCATGCAGCGGCTGGCCCAGCGTCACCTCGTAGATGCCTGGTGCCGCGACCTCGCCCAGCAGGGTGACCAGTTTGGGATGCTGTCCGGCGAAGCGCGTCGCATCGGTGAGCAGGATCGGAATCCAGCTCAGGGTCTCCACGTTGTTGACGATGGTGGGCTGGCCCCACAGGCCGCACTGATGGGGAAACGGCGGCTTGAGGCGCGGCTCGCCGCGCTTGCCTTCGATGTAATTGAGCAGCGCGGTTTCTTCGCCCACCACGTACAGATCCACCTCCGGCCCGGTCAGCAGATGGAGTTTGATGTCGGCAAACTCGCCGGCGTGTTGTTGCCACACCGCCTCCAGCGCTGCCAGGCAGTCGCGGTAGGCGGCGTTGATGACCAGATATACCTCATGTACTCCAAGCACGCGGCAACTGATGGCAATGCCCTCCAGCACGACTTGCGGGTAATCGCGCAGCAGGAAGTAATCCTTGAAGGTGTCGGGCTCGCCCTCCAGGCCGTTGACCACCAGATAGCGCGGCGCGTAGGGAATCGCGGCCTGCCACTTGCGCGCCAGCGGCAGGTGCGAGCCGCCGCAGCCGCGCAGCCCGCTGGCATAGATCTGCCGCAACACCTCGGTGGCGCTGCCGCTGCGCATCTGCTGCACGGCGCGAAACAGACCGCCGTGGGCATAGGCGGCGAAACTGGAGCGGCCGCGCCCGGCCACCTCGATCAGCGCCTTGCCACCATGCTCCACATCGCTGGCGGCATAGAAGGAGCGCACGCTGTAGGGCACGGAATGGCTACGCCGTGGCATGGCGCCACCTCCTGCCGTCGAGCCACGGCACCGTCAGGTTCATCAGCAGGATGGCGTACATCTCCGCGCCGGGGATGCTGGTGTGCATGCGCCCCAGCACCGACAGCACGCCGACGCCGACACCGAACAGGATGTTGCCGCGCACGGTGTTGGGCGTGGTCTCCGGCGCGCTGAGAAAGAAGAACGCCATCAGCAGGGTCGGGCCGCCGAGCAGATACACCAGCGGTTGCGACACCCACGGCGCATGACCGACCACCTCCACCGTGTCCGGCAACAGGAACACCGTCATCGGCACGGCGAGGATCATGGCGATGGCCGACTCGCGCTTGATCACCACGTAGCGCAGCATGAGGAAACCGACGATGAGCAGCAGCAGGGTGCTGGTCTCGCCGATGGAGCCCTTGGTGAAGCCGAAGAAGGCATCCCAGTAACTCGGTTGCAGCAGGCCGCCGGCCTCCTTGAACAGCAGGCTGGCGCCGGTGGTGGCATCCGTATACGGGATCGGGTCCCAGGTCTCCAGCAGGGCGATGGCGCTGCGCCCCAGCACCGCCGGATTGAACAGGTAGCGGATGCGTCCGCCGCTCAGCGCCGGCAGCGCCTGCTTGCCGAGATATTCGGCGACGAAGCCGCCGACGATGATCATGTAGAACGGCGTCTGCGGGCTCAGTGTCAGACCGATGAGCAGGCCGGTCACCATGCTGCCGGGATTGAACAGGCGCAGCGGACCACCGTTCGACCACTGGATCAGGGCGCCGGCCGCCATGGCGCTCAGGGTCGACACCAGCAGCACCCAGAACGCGTCCCAGCCGAAATACACGCTGCCGAACAGCGCCGGCGGCAACAGCAGCAGGAAGGTGCACCACTTGGCGCCGAGGGTCTGGCGCAGCTCGCGCAGCTTCATCGCGCCGCCCCCACTGCCGGCAGTTGCCGGCGCGCCTGCGTCTCCCACGGCTGCACCTCGGCGCGGGTGTGACAGCCGACGCAGGCGGTGATGAAGGACTCGTGACAGGTCAGGCAGGTGGCCGGGCGGATCGCCGCCAGCAGGATGTGCCGCTCCATGCCCTGGCCCCGGGGGCGCACGAAGTCGCTGGTGTGACTCTCCGGCGCGCGGGCGTGACAGTCGACGCACTCGCTGGCGCGGTGGCAGGCGGTGCAGCGCTCGGGGCTGAAGCCGTCGGTCTTGCCGTGGGTGTAGCGGCGGAAGCGATCGTCATGCGACGGCGGCGGCGGGATGGTCCAGCCGTCCTTGAGCTCGACCTCGCCCTGCCGCGAGTGGCAGTCGAGACAGGCGCCGTCATGGCGCCAGGCATGCACGTCGTGTTCAAACAGCGTATTGGCCAGCGCCATCACCAGCACGACCAGGGCGGCGAGCGCGAACAGCAGTTTGACCGGCGCTCTCATCGGGCGATGCACCGAAAGCCGATGTCGAAACTGCGGTACTCCGGTGCACGCGGCACGGCGCTTTGGATCGTCACGCCCGATGGGCTGCTGTTGGAGCTGCCGCCAACGACATAGTGCTCCTCCACCCACTCGGCGACGTTGCCGGCCATGTGCAGCGCGCCGCCCGGTGCGCGCCCGCCGGGAAACGAATCCACCGGCGCGGCATAGGTGTAACCATCGTATTCGCCGTTGCGCTCGCCGCCGCTGTTGGCCTTGCGGTAATCCCACTGATTGCCCCACGGCCACAGGCGGCCGTCGGCGCCGCCGGCGGCACGCCGCCATTCGGCCAGCGTCGGCAGGCGCTGGCCGCGCCAGCGGCAATAGTCGCGCGCGTCATGCCAGCTCACGCCGACCACCGGATGGTCCGGCTGGGTGAAGGTGTGGCGGTTGAACGGCGCCAGTTTGGCGGCCGGCGAGTTGCGGAAATGTTCGGAGCGATATTCGTCCCAGTATTTCGGCCGTTGCCGCTGCGGCTGCGCCTGCATGAAGGCGGCATAGGCGGCATTGCTCACCTCGGTGCGATCGATGGCCGGCTGCTCGGCACGCACCGCGCCGGTGAATATAAACAGCAGCAGGATCAGTACACGGTTCATGACGCAGCTCCGGTGGCCGCGGCCCAGCCGCGTGAACGGCTGACATAACCCTCGCCATCGATGATCAGCGCCTCGACGCCGGCGCGGGCATTGACCCAGCGCATGCCCTCGACCGGACCCAGCACGAACACCGCAGTGGCGTAGGCATCGGCCAGGGTTGCGTCGTCGCAGATCACCGTGACGCTTTGCACGCCCTGCGCCGGCAGGCCGCTGCGCGGGTCGATGATGTGGCCGTAGCGCTTGCCCTCGCGCACGACGTAGCGCTCGGCATCGCCCGAGGTGGCCACCGCGCGGTCGCGCAGGGTGAACTGCTCGATGACCTGGCCTTGCCAGCGCGGATTCGCGATGCGCACCTGCCACGGGCCGCCGGACTTGCCGCCGAGCAGATAGATGTCGCCGCCGGCGCTGACCGCGGCATTTCGTATGCCCAGGCCACGCAGGGTCGCGATGGCAACGTGTGCCGCATAGCCCTTGCCGATGCCGCCCAGGTTGACGCGCATGCCGGGCGGCAGGCGCACCTTCGAGTCCGCGACCTGAATCTCGATGCGGTCGGCACCGATATTTTTCAGTTGCGCCGCGATCTGCTCGGCGCCCGGCCACGGCGCGCCGGGCTGGCGGAATGGATAGAGGTCCCACACCGTGCCGATGCTGATATCAAATGCGCCGCCGGTGTCGGCGTGGACCTGCTTGGCGAGCTGCAACAGTGTCAGCGTGTCCGCGCCCACCGTGACGAACTTGCCGGCGTTGTCGTTGAGGCGATACACATCGCTGCCCGGCTTCCATGAACTGATCTCCGCCTCCAGCCGGCGCAACCGTTCGCTGGCGGCGGTGATCGCCGCCAGTGCCTGCTCGTGCGGCCCGTCGGCCACCAGGATGAACTGCGAGCCCATCAGCACCACTTCGCGCCTCACCAGCGCGCTGGTGCCGGTGTCGGCGGCATACAGCGGCGGCGTCAGGGGCTCGGCGGAGTGAACGGACGGCGCCGTCACCGGGCGCTCGCGCAGCAGGCCCCAGGCGAGGGACAGGGCGAGCACTGCGACAAACAGCAGCCACTTCTTCATCAGTCGATGGCCTTCATGAAGTTGACCAGGTCGTCGATCTGGCGTGGCGACAGGTGCGAGGTGCCGCCGTGGCTGTCGACGATCTGGTTGGTGGCGTCGAGGTCGCCGCGTGCCGTGCGTTCGGTCAGTTCGTTGAAGCCGATCTCCTTCCGGTTGGGCCGCACCTCCTCGTCGCCCATCAGCACCGGGAACAGGTAGTGCCGTGCCGCGGGGTGGCGCGGCGTCAGCACCACCTCGCGCAGCGAACGGGCGCGGCCGTGATGCAGAAATACCGGCGGACGGTCGAAGATGCTGCGCAGGGTCATGGTGGTGAAGCTGCCCTCCTGATCCTCGAAGCGGCCGTCATCGGCGCCGGGCAGGCCGAGCGGATGGCCGTTGGCGGCCTCCACTGCGAACACGCTGGCCAGCGAATAGGAGGCGTCGCGCCGCGTCATGGTGGTCAGCTGCGGCAGCGCGCGGCGTGCGTTGTCGGCCAGTTCCCGGCTCTTGTTGGTGAACTCCGGCGCGCTGTGGCACACGCCGCACATCACCTGGGCCGAGTTGAACAACTGCTCGCCGCGTTGCACCGACGGATGCTGCTTGTCATAGGGCGAGGGCAGCAGGCGGTTTTCGTTGCCCATCCAGGCGCCGACGAAGCGATAGAAATCCGCCAGGTCGTAGGCCTGGCCGAAATGCGTCTGCGACTGGTCGCGGAAGAACTGGTTGCGGCGGTGTTCCAGGTCATGCCACACCTCGCCCAGCTTGTTGACCTCGACGCGCTCCTTCAACTCCTCGTGCATCAGGCGGCGTTCGTCCTTGGGCAGCGGCGAGTTGAGCGCGGTGTAATCGCCGGCCCAGATCGGACGGTCGAAATCGATGGAGCTGGCCGGTTCGTTGATGTCCGCGCCCTGACCCTCGGCGATGAGGTGGGTGCCCTCGAAATAGAACGGCTGCAGGGCGTACATGTTTTTCATCTGCGGAATGCCCAGCGTGCCGCCGGAGGTGAGATGGCCCCAGCGATTCTGGCCCACCACCTCGGCAGCGCCCCAGCCGCGCCCGTCGCCGGTGTCGCGGTAATGACAGTGGGCACAGGAGGTGTCGCCGTCGGAGCTGAACACGGTGGAGTGCACGACGAGATCGCCGCGCTCCACGTCGGTGGCCAGCGCCGGCACGCTGAGGTTGCCCACCACGATGTCGCTGCGCCTGCCGCTCTCTACGTCGATGGCCGATACGGTCTCGCTCATGCGGTTGGCCACATACAGCCGGCCGTTGCCCGCAGTGACACCCACCGGCAGCAGCCCCACGGCGTAGCTGCGCACGGGCACCAGACGCTCGGACGGATCACGCGGCTGCGCATAGATCTGCCACTCCACCAACTCGAAGCTGCCGGCCATGGTCACGTACAGCCGGTCGCCCAGCACCGTGGCCCATTCGGGAAAGGCGCCGGGCACGCGCTGCAGTTCGGGCGGGATGTCGCCCTTGATGTCGCCGCTGGTGGCCTCCGCCGTGTCCGAGCTGTAACGCACCCAGCCGGGGTGGGCCTCGTACCTGTTGGTGCGCAGGAAATAATCCGGCGCGGGCCGTTGCGCCAGCGCGGCAAAGTCGATGCGCTTGAGGTCGATGGCGATGATGTCGTTCTGGATGTCGCGCATCTTGAAGTTCCAGGTGCCGTCCACCGCATCGAACGGCCCCATCACCTGCTGCTGCGCCACCGGATAGGCGTCATAGCCATTCTTCGGGTCGCGCAGCACGGTGTACTGCGTGGCCGGATTGCTGCGCTCCCACGACTCGCCGCCGTGCGGGTCGCGCTCCTTGGGCGCGCCGAAGCCGGCACCCATGGTGAGCACGATCAGGGTGTCATCCTGCACCAGCAGGTGGCTGGCGACATTGCCGGTGTAGATGCCGCCGATGAGCCGGTTGCTCGCCGTGTCGATCACTGCGATGTCCATGGTGCCGGTGTTGCCGACGAACAGGTACTGGCCGTACAGGGCCAGGTCCTTGGGATGGGCCTGCTCGTTGCCCACCGGGATGCCGGGGCCGCCATAGCCCGCAGTGATCCAGTCGACGATCTGCTGCAACTCCGGTTCGCCCTCGTTGAACAGCACGCCGCCGGGATGGAATTCGACGGTGATGTTTTCATCGCCGAAGCCGCCCAGTTTTTTCGGCAGCACCGCGCGCAGCAGCGGGCTTTGATACGGCGCACCGCCGATGGAATTCTCCACCGCCGAGAGAAAGTTCTGTGCGGGGTCGGGACCGGTGAGCAGGCCGCCGGCATGGTCGTTGTGACAGGTGGCGCAACGGGCGCGCAGGATGGCGTTGATGCCGCCGCTGCTCTGCTGCTGCGCCCGGGCGATCGCCGCGTCGGCGTAACCGCGCAGGCGCAGGTCGTTGCGCGTGGCCTCGGTCAGCGGCGCATGGCCGAAGAAGGCGCGGTCGTCGAAGCCGCCGACCTCCTGCACGCGGCCGCGCAGTCGATCACCCGTGTCCTCCAGGTCCAGCACCAGCACCTGATCGAGATAGCGGATCGCCACCCAGGCGCGTCTGCCGTCCGGGGAGAATTCCAGGTCCTGCGCGTAGTAGTCGAGGGGGATGGTGTTGACCACCTCGTCGCGGCGCGTGTCGATCACCGACAGGTAATTGGACAGTTCGTTGGTCACCACCAGGAAGCGGCCGCCCGGATGCAGCACCGCGACATAGGGGCGGCTGCCGACGGTGATGCGCTTGATCACCTGTCCGCTCGCGGTGTCCACCACCGCCACCTGGTTGTTGGGGGTGTTCTCCGTGCCCTGCAGGGTGACGTAGAGCTTGCTGCCGTCGGCATTGAGGGTGACGCGTGTCGGCTTGTCGCGCTGCGGCTGCGGCACATGGCTGGGCACGTTGTTGGCCACCGGCGCCAGGTCGCGCGCCGCGAAGCGGGCGCCGTAGCGCCACACCTCCGAGGTGAGCCGATCGAAGCGCGAGCGGTCGTGGCCGTCGGCCGCGCCGGGGGCCCGCGCCGTGGCGTCGATGGACATGAACGAGGCCACCGCCAGGCACAGGCCCAGCAGCACGGCGGCGATGGCGGCCTCCCTGTTGACGGACGCGTGCATCACATGGCCCCCTTGAAGGTGGCGCCGATATCTACCCAGCGGATCAGCATCAGCAATTCATCGTCGCTCAGGTAACGGTGGCCCGGGCTCATCAGCTTGTCGATGAGCGGGCTTTGCGAGGACAGCGCCTCGCGCTCATTGATGTATTTCTTGGCGGCGAAGTTGCCGCTGCGCGGGTCGCGCAGCTGATGCAGGCTCTCGTAGGCCACGCTGTAATGGCGCGTGGGCTTGCCGCGCAGGTCGAGGCCGCCGCCCTGGTGACAGCCGACGCAATGCTTGTCGAGTAGCGGCTGGATGTCGCGCACGAAATCGATGGCGATGAAGTCGCTGATGCTGGCGCCCTGCGCAACCGGCGCGCGACGTTTCTTTTCCTGCGGGTTCCAGGTGGCCATCACCTTGGAGGCCTCGGTGACGATGTCTGCCGGGCCGATGCTGTCCATGGGGTCGGCGGTGAGTGAGCCGTGGCAGCCGCCGCAGGTGTTGAGGAACTTGCTGCGCGGGATGGACAGGGTGAAGCGCTCGCCGGGCTGGGTGTAGAACTGGCGTTGCAGCGTGTAGAGCGCGCGTTTGTGCCGGTCCAGCGCCTGCACGATCCACGGCACGTTGGGCGGCACCTCCACGTACAGCGAGCTGTCCGGCTCCAGCGCCACCTCGCCGATGATCAGCTTTTTGCTGTGCACGCCCTTGCTCACCGCGGTGGCATGGGGGTCGGCATCGACGATGCCTTCGACATCTGCGCGTTGCAGTGGCAGCACGCCGATGGCACGCACGTATTTGATCGCCTCCGGCGGCGGGATGTCGCGCGGCCCGGTCTGGGTGAAGTTGGTGAGGAAGGCGGTGATGAGGTTGAAGTCATACACCTCGATCTGCGCCGGCGTGCCGTCGGGCATGCGCCGCACGCCGTAGTGGTTCTGCGGCTCGTGGCCCTGCACGAATTTCTGGTGCTCCAGCGGGTGGTGGCGATTCTCCTGCAGGCGCACCACCAGCGGGCGCGGATTGTATTCGGCCTGCGCGGTGGCGATCTTGTCGATGCGCGTCTTGCGGTAGGCACCGATGCGGCGGCGGTCCGCGTCCTGCAGCGAGCCGTCGAAATGGATCTGCCAGATATCCCAGTCCGGATCGGCCGCGGGGTCGAGATGATCCAGCGGCTTGACGGTGTGTGCCACCAGGATCGAGCCGTCGGGCAGCGGATAGGGATCGCGGAAGGCGCCGCCGGGGGATACGCCGGTGTGGTTGACCTGCGGGTCGAAGGTGACCAGCTCGGCGATGTAGCGCGGCAGCGAGGAAAACTGCACCTCGTCGTAGCGTTCGGTGAGGGGAATGTTGTCTACCGGATTATTGGGCTCGGTCGAGGCGCCATAGCCGTGGTCCAGCAGCGCCAGCTGGCCGCCGCCCCAATAATTGCGCGGGTCGTGCAGGGTCTTCAGCTCCAGCCCCTCGGGCATCTCGCGCGCGTCTGAGTGCAGCGCGTACTGCGAGCGCTCGCCGCCATGGGGGTGGAAGTCGAAGCCGCCGGCCTGCATGCGGAAGATGGCGCCGTTGAACACCGGCTTGTCGTCCTGATAACCGAGATTGCGCACCGTGGTGGCCATCACCTCGCCGCTGCTGCGCACGGTGGGGCGCCGTTCCTGGTTGTGGCCCCAGGTCATGCGCGCGTTGCTCGGCGTGAATGCGCCGGGAATGAAGCGCCAGATGTCGTAGGCCGCGGCGTAGTGGCCCTGCGCCTGCTCGATGACGTACAGGGTGTGGATGTCGATGGCATGGGGCAGCGGCCGATCCAGCACCAGCGTATGCATGTCATGGCGGCTGATGGTGCGCCACTCGCCCTTGTTGGGGCCGTGCACGAAGCTGATGCGCCGGCCGGTGTAGGTGCCGGCCTTCTCGTGGCGCTGGCGATCGACGAGGGTCTGTCGCGACGGCTGGCCCGCGGGATGGTCCGCCTCGCCCAGGATGCCCCATGGTCCCGAGGCGGCATAGGCGCCGGCAGCGTTGCTGGCATAGGTGATGGATACATCGCTCAGGTCATGTTCGTCGCGATAGCCCGGCGTGTAGATCGGATCGATGTGATGCACCAGCGTGCCGTCGGCCAGGCGCGCGGTGCCAAAACTCAGCTGTTCCACCGTACCTTCGCGCAGGTCCAGCTGGTAGAGGCGGAATCCTTCCGTCGCCGCCCGGCGCATGGCGAAGACGATCTTGCGCGCGTCATAGCTGACGTCCAGCGCCTGGATCTCGGCGTCCGGGTATTGGGTCAGCGCGGTCTCGCCCGTGCCATCGAACAGATAGATGTTGGAGCCGGGATAGTAGGCATCGAGGTCGAAATAGCGCCGCGGCATGTGGCGCGGCCCGCGGATGAACACGAGGCCCTGCGCCACGCCGGGCTGCGCCTCGCGCAGCGGCTGGCCGTTGCTGGTCAGCTGTGCCGTCAGGGCGGTGCGCTCCAGCGCCATCCAGTGCAGCAGGCGTTTGACGTCTGCGTCCTCATAGCCGGCGAAGAACTGGTTGTTGCCGCCGCGCTGGTGCACGCCGCCGGCGGCGATGGGGATGTTCTTCACCAGCAGGCGGCTGCGTTTCAAGTCACCGCCGAGATTCACCAGCCGCGTCAGCTTGCCCAAGGCCGCGGCGCGGTTGTCGGCGGTCATGGCGGTGGAGAAGCTGCCGTCCGGCAGCGGCGGCTGCAGCTTGAAGTCGGTGAAGGACAGCGGGCCGTGGCAGGAGGAGAGGAAGCAGCCGTTGCGCACCAGGGCCGGCTGCACCTCATCGCGGAAATAACGCTGGTGTTCGCCCAGGGCGGCGGGCGCCTGCGGCCGGGCAGCGATTTCCCTGGCGACCCAGGCGTGCAGCGTCTGATAGTCCGGGTCGGCGGTGGAGTAGAAGATGTCCAGTCCCTTGTGCGGCACACCGCCGTATTCCTCGGCCAGCGGCGCGCGCAGGATCGGGCTGAAGCGCGCCGCATCGCTCACATCGATGCGGTGGTCGTCGCGGCTGACCGCATAGGCGGTTTCGACATCGGCGATGCGCTGATCGCCGGTCACGGGGAAATAGAAATAGCCCTCATGGCCGTCGGCCATGAACGCGGCATAGCCATCCGCGGGCACGCCGTGACAGGACAGGCAGCGCGACTCCAGCAGCGCCACCACCCGCTCGCCGAAATAGGCGCGGCTGGCCGAGGGCGCATCCTGCCCGCAACCCGTCAGCACGAGGCTGAGCGCGGCGGGGAGCAGCAGGCGGTGGAACAGGCTTTCCTTCATCACGATCCCGGGTTCGGTGTGGCCGTCCGGCACGTCGTTTCACGGCGTGCCGGGCCGCGCGCAGGCGGCCGCCGTGGCGGCGCCCGTCACGGCATGCAGCGTTGCGTCTGGCTTGATGTCACGGAAGGCGTCGGCGGCGACGCACGGTGAGGGTTACTGCCTGATCCTGTACTTCATCGTTGTGCCGCGGAGTGCTGGCCTGATCCGCGGTGCGCCCGTCCTGGCTGCCACGCAACCCATCGAGTGACGTTCAATGCAAAATGCGGGCGGGATTTTATACGCATCGTTGCCCGATGTGTGCTGTTGCTGGGTAAATTTTCTAATAAATTCAGTCTGTTATTGATAATTGCCAATATCCTGCCGGTATGGGCGCCGCTCCGGGCCCGTCAGCGGGGTGCCCCGCGCCTGGCCGGCGGCGGGGCCAGCACGCCGCGCAGCCTGCCGCGCGGTTGCAGCAGCTCGGCCAGGGTGTGCCGGTCCAGTTCGGCGAACATCGCGGCCAGGGCGCCGTGCAGGATGCCCTGCAGCCGGCAGGCCGGCTGGATCACGCAGTGGCTGTCGGCGGGTGAAAAGCATTCCACCAGGTTGAGGTTGTCTTCGGTGTCGCGCAGGACCTGGCCGATGACGATGTCTTCCGGACGCTGCAGCAGGCGGATGCCGCCGCCCTTGCCGCGGCGGGTCTCGATATAGCCCTTGATGCCGAGTTGACGCACCACCTTCATCAGGTGGTTCTGCGGAATGGCATAGGCGGCGGCGATCTCCTGAATGGTGGCCAGGCGGTCGGATGTCTGCAGCCCGAGGTAGAGCAGGACGCGCAGGGCATAGTCGGAGAAGGCGGTGATTTGCATGGCGGTACCCTGACGCTAGGCGTGTTGATTACCGATCAACCTTGGGATAGATTAAACATTCATATTACATGCATCAATAGCGGAGGCCGGGGCAATGACTGACGACACGCCGACAATGCCGGACGAGGCCGCGGTATACGGCGCGCTGCGCACGGTGAATGACCCGGAAGTGGGCATGAATGTGGTGGACCTGGGGCTGGTATACAGTGTGACTGTCGAGCGCGGGCGCATCGGCGTCGACCTGACCATGACCACGCCGGCCTGTCCGCTGGGCTCGATGATCGTCGATGATGCCGAGCAGGCGCTGGCGTCGATTGCGCCGCCGGGCACGGCGCTGGAGGTGCGTCTGGTGTGGACGCCGCCCTGGGGCCCGGAGCGGATGAGTGCCGAGGCGCGCAAGCGTTTCGGCTGGGAGTGACCATGGAACAGAACAGGGCGGGCGATCTTCCGGTGCCGTTGCGGCTGCCGTTGCTGATCCTGGGATTCATGTCGTTGATCAGCGGCGTGCTGGCAGGGCTCGCGCGCCTGGGCTGGGCGGTACCGGTGCCGTCGCCGCAGGTACTGCTGCTGCACGGTCCGCTGATGGTGTGCGGTTTCTTTGGTACCGTCATCGGACTGGAGCGGGCGGTGGCGCTGGGACGGCGCTGGGCCTATCTCGGGCCGCTGCTGTGCGGCCTCGGCGGGCTGGCCCTGTTGCTGGGGCAGCCCTGGCAGGGCGGGGCGGCCTTGCTGAGCGGCGGCAGCGCCGTGCTGCTCGCCGCCACGCTGCACGTGGTGCTGCGCCAGCGCGAGCTGTTCACGGTCACCCTGGCGCTGGGCGCCGGCAGCTGGCTGCTGGGCAATCTGCTGTGGCTGGGCGGCATGCCGCCGGCGGTGGTGGTGGCGCTGTGGATGAATTTCCTGGTGCTGACCATCGCCGGCGAGCGGCTGGAGCTGTCGCGCTTCCTGCCGCCGTCGCCGCGGGCCAAAGCCGTTTTTCTGCTGATCGTGGCGGTGCTGCTGGCCGGCAGCGCGGCGGTGCTGTTGCAGCAGTGGGAGTCGCTCTATGGTCTCGGCCTGGCGGCGCTGGCGCTGTGGCTGCTGCGCCAGGACATCGCGCGCCGCACGATACGCGAGCGCGGGCTGACCCGCTTCATCGCCATGTGTCTGCTGTCCGGCTATGCCTGGCTGGCGGTGGGCGGCGTGATCCTTTTGGCCAGCGGCGGACTGCATGGCGGTGGCTACGATGCGGCGCTGCATGCGGTACTGCTCGGTTTCGTCTTCTCCATGGTGTTCGGCCACGCGCCGATCATCTTTCCGGCGGTGGTGCGGGTGCGCATGCCCTGGCACTGGACCTTTTACCTGCCGCTGCTGGTCCTGCACGCCTCGCTGTGCCTGCGCCTGGCAGGCGACTGGCAGGCAGACACCCGCCTCCTCGCTGCAGGTGGGCTGGTCAATGCGGCGGCGCTGGCGCTGTTCATCCTCAGCACCCTCAGCAGCGTGGTCCGCGGTGCGCGCCGTTAGCCGGCGGCATCCTCCACTTTCAGCAAGGCGAGATACTGGCGCAGCACCACCGCATTGTTGTGCTGCCGGTCACTGGCGGCATAGACCAGGGTGACCCGGTCCCATTGGGCATGGCGGGCCAGCCGGCGCAGGGTCTCGCGCTGGGACTTCAGCTCCGTCAGATAGCGCCGACGGAACTCTCCCCACTGTGCCGGGTGGGCATGGAACCAGCGGCGCAATCCCTCCGACGGCGCCGCCTCCTTCAGCCAGTCATCCAGTTGCGCTGCATCCCGCCGCAGCCCGCGCGGCCACAGCCGATCCACCAGGACGCGATAGCCATCCGCGGCAGCAGGTGGTTCGTACGCACGTTTCAGGGCAATGGGCATGGTTGTCCCTCCAGCGTGGAGCATGCCAAAACCTTAGCGCATGCCTCCGGCGGCGTGTGTCCTTGTGAAGCGGTGCGTCTGCATGCCGATGCGGGGAGGGCGGCACCATGGTTTTCCGTGCCGCAGATACGCCAAACCCCGCAGGGGCGGGGCTTGGTATGGTGTAACTGATTGTTTTGATTGGTGGGCGGTACAAGGCTTGAACTTGTGACCCCTGCCGTGTGAAGGCAGTGCTCTACCACTGAGCTAACCGCCCGTCGAGAGGGTCGCTATCATAATCAGGGCCTTCGTTAGCGTCAAACCCTTTTTCGTTCTGCGCTCACGTCGTTGGCGGAGGGTATAATGGCCGCCTTTTGCGCCGGCGGGACTGAGCCCGTAGGCTGGCCGTGCGGCATGTTGAGGTGGGTGAGATGGCCGAGGAAAAGTTGCAGCGCGCGGGGCGGCGTCTGGTCCGGCTGATCGAGGATATCGGTCTGCTGGTGATCCTGCTGGCGACGCTGGTGGCGGCGGGGGGAGAGGTGGCGCAGATGATCGGCGCGCGCAGCGTGCATCTGGCTGACCTGCTGCTGCTGTTCATCTACCTGGAGGTGGTGGCCATGGTCAGTGCCTACTGGCAGTCCGGCCAGCTGCCGGTACGCATGCCGTTATATATAGGTATGGTGGCCTTGGCGCGTTATCTGATCTTGGACATGAAAGAACTGGATGAATGGCGCATGCTGGCGGTCGCCGTGGCCATACTGCTGCTCGGCCTGGCCGTGCTGGTGGTGCGCTACGGGCATGTGCGCTTTCCCTATGAGACGAGAGGCCGCAAGGCCGACAATCCTTGAGTGTGTAGAATTTTCCTATGACGATTAAGACCCGCTTTGCCCCCAGCCCGACCGGCTATCTGCATATCGGCGGTGCCCGCACGGCGCTGTTTTCATGGCTGTATGCCCGGCGCCACGGCGGCACCTTCGTGCTGCGCATCGA
>JANJXC010000018.1 GCA_024709225.1 Gammaproteobacteria bacterium | reverse complement strand
TACGACCCGCTCACCATGCCGCCGGACCTGCTGAAGGCGCACCAGAAACTGGATGCGGCGGTGGACGCCGCCTACGGCTTCAAGGGCGGCAACGACGCCGCCCGCGTCGCCTTCCTGTTCGGCCGGTACCAGCAGCTGGTCGCCGCCCTGCCGGCGGACAAGCCTAAGGCGCGGCGCAGGAACACACCGGCACAGGCGGACTGAACTTCTCCACACACGAACCACAGGAACGGATTCCCATGCTCGAACTCTCGCCCAGCCGCAACGCCAATCTGCTCGCCCTCTCCGCCCTGCTCGGCATCTGCGGCACCCTGGTGCTGGTGTGGGAGGCCGGCGCGGGCATCGGCGCCACCGCCGGGCCGAGCGCCCTGGCCAGCTCGGCGGACGCCGTGTACTTCGTGGCGGCCGACACCCTCTATCAGGCCGATGCCGACGGCAGGCTGCGTGACGCCGTGCCCCTCGCCACGCTGGGCATCGACGGCGTGGTGGCCGAGCTGGCGGTGCTGGAGGATGCGGTGCTGGTGGCCGACGGCGACAGCGGCGCCCTGCATCGCTGCACGATCGCGCAGCGCGCCTGCACCCGGCTCACCACCCTCGGCACCTCGCCGGAGGGCAGCGCGCTGGCGCTGGGGGTGGCCGCCGAGGCCGGCCGCCTCTACGTGGCGGAGACCGGGCGGCACCAGCTGTATGCCCACGACCTGAGCGGGCAGCGGCTGTATCGCCTTGCCATCGACGGCGGCCTGCTGTATCCCAACGAGGTGCTCTGGCTCGGCGACGGCCGCCTGCTGGTGGCGGACACCAATCACCATCGCCTGCTCATCGTGCAGGATGAAGGCCAGGGCCGCACCCGCGTGCTGCAGCAGATCGACGTGAAGAACTCCCTCGGCCGCGGCAACACCTGGCCGACCGCGGCGGCACAGGACAGCGATGGCAACACCTGGGCCATCAACAGCGACGGCCTGCTGCGCAGCGGCGAGGTGATCGTCTACGCCGCCGACGGCAAGCCATTGCAACACATCGACCTCGGCGCGGCGGCCGACCCGGTGGTGCTGGCACCGACGGCAAACGGCATGCTGGTGGCCGACTACGACAATTACCGTCTGCAGCGCGTCGGCCGCGACTACCGCGTCAGCGCCTTCGGCGACGCCGCCCTGCACGGCGCGCTGCAACAGCTGCACGCCCGCCGCGGCCACTGGCAGCAGGTGCGCGACTTCAGCATCGGCATGATGGTGTTGTTCGGGCTGATCGGTGCCGCGGCCGCCTGGCTCGATGCGAAGGCCCGCCGCGCGCAGGCGCCGGCCCAGCGCCAGCCCGGCGTGGTGCTGCACCCCGGCGCAACGGCGCGGCAGCGCGTGGCAGATGCCGCGGCGCAGCTCGCCCTGCGGCCCGATGCGCAGGGCATCACCTGGGTGCCGCCGAACACCAAGGAATTGCGCCGCTTCCAGCTCCTCATCGGCCTGCTGATACTCGGCCTCGCCCTGCTGCCGGCGATGGTGCTGTTCACCGGGAAAACCCTCGCCGCCGAACTGCTCCTGCTGCCGGCGGGCCTCGCCGCCTTCATGGCGCTCGTCTTCGCGCTGCTGTTCCGCGGCTTCAAGCGGCTGCGCCTCGGCACCGACGGCGAACGGCTGCATGTGGTGGACATCTGGGGCCGCCAGGGCCAGGGCACACCGGAGGAATTTGTCCACACCGGCCGCCGCCTGCTGCTCGGCCGCATCGGCATACCGCTGCCCAATCAACGCCTGACGCTGTTCGACCAGGCGGCCTTCGCCGCCGTCATCGAGCCGCTGCTGGAACGGACCCCGCGCAGCAACGAACTCGCCATCGTCTGGCGCGACCTGCGCCGCGGCGACCCGCTGGCCTGGAGCGGCGTGTTCGCCATCATCGGCCTGATTGCGCTGCGCGTATGGCTCGGGTGAGGGCGGCGAAGGTTGCGGTGCGCGGTACGAACCCGGCGCATATGCACGCAGACAACCGCTCGCGGATACCATCCGCTCCTACAAAACCCGTGCCGTAGGAGCGAATCGTATTCGCGATGTGGCCCTGCACGGTTCGATCACGGTAGGGTGCGCACTGCGCACCGGCGGCGATGCGACGGGCATGTGTGTTCCGCTAATACGCGCGGCCTGGCGACGCGCCTTGTGCAGTTCCCGGTGGTGATGATGGATATGGTTTCCCTAGATGTGCTGGCGGTGCTGACCCTGGTGGCCTTCATCGCCGGTTTTGTCGACGCCATCGCCGGCGGCGGCGGTCTGCTCACCGTGCCGGCCCTGCTGGCCGCCGGACTGCCGCCGGCGCAGGCCCTCGCCACCAACAAGCTGCAGGGGAGTTTCGGCAGCCTCGCCGCGGCGCTGCATTTCGTGCGCGCAGGTTATGTCACCTGGCGCGAGATGCGCCTGGCCATCGTCTGCACCTTCGTCGGCGCGGCGGCAGGGGCGCTGGCGGTACAGGTGCTGGAGCGCGATGTGCTGGGACGCGTGGTGCCTGTCCTGCTGGTTTTCGCCACGCTGTATTTCGTGTTTTCGCCACGGGTGAGCGACGTACATGGTGCGCGCCGCATCGGCGATGGTGTGTTTGCGCTGCTGATCGGCACCTGCGTCGGGTTCTACGACGGCTTCTTCGGCCCGGGCACCGGCTCGTTCTTCGTGCTGGCCTTTATTGCGCTGCTCGGGCTGTCGGCGCGTGTCGCCACGGCGCGCACCAAGATCCTCAACTTCACCAGCAATTTCGCCGCGCTGCTGCTGTTCATCCTCGGCGGCAAGGTGCTGTGGGCCGTGGGCCTGCCCATGGCCGCGGGGCAATTCATCGGCGGCCGTCTCGGCGCTGGTGTGGTGATCGGCGCCGGCGCACGGGTGGTGAAACCGATGCTGGTGGCGGTGTCGCTGCTGCTGACCTTGAAGGTGGTGCTGGAGAACAGCGGCGGCCTGCTGTAGGAGCGGCTGTTCGCGGATACCATCCGCTCCTACAAAACCTGTGCCGCAGGAGCGAATGGTATTCGCGATATGGCGCTGCACGGTTCGAACCCGGCGCATAGGCATGCGGACAACCGCTCGCGGATACCATCCGCTCCTACAAAACCCGTGCCGTAGGAGCGAATGGTATTCGCGATATGCCGGTGCGCGGAGCGAACCCGGCGCATAGGCATGCGGGCAACCGGTCGCGGATACCATCCGCTCCTACAAACCCCGTGCCGTAGGAGCGAATGGTATTCGCGATATGCCGCTGCGCGGTACGAACCCGGCGCATAGGCATGCGGACAACCGGTCGCGGATACCATCCGCTCCTACAAGCCCCGTGCCGCAGGAGCGAATGGTATTCGCGATATGGCGCTGCACGGTTCGATCACAGCCGCTGCAGCCGCTCCACCGCCGGTGCGAAGAAATAGCCGCCGCTCACCGCCTCGGTGAATTCCATCAGGCGGTCGTGCAGGCCGTCGCCGCTGAGGCCGAACATGTTGCGCAGCATCTTGTCGTAGATGCCCAGGTCGCGGGAGTAGGCGAGGAAGAACAGGCCGCTGTCGCCGCTGGCGGCGCCGTAGGGCAGGCTGTGGCGCACGATCTCCAGTTCCTCGCCGTCTTCCTCGATCACCACGCGGGCGATATGGGCGGTGGGCGGTTTGACCTCATCGTCCAGTTCCACCGAGTCGGGCTTGCTGCGGCCGATGATGCCTTCCTGTTCCCGCTGCGGCATGGTGTTCCAGCGCTCCAGGTGATGCACGTAGCGCTGGGCGATGACGTAGCTGCCGCCGGCGAATTCCGCATCCTCGTCACCGATCAGCGCCACCTCGCGCCGCTCAGCGTCTTCCTGCGGATTCTCCGTGCCGTCGATGAAGCCGGTGAGGTCGCGCGCATCGAGATAGCGGAAGGCGGGCGTCTCCTCGGCGCGCGCGATCCACGGCCGCAAGGGTTCGATGAAGCGATGGGCCAGCAGATAGTTGAGGTCGGCGCGCGCCGAGTGCAGGTGCAGCAGCACATCGCCGCCGGTGGCCGGGGCGCGCAGCGTGCCGCCGTCCAGCGGGCCGAAGGGCTTGAGCCGTTGCGGCCGCGTCGTGCTCAGGCGCTCCCACTGCTGCGGGCCGAAGGCCAGCGCACCGACCAGCTGGGCCTGCGGCGCGGTCGCGGCGATTTCATCCAGCAGCGCCGGGAAGGCGGCGGCGGCCTGGCGCACGGCGGCATCGGCGCCGGACTTGAGGTGGAGTATCAGAAACAGTCCGAGCGGACCGTCCGGCGCGACGATGGCGGATTGCGGGGTGGGCATGCAGTGATTCCTTGCGCTGGTGGTTCGGTGCAGGCGTGCGCGCCTGTGCGCACCATGATACCCGAGAACGGCGCCGGAGTTGTCCGGGCAGGACGGCCCGGCGCCGCGGTTTACAGCAGGTCGCTGACGCGCAGCAGGGCGTACACCGCGGTGAGCACCATCAGCAGATAGCCGATCACCGGCAGCAGGCGATTCAGCACCGTGAAGATGCGCGGCATACGGTCGAGCTTGCCGCGCACGCTGCGCGGATAGTAGAAGGCGAAGTAGACGCCGACACCGAAATTGATCAACAGGGATAGCAATTCACCGCCGCCCATTACTCTGCTCCTTCGATAGTCTCGGTCTTGATGATGCGATCCAGACGGATGCAGCGTTCGCTGCCGCCATCAGTGACGGCGTACATGTATTCCTCGCCCTGGCGTGTCTGCAGGTCGGTGGGGCGCAGGGTTTCCAGATGGTCGTGACCGGCCTCGTCGCGCCAGTGCATGCGCCAGCGCCGGCGCTGCATGATGGCCAGCTCGTATTCGGAATACAGGCCGCAGTCGATGGGGCGGTAACCGTTGTCGTCACTCATCGCCGTCCAGAAACAACTGTATCAGGTCGTTGAGAAAGTCCCGCCCCTGCGGCGTGGGACACACCCGTTGCGGGTCCCAGGTGATCAGGCCGCGCTGTTCCGCCGCCTGCAATCCCTGCGTCACCACGTTCAAGGCCAGGCCGGTGCGCTGGGTGAACAGTTCGGTGTCGAAGCCCTCCACCAGGCGCAGCGCATTGAGCATGAACTCGAACGCGGCGTCGCTGCGGCTGAGTACGCTGCGGCCGTCCACCTTGTCGGCCGCCGCCAGATAGTCACGCGGGTGGCGCCTCTTCCACAGCCGCTCGATGCGCCCCTCGGCCGCCTGGGTCAGCTTGGCGTGGGCGCCGGCGCCGATGCCGAGATAATCACCGAAGCGCCAGTAATTGAGATTGTGCCGGCACTGCCGCCCCTCGCGCGCATAGGCGGACACCTCGTATTGAGCATAGCCCGCGGCCGCCAGCCGCGCCTGACCCTGGCGCTGGATGTCCTCGATGTCGTCGTCCGGCGGCAGGGTGGGCGGTCGATGATGAAAGGCAGTGTTGGGTTCCAGCGTGAGCTGGTAATAGGACAGGTGTGCCGGCGCCAGGGCGATGGCGGTACTCACGTCCTCGATGCCCTGGGCGAGGGACTGGCCGGGCAGGCCGAACATCAGATCGAGATTGAAATTGTCGAGGTCGGCGTGATGGGCCGCCTCGGCGGCGCGCAGCGCCTCGCGCCGGCCGTGGATGCGGCCCAGGCGCTGCAACAGGTCATCGTCGAAACTCTGCACGCCGATGGACAGCCGATTGATGCCGGCGGCGCGGTATTCGGCGAAGCGGCCGGCCTCCACGGTGCCCGGATTGGCCTCCAGGGTAATCTCCGCGTCAGGCGCTATCTTTAACCGTGCGCGCAAGCCGGACAGCAGCCGATCCAGCGCCTCCGGCGACAGCAGGCTGGGGGTGCCGCCGCCGATGAACACCGTCGCCACCGGTCGTCCCCACACCGCCGGCAGGTCCTGCTCCAGATCGGCCAGCAGCGCGTCCACGTAGGCCGTCTCGGGGATGTCCCCGCTCAGCTCGTGGGAATTGAAATCGCAATAGGGACACTTGCGCACGCACCAGGGCACGTGCACGTACAGGCTGAGCGGCGGCGGGGCGGAAAAACGAAACATCAATAACCTCGGACCAGGGATGGATTACGCCGTGGCATCTGTATACTGTAAAAAATTCTTGCACAACCGATGATGCGGATACCTCACCTTCTGCGCAGCATCCTGTTGCTCGGTCTCCTCGCCCTCGTGGCGTGCAGCCCGGCACCGACACTGCGCATCGGCAGCAATCCCTGGCCGGGTTACCTGGGGCTGTATCACGCCCGCGACCTGGGGCTGCTCGACGGGCACCCCGTGCAACTGATCGATTTCGACACCACCGAAGATGTGCTACGCGCCTTCCGCAATCGCGCCATCGATGCCGCTGCCGTCACCCTGGACGAGGCCCTGAGCCTGGCGGACAGCGGCCAGGCCCTGCGTATCATACTGGTTTTCTCCCTCTCCAACGGCGCCGACGTGGTACTCGCCCGCCCCGGCATCGACACCCCGCAACAACTGCGCGGCCAGCGTCTCGGCGTCGAGACCAATGCCCTCGGCGCCTACATGCTGGCGCGGCTGCTGGAACACGCCGGCCTGTCCGGCCGCGACCTCGCCGTCATCCACACGCCGCTGCAGGAGCATGAGGCCGCCTATCGCAGCGGCAGGATCGACGCCGTCATCACCTTCGACCCACAGCGCAGCCGCCTCCTCGCCGCCGGCGCACAGCCGATCTTTTCCAGTCGCGACATCCCCGGCGAGGTGGTCGACGTGCTGGTGGTGCGTGAGGACGCCCTGCACCGCCATCGCGCCACCCTAGCCACGCTCGACAGCGCCTATTTTCAGGCACTGGCGCAGATCCAGCGCGACCCGGCCGCCGTGGCGCCGGCCCTCGGCCGACGCGACCGCCTGGACGGCGCCGCACTGCTCTCCGCCTGGCAGCTGATGGAATTCGCCGACCGCGCGCGCCAGCAGGTGCTGCTCGGCGCGGGGCCGGGCAGCCTGCGCGACACCATGCAGCGACTGCAACAGGTGATGCAGCAGGCCGGCCTGCTGTCACGGCCGGTGGCGCAGGACATCGGCCTGGGCAGCACGCCATGAACTGGCTCTATCCCCTGCGCCGCATCATCCCGCTGGCGCTGATCCTCTCCAGCCTACCGCTGCTGGCGGTGATCCACCTGCTCGAACTGCGCCAGGCCGATGACAACATCCGCCATGAACTCGCCCAGCGCGCCGCCCACAACGGCAACCAGCTCACCGTGCTGTTGCGCGATGCCCTCAACCGCGAGGACCTGGAGGGCGTGCGGCGCACCCTGCAAAGCGTGGTGACGCAGCCCGATCTGCGCTGGGCGGTGCTGGTGGATGAAATGGATCGGGTGTTGTTCAGCACCGACTACCGCCTGCTGCAGCGCCCCATCACCGAACTGGCCGAGGCCCCCGACGACGCGCTGCTGCAACGGGCGCGGCAGACCCTCACCGCGCAGAACGCCTTCAACGCCGACCATACGGTATGGCGCGCCGTGTTTCCCCTGCGCCTGCCGCTGGCGGCAGGGGAGCTGCGCTCGGCGCGTGTCGGCGCCCTGATCATCGCCTACGACAGCAGCGCCCTGCGCGCGGCCGCGCGCTACGACGCGCGGCGTCATGCGGCCTACAGCTTCCTCGGCGCGGTGATCATCGCCGGCCTGTTCTGGCTCTATCTGCACTTCTTCCTGGTCCGCCGCATCGAGCGCCTCGCCGGCGCCATCCAGGGCTGGCGCGCCCATCAGGGCAAGCTGCCGCACATCAGCGGCCACGACGAGATCGCCCAGCTGTCGCAGCAGTTCAGCAGCCTGACCCAGCGCCTGACGGCACAGAATCTTGCCCTGCAGCAGGCCGAGCAGCAGAGCCGCCGCCTGAGCGATTTCTACGCCACGCTGAGCCAGACCAACACCGCCATCGTGCGCAGCCCGTCGCTGGAGGTGCTGCTGCCGCGCATCTGCAACATTGCGGTGGAGAACAGCGGCCTCAAGGCGGCCTGGATCGGTTTTGCGGACGACGACCGCCGCATCCATCCCGCCGCCAGCGCCAACATGCCGGAGGATTACCTGGCCCACCTGCACCTCTCGCTCGATCCGGATCTGCCGCAGGGACAGGGACCGACGGCGACGGCCATGCGCAACGGCGAACACTATCTGTGCAACGACTTCCTGCATGACCCGCTCACCGCCGCCTGGCATGAGCGCGCCCGTGCTGCCGGCTTTCACGCCTCTGCCGCCTTCCCCCTGCGCCGCGACGGCGAGGTGATCGGTGCGCTCAACCTGTACGCCGGCGAGGCCCATCTGTTCACCGCCGATCTGGTCGGGCTGCTCGACGAGATGGCGCTGGATATCTCCTACGCCCTGGACAATTTCCAGCGCGAAGAACGCCGCCACCAGGCCGAAGAGGCGCTGGCGCGGCGCAGCGGGGAACTCAACGAGCGGGTCAAGGAACTGCGCTGCCTGCTCGATGCCACGGAGATCATGGCGCAACAAGATCTGGAACTGGACGACATGCTGCGGCAGATAGCGGCGCGCATACCGCCGGCGCTGCAACACCCGGCGCAGGCCTGGGCGCGCATCGTCCTCAACGGTCAGACCTGCTGCGCCGGCAGTGATTGCAGCGGCCCTTCCATCACCGCCCCCATCCTCCAGCAGGGCCACACCCTCGGCAGCGTCACCGCCGGCTACCGCCAGGCCGATGCCGCGCCGGCCACAGACCTGTTTCTGGCGGAGGAACAGAACCTGCTCAACATGCTGGCCGATCAGATCGGCCGGCTGTACGGCCAGAAGCTGGCCGACGAGCAGTTGCACCTGGCTGCCCTGGTGTTCGACAACAGCCGCGAACTGATCGTGATCACCGATGCCGCCGACATCATCCTCAGCGTCAACCAGGCCTTCACCAAGGTCTCCGGCTATGCCGCAACAGAGGTGGTCGGGCAGCATATCCGCAGCCTCAAGTCCGGCCATCAGGACAAGTCGTTCTACGACGAAATGTGGCAGACGATCCGCGACGCCGGCTACTGGCAGGGCGAGCTGTGGAACCGGCGCAAGAACGGCGAGCTGTATCCGGCACTCACCTCCATCTCCGCGGTGCATGATGCGCAGGGCCGGGTGAACAAATACATCGCCGTTTCGACCGACATCACCGAGTTCAAGCAGGCGGAGGATCGCATCCGTTATCTGGCCTACTACGACCCGCTCACCGAGCTACCCAACCGCACCCTGCTGCGCGACCGCGCCGAACAGGTGCTGAGCAAGGCCGCGCGCGAACACGGCACGGCGGCGCTGCTGTTCCTCGACCTGGATCACTTCAAGACCATCAACGATTCGCTCGGCCACCTCAGTGGTGACGCCCTGCTGCAGGAGGCCACGCAGCGCATCCGCGCGGCCTTGCGCCACACCGATACCGTCGGCCGCCTCGGTGGCGATGAGTTTCTTATCGTGCTCGGCGACAGCGCCGCCGACAGCGCCGCGCACGTGTCGCGCAACCTGATCCGCCGGCTCGCCGAACCGTTCCACATCCATGGCCATACCCTCAGCATCACCGCCAGCATCGGCATCGCCACCTACCCGCAGGACGGCGACAACTTCGATGACTTGCACAAGAACGCCGACATCGCCATGTACAAGGCCAAGGAGCTGGGGCGCAACCGCTACCACTTCTTCACCCCCGAATTGAACGAGGCGGCGATGGAGCGGCTGACACTGGAAAGCGCCCTGCGCAGCGCGCTGGACCACAATCAGCTCAGCCTCAACTACCAGCCGCAGATCGATCTGGCGAGCGGACGGGTGATCGGGGTCGAAGCCCTGCTGCGCTGGAATCATCCGGAGCTGGGCGCGGTGTCGCCGGCGAAGTTCATCCCCATCGCCGAGGACAGCGGCCTCATCGGCCGCATCGGCTCCTGGGTGTTGCAGGAAACCTGCCGGCAGAACAAGGCCTGGCAGGAGGCAGGGCTGCCGCCGCTGGTGATGGCGGTCAATGTCTCCACCCGCCAGTTCTCCCTGGGCGACATCCTCGCCGAGGTGCAGCAGGCGCTCGCCGACAGCGGCCTGGACGCCGGGCATCTGGAGGTGGAGATCACGGAAAGCCTGCTGGCGCAGGACCTGGAGAACACCCTCGCCGTGCTCAACGAGATCCATGCCCTCGGCGTGCAGATCGCAGTGGATGATTTCGGCACCGGCTATTCCAGCCTGGCCTATCTGAAGCGCTTCCCGCTGCACAAGCTCAAGCTGGATCAATCCTTCGTGCGCGACCTGGAGCAGGATGCCGATGATCGCGCCATCGCCTCCGGCGTGGTCAACCTCGGCCACAGCCTGGGTCTGGTGGTCATCGCCGAAGGCGTGGAAACACAGGCGCAGCTGGATATCCTGCGCCGCATCGGCTGCGATGAAATGCAGGGCTATCTGTTCAGCCGTCCCCTGCCCGCCGCCGAGTTCATCGCCTGGGTGCGACAGCGCTCAAGCTAGGGGACGCCCGCCTGGGTGCGGCGGGCAGCGCGCAAGGCCGGCGGCGGATTTTTGCAGCGGGCAGTGCAGACCGCTACGCCTGGCGCAATGCGTCCAGCAGCTTGCGCAAGGCCTGGCCGCGATGGCTGAGGTCGTGCTTCAACGCCGACGGCAGTTCGGCCACCGTGGCATTGTGCGCCGGCACGAAGAACACCGGGTCGTAACCGAAGCCGCCGTCGCCGTGCGGCTCGAAGGCGATCACCCCTTCCCAGCTGCCCTGGCAGATGATCGGCGTCGGATCGAGTTCGTGTTCCATGTACACCAGCACGCACTGGAAGCGCGCGCTGCGCTGGTCCGCCGACACCGCCTGCATGTCCGCCAGCAGCTTGGCCAGATTGGCCGCATCGCCGGCGCCGACGCCGGCATAGCGCGCCGAATAGATCCCGGGCGCGCCCTTCAGCGCATCCACCTCCAGGCCGGAGTCGTCGGCGATGGCCGGCAATCCGGTGTGACGCGCCGCATTGCGCGCCTTGAGGATGGCGTTTTCCACGAAGGTCAGGCCCGTCTCCTCCGCCTCCGGCACGCCCAGCTCGTTCTGCGGCACGATGCTGATGTCCGCCCCGGCGAGGATCTCGCCGAACTCGCGCACCTTGCCCTTGTTGCCGCTGGCCAATACGACTTTTTTCATTTCGAAAACCTCAAAATCTAACGCAGAGACGCAAAGGTTCATTTGCCTTTGTAGGAGCGCCTCTGGCGCGATTAGACGCCGATATCAGGTATACACATCATCGCGGCATAGCCGCTCCTACAATAATATCTCTGCGTCTCTGCGTTGGATGGTCAGCCCTTCAGAGCCTCGCGCTGCTTTTCCAGCAGCTGGCGGATGCCCTGGTCGGCCAGGGCCAGCATGGCGTCCAGCTCCTCGCGGCGGAAGGCGTGGCCTTCGGCGGTGCCCTGCACCTCGATGAAGGCGCCGCCGTCGTTCATCACCACG
>JANJXC010000023.1 GCA_024709225.1 Gammaproteobacteria bacterium | reverse complement strand
GACACCACCACGGTGAAGAAGCTGATCCTCTTTTCCGATCCGGGCTACACCGACGAGAGTTACATCTATCCGCAGGGCAACAGCGTGTATGCCAAGGCCTACGGCCTTGAATGCACGGACTGGGACCGTCACGGCGACTGCGTCGAAAACAAATATTATTTCGTCTGGTACGACCCCGCGGGCACGGTGATGCGCACCTCGCCGCCCACCACTGTGGGCACCAGCGCCCCGGACACCTATCCGATCAGCGCCAGCGACCCCCTGGGAAAGTGGACCGTCAAGGTGTGCACCACCGCCACCTGTTCGTCGGTGTTTTCCAGCGCCGATTTCTGGGTCGGTCCCGACCACCTGAAGGCGAGCTATGGCGGCGTCAACCCGGCTACCAACACCCATGCCGAGGTCACCCTGGCGCTGCACGACCGCTACGGTCATGTCGTGCCCTTCGATGCCGGCGGTAGCCTGGTCAAGGGGAATCCGCCCAGGGACAGCAAGGACCCGCTCAAGATCACCGTGACGGTCAGTGGCTCCGCCACCATCGTCTCGACCACCCTGAGCAACGCCACCATCTCCGGCCAGACCGTCACCGGCCGCCTGAGCGACACCAGCGGCACCGCCACGGTCACCATCACCGACAGTGTCGCCGAGACGGTCACCGTCAGCGCCCGGACCTATGACGAGGCGCTGTATGGTTCGCCGGTGCGTGACGAGGCCGCCACGGTGCTGTTCGTGGCGGCGCCGACCCTGGACCACGTGCGTCTGGAGCACACCGGCGCTGGCCTCACCTGCATGCCGGCCAGCGTGACCGTCAAGGCCTGCACCGATGCCGCCTGCAGCACGGTTTCGCCCGACAGCGTCACCGTGACCCTGTCGCCTGCCGGCGGCTGGTCGACCAATCCGATCACCTTCACCGGCAGCACCACGGTGACCCTCTCCAGCGCCACCGCGCAGACGCTGACCCTGGGCACCAGCGCAGTGACGCCGGCGCCGGCGGGCACCAGCCCGCAGTGCTACGTCGGCGCCACCGCCGATTGTGCGCTGACCTTCGCCGACACGGGGTTCATCTTCGCCGCCACGGCGGATGGCATGACCGCCACCGTGCCGCCCCAGGTCGCCGGGGCCAACTCGGGCACCTACTACCTGCGCGCCGTCAAGCGCAGCGACTCCACCGGCGCCTGCACCGCGGCACTCGATGGCGCCCAGCAGGTGGACTTCGCCTACGAGTGCAACAACCCGGCGAGCTGTTACGGCAGCAATCTGATGAGCGTCAACGGCGGCACGGCCACCACCATCCCGCGCAACAACAACGGCAGCGCACTGACCTACACCGCGGTGGACCTGACCTTCGACGCCAACGGCAATGCCCCGTTTACCTTCGCCTACAGCGATGTGGGCCAGGTGACGCTCCACGCCAGCAAGACGGTGAACGCGGCGCTGCTGACCGGCGCCACCAATGCCTTCGTGGTCAAGCCCGCCCGCTTTGTGCTGAGCGGCATAGCGCAGACCGCCGCGCCCAATACCGTCAACCCCGCCGCCAGTGACGCGGACGGCGGCAAATTCGTCCAGGCCGGCGAGGCCTTCGGCGTCACCGTCACCGCCGTCGGCACCACCGGCGTCACCACCCCCAGCTACGGACGGGAGAGCCCGGCGGAGGGGGTAAAGCTTGCCAGCAACCTGGTGGCCCCCAGCGGCGGCGCCGCCGGCAACCTGAGCGGGAGCTTCGGTGGCTTCAGCAACGGCGTGGCCAGCGGCAGCGGCTTCCGCTGGGACGAGGTGGGCATCATCACCCTCACCCCCAGCGTCGGCGACGCAAACTATCTGGGCGCGGGCGATGTCAGCGGCACCACCTCCGGCAACATCGGCCGCTTCTATCCGGCCAGCTTCGCCGTGACCCACACCCACGCCCCGGGCTGCGGCGGCTTCACCTATGCCGGCCTGGTCGGCGCACCCGCCACCAAGCTGGGTCAGCCGTTCAGCGTGTCCGGTGGCAGCGTCACCGCCCGCAATGTCGCGGACACCACCACCGCCAACTACAGCGGTACCTTCGCCAAGCTCAGCGACGCCGGTATCACCGCCGAACCGAAGGAGGGCGGCGCCGCCGCGGCCGGCCAGCTCACCGCCTGGGCGATGACCCTGGCCCCCTTCTCCGGCGGCGTCGGCAGCTTCAGCGGCACCGACACCAACCGTTACGCCTTCAACGCCGAAGGCGGACCGCAAACGGTGTACCTGAAGGTGATCGCCACCGACAGCGATGGGGTGACCGGCTACGAGGAGGACAACACCAAGACCGTCGAGTACCGCTTCGGCCGCATGCGCCTGACGAACACCCACGGCTCGGAATTGCTCGGCACCATCAACGTGCCGTTCACTGCGGAGTACTACCACAGCGGCGGCTACTACACCCTCAACACGGCCGATGGCTGCACCACGCTCGACCTGGCCACGGCGCTGCAGCTCAGTACCGACGGTGCCAGCTGGTCCAGCGGCACCACGACCATGACGGTAGGCGGCGGCACGACCAGCGCCGTCCTGGCCAATGCGCCGCTGGCCGGCGGTGACGCCGGGCTGTCGTTCAACGGACCCGGCGCCGGGAACACCGGCTATCTCGAGTTGCGCGGCCAGCTCACCGCCACCCACCCCTGGCTGATGTGGGACTGGGACGGCGACGGCATCTACGACAACGGCCCGAGTGCTCGCCTTACCTTCGGCATCTACGAGGGGAGCCCGAAACAGATCTACCTGCAGGAACGGTATTGAAGCGGCTTGCGGCGGGCGCGACCCGCGGCATAGGGCGCCCCGTGGGCGCCATCATCTTAAAAGCGGCGGCATAGATGCACGCCAACGATGCAAGCATGCGGAGGCAAGGATGCCGAATTATCGCCGTGATTATTCCGGTTGCGCATGGTTCTTTACGGTCGTTACCCGCGGCCGCAAGCCATTGCTCCGTGCCCCTGCAGCACGACTCTGCCTGAGTCGAGCCATTGGCGAATGTCGGCACCGGTTTCCGTTCCACATCGATGCGTGGGTGCCGCTGCCGGATCACATGCATGCCGTGTGGACCTTGCCGGACGCGGAGCGGAATTATTTCCGACGCTGGAGTGTGATCAAACGACGGTTCACTCAGATGTTTCGTGGGGACGGCGCGCATGGCGCGCCCTATTGGCAGACGCGGTTCTGGGCACACCGCATCGACGACGAAACGGATTATCGGCACCACGTGGATTACGTTCACATCAACCCGCTGAAACACGGCTTGGCCGATTCGGTTGTGACGTGGCCTTGGTCGACGTTTCACCGTTACGTGGCGGCAGGCACTTATCGGCCCGATTGGGGTGGTGGGATCATTGTTCCGCCCGGCGTGGGTGCCGAGTAGGGTGCCCCGGGGCACCGGCGCAGTATCCGGGCGCAGTGGCGGCGGGCATGGCCCGCCCTAGGGAGGATTTAACGGGTTCTACTCCTCGTCGTCTCCCATCCCCAGCTCCTTGATCTTGCGGGTGAGGGTGTTGCGGCCCCAGCCGAGCAGGCGGGCGGCTTCCTGGCGGTGGCCGCCGGTTTTCTTCAGCGCCGTGTCGATCATGATGCGTTCGAATTCCGGCTCGGCCACGCCGAGCAGATTTTCGTCGCCACGGGCCAGGCGCTGATCGGCCCAGCGACGCAGCGGTGCCGTCCAGTCTTCGTCGCTGGAGCCCATCTCCTGCCGCGACCTCAGCTCCTGCGGCAGGTCTTCCATATGGATCTCCTGCCCGGGCGACATGACGGTAAGCCAGCGGCAGATGTTTTCCAGCTGGCGCACATTGCCGGGCCAGTCGAGTCCGGCCAGATACTCCGCCACTTCTTGGTCGAGGCGCTTGGCCTCACCGCCCAGTTCGGCAGCCGCCAGTTTGAGAAAGTGCTGCATCAGCAGCGGAATGTCTTCACGCCGTTCGCGCAGGGCCGGGATGTGGATGCGGATCACGTTGAGGCGGTGGAACAGGTCTTCGCGGAACAGGCCCTCCTTGACGCGCCTCTCCAGGTCCTGGTGGGTGGCGGCGATGATGCGCACGTCCACCCGCACCGGGGCATGCCCGCCGACGCGATAGAACTCGCCGTCGGCCAGCACCCGCAGCAGACGCGTCTGCAACTCCGCCGGCATGTCGCCGATCTCGTCGAGAAACAGGGTGCCACCATTGGCCTGCTCGAAGCGACCGATGCGCTGTGCCTGCGCACCGGTGAAGGCGCCGCGCTCGTGGCCGAACAGTTCCGACTCGAGCAGGTCGCGCGGGATGGCCGCGGTGTTGATGGCAATGAACGGCTTGGCGGCGCGCGGACTGTGGCGGTGCAGCGCGTGGGCCACCAGCTCCTTGCCGGTGCCCGACTCGCCGTTGATGAGGACGGTGATGTTGGAGCGCGACAGGCGGCCGATGGCGCGAAACACCTCCTGCATCGACGGTGCGGCACCGATGATCTCCGGCACCGGGCTGCTTGGCTCCACCCCATGCACCTGCTCCTGGTCGCGGCGATGGGCGATGGCCCGGCGCGCCAGCTCCACCGCCTCGTCCACATCGAAGGGCTTGGGCAGATATTCGAAGGCGCCGCCCTGGTAGGCGGACACGGCACTGTCCAGGTCCGAGTGTGCCGTCATGATGATCACCGGCAGCTGCGGCCGGCGCGCGGCGATCTCGGCCAGCAGTTCGAGCCCGCTCATGCCGGGCATGCGGATGTCGGTGATGATGGCGTCGGGCTGGGTGCGCTCGAGGGCGTGCAGGGCCTCATCGGCATTGTCGAAACTGCGCACCTCCATCTGCACCTGTTTCAGCGCACGTTCCAGCACCCAGCGGATGGAGCGGTCATCGTCGATGACCCAAATCTTTGCCGTGTTATCCATGTGCAACCTCGTTTCCCTACTGCCTGGTGCGGGATTCGTTTCTGCCGCCCTCGGGATTGATGGGCAGCAGGACGGTAAATACGGTCTGGCCCGGCTGGCTGTCGCATTCGATGAGGCCGCCGTGCTGATTGATCAGCGACTGGGCGATGGGCAGTCCCAGACCGGTCCCCTCGGGGCGGCCGGTTACCAGCGGCAGGAAGATGGCCTCGGTCGCCTCCGCGGGTATGCCGGGGCCGTTGTCGATGATGTCGATGCGGATCACCAGTTTGTGGCGGGTGTGGCCGATGGTGTACTGGCGCAGGGTACGGGTGCGCAGGATGATCTCGCCGTGGTCGCCCACCGCCTGGGCGGCGTTGCGCACCAGATTGAGGATCGCCTGGATCAGCTGATCCTGATCGCCCATCAGTTCCGGAATGCTGGGGTCGTAATCGCGCTCGATACGCACCGCCGCCGGCACCGCCGTCTGCACCAGCTGCCGTACGCGCTCGAGTACCTCGTGTATGTTCACCGGCAGGCGCTTGGGCAGGGCATTGGGCCCGAGCATGCGGTTGACCAGGCTCTGCAGACGGTCCGCCTCGCTGATGATGATGCGGGTGTATTCCTTCAGCGCCTCATCGGGCAGCTCGCGCTCCAGCAGCTGTGCCGCGCCACGCAGGCCGCCGAGCGGATTGTTAATTTCGTGGGCCAGGCCGCGCACCAGCACGCGGGTGGTGGCGGTCTGCGCCAGCAGGCCTTCCTCGCGGGTGATGCGCAACTGGCGGTCCACCTGGGTCATCTCCACCAGCAGTTCGCGCCGCCCCGGTTCGATCAGCGGCGTGGCGGTCACATCCACGGTCACCCGGCGCTCCGCCCCCAGCTCCAGCACCAGTTCGCGCTCGGTGAACGGATGACCGCTGTCCAGCGCCTCCATCAGGGCGGCATGCAGCGCCTTGCTCGGCAGCAACTGCGGCGCGGGCCCGCCCAGCAGGCGGGCGGCACTGGCGGCAAGCAGCATCTCGGCCGAGGGGTTGAGATAGCGCAGCAGCAGGGCGTCATCGAACAACAGCACGGCGGTGTGCAGGTTCTCGATGACGCCCTGGTAGAGGCTCGGTGGAGGCATGCCCGGGTTATCCATGTCCAAACTTAAGCAAGAACCAAACCAGAATTGGCCCCTGGCGACAAAGCCATCACGGCCGCCGTCACAATGACAATTTCATTTGTAGAACAAGCGATTAGTCGCCGTCATCCAAATCCATCCGGACCGGCAGGCCGGCGCCTGCGCACCATGATGGACATGAGCATAGCTGATGAGGCGGATGGGCGCACCATTTTGGTGCGTAGGCTGCCAAGGCGGCGAGGGCCTATCGGCTGTGGGCCCCGCTACCGGCGGCAGCGGGAAGGGACGCGCCGCTCAGCGCAGCGGCGGCTTGGGAAACAGGGTGGAGTGCTGACGCATGTGGAAGGTCACCGGCGGAGAGCTCTGCACCACGGCATCTTGCGCATCCCGTACCTCGGCACTCAGCGCGTGACTGCCGCGCTCCACCTCGGCAAGGGAAAAATCGCTCGCCGCCCCGCGCGCAACCTCCTTGCCATCCAGCAGGATCACCATCTCGTGCCCCGGCCGCAGCGCCGGCTCCAGCGCGACGGTGACGGTCACACTGTTCTCGCCGCTGGGGATGGTCTGCTCCGGCTGCGGCGCCACAATGGCGAACTGTCGGTATGGCACCCCGGCAGGCTCGGCGGGTGGCGCGGCGGGGGCCGCGGCAGGGGGGGGCGGCGCTTGGTAGCCCTGGGACTTGGGCAGGGTGATCTGCTGGGCCCCGGCGCTGGGCCGGTCGGTAAACTCCACGGTGCCATCGGGGCGGGTGATTTTGTAGCCCGTGTCCTGGGCATGCAGGCCGGCGCTCAGGACGGCGAGAGGCAGCAGAATGAGGAGTCGGCGCTTCATGGGCCGAAATATAGCAGGGTTGTGGCCGGGCCGCGTGGCGCGGCGCACAAAACAAAACGCCCCCTTGCGGGGGCGTTCTGCCAACCGGACTGCAGTCTCGCTTAGAGGCTGTAGTACATGTCGAACTCGATGGGGTGAGTGGTCATGCGCATGCGCGTGACGTCGTCCATCTTGAGCTTGATGTAGGCATCGATCACGTCGTCGGTGAACACGCCGCCACGGGTCAGGAACTCGCGGTCCTTGTCCAGGTAGTCCAGCGCCTGATCCAGGGCATGGCACACGGTCGGGATGGCCTTGGCCTCTTCCGGCGGCAGGTCATACAGGTCCTTGTCCATGGCGTCGCCCGGGTGGATCTTGTTGATGATGCCGTCCAGGGCCGCCATCATCAGGGCGGAGAAGGCCAGGTAGGGGTTGGCGGTCGGGTCCGGGAAACGCACCTCGATGCGGCGGGCCTTCGGGTTCTGCACGTACGGAATGCGCAGCGAAGCGGAACGGTTGCGGGCGGAGTAGGCCAGCATCACCGGGGCCTCGAAGCCGGGGACCAGGCGCTTGTAGCTGTTGGTGCCCGGGTTGGTGATGGCGTTCAGGGCGCGGGCATGCTTGATGATGCCGCCGATGCTGTACAGCGCGGTCTCGGACAGGCCGCTGTACAGGTTGCCGCTGAACTGGTTGACGCCGCCCTTGGCGATGGACAGGTGCACGTGCATGCCGGAACCGTTGTCACCGACCATCGGCTTGGGCATGAAGGTGGCGGTCTTGCCGTAGGCGTGGGCCACGTTGTGCACCACGTACTTCAGCTTCTGCACCTCGTCGGCCTTCTTCACCAGGGTGTTGAAGGCCACGCCGATTTCGCACTGGCCGGCGGTGGCCACTTCGTGGTGGTGCACCTCGACCTTCAGGCCGATCTCTTCCATCGCCAGGCACATGGCGGCGCGGATGTCGTGCAGGGAGTCGACTGGGGGAACCGGGAAGTAGCCACCCTTGATGCCCGGACGGTGACCCATGTTGCCGTTGGCGTAGACGCGCTCGGAGTTCCAGTCGGCCTCTTCGGAGTCGATCTTGACGAAGCAGCCGGACATGTCGGCGCCCCAGCGGATGTCGTCGAAAATGAAGAATTCGGGTTCCGGACCGAAGAAGGCGGTGTCGCCGATACCGGTGGACTTCAGGTATTCCTCGGCGCGGCGGGCGATGGAGCGCGGGTCACGCTCGTAGCCCTGCATGGTGGAGGGCTCGACGATGTCGCAGGTGATGTTGATCATCGGCTCGTCGGCGAACGGGTCCAGGTAAGCGGTGGACGGGTCCGGCATCAGGATCATGTCGGACTCGTTGATGTGCTTCCAGCCGGAGATGGAGGAGCCGTCGAACATCACGCCGTCGGTGAAGGTGTCGGCATCGATCTGACGCACCGGATAGGTGACGTGCTGCTCTTTGCCCAGGGTATCGGTAAAGCGGAAGTCGACAAACTTCACGCCCTTTTCCTTGATCATGTTCAGAACATTTTCACCAGACATCTCACTGCCTCCAGGTTAGCGCTCAACAAGGTTGGCCGGGTTAGCGGCCGGAATTTGTGTCCAAATAAGTGCATGAACCATGCCATTAGACAAGTCCATGATTTTCAAGCCTGTATTTCCTGTGCCCGGGCGTGGCCAGGACCAGTTTGCACCATATTGGTGCTTTGAAATAACAAAACGCACCAAACTGGCGCGTCAGCTGTAATGCACGGTTAGCGATTCGATTTCCGCCAGCGCCTGTACCGGCTGCCGCAGGGCCGCCGTCAGCCGCTGCCGCTCGGCCTCGTCGCTGGCCAGCTCCAGCGGCAGGTACACCTCCACCCGCAGCTTGCCGTCCAGATAGTGGAGTGTGACCCGGCGGATCTGGCCGGCCGCGGCGCTATCCTGCCAGAGCTCCCGCAACCTCGCCAGCAGCACCTGACGCGAGGGCAGATGGGCGCTCAGCGCGATCTGTTCGTCGTCCTCCGGGTCGATGTGCACCAGCACGTCCTGTACCTCATCGATCTCGCGGATCACCTGCTGCCGCACCCGCTCGCTGATGTGGTGACCCTCCGACACGCTGAGCAGCGGGTCGACCTGGATGTGCACATCCACCAGGGCATCTGCGCCCATGCGCCGGGTGCGCAGGGTGTGCAGCTCGTTGACGCCGTCCACCGATTGAATCACCTGGCGGATGGCCTCCACCCGCTCGGCCTCCAGGGCCGTATCCACCAGCTCGTGCACCGCATGCCAGCCCAGGTCCCAGGCGATCTTGGCGATCATCAGGCCCACCGCGGCCGCGGCGATGGCGTCCAGGTAGGGCAGGCCGGCCATGGTGCCGCCGATGCCGACGATGACCACGATGGAGGAGATGGCATCCGAGCGGTGGTGCCAGGCATTGGCCTTGAGCAGGTTGGAGCGGATGCGTTTGGCCACGCGCAGGGTGTACAGGTACAGCACCTCCTTCGACACCACCGAAATGGCCGCCATCACCAGGGCCAGCACCCCCGGATGGGTCAGACGCTCGGGGTGGAACAGGCGCGAGGCGGCATCGTAGATGATGCCGGCGGCCACCAGCAGCAGCACCACGCCCAGGGCCACGGTGAATACGGTTTCGATGCGGCCGTGTCCATAGGGGTGGTCCTCGTCGGCATCCTTGCTGCCGTGCTTGGCGGCCCACACCACCATGATGTCGGTGAGGAGATCGGACAGGGAGTGGATGCCGTCCGCCACCAGGGCCGGCGAGCCGCCGACGATGCCGATGGCCACCTTGCCGATGGACAACACCAGATTGACCACGGCGCCGACGATGGTCACCCGGCGCGTCGCCTGGTAGCGCTCGTCGGCCTTGTTGCCCGCGGGCAGCACCGGATGCGCGTGACTATGCCCCATCACCCACCTCAACCTCGATGATCACCTCGTTGCCCTCGCGCCGTGAGCCCAGCACCTTGTGGCCGTTGATGCGGCACCACGCCGGGATGTCGTTGAGTGCGCCGGGGTCGGTGCAGGTCACCTCCAGCACGTCGCCCGCTTGCAGCTCCGCCACCCGGTTCTGGGTGCGGATCACCGGCATCGGACAGAGCAGGCGGCGGGCATCGAGTTGATGGCGGGCCATTACAGGTGCCATTCCGGCTTGAGTTCGTCCGGCGACAAGGGCGCCACCACCAGCTCGCGGCTCACGCCGTCCAGGGTGGTGACCTGCACGGTAACCTGTTCGGCGGTATGGCCCTTGGAATAGCGCGCGGTGATGCGCGCCGCCAATACCAGATCCTCCTCGCTGGCCTCGCCGTCCAGCAGCACCAGCGGCCCGGTGTGGCTGATCGGGCGCAGGTGGATGTAGATCTTGCGGTAGCCTTCGAGGAAATTGTTCTCACCCTCTTCGCGGCCGACGATCAGCTTGTAGTGCGGCGCCGGACGGATGTGACGCCCCACCTTGAGCAGCATGATGTCGTCCATTTCGTATTCCCGCTTGCCGCGCGCCTGCCACAGGTCCACCAGCTTGCGCGAGTAGGCCTCGTCGGTCAGGAAACAGCAGCCGCCGGCGGGGGAGGCGTAATCGCTGAAGCCGAACTGCGCCGCCAGGGCCATCTGCGGCTTGCGGGTGCGGCCGGAGAAATCGTACAGCTTGTCGCGATCCACCCAGCCCTCGCGTTCGGGCAGGGTGGGGGGCAGGTTCTTCGCGCACAGCGGACGCAGCAGGCGATCCTGCGCGCCGGACTCGCGTGCCACCACCGGCATGGTGTCCTTGCGCTGCGACATCGGGCGCTGACCCACCACCTCGCCGGTGATGATGAAGTCGAAGCCGTGCTGGTCTGCCCATTCCAGCGCCTTGTGCACCATGAATATCTTGCAGTCCAGGCACGGGTTCATATTGGCGCCGTAGCCGTGCTTGGGGTTGAGCAGAACGTCCTTGTATTCCTCGACGATGTCGATGATGTGCAGCTTGATGCCGAGCTGTTCGGCCACCCACAGGGCGTTGTTGCGCTTGTCCTTGCCCTGGTCCTTCTTGCGGATGGCATGGGTATGCCCCTCCACACAGAAGCCGGTGTAGAAATTGATGCCCTCGACGTGGATACCCTGTTCCTGGATGACGCGGACGGCGAGCATGGAGTCCAGCCCGCCCGATACCAGGGCGACGGCCTTGCGTTGTACTTGCGACATGAAACCTTCGAAATAACGGGAAATTAGGCGCGCCATTTTAACCCAAATGCGCCGCGGCCGCCCTGGCCATCTCATTAATAGTGCTTAACTGCACCTCCGGGCGCGCGCTATAATCCGCCGCTTTTGTACCCAACGGATTTTGCGGGGATGTCATGAAAAAGACGGCACGGGATGTCTCGACCTTTCAGGGGTTGATCCTGGCTTTGCAGGAATATTGGGCCGAGCAGGGCTGCGTCATCCTCCAGCCCTACGACATGGAAGTGGGCGCCGGCACCTTCCACCCGGCGACCTTCCTGCGCGCCATCGGCCCCGAACCCTGGAGCGCCGCCTACGTGCAGCCCTCGCGCCGCCCGGCCGACGGCCGCTATGGCGAGAATCCCAACCGCCTGCAGCACTATTACCAGTTCCAGGTGGTGATCAAGCCCTCGCCCCTCGACATCCAGGAGCTGTACCTCGGCTCGCTGCGCATGCTGGGCCTGGACCCGCTGGTGCATGACATCCGCTTCGTCGAGGACAACTGGGAATCGCCCACCCTGGGCGCCTGGGGCCTGGGCTGGGAGATCTGGCTCAACGGCATGGAGGTCACCCAGTTCACCTATTTCCAGCAGGTGGGCGGCCTGGAGTGCCGGCCGGTCACCGGCGAGATCACCTACGGCCTGGAGCGCATTGCCATGTACCTGCAGGGCGTGGAGAGCGTGTTCGACCTGGTATGGACCGATGGCCCGCTGGGCAAGGTCACCTACGGCGACGTGTTCCACCAGAACGAGGTGGAGATGTCCGCCTTCAACTTCGAGCATGCCGACGTCGACACCCTGTTCCAGCACTTCGACTTCTACGAAGGCCAGAGCCAGAGTCTGATCGACAAGGGCCTGCCGCTGCCGGCCTACGAGATGGTGCTGAAGACCTCCCATACCTTCAACCTGCTCGACGCCCGCAAGGCCATTTCGGTCACCGAACGTCAGCGCTACATCCTTCGTGTGCGCCAGTTGGCCCGCGCCGTGGCCCAGGCCTATTACGACCGCCGCGAGGCCCTCGGCTTCCCGATGCTTGCCAACAAGGGGGAGGCCGCTTAAATGAGCACGTTCAAGGATTTTCTCGTCGAGATCGGCACCGAAGAGCTGCCGCCCAAGGCGCTGAAGCGCCTGATGCTCGCCTTTGGCGAGGGTGTGAAGGAGGGCCTGGCCAAGGCCGACCTGGTGCGCGGCGAGGTGCAGTTCTATGCCACCCCGCGCCGTCTGGCCGTTTTCATTAAAGACCTGGCCGTGGCCCAGCCCGACAAGGACGTGGAGCGCCGCGGCCCGGCACTGACCGCGGCCTTCGACGGTGCCGGCAACCCGACCCAGGCCGCCAGGGGCTTCGCCGCGTCCTGCGGCGTGGAAGTGGACCAGCTCGACCACCTCAAGACCGACAAGGGCGCCTGGCTGGTGCATCGTTCACAGCAGCAGGGCCGGCCTACCGCCGAGCTGCTGCCGGAGATCGTGCAGGCCTCCCTCGACCGGCTGCCGATCCCCAAGCGCATGCGCTGGGGCAGTCTGGACGCCGAGTTTGTGCGCCCGGTGCACTGGGTGGTGATGCTGTTCGGTACGGACGTCATCGACTGCGAGATCCTCGCCACCCGCAGCGGCCGCGAGACCCGCGGCCACCGCTTCATGAGCCCGGGCCAGCTGTATCTGGGTGAGCCCGCCGCCTACGCCCCGCTGCTGGAGACCGAGGGCAAGGTGGTGGCCGACTTCGAGGCGCGCCGCGAGGCGGTGCGTGCCCAGGTGCTCGAGGCCGCCGCTGCCGTGGGCGGCGAGGCGCTTATCGACGAAGATCTGCTGGACGAGGTGGCCGGTCTGGTGGAATGGCCGGTGGCCGTCACCGGCAAGTTCGAGGAACGCTTCCTGGAGGTGCCGGCCGAGGCGCTGATCTCCACCATGAAGGGCAACCAGAAGTACTTCCCGGTGCAGGACCGTGAGGGCCGGCTGCTGCCGTACTTCATCACCCTGAGCAACATCGAGAGCCGCGACCCGCGCCATGTGCGCGAAGGCAACGAGCGCGTGGTGCGCCCGCGCCTCACCGACGCCGATTTCTTCTGGAATCAGGACCGCAAGCAGAAACTGTCGGCCCACGGCGCCGCGCTGAAGAACGTGGTGTTCCAGAACAGGCTGGGCACCCTGGCCGACAAGAGCGCCCGCGTCGCCAAGCTGGCGGCCGCCATTGCCTATCACATCGGTGGCGATGCCAAGCTGGCCACCCGTGCCGGCGAACTGTCCAAGTGCGACCTGCTCACCAACATGGTGGGCGAGTTCCCGGAACTGCAGGGCATCATGGGTCGCTACTATGCCGCCCACGACGGCGAGGATGCCGAGGTGGCCGCGGCACTGGACGAGCAGTACATGCCGCGCTTCGCCGGTGACCAGTTGCCGGAGACCCGCACCGGCCAGGCCCTGGCCATCGCCGACCGTCTGGACACCCTGGTCGGCATCTTCGGCATCAAGCAGCCGCCCACCGGCGACAAGGACCCCTTCGCCCTGCGTCGCGCCACCCTCGGCGTGCTGCGCACCATCATCGAGAACAATCTCGACCTCGATCTGCTGACCCTGCTGCAGACAGCCTTCGACAATTTCGCTGCCGCCGGCATCAAGCTCGAGAGCGACACGGTCAACCAGGTGCTGGAGTTCATGCTCGAACGCCTGCGCGCCTACTATGCCGACACCGGCGTGGCCCACGATACCTTCGATGCGGTGTTGGCCCAGCGCCCGACGCAGCCGCGCGACTTCGATGCCCGCGTGCGCGCCGTCACCGTGTTCCGCAAGCTACCCGAGGCCGAGGCCCTGGCCGCGGCCAACAAGCGCATCGCCAACATCCTGCGCCAGGCCGGCGGCAGCATCGGCGACATGGTCGACAAGGCCCGCCTGGTGGAGAGCGCCGAACAGACCCTGGCCGCCGAACTCGACGCCATGGCCGGCAAGGTCGCCCCGCAGTTTGCCCAGCGCAACTACACCGAGGCCCTGTGCCAGCTCGCCGGACTGCGTGGCGCGGTGGATGCCTTCTTCGATCAGGTGATGGTGATGGCCGAGGACGAGGCGCTGCGCAACAATCGCCTGGCGCTGCTGCGCCGCCTGTCCGACCTGTTCCTGCAAGCCGCCGACCTGTCACGCCTGCAGGGTTGATGTTTGGTAGGGTGCGCATGGCGCCCCGGACGCGCCGTGCGACCTGGATGGAAACGGTGCGCAGTGCGCACCCTACACGCGATTTTGGGTGCCTGTGATGACCGACCGCAACGCCGATTCCTACGCCGCCATGCTCGCCGCCGTGCAGGCCTTTCACGACAAGCACGACTTCCGTAACCGCGGCGGCGAGGAGCTTACCTACCGCATGGCCCTGATGGCCGAAGAGCTGGGCGAAATCGGTGCCGCCATCACCAAGGGCAAGCCGAAGGAACAGCTGGCCGAGGAGGTGGCCGACCTGTTCATCCTGCTCATCGGCACCGCCATTGCCGCCGACTTTGATCTCAACGATGCCTTCTGGCAGAAGATGGACAAGATCATGCAGCGCGACTCGCGCATGGTGAACGGCCGCATCCGCGT
>JANJXC010000100.1 GCA_024709225.1 Gammaproteobacteria bacterium | reverse complement strand
CTGAATTTCGATATTACGTTCAACATCAATAGATTGCCATTATTTCCTGTGTGAATTTCGACCGCTGATATGCCGCTGAACGGCCGCATAGCAGCGGAAATGGAATAGGCGCCGCATAGTGGCGGTCTGTGGATAGCGGTTGGTTACCAGAATTCAACACGTTACAGCTCCTGCTCTGCAATATGCCGCGCGGCAGTTGTCTATCGCGGCTCGCATGGTGTATATACATACATATCTACGCCATAGGTATGCAAGGAGCGCATTATGTCTGGCCTGTCGTATTCCCCCTCGCAAAATCAACCGCCGCGTCTGCTTCAGCAGGTTCGGGACTGTCTTCGCACGCTTCACTACAGTTACCGCACCGAGCAGGCCTATGTGTACTGGATTAGATATTTCATCCGGTATTCGGGGACACGTCATCCCCGTGAGATGGGGAAGATTGAGGTGGAGCGGTTCCTGACTGCGCTCGCGGTTGAGCGGCGGGTATCGGCGTCGACGCAGAACCAGGCGCTCAGTGCCGTGTTGTTCCTGTATCAGAAGGTGCTCGGGATAGACATCGGCTGGCTTGACGATGTGGTGCGGGCGAAGAGGCCGGCACGCGCCCCGGTGGCTCTGACGCGGGCCGAGGTGGCCACGATCCTTGCTCGTCTGCGCGGCCAGTATTGGCTGATGGCGAGTCTGATGTATGGAACCGGGTTGCGCGTGATGGAATGCATGCGCTTGCGCATTCAAGACATGGATTTCGGCTACCGCCAGATCCTGGTTCGTAACGGCAAGGGGGGAAAAGATCGCTTCGTGCCGCTGCCTGACTCGCTGAAGGGCGCGATACAGGAGCAGATCGGTGAAGCACAGCGGGTGCGGGATGGCGACCTCGCAGACGGGTTTGGCGAGGTTTCTCTGCCCACCGCACTGGACCGGAAGTACCCCAACGCCCCCTTTGATGTGGGCTGGTGGTACCTGTTCCCTTCGATGAACCGCTCCGAGGATCCGGTGTCGGGACGTGAGAAGCGCCACCACATGGACCCGAGCCCGATTCAGAAAGCCTTCAAGGAGGCTGTGCGCGCAGCGGGAATTCAGAAACACGCCACGCCTCATACACTCCGGCACAGCTTTGCGACTCACCTGCTGGAGGCGGGTTACGATATTCGCACCGTTCAGGAGCTGTTGGGCCACCGTGACGTGAAGACCACGCAGATATATACCCACGTCTTGCAGCGCGGCGGCCTGGCGGTGCGCAGTCCGGTGGACGTTCTGGTGGGGGAAAGACCGGGGTCGGCACCTTGATGCGGTACGGTCCGCGTTCCCATCGATGGCTGAGAGTGCATACATCCGTTCGCTTCCCTGAGCATCCCTGAACGGCTCGGACTATGAAACAGCGCCATGCCCTGGTCAAGGCTTTGCCTTTGCCGTGGCAAAATAATGGGACGTGCCACAGTTTCTGGCGGTTGAGCTTTCTGCCATCTGAATGCCCGCTTCTGGCCGTTCGCAGTTCCCGACTTATGGCAACCATAAGTCCAATAAGACTCGCACAGCCACCCCGCCCGCCACCCCGGCGTCGGTGTTTTACTCACACCGCAAGCCTGTTAGATTAGAGGCAGGCAGTTTTCCCAACCCATCCCGAGGTTCATCATGCGGCGCTACCTGTGCGACGTTTGTGGCTATATCTACGACGAGCGCCTGGGCGATCCGGACGGCGGCATCGCCCCGGGTACGCGCATGGAAGATATCCCGGACGACTGGGTCTGCCCCGAGTGCGGCGCCACCAAGGCCGCCTTCATTCTCATCACCGACGAATGAGCGGCGCCAGGACGGCAGCATCATGAAACAAAAGGTCTCAGTAGGCGATCTGCGCGTCGGCATGTATGTCGAGCTGCCGCTGTCGTGGACCGAGCACGACTTCCTGCGCAGCAAATTCAAGCTCACCTCGCCGGAGCAGATCGCCGCCATCCGCGGACACGGCCTGCGTGAAGTCATGGTGGATTTCGCCCGCAGCGACGTGCCGCCGCCGTCCCCTCCGCAAGCTCTGGGCGAACTGGGGTACGTCAGCCACAGCGATGCCATCGTCGATCCCAAAGAGCAGGCGCCGCCACCGCTGTGGAATCCCGATACGCTGGTGCCGGTGGAGCTGCGCGAGGCCGTGCATGACCAGCGGCTGGCGCCGGAACAGAAGGCCCAGGCGGTATACCGGCACAGCCGGGAGATGATGCTGCGCATGCTCGATGCCCCTACTGCCGAGAATATCCGCACCAGCAAGGAGGCCCTCGGCTCGGTCACCGACATGATCCTGCGTGACGATCAGACGGCACGGAATCTGCTGCGCATCACGGCGCACGATTTCTACACCTATACCCACTCCGTCAACGTCGGCATCCTCAGCCTGATGCTGGCCAAGGCCATGTTCAAGAACTCCGATGGCCACGACATGCAGGAGCTGGGCGCCGGCTTCTTCCTGCACGATCTCGGCAAGGTGAAGGTGGACGCCGCGATCATCAACAAGCCGGCGCGGCTGGACGAGACCGAGATGCGCCGCATGCGCATCCACCCCTACCAGGGCTACAAGCTGCTGCGCGACGCCGACGCGCTCAGCGAAGAGTGCCGCATCATCGTCATGGAGCATCACGAGCTGATGGACGGCGGCGGCTACCCCAAGCGCATCAAGGGCGACCATATCCATATCTACGGCCGCATCTGCTGCATCGCCGATGTGTTCGATGCCCTCACCGCCGAGCGCTCCTACAAGAAGGCGATGACGCCGTTCGATGCGCTGACCCTGATGCGCGACAAGATGCCCAACCATTTCGACCGCCCTCTGTTCAACCGTTTTGTTGAACTGTTCCGCTGATCCCGGCGGCGGCAAAATGATCTAATCTGACATCATATAATTAATCTTTTCTGCCAGGAGCCACCCCCATGATGCGCACCCTCGCCTCCGCCGCCGTGCTGTTGCTTGCCGCCGGCACCCTGCACGCCGCCGATCTCGCCCGCGCCCAGGAGATCGTCACCGCCAAGTGCCAGTTGTGCCACGGCATGGAGGGTGAGAGTTCCAGCGCCATCTACCCGCGCCTGGCCGGCCAGAATGCCGCCTACATCGCCAAGCAGCTGGCCGACTTCAAGAGCGGCCGGCGCAAGGGCACCATGAACGAAATGGCCGCCGACCTGACCGCGGCGGAGATGGCGGCACTGGGCCAGTATTTCAGCAGCAAGCCGCCGCAGGCCCACCGCGTCTCCGACCCGGACTTCACCGCTGTCGGCAAGTACATCTATCACAACGGCAACAAGTGGTCCGGCGTTGCCGCCTGTGCCTCCTGCCACGGCGAGGAAGGCGCCGGCACCGAGCAGCTGCCGCGCATCGCCGGCCAGCACCTGCGCTATCTCGTTACCCAGCTGCAGGACTTCAACTCGCGCGAGCGCACCAACGACAATGCCATCATGCACTCCATCGCCTCCAAGCTCACCGAGATGGAGATCGAGGCCGTGGCGCGTTATCTGAGCGGGAAGTAGATCGAGAAAACAATGGGGTCCGCAAATGAACGCGAATGGACGCAAATTAGGCGGCCGATCAAGGCCGTGAGAGACCGCCGCACCGCGTCACCTGCCGGATGAACGGTCATCGTTGCAACACTTTGAATATTTGCGTCCATTCGCGTTCATTTGCGGACGACCAAGTCTTTCGAGTTATTGAGGATTCATGGTGAAAGTGCTGGTCAATCTGCAAGTCGTCCCCATCGGCACCGAGGTGTCGGTATCGCGCTATATCGCCGCCTGCGGACAGGTGCTGGCGGAGGCCGGACTACACCACGAGCTGCATGCCAACGGCACCAACATCGAAGGCGAATGGGATGCGGTGTTCACCGCCATCCGCCGTTGTCATGAGGTGGTGCACGCCCTGGGGGCGCCGCGCATCCAGACCTTCATCTCCGCCGGCACCCGCACCGATCGCGACCAGTCGCTGCAGGACAAGGTGGCCAGCGTCGCGCGCCAGCGGGGCTGAATACACGGAAACGCCGAGGGCATCACACTCCGCCCGGCTCACCGGCAGGCCCGCGTCGTTGTATAGTGTCTCCCGCCGTTGCAGGCGGCCCGGTTCACGGGCGAATCGGCAGCCGGTGCGGGGCGCCGGTTCGCCGCGCGGCCCCCGCCTCTGCAACGCAGCCGGAATTGAAACCTTGATCGGACGCGGCACACGCCGCGCCGGGACGACCGTGCATGGACCTTCAAATCAGCAACATCACCATGCCGGTGGCGGCGCTCCTCGCTTCGCTCATCGGCGCCACCGCCACCATCACCGCCACCCTGATTCAGCTGCGCATGGCCTGGAAGAAGGAGATGAAGGCGCGTGAGCGCGGCCAGCCGGTGACGCAGCAGGCGCGGCGCGGTCCGGTCGTCGCCGTCATTGTCCTGCTCATTGCCTCGGCGGTGGGCGGCTTTGCCCTGGCGCAATACCTCAATACCGGCAAGAAGAAGGAGGCCGATCTGCTGCGCAGCGAGTTCAACGCCAAACTGGATCAGCTCAATGCCACCGCCGGACGTCTCGAACATATCGTACTGACCGGCGGGCATGGCACCGGCAGCGTCGCGGTGAACGTAACGGTACCGCCCTGCCCCGGCTGCACCGAACAGGACGCCGCGCAGGTGGAGCTGTGCACCAGCGTGCCGGCGGCAAGCACGCTCGGTGCTGTCGAGCTGTACACCGCCGATGCGACGACGCCGGCGCATCTGCAACGCGTGGCGCCCGAACAGCCCGTCGGCAACGGCCGCTATGCCGGGCTGCCGCAGGAGCGCCTCGAGTCCGACACCAGCAAGCAGGTCTGCCAGGCCTATCTGCACTGGGACACCGCCCAGGCGCGCACCCTGCGCCTTGTCACCCATTACCAGCCCACGGCGCCCTGACCATGCCCATCCTGCTGTTCCGCCTCAACGGCGTACCCGAAGACGAAGCGGGCGAGGTGCGCCAGCTGCTTGATAGCCACCGCATCGACTACTACGAGACCCAGGCCGGGCGCTGGGGCATCTCCCTCGCCGCCATCTGGCTGCGCGACGGCGATGCCGACCGGGAAGAGGAGGCCCGCCGCCTCATCGACGACTACCAGGAGCGGCGCAGCGCAAGCGCCCGCGCCGACTACGCCGCCCGGCTGGCGCAGGGCCGTGCCGAAACCCTGGCCCACCGCTTCCGCCGCGAGCCGCTGCGTCTGCTCATCTACGCGGCCATCATCCTGGCCATCGTCTATTTCACCCTGGCGCCGTTTCTGCACTGGCGGTGAACACCCATTCAAAATTCAAAAAATCCCCTACGGAGACGGCTGGATTGTCAATTTTGAATCTTGAATCTTGAATTATTTTTTATCCCCCCTCTTCTTTTCTCCCCGCCGCTCCGCTATAACAGCGGCGTCCGGGGCAGGAGGCCGCGAGGCCCCTCCTGACAGACCCGCCGGTCTGACCCTCGACACCCCTTCAGCTACAAGAGGTCCTTTGCGGAGCGTGTATGCGCGCAAACCTTGAGATCGGCAGTACCGAAACTTCGGAACCCCATATATTCGGCCCGGCGTCCTCCCACGTCCGACCCGCAGCTCCCCTCCCCGTCAGCACCGCCGCACAGCGCTTTCTCTCCGCCGGCGAACACCGCCTGCTGCCGCTGACCATCGACGCCAAGCCGCTGTTCGACAGCCACGTCAGCGCCTGCGACTTCCTCGTCGCCGACCTCAGCTTCACCAACAACTTCATGTGGCTGTCGCGCATGAGCGGCTTCTACCAGATCATCAATGACTGCTTCTGCCTGTTCAGCCTGAACGGCAACCAGCTCGGCATGCTGCTGCCGCCCATCGGCGCGGCAGAAAACCAGGTCAAGGCGCTGCGCACCTGCATCGGCATCATGGACAGCTACAACCACACCGCCGAAGACAGCCGGGTGGATTACGTCAGCCCGGAATTTGCGCGCCTGCTGGAACTGGACAGTGACGGCCGCTCGCCGCACCTGGGCGGCGGCTCCTGGCAACTGGAGCCGGCCTTTCCCGATTACATCTACCGCACCGCCGACCTGATCGAACTGCGCGGCAACAGCTACAAGACCAAGCGCAGCGAGATCAACCAGTTCTGCCGCGCCCACCCCGATCACCGCATCGAGCCGCTGAGCCGCCACCATTGGAACGGCATGCGCGAACTGCTCAGCCAGTGGATGCGTGCGCGCCTGGAAGGACTGCACGGCACCGCCGTGGCCGACTTCATCGCCAGTGTGGAACTGGAGCGGCAGGGAATAGAAAAGGCGCTGGCCCATTACGATGCGCTGGGACTGCAGGGACTGTGCCTGCTGGTGGAGGAGCGCGTCGCCGGCTTCACCTTCGGCGAACGCATCAGCCACAGCATGGCCAGCGTACTGGTGGAAAAGACCGACTTCGCCATCCCCGGCGCGGCGCAATACCTGTTCCGCGAATTTGCCCGCACCTACGCCGACTGCGACTACCTCAACGTCGGCGATGACCTCGGCCTGGAAAACCTGCGCCGGGTGAAGATGAGCTACCGGCCGGTGCTGTTCGCAGAGAAGTTCACCTTGAAACGAAACGAACAAATGTAGGGTGCGCATTGCGCACCAATCGGCGCCAATCGAGATACCTGGCTTGAAGTAAGCACCCTGCCTAACATCAAATGCAGGTTTCCGGCCATCGTAGGGTGCACACCGCGCACCCTCTGGTGCCGGTCGAGGCCGCCGGTGCGCAATGCGCACCCTACTCGAAACTCGAAACTCGAAACTCGAAACTCGAAACTCGAAACTAATCCTCAAACCGGCAGGGCCGTCTTGTCCACCACCCGGCGCATCACGAAGCTGGAATGCACCCCGCTGACCCCCTCGATGCGGGTGATCTTGTCGAGCAGCAGTTCCTGGTAGGCCTCCATGTCGCGCACCACCACCTTGAGCTGGTAGTCGGCGTCCTGGCCGGTGATCAGCAGGCACTCCAGCACCTCGGGCAGGGCGGCGACCCGCGCCTCGAAGTTGGCGAAGCGCTCCGGGGTGTGGCGGTCCATGGAGATGTGGATCAGCGCCATCAGGCTGAGGCCGAGGGCCTTGGCATCGAGCAGGGCGCGGTAGCCGATGATCAGGCCCGACTCCTCCAGGGCGCGCACCCGGCGCAGGCAGGGCGAGGCCGACAGGCCGATGCGGTCGGCCAGTTCCTGGTTGCTGATGCGGCCATCCTGTTGCAGGACCTCGAGGATGCGGCGGTCGTAGCGGTCGAGTTCCATGAGAGTCAGTTCCAAGTGACAAGTTGCAAGTGACAAGTCAATTATGGCGTCACGCCACATAGTGGCGCAATATTGTTGCGCAACATATCCGTTTTCCACGAAACTTAGCAAGCACCTGCCGCCACTACAGGCGTAATCTTTCACCATCCCGCAAACATCGGGTCAAACCTGCCAAGTCTCACGAGGATGCGGCAACCGGAACGCCCCACAAGGGCCGCCCAAGCAATGCGGCGCCACCGACGCCTTTTCTTGAACTTGTAACTTGCAACTTGAAACTTGTCACCGCGACGCAGGAGCGATCATGACCGCCTTCGACCACCGCAAATACCGCCCCGCCCCGCCGGTGGCCCTGGCTGACCGCCAGTGGCCCAACCGCCAGATCGAACGCGCCCCCATCTGGGCCAGCGTCGACCTGCGCGACGGCAATCAGGCGCTGCTGGAACCGATGGATGTGGCGCAGAAGCGCAGGATGTGGGCCTTGCTGGTGCAGCTCGGCTTCAAGCAGATCGAGGTGGGTTTCCCCTCGGCCAGCCAGACGGAGTACGACTTCGTGCGCTGGCTCATCGAGGCGCGGCAGATCCCGGACGACGTCACCGTGCAGGTACTGGTGCAGGCACGCGAGGACCTCATCGTGCGCACCTTTGAAGCGCTCAAGGGGGCGAAGCGTGCCATCGTCCACGTCTACAACTCCACCTCCACGGTGCAGCGCGAGCGCGTGTTCCAGATGGACCGCGAGGCCATCAAGGGCATCGCCGTGCGCGGCGCAGAACTGCTCCAGCGCGAGGCGGCGAAACACCCGGATACGGAGTGGACCTTCCAGTATTCGCCGGAGAGCTTTTCCAACACCGAGATGGACTACGCGGTGGAGGTGTGCGACGCGGTGACCGACGTATGGCAGCCGACTCCGCAAAGGCCGTGCATCATCAATCTCCCGGCGACGGTGGAGAGCGCCATGCCCAACGTGTTCGCCGATCAGGTGGAATGGTTCTGCCGCCACATCAGCCGGCGCGACAGCATCATCGTCTCGGTGCACACCCACAATGATCGCGGCTGCGCGGTGGCGGCGGCGGAGATGGCCGTGCTCGCCGGCGCCGACCGCGTCGAGGGCACCCTGCTCGGCAACGGCGAGCGCACCGGCAACATGGACATCGTCACCATGGCGATGAACCTCTACAGCCAGGGCATCGACCCGCAGCTCGACCTGTCGAACCCAGACGCCATCATCCAGACCTACACCGAGTGCACCTCTCTTCCGGTACACCCGCGCCACCCCTGGATCGGCGAGATGGTCTACACCGCCTTCTCCGGCAGCCACCAGGACGCGATCCGCAAGAGCCTCAAGCTGCAGCGGCCGGACGAGCACTGGCAGGTGGCGTACCTGCCCATCGACCCGCGCGACCTCGGCCGCGACTACCAGGCGGTGATCCGCGTCAACAGCCAGTCGGGCAAGGGCGGGGTGGCCTTTGTGCTGGAGCGCGACTATGGCCTGTCGTTGCCGCGCTGGATGCAGGTAGAGCTGGCGCAGGTGGTGCAGCGCGAGAGCGAGCGGCGCAACGGCGAGATCGACAGCGCGACCATCCACCAGCTGTTCCTCGCCCACTTCGTTGCCGACCAGGCGCCGGTACGGTTGCAGGGTTACCGCCTCGACCGCGAGGGCGCGGTGGATACCCTCGCCGCCGACATAGTCGAACGCGGCGATGCGCGTATCCTGAACGGGCGCGGCGAGGGCGCCATCTCCGCCTTCGTCGACGCCTGGACGGCGCACAGCGGCACACCGGTGAACGTGGTCGACTACAGCGAGCACGCCATCGGCAGCGGCACCAACGCCGAGGCGGCGGCCTACGTGCAGCTCAACGTCGGCGGCCGCCGCTACAGCGGCGCGGCGCTGGACCACGACACCGTCAGCGCCTCGCTCAAGGCCGTGCTGTCGGCACTGAACCGGGCGCAGGCGCAGCAGTCGGCGGCGGCCTAGCCGCCTGTTCACCGCAGAGTTGCAAGGGTAATAAGGTAGGAGCGGCGCTGCCGCGATGAGGTGTCGATACCAGCAGGCGCCCCAATCGCGGCAGAGCCGCTCCTACCCGGCCAAACGATCCTTTGTGTTCCTTGCACCTTTGCGGTGAACTGTTTTTGCCGTATAGAATCTACTGAACAACCGTCCCACCGCAGGAATCCACGATGTCCGATCCGCGCCGCACCCCCGGCAAGCCCATCGACCACAGCAAGCTCGACAAACTGGTGGCCAACGCCCACAAGGAGCGCGACAAGCGCCTGGAGGGCTATCGCGAACAGTCGCTGCGCCTGCATCCGTGGATCTGCGGCCGCTGCGGCCGCGAGTTCACCCAGGCCAACCTGCACGAGCTGACGGTCCATCACAAGGACCACAACCACGACAACAACCCGCCCGACGGCAGCAACTGGGAAAACCTCTGCCTGTACTGTCACGACAACGAACACCAGCGTTACGTGGACAAGGTGCGCGGTTACGACGGGCTGGCCGGCGCCAAGCAGGAGGCCGCCACCTTCAACCCCTTTGCCAACCTGAAGGACATGCTGGGCAAGGGCGACAAGTAGCCGATGACCGACACCACCGACGCCCTGCCCATCTCCGCCCGCGTCGCCATCCCGCTGCACGAAATCGAACTGTCCGCCATCCGTGCCGCCGGCCCCGGCGGGCAGAACGTCAACAAGGTCTCCAGCGCCATCCACCTGCGCTTCGACATCCGCGCCTCCTCGCTGCCGGAGTTCTACCAGCAGCGCCTGCTCGCCCTGCGCGATCACCGCCTCACCGCCGACGGCGTCATCGTGCTCAAGGCGCAGGAATACCGCAGCCAGGAACAGAACCGCGAGGCCGCCCTGGCCCGCCTGCAGGCCCTGATCCGCAGCGTCGCCGTCACCCCCAAGGCCCGTAAACCCACCAAGCCCACCCGCGCCTCGCAGACCCGGCGCATGGACGGCAAGAGCCGCCGCGGCGCGGTGAAGGCGCTGCGCGGCAAGGTCACCACGTAGGGTGCGCACCGCGCACCATTCCCCCACACGCCGCCCCCGGTGCGCGATGCGCACCCTACCTCCAAGAGTGAGGCAGTACACTAGATGCGCCACACCGGCGTCTGTGCGACAATGGCGCCCCTCCGGCATACGCCCTCCCGCCGCCGGAGACTGGAAACTCGATCGAATCCCGCGGACTTCGCCTCCCTGGCGCCCCTGATGCGCCAGTCAGCATGTTTTAGTCCGACACAGCTACCTGGAACACCGCCGTGCTCACCACCGCCAACATCACCATGCAGTTCGGGGCCAAGCCCCTGTTCGAAAACATCTCCGTCAAATTCGGTGACGGCAACCGCTACGGCCTGATCGGCGCCAACGGCTGCGGCAAGTCCACGCTGATAAAGATCCTCGGCGGCGACCTGGAACCCTCCGCCGGCAACGTCAGCCTCGACCCCAACGAACGCATCGGCAAGCTGCGCCAGGATCAGTTCGCCTTCGAGCAGTACAGCGTGCTCGACACGGTGATCATGGGGCATGCCGAACTGTGGCAGGTGAAACACGAACGCGATCGCATCTACTCGCTGCCGGAGATGAGCGAGGAGGACGGCATGAAGGTGGCCGATCTGGAGGTGCAGTTCGCCGAATATGACGGCTACACCGCCGAGGCCCGCGCCGGCGAGCTGCTGCTCGGTGTCGGCATCCCGGTGGAACAGCACAGCGGCCTGATGAGCGCGGTGGCGCCGGGCTGGAAGCTGCGCGTGCTGCTGGCCCAGGCACTGTTCTCCGACCCGGACATCCTGCTGCTGGACGAGCCCACCAACAACCTGGACATCAACACCATCCGCTGGCTGGAGAACGTGCTCAACGCGCGCAACAGCACCATGGTGATCATCTCCCATGACCGCCACTTCCTGAACTCCGTCTGCACCCACATGGCCGACCTGGACTACGGTGAGCTGCGCGTCTATCCCGGCAACTACGACGAATACATGACCGCCGCCACCCAGGTGCGCGAACGCCTACTGGCCGACAACGCCAAGAAAAAGGCGCAGATCGCCGAGCTGCAGACCTTCGTCAGCCGCTTCTCCGCCAACGCCTCCAAGGCCAAGCAGGCCACCTCGCGTGCGCGCCAGATCGACAAGATCCAGCTGGCCGAGGTCAAGCCGTCGAGCCGGCAGAACCCGTTCATCCGCTTCAACCAGGAAAAGAAGCTGTACCGCAACGTGCTGGAAGTCGAAGGCCTGAGCAAGGGCTACGACGGCAAGCCGCTGTTCGACAAGCTCAACCTGCTGGTGGAAGTGGGCGAGCGCATCGCCATCATCGGCCCCAACGGCATCGGCAAGACCACCCTGCTGCGCTGCCTGGTCAACGACCTCGAATCCGACCGTGGCGATATCAAGTGGTCCGAGAACGCGGCCGTCGGCTACTTCGCCCAGGACCATGCCGCCGACTTCGCCAACGACATGACCCTGTTCGACTGGATGAGCCACTGGGCCCGCCCCGGCGACGACGAGCAGGTGATCCGCGGCACCCTCGGCCGCCTGCTGTTCTCGCAGGACGACATCGGCAAGTCGGTGAAGGTGATCTCCGGTGGCGAGCAGGGCCGCATGCTGTTCGGCAAGCTGATGCTGCAGCGCCCCAACATCATGCTCATGGACGAGCCCACCAACCACCTCGACATGGAATCCATCGAGTCGCTCAACCTGGCGCTGGAAAACTACGACGGCACCCTGATCTTCGTCAGCCACGACCGCGAGTTCGTCTCCTCGCTGGCGACGCGCATCATCGAGCTGACGCCGCAGGGCGTGGTCGACTTCAGCGGCACCTATGAGGATTACCTGCGCAGTCAGGCGATCGAGTAATCTCGCCGCCGCCCAAGGGACTGGGCGCCGCGAGTACATCGTCTTGCCGTAGGGTGCGCACCGCCACCGTTGCCACCGCTTGGGACCGCATCGGTGCGCAATGCGCACCCTACATCCATGCCGCTCATGTGTGCGCGAAGTTTTTTGCATTGCGGCGACCAACGGACACGTAGGGTGCGCACTGCGCACCTTGTCCGCTGCGGTACACCACAACCACTGCGCACCAAAACACGCACAAGCGCGGATTGGGTATACTCCCCCATCATGTCCGACACCTGGTTCGTCTACCTGCTGCGCTGCGCCGATGACACGCTGTACGCCGGCGTCACCACCGATCTTGCGCGCCGTGTCGACGAGCACAACCACAGCGACAAGCTCGGCGCCCGCTACACCCGTGCGCGGCGGCCGGTGCAACTGTTCCACAGCGAACCGGCCGCCAGCCGGGCCGAAGCCTGCCGGCGCGAGGCGGCGATCCGCAAGCTGAGCCGCGCCGCCAAGCTGGCGCTGGCGCATAACATGGAGTCCTCCCTCGTCCAGGGAGACGACGGCATGGATGCCGTCGGTTGGCCGTGTCGGGAACAGACGGCCCAGGGACAGGATGAGGGGATATGAACAAGCCCCTGCTCTACTCCATCGTCGAAGCGCCGCAACATCCCCAATGCAGTGCGCTGTATCGGCGCCTCGGTTTCGACGAGCTGCGCTTCGACAGCCAGCGCAAGGCGCTCGCCGCACTGAAAAGGCAACCACCGGCGTTCGTGGTAGCCGATTTCATCTACGCCTTCAGCACCTATTACCAGGCCATCAATATCAGCAACCTGGACGTGCTGCTGCACTCGCTGGTGAAATACGCACCGCAGGCGCGCATGATCGTGCTGGCCAGCAAGGATGATCTCCCCCACGTGGACAAACTCACTGCCATCCATCCGCTGCACGCGGTGCTCACCTATCCGGTGAGCGAGACGCAGCTGGAGGAGGTGCTGACCCCATGACCGCCGACGACACCCTCACGCTGCGCTACACGCCGGAACAGGTGGAACACTTCTGCCGCCATCTCGCCACGCACGCGCCCGGCAGCGAGCAGCACCTTGCCGCACTCACCGCGCTGCAGACCTTTCTCGCCGCCGGCGCCGATGCCGGCGAGCAGGCACGTCCGGTGTACCTGGCGATCCGCCAGACGCTGGAAAGGGAGCTGGAACAGGCCCGTGCCGCGCTGCTGCAACACAACGTGCAGCGCCTGGCACAGGCGCTGCGCCGGCAGGACATCGGCGCCATCGCCGCCCTCTTCCGTCCGCTGTCGCGCAGTGGTTTCTGGGAGGCCATGACCCGTGCCGCCGCTGCACTCGATGACGCCACGCTCGCCGCGCTGGCGCAGTGGTCGCGGCAGTGGGTCGAGGAGGCAAAACGACGCGGCGAACAGGCCAGCGGCTACCCCGACGCCATCGACTTTCACAAGGCCGGCATCGATGTAAGCGAGTACACCGCCATGAGCGACGTGCAGCGCTTTACCGCAGGACTGATGCGATGACGCCGGGTATCGACGCCGCAAAACGTGCGGGCATCGCCTACACCATCCACAGCTATGAGCACGACAAGACGGCGGCCTCCTACGGCGAGGAGGCCGCCGACAAGCTGGGCCTGAGTCCCGCACGGGTGTTCAAGACCCTGCTGGCGCAGCTGGACAACAGGGAGCTGGTGGTGGCCGTGGTGCCGGTCGCCCGGCAGCTCAATCTCAAGCAGCTCGCGACGGCCCTGCAGGCGCGCGCGGCGGAGATGGCCCGGCCCGCCGATGCCGAGCGCGCCACCGGCTATGTGGTCGGCGGCATCAGCCCGCTGGGGCAGAAGAAGCGCCTGCGTACCGTCGTCGATGTCAGCGCCCGCGAGCATGCCACCATCTATGTCAGCGCCGGACGGCGCGGGCTGGAGATCGAGCTGGCGGCAGACGACCTCGTTCAGCTCACCCAGGGCCTGTTCGCAGCCATTGCCCGCTGAACCCGGAAAATTTCTCTTGTGGCAAAGGTGGCAAAGCGGCCCCGGTTCAGCAAATAATGCTGTACCCCCCAAGCCCAGGCACCCATCATGGCCACCGCTTCCAGCGACACCGCCAGCACGCGCATTGCACCGGAGTTCATCGCCGCGCTGGACAAGTTCGAGCTGAGTACCCTGGAGAACGAGCCTGGCGCCGTCTACGCCCTCGATCGCGACCTGCGCCTGTGTTACTTCAATCCCGCCTGGTTCCGCTTCGCCCGCGACAATAACGGCGAGCCGGCGATCTCGGCACGCTTCACCCTGGGCACGCCGCTCGAGGCAGCCATCAGCGGGCCGCTGCAGCCGTTCTATCTGGACGCCTATGCCCAGGTGCTGCGCGATGGCACACCCTGGCAGCATGACTACGAGTGCTCCAGTGACACCGTGCTGCGCCGCTTTAACCAGCGCAGCTATCCCCTGGCCAACCGTGCCGCAGTGATCGTCATCAACAGCCTCACCGTCGAGCAGCCGCACCCGGCGCCCGACGCGGCCGGCGCGGCTCCGGATGAAAGCCTCTACCGCAACAGCCACGGCCTGCTGGTGCAGTGCAGCCACTGCCGCCGCGTCGAGCGCGCCGTACAGCCCGGCCATTGGGACTGGGTGCCGGCGTGGGTCGCGGCGCAGCCGCCGCGCACCAGCCACTCGCTGTGCCAGCCCTGTTACGACTATTACTATCGCTTCCGCCACGCCACGCCGCCGGCGACATCGTGATAACCTTGCTGCCACGGCCATCCAACCACTTTCACCATGACTGCCTCCGAGCTGCACGACGCCTTCATTCCCCTGGCCCGCAACCTCGCCGGCATAGACCTGCCGGTCTATGAGGCCTGCGGCAAGAGTCCGCTGGATCCGATCATCGGCCTCGGCGCACCCGACGTGCGCGTCGCCTTCTTCGGCCGCGACCCCGGCCGCGATGAGGTGCAGCACGGCCTGCCCTTCATCGGCGCCGGCGGCCAGAAGGTGCGCGGCCCGCTCTATCAGCACCTGTACGGCAAGCCGCTGCCCGACTTCGCCGCCTCGGTGCAGGTAGGCAGGATGTTCTTCTGGGCCAACACCGTCCCCTACAAGCCCATCGGCAACAAGGCCTGGTCCACCAGGGTGAAGAAACAGTTCCAGCCCCTCGTCGCTGACCTGCTGCTGCACACCTGGCGCGGCCAGGACATCATCACCCTGGGGCGTGAGGCCTTTCTCTGGTTCACCATCAACCAGGACAAGACGGTAAAGGCGCAACTGGAAGAATTCTGGGAGCGCGAGGATCGCTTCGAGCGGCATACCGAGATCACCCTCACCGCCCGTGACGGCACGCAACGCCGCCTGCGCCTGCACCCGCTGCCGCACCCCTCGCCGCTCAACGCCACCTGGTACAAGCGCTTTCCCGACCTGCTCGTCGCACGCCTGCGGCAGTTAAAGGTCACTACCGACAACTGGCGTATCGATTAAGGAGCCCCCACCCATGAGCGACAGCCTGGAAGACCTGCGCCAACGCCTCGCCCTGTTCGCCAAGGTGCGTGACTGGGAGCAGTTCCACAATCCCAAGAATCTCGCCATGGCCCTCATCGCCGAGGCCGCAGAGCTGGTGGAACACTTTCAGTGGCTCACTGCCGAACAGAGCGAAACCCTGAGCCCGGAGAAGCTGGATGAGGTACGCCTGGAGCTGGCCGACATCCAGATCTATCTGATCCGCATCGCCGACCGCCTCAACGTCGATCTGATCCGCGCGGTGAAGGACAAGATGGCGCGCAACGAGGAACGCTATCCGGTGGACAAGGTGAAGGGCAGCGCCAAGCGGGCGGTGGAATACGAATAAATCAGATACAAGTTGCAAGTTACAAGTTACAAGAGGATGAGTGCGCTGCGCGCACGGTGGTTTGAATTCAAAAACAGCATGAGCGCAGCGAGTTCGTTCGCTTGTAACTTGTAACTTGTATCTGTCCGTTACAGATTCTTCACCGTCGCAAAGAACTCCCCCACCGGCAGGTAATGACTGCCATCGCAGGAGAAGGTCATGCCGATAAGGCCGTTGATCAGGTTCAACGAGCCGTTGCGCAGATAGACCGATTCATCCTTGAGGCGCAGGCGGGCAAACTCTGCCAGGATCGCCGGCACGGTGTCGGCGTCGATCAGCGGCCGGTCGATGGCCACCACCTGGTCGAAGCCGGCGAGGAAATCGGGAGCAAACACCTCCTCGCCGATGAACACCCGGTAGCGGTAGGGGTCGTTGTACAGCCAGCAGGTAAGCTGGTTGCTGGAGAAGTGAATCTTGGCGTGGAATACGCCATGGCGGGTAAGCAGGCAGCCCACCGTCGCCATCAGTTCCTCGATGCGGGAGTCGAACAGACTTGCCGCACGGGTCTGCTCGAAGACAAAGCGGCGCACCGAAGGGTCGCCCTTGATCTGCAGCCAGTGTTCCGCCATCGTCGCTCTCCGTGATCGCCCCACGCCAACAATGGATTTCTCAAGCATATTCCGCGCCAGTCGAACGCACGTGGCGTTTCCGGCGTTCTGCCGGTATCCTTCAAGGGTCACCAGCGGGAGGTAGATCCATGTCTGAACGTATTGCCGCGCACCAGGTTGGTGCGCCCGCTCCGGAAAAGCGCACCTCGCCCAACCTGGACGACACCGATGCATACCACGCCGCACAGGCTCAGCAGCTCCGTGAGCAGGCGGGCGGCTACCGCAACGACGGCAACTGCCGGCACGGAGCACTGGCCTGCATTGGCGCTGAACTTTTGCGCGGCCAGGACAGCCTCTGGCTGCATCAGGGCTCCTGCGCCCCCATCCATCCCTGATCAAGCACCATGAGCGGCGACAGCACGGCACCCCACAACGAGCACGACATCGACTTCAAGGCGGTACGCCACCGCTTCCTGAAGCTGAACCACGCCCGTCTGGAGCGTGCGCGCGATGCCCTGCGCGAACGCCAGCGCGACGTGCTCGATGTGCTGCCGCTGCTGTTCCACATCAACCACCCCATGCTGCCCGGCTTCGTCTCCAAGGACACGCCAGCGGGGTTGTCCAGCCACGACCCGGCCCGGCGCGAGCTGGAGGTGGCCAAGCGGCTGGCGCGCAGCTTCGAGCACAAGCGGCAGCGGCTGCGCCAGTTCCCCATCCTCGCCCTCTACATGATCGGCAGCCCCGGCAGCATCGCCTACTCCGAAGAGAGCGACTTCGACATCTGGGTATGCCATGACCCCGCGCTCAGCGCAGAACAGCTCGGCCAGCTGCAACAAAAGGCCAGCGCCATCGAGGCGTGGGCGGCAACGCTGGACCTGGAGGTGCACTTCTACCTGGTCAACGTCGACCGTTTCCGCAGCGGCGAGGTGTTGCCCCTGTCGGAGGAAAGCTCCGGTTCGGCGCAGCATCACCTGTTGCTGGAGGAGTTCTACCGTACCGCGATCCTCATCGCCGGCCAGGCGCCGCTGTGGTGGCTGGTGCCGCCATCCCGCGAGGGCGACTATGGCAACTATGTCCGCGAACTGCAGGAGAAACGTTTCCTGCATGCCCGCGATCACCTGAACTTTGGCGGCCTCAGCCACGTGCCGGCCGAGGAATTCTTCGGTGCCGCGCTGTGGCATATCTACAAGGGCATCGATTCGCCCTACAAGGCCGCCCTCAAGCTGCTGCTGATCGAAAGTTATGCCAATGAGTACCCGCACATCGATCTGCTCAGCCTGCGCTTCAAGAAGGCGCTGTACGACGGTGAGGAAAACATCAGTCGGCTCGACCCCTACCTGATGATGCTGGAGAAGGTGGAGGAATATCTGCAGCGGCAGGGTGACAAGCCACGGCTGGAGCTGGCCCATCGCGCCTTCTACTTCAAAGCCGGCGAACGGTTGAGCGAAGAGAGCCGTGACGACACCTGGCAACGCGAGCTGCTGCTGCCGCTGGTGCGCGGCTGGGGTTGGCGGCAGGCCGACCTCGTACTGATGGACTCGCGCAACACCTGGAAGGTGCAGCGGGTGGCCGAAGAGCGGCGCCTGCTGTTCGACGCCCTTACCGCCAGCTATCGCTTTCTGTCCGACTTTGCGCGCCGCTATGCCGGCCTGTCGCTGATCAGCCAGCGCGACCTGACCGTCCTCGGCCGCAAACTGTATGCGGCCTTTGAGCGCAAGGCGGGCAAGGTGGAATTGCTCAATCGCGGCATCAATGCCGACCTGCGCGAGGCGGCAATCACCGTGGAGGAGCTGCTGGATGATCAGCAGCAGGCCGGCTGGCAACTGTATCGTGGCACGCTGACCAGCGAGGAGATGCGCCTGGCTTCACCGCTCAAGCGCGCCCGCAACATCATCGAGCTGGTGGCCTGGTGCTACTTCAACGGCATCATCGACCGTTACACGGTCGTGGTGCTCTACCCCAAGATTACCCAGCTGACCTCCAATGAGCTGAAGGCCATCGTCGAGCGCATGCATGCGTTGTTTCCTGCCGGTTGTCTCGACACCCGCTCGCTGGAGGAATACGCCGGCCCGGCGCGCATCGTGCACAGCGGCCTGTTCGTCAACAATGAACTGGACTCATTCACCTCGCTCAGTCTGGGACAATCCATCTCCAGCGGGCGCCCCGATGCGCTCAGCTACGGCGGTACCGGCAAGAATCTGGTGCAGACCATGGACCTGGTGATTGTCACCAGCTGGCGCGAGGTGCTGACCTATCATTTCCGCCGCGGCAAGGGGTTGATGGATTTCTTCTGTGAATACTTCAAGTGGGCGCCACCTTCGCGTGGCGAGGCGCCGCCGCGCATCCAGGTATTCGGCACCAGCGCCCAGCGCGGCCACATTGCGGCACAGCGCATCGACAAGCTGTTCCACGACCTGGTGTCCACCTGGTATGGCGCACAGGCGCTGCAGAACGCCCGCTACGTCGTTGCCGTCGGGCGCGGCTACTACCTGCTCGTCTTCGATGGTGACGTATTGCAGTACGAGGCGCTGCCCAGCGAGAGCAGCCTGATTGCCGCCCTCGGCCGTCCCGCTGCCAGCTACCGGCCCATCGTGCTGGATCCGCAGGCCCTCGGCGATTCGGTCCTGCCGCTGATCTACAGCCGCAACCGCAGCGGCTGGGTACAATTTTTCTATCGTCCGCTGGGCGATATGGTAGAGGTGTACGTGCTCGATGAACGCGGCTCGCTGTTTCGCGAGACGGTGCCTTTCTACGACGCCAAGCTGCTGCTCAGCCAATACAGCCGCTTCTTTGAGGCAGTGCTGAACCGCATCAATTTTCTGATGCAGGAAGGCCAGCAGATGAGCGGCGCGGAAGGCGTGGAGTTCTTCCTCATCGGCCGCGACAGCGAAACCCGCTACAAACTCGAACGCCAGACACCGGAATTTCGCAATGCCTATCAGCAGTACGTCAGCCTGCAGGTTATCGTCGACCATGACGAAAACAGCAAGACGATGTTCACGCTGTACTGCGGCGAACGGGAGTTCTCCACTCTGGAATACGGCGCCGATCTGTTCGCCGCCGTGGTCCGCCACGTGCTGGAACTGCGCCGCAGTGGTCAGCACTATCCCATCTACATCACCGACATCGGCATGTCACGGGCGGTACTGGGCGAACAGGGGGTGAACGAGGTGCAGACCGTGCACTTCCTCAGCTACAAGCGCCGTATCGAGAACGAGCTGAATCGGGTGTTGCTGGAGGAGTCGTGGGGGCGGATCGGTTTAGGACAAGACACGGACGGTCCCGGAAAAGATTAGCTCCTACATCATTCCCCCTTCCGTACCTCTTCCAGAATCGCACGGAACTCGGTGCTCCAGCGCCGGAACAGGTGCTTCAGTTCGTCGTTGTGGGCCAGTGCGTGCAGCTCTGCCGGGTTGGCGGTCACCAGCAGGGTTTCCTCGCCCTCGGCAAAGATGGTGATCGGCCAGGGCAGGTAGGGGATCAACTGCGGATAACGCTGCGACAGATCACGCAACTCGTCCGGCCGGGCGAAAAACACCAGACGGTACATGTCGGTCTTGAAGCCGCTGTCGGTCAGGCCGATATCGACGCGCTGTACGCGCGACACCGTATAGCCATGCCGGGAGATGACCTCCTGCAACGTGGCCATGGTCTCGGGAAAGGCGTGGCTGGAGCGCACCATGAACAGCTCATCGGCATGGCTAACCGAGGTCAGCCCCACGCAGAGCAGCACCAGCAGTACCAACGAATTGCAACGCATCATAGCGACGCCTCCTCCATGATGCCCATGTAGACCTGGTACATCTCCTCGCACGGCTTGTCCAGCTCCGCATTATTGAACAGGCGGCTCAAATATTTCGGATTGATGCTCATCATCTTCACCTGCCCTTCGCGCTCCACCACCGTGATGCGGCAGGGCATGAACAGGCCGACACGCGGATCCAGCGCCAGCGCCTGATTGATGAAGTTGAAATTGCAGAAGTAGACGATGTGCGCCGTCTTGCTCTCCTGTGTCGCGGCAAACAAGCCGTTCTCCAGCGATTGCTCGCGGATGATGCGGAAATTCTTGCCCACCGCGGCGCGCTTCACCGCCTCCACCGTTTCGGCCAGGGTGTAGGGCGAGTCCATCTCCAGCATCGGCGTGTCGTCATTGCCGGGTTTCCAACCGGCCTCCGCCGCGAAGGAGCGCACGTAGCTCACCACATCGTCGATGTCGCGTTCGCTGAGACCCTGCTGGAGGAACGAGACCATAGGGGTGCCGTCGCGGCCATTCATCAACGTGGTCTTGATCATCTGGTCGGAGGCGGCGGCGAGGAAACCGGGGTTGTTGAGCGCCGGCGCAATGATCGGCAGGTCGCGTGGGCGGGAGAAGGTGACGCCGGTGCCGTGGCCACCCTCACCGTTGGCACCGTGGCACACCGCGCAGCGTTCGGCAAACAGGGCCTTGCCGCGCACCACATCCCCCTTGACCGCCTGGGAGGACAGGGTAACCACCTTGCTGCCCGGCGGCATCCAGCTGCGCAGATGGGCGACGATGGCCTGGATCTCGGCATTGCTCAATTGGGTGAAGGCCGGCATCACGCGGCCGGGGCGGCCGTGGCGGATGGTGGCGGCCAGGTAGTCGTCGCTGACGCTGGGCAGGAAACTGGGCAGGGCCAGCGGCACACCCACGCCGCCGCGGCCATCGGCGCCGTGGCACACGGCGCAGTTCTGCGCATACAGCTCGCCCCCCCCGGGAGCCGCCGCCAGCGGCAAGGCCAGCACCGTCAACAATAACGACCAGACAACCCGCATCACATCTTCCCCGTCTTATCTTTGTGCCCGGTTGCCGGCAGGCTGCGGGCATTGAGTTCTATCCTTGGGGCACCCATTGTCGAACATCAGCAACCACGGATACAAGCCGATGAAGCCCACCGCGGAATCTTGCCTGCAAAATCGCGCGCCGATCCTGGCGGTGTTGCGCGAGGTGCTGGCCGAACGCCGCCGCCTGCTGGAGATCGGCAGCGGCACCGGCCAGCATGCCGTGTATTTTGCCCCCGAGCTGCCGCACCTCACCTGGCAGACCTCCGACCTGATCGAAAATCATCCCGCCATACTTGCCTGGCTGGCCGCCGCAGGTGCGGCGAACATCCTGCCGCCGCTGCCGCTCGACGTGCGCCACGGGCCGTGGCCCGAGGCCACGGTAGACGCCGTGTTCAGCGCCAATACCGCTCACATCATGGGTTGGCCGGCCGTGGAGGCCATGTTTGCCGGGGTCGGCCGCATCCTGGAGCCGGGCGGTGTGTTCGCCCTGTACGGGCCGTTCAACTATGGCGGGCAATACACCGCCGCCAGCAACTCCCGCTTCGACGCCTGGCTGCGCCAGCGTGACCCGGCCAGCGGCGTGCGCGACTTCGAGGCGCTGGATGAACTGGCGCGCAAGGCGGGTCTGGGCCTGTGGCGCGACTATGCCATGCCGGCGGACAACCGCACCCTGATCTGGCTCAAGCCCCTCCGCTAGGAGCGCATCGTATGGCGCCGGGCACGGTTTCGGCCGGTGCTCCAGCGCGAATACTATTCGCCCCTACAGGGCCACGCTCTCGCCGCATTGGGTGGCAAGAATGTCCTGCAGTACCGGCAGCAGCCCGGCACCGTCGCTGTCGCGCACCCAGCCCTGCGCCGCGTCGTCCCAGTCGAAGTGAAAACCGCCGCTGCGCGCCGCCAGCCACAGCTGCCGCACCGGCGTCTGGCGGTTGAGTATCACCTGCGATCCGTTGGCGCAGCGCAGGGTCAGGATGCCACCGCTGCCCTCATAATCGAGGTCGCTAGCGGCGGCATCCAGCGCCTCCTCGATAGCGCGCAGGGTGTCGTCGATGCGGCGGTTGAAGGTGGATTCACTCATGGTCTCCATGGGAGATGGCTCCTGAAATCAATGGTCTGTTGCAGGTATACTATCGACTTTCCGTCATCAAGGCTTATCCGTCATGCGCTTTTGTTGGGGACAATACGCCCTGTGGGCCGTCATCGCCGTACTCGGCATCGCCAGCATGCAGAGCGGCTGCGGCGCGCGCGGGGATCTTTATCTGCCGCAAGACAACGGACAACAGCAATCCCAATAATCCCAGCGAGATCATGAACCACTTCAATTCCCGCGACGGCCGCCTGTTTGCCGAAGAGATCGCCGTGACGACCCTGGCGGAACGCTACGGCACGCCCTGCTACGTCTATTCCCGCGCCACTATCGAGCGCCACTACCGCGCCTTTGACGCCGCCCTGGCCGGCGTCGAACATCTGGTGTGTTACGCGGTGAAGGCCAACTCCAATCTCGGCGTACTCAACGTGCTGGCGCGCCTCGGCGCCGGCTTCGACATCGTATCGGTGGGCGAACTGGAGCGCGTCCTCGCCGCCGGCGGCGATCCGGCCAAGGTCGTGTTCTCCGGCGTCGGCAAGCGCGCCGACGAAATGCGCCGTGCGCTGGAGGTGGGCATCCACTGCTTCAACGTCGAGTCGGAAGCCGAGCTGGAACGGCTCAATCAGGTGGCCGGCGAGATGGGGCTGCGGGCGCCGGTATCGCTGCGCGTCAACCCGGATGTGGATGCCCAGACCCACCCCTACATCTCCACCGGCCTGAAGGAGAACAAGTTCGGTGTCGACATCCAGGCGGCGCCGGAGGTCTACGCCCGCGCCGCCGAGATGCCCAACATCGAGGTCATCGGCGTCGACTGCCATATCGGCTCGCAGATCACCGAAACGCGCCCCTTCGTCGACGCGCTGGAGCGCGTGCTGACGCTGGTCGACGCGCTGTATCAGCGCGGCATCGCCGTGCGCCATCTCGACCTCGGCGGCGGTCTTGGCATCACCTACCGCAATGAGACTCCGCCCCTGCCCGGCGACTACGCCGCGCCGCTGCTGGACCGCCTGGCCGGCCGCGACCTCAAGGTAATCATCGAACCGGGCCGCGCCATCATCGGCAACGCCGGCATCCTGCTCACCCGCGTCGAATACCTCAAGCACACGCCGCACAAGAATTTTGCCGTGGTGGATGCCGCCATGAACGACCTGATCCGTCCCACGCTGTACGAGGCGTGGATGGATATTGTCCCCGCGCTACCGCGCAGCGACGTTCCGGCACAAACCTACGATGTGGTCGGCCCCATCTGCGAAACCGGCGACTTCCTCGGCAAGGATCGCGTGCTCGCCCTGCGCGCGGGCGACCTGCTGGCGGTGCGCTCCGCCGGTGCCTACGGCTTCTCCATGAGTTCCAACTACAACACCCGGCCACGCGCCGCCGAGGTGATGGTGGATGGCGGCCAGAGCTTCCTGGTGCGCCAGCGCGAGACCCTGCCCGCGCTGTACGCCGGCGAAAGCCTGCTGCCGGAGTAATGCTGGATGGGTTACGCTGCGCTCCACCCGTCCGGTCCCGTAACCACATCCGCTCGGGCGAGATGATGGAGCGTATCGCCGAACCCGAGCTGATGGACGAAGCGGCCCAGGCGCGCGCCTATGCCGAGGCTGATTTCAGCGCGCCGCACCAGCGCTTCATCGAATTGTTCCGCGAGCAGTTCCCTGCCTTGCAGCCGCGGGGCACGGCGCTCGACCTCGGCTGCGGCCCCGGCGATATCACGCGCCGCTTCGCCCGCGCCTTTCCGTCCTGCCATGTGCACGGCATCGACGGTGCCGCAGCGATGCTGCACCACGCCGAAGCAGTGCAGCAGGGCAGCGGCCTGGAAACACGCATCCGCTACATCCACGGCTATCTACCCGGCGCCGTGCTGCCTCTGCCGCGCTACGACGTGGTGATCAGCAACAGCCTGCTGCACCATCTGGCCGAACCGCAGGTACTGTGGCAGAGCATCAAGGCTCACGCCGCGCCCGGCGCGGCGGTATTTGTCATGGACCTGCGGCGACCGGACAGCCGCGCAGCAGCGGAGGCCTTGGTAGAGCAGTACGCCGCCGCCGAGCCGGAGGTGTTGCGCCATGATTTCTTCCATTCCCTGCTCGCGGCCTACACACCGGAGGAGGTCAGCGCCCAGCTTGCCGCTGCCGGTCTGCGCCTCGTCGTCACGGTGGTCAGCGATCGCCACTTCACCGTCAGCGGATACCTGCCATGAGCGAACATTTCGACAACCCGTCCCAGGCGGAGATCTGCCAGCGCCTGCGCCAGCTGCGCACCATCGCCGTGGTCGGGCTGTCGCCAAAGCCGGACCGCCCCAGCTATCGCGTGGCGCAGGCACTGCAGCAGTTCGGCTACCGCGTGGTGCCGGTGCGGCCGGCGGTGGACGAGGTCCTGGGCGAATGCGCCTACCCCGACCTGCACGCCGTCCCCGACGCCATCGACCTGGTAGATGTGTTCCGTGCGCCGGAATATGTGGACGAAATCGTCGACGCCTGCATCGCGCTGAAGATCCCGGCGCTGTGGCTGCAGGACGGCGTCGTCAACGCGGCGGCGGCAGCGCGCGCCCGGGCTGCCGGCATCTGGGTGGTGATGGACCGTTGCATGTACCGCGACTACCTCGGCTGCGGCGCCGCCCTTTCCAATGACGCCGACTAGGGGTAACCTGAACCGTCATGCACCTCCCCTTCGTCAAGATGCACGGCCTGGGCAATGACTTCGTGGTCATCGATGCCTTCCGCCGCGACCTCTCGCTCAGCACCGCGCAGGTACGCTTCCTCGCCGACCGCCGCTTCGGTATCGGCTGCGATCAGCTGTTGCTGGTGGAGAGACCCGGCCAGGCCGGCGTCGACTTCCGCTACCGCATCTTCAATGCCGACGGCAGCGAGGTGGAACAGTGCGGCAACGGCGCGCGCTGTTTCGCCCGCTTCGTGCGCGACGAGGGACTGACCGACAAGGACGCCATCGTGGTGGAGACCGCCTCCGGCATCATCACCCTGTACGTGGAGAGCGACGGCCAGATCCGCGTCAACATGGGCGCGCCGCGTTTCAAGCCGGCGCAACTCCCCTTCACCGCAGAGACCGAGGCGGACAAGTACCCGCTGGAGGTCGCCGGTGAGCCGCTCGCCATCGGCGCGGTGTCCATGGGCAATCCCCATGCCGTGCTGCGGGTGGAAGACATCGCCACCGCCGAGGTGGAGCGCCTCGGCCCGCTGCTGGAGTCGCACCCGCGCTTTCCGCGCCGCGTCAACGTCGGCTTCATGGAGATCGTCACGCGCGGGCACATCCGTCTGCGCGTCTACGAGCGTGGTGCCGGGGAAACATTGGCCTGCGGCACCGGCGCCTGCGCAGCCGTGGCCGTGGGCCGGCGCTGGGGCGAGCTGGATGACACGGTACGCGTCGACCTGCCGGGCGGCAGTCTCACCATACGCTGGGAGGGCGGCGACACCGCGCTGTGGATGACGGGGCCGGCGACACGGGTATTTCAGGGGGAAATCGAGCTGTGAGCACACAACAACTGGACGCCAATGCCGCCGCACTCAACGATGCCAGTGTCGCCGAATACCTGCGCAAACACCCCGATTTCTTTTTGCGCCACGATTACCTGCTGACCGGGCTGGAGCTGCCCCACGATGCCAAGGGGGCCGTGTCACTCATCGAGCGTCAGGTGGCCGTGCTGCGCGAGCAGCGCCAGGACCTCAAGCGCAAGCTGCAGCACCTGACCCAGACCGCGCGCGATAACGAACACCTGCTGGATCGCATCGAACAGCTGATCCTCGGTCTGCTGGAAACCCGCGGCAGCGATGCACTGCTCGGGCGCCTGCGCGAAGGCCTGCGCGAAGATTTTCATGCCGATGCGGTGGAGTTGAAACTGTTCGCCGGCAGCGGCGACAAAGAACAGGCCCCGTTCGACAAGGTGATCAGCCGTGGTGAACCGGTATGCGGCCATATCGCGCCGGCCCAGGCGCAGCTGCTGTTTGGCAAGGCGGCGGACGAGCTGGCCTCCGGCGCGGTGATCCCGCTGTATGCGCCCGGCAGCACGCAGTGCATCGGCATGCTCGGCATCGGCAGCGTCGACCCGCGCCGCTTCCACGCCGAAATGGGCACCACCTTCCTGCGCTATCTCGGCGCGGTGGTGACGCGTCTGCTGCGCCAGGGCCCGGGGAGCTAGCCCGATGCAGGACGCGGCGCTGGACTGGATCGAGCGCTACGCGCAGCACCTGCGCCATGAGCGCCGCCTCTCACCCCATACCCTCGACAGCTATCTACGCGACCTGCGCCACCTGTGCGAGTTCTGCGCGCGGCAGGGCATTGATGACTGGTCCGCACTGCACGCGCCCCAGGTACGCGCCTACGTGGCCTGGCGCCACCGCAGCGGCATCGCCGGCAGCAGCCTACAGCGCGAGCTCTCCGCCATCCGCAGCTTCTTCAACTACCTGCTGCGCGAAGGCGCTGCCGGCCACAATCCGGCCCAGGACACCCCGGCACCGAAAACACCGCGCCATCTGCCGCAGACGCTCGATGTGGATCAAACAGCACGGTTGCTGGAGATTCCCGGCGATGACGACGATGCCGTACGCGACCGTGCCATCATGGAGCTGATGTACTCCTCCGGCCTGCGCCTGGCCGAGCTGGTCGGCCTCGACTGCCCCGACGTGGACATGAAAGATGCCACCGTGCGCGTCACCGGCAAGGGTGCCAAGACCCGCGTTCTCCCCGTCGGCCGCAAGGCCCTCGCCGCCCTGGAGGCCTGGCTGCAACGCCGCCATCTGCGGCCCGGCGCTACCGCCAGCAGCGCGCTGTTCCTCGGTCGCGGCGGCAAGCGCATCGCCGCCCGCACCGTCCAGGAGCGGCTGCGCCGCTGGGCACTGGCGCAAGGGCTCGCCGTGCCGGTGCACCCGCACATGCTGCGCCACTCCTTTGCCAGTCACATGCTGGAGTCCAGCGGTGACCTGCGCGCCGTGCAGGAACTGCTCGGCCATGCCAACATCGCCACCACCCAGATCTACACCCACCTGGATTTCCAGCACTTGGCCAAGGTGTATGACGCAGCCCATCCGCGGGCGAAAAAGAAAGGGGCTAGGGGCTAGGGCCTAGGGAATATATTCGCTTTACTCGTGATGTTGTCGGTAACAGTGTGCGCGTAGCACACTCCTTCCCTAGTCCCTAGCCCCTAGTCCCTGTATTCGGGGCATGGCATCATAGCCGCCTCTCCCCACCGGCTGCTCAACCAATGAAACGACTGCTTTCCTCCCTGCTTCTGTGCGCCGCCCTCATCGCCCCACCCGCACTCGCCTCCGGCGGCGGCGCCGCCGCCACCGGGCCGTATCTGGCCCTGGAGCCCGCCATCGTGGTCAATCTGCTCGGCGAAGGGCGCGTGCGTTTCATGCAGGTCAAGGTGGAAGCCATGAGCCGCGATCCGGCCGTGCTGAGTGCGTTGCAGGAACACACCGGCCCGGTGCGTCATGCCCTCATCACCCTGCTGTCGGCGCAGACCCAGGACCGGATGTACGACATGCAGGTACGCGAAGAGGTGCGCCTGCTGGCCCTGGAAGAATTGCGTACCGTGCTGGAAACCCATGCCGGCCTCAAGCGCGAGGCGCTGGAGGCCGTCCTGTTTACCAACTTCGTCATCCAGTAGCATCGTATTCGCGATGTGCTGCGTATGGTGCAGCCCCTGTCGCGAATGCAGCACACCAAACGACAAAGGCCGGGATAACCCGGCCTTTGTCGTTTGTGGCGGTAGCAGCAGGTCTATTCGCCGCCGCTGACTTCGAACATCACACTGCTGGCATCCGGCACCACGGTTGGCATACCCAATACCTTCCACATCTGCATGCCGCCACGGTAGTAGTGGATGCGCTCCGTCGGATAGCCAAGGTTCACCAGATTCTTGATCGCACGCGGCGACTGGCCGCACCAGGGACCGTTACACCACAGCACGATCTCCTTGGCATCGGTGAAGTCCCAATACGCCGTCTTGTGCTTGGCGCCGAACCAGCCCCAGTCGGCAAAGTTGCGCTCCAGCGTACGGCGGAAACCACCGACGTTGGGGCGGCGCACGGCGCCGAGCAGATTGAAGGCCTTTTCCACATCGGCAGCGGTGGGGATCTCGCCGAACACGGTGAAGGGAATATTGACCGAACCGGGGATGGTGCCGGCCATGTACCAAGACGGCAGGCGCGAATCGATCAGCACGCCCTTGCCGGTATTGACGAACTTCTCCATGAAGTCCAGCACCTCCAGCTCACCCACGGCATGGATGCCGGGCAGCGGCACATTGGGCTGCAGACAGAACGGCGGGCATTTGCGCGAGGTCTTGCCCCAGGCCACATCGACCACATGATTGGGGTCCTGCTCACGCTGGATCACAAAGGGTTTACCGTGGTGCTGCACCGTCACCGTCTCACGCTCTTCGGTGATCCTCACGTCCAGCGCATAGGCGCTGCCCCACAGCATGCCGAGCAGCACGACTGCACCAACTCGCATAAAATATGGCATCTTTTCCATCGTCATTCCCCAAACTTTATCCCGCTATTCTTTCTTCAGCAGGCTGGTAGTCGTATCACGAATATTGGATATCTGGGCGTTGCTCTGATAGGCCCGGTAGACCGTCGACTTATCGGCCGCACCCAGTTTGTTATAGAACACGAACGTACCGAAGTAACTGCTTTTCAGTGCCGCCTCAAACTGCTCCTGCGACAAATTGGGCGGCAGTTCCTCGGCCAGCCCTTGTCCCGACGCCGACCATCCCTGTGCCGGTTTTGTTTCTGCTGCCGGTGGCGCCGTCCCCGCTGCCTCACCACCGGTTATGGCCTGGGTTTCCGCCTTGAGCGCCTTGAGATAATCATCATCCGCGCCATAGGAAACGGTCATCATCCCGATGCCGGCCAGCAACACCAATAGTTGCCCTGCCGCAATCATCCGCATGTCCGCCCCTCCTCTCTTATGAACTACTTAACACTAAGGCCAGCAGTGTTTTTACGCAATATTATTAGTAACTCGCCAAATGCTAAACCATTAAAAAAGCCCCAGTCATGCGGGGCTTTTGTCATTTTTGGCGCGGGATACCGCTTATTGATGGTAGGTTGCACTCAACTGGTGCACTGCCTCGACAAAGGCTGCGGCATGCTCCGGATTCACATGCTGGTGTATGCCGTGCCCCAGATTGAATACGTGACCGGAACCCTGGCCGTAGGCGGCAAGAATGTCCTTCACCTCGGTGCGGATGCGCTCGGGCGAGGCATACAGCACGCAGGGGTCCATGTTGCCCTGCAGGGCGACCTTGCTGCCGACACGGCGGCGCGCCGCGCCGATATCCACCGTCCAGTCCAGGCCCAGGGCATCGGCGCCGGCATCGGCCATGGCCTCCAACCAGAGCCCGCCGCCCTTGGTGAACATCACCACGGGCACCTTGCGACCGTCGGCCTCACGCTTGAGGCCGGCGATGATCTGGGCCATGTAGCGCAGGGAGAATTCCTGGTAGTCGCGCGGCGTCAGCGCCCCGCCCCAGGTATCGAAGATCATCAGCGCCTGGGCGCCGGCATCCACCTGGGCATTGAGATACTGCGTCACCGCCTGCGCCGTTACATCGAGCAGCTTGTGCATCAGCGCCGGCTGGTCATACAGCATGCCCTTCACATGGGCAAACTCCTTGGAGGAGCCGCCCTCCACCATATAGGTCGCCAGGGTCCACGGGCTGCCGGAAAAACCGATCAGCGGTACGCGGCCATCCAGTTCGCGGCGGATGGTGCGCACCGCATCCATTACATACCTCAGCTCGCCTTCCGGGTCCGGCACGAACAGCTTGTCGACATCGGCCGCCGTGCGCACCGGGCGATCGAAGATCGGCCCCTCACCCTCGGCGAAGCGCAGACCGAGGCCCATGGCATCGGGCACGGTGAGGATGTCGGAGAACAGGATGGCGGCGTCGAGGGGAAAACGCTCCAGCGGCTGGATGGTGACCTCGCAGGCCAGCTCCGGATTCTTGCACAGGTCCATGAAGCTGCCGGCCTTGGTGCGGGTGGCGCGGTACTCCGGCAGATAACGCCCGGCCTGGCGCATCATCCACACCGGGGTCACGTCCACCGGCTGCTTGAGCAGGGCGCGCAGGAAACGATCGTTCTTCAATCCAGCCATCTATGAAAACCCTCTGTCGCAGAGCCACGGAGGCGCAGAGGGTTTTATCGCTTGGCAGCCACCACGGTTATCGCCGTGATCGTGTCGCAATAATTTGCTCTGCGTCTCTGCGACGGTTTGAATCAGACGTTCAGATAATCCAGGATGCCCTCGGCGGCCTGGCGGCCTTCCCATACGGCGGTGACCACCAGGTCGGAGCCGCGCACCATGTCGCCGCCGGCGAACACCTTGGCGTTGGTTGTCTGGTACTTGTACTGGCCATTGGCGGGCGCCTTGACGCGGCCGCGCTCGTCCACCTCGATGCCGTGCTGGGCGAACCAGGGCTGCGGGTTGGGACGGAAGCCGAAGGCGATGAGCACGCGGTCGGCGGGGATGATCTCCTCGGAGCCTTCCACCACCTGCGGGGTGCGGCGACCGCGCGCGTCCGGCGGGCCCATCTCGGTGGTCACCACCTTGACGCCTTCGACGCGCCCCTCGCCGACGATCTCCACCGGCTGGCGGTTCCACAGGAACTGCACGCCCTCTTCCTTGGCGTTGGCCACCTCGCGCTTGGAGCCGGGCATGTTGGCCTCATCGCGGCGGTAGGCGCAGGTGACGGCCTTGGCGCCCTGGCGGATGGAGGTGCGGTTGCAATCCATCGCCGTGTCGCCGCCGCCCAGCACGACGACGCGCTGGCCCTTCATGTTGATGTAGTCGGCAGGATTCTTCTCGTAACCGTGGCAGTGATTGACGTTGGCGATGAGGAAGTCCAGCGCGGCATGCACGCCGGGCAGGTCTTCGCCGGGGAAACCGCCCTTCATGTAGTTGTAGGTGCCCATGCCGAGGAACACGGCATCGTATTCGCCCACCAGCTGTTCGAAACTGAGGTCCTTGCCCACCTCGACACCGAGGCGGAACTCGATGCCCATGCCCTCCATCACCTCGCGGCGGCGCCTGACGACGGTCTTTTCCAGCTTGAACTCGGGGATGCCGAAGGTAAGCAGGCCGCCGATCTCCGGATGGCGATCGTACACCACCGCCTTGACGCCGTTGCGCGCCAGCACGTCGGCGCAGCCGAGGCCGGCGGGGCCGGCACCGATCACCGCCACGCGCTTGCCGGTGTCCTTGACCTTGGACATGTCCGGACGCCAGCCCTGCGCAAAGGCGTTGTCAGTGATGTAACGCTCCACCGCGCCGATGGTCACCGCACCGAAGCCGTCGTTCAGGGTGCAGGCGCCCTCACACAGGCGGTCCTGCGGACAGACGCGGCCGCACACCTCGGGCAGCGAGTTGGTGCGATGGCACAGTTCCGCCGCCTCGAACAGATTGCCCTCCGCCACCAGCTTGAGCCAGTGCGGTATGTAGTTGTGTACCGGACACTTCCATGAGCAGTACGGATTGCCGCAGGCCAGGCAGCGGTCGGCCTGAGAGGCGGCGCCGTCCTTGTCGAACTGGCCGTAGATCTCGGCGTATTCCTTGATGCGCACCTCGACGGCCTTCTTTTCCGGGTCGATGCGCGGCACTTGCAGAAATTGGAAAACGTTTCCCATGGCTTTTAATAATCTCGCTACGTCTTAGGCGGCGTTCAACAGCGTGCCCAGCAGGCTGTCGATCTCCGAGGCCTTGGGCTTCACCAGCCAGAACTTGCCCACCATGTCGGCGAAGTTGTCCAGGATGTGCTGGCCCCAGGCACTGCCGGTGTCTGCCACGAAGGCCTCGAGCATCTGGCGCAGGTGAGCACGGTGGGCCTCGGTCTTCTCGGTGCCGACGCGGTGGATGTCGATGAGCTCGTGGTTGTAGCGATCGACGAAGCCGTTATCGAGATCCAGCACGTAGGCGAAGCCGCCGGTCATGCCGGCGCCGAAGTTGAGGCCGGTTTGGCCCAGCACCATCACCACACCACCGGTCATGTATTCGCAGCCGTGATCGCCGACGCCTTCCACCACCGCATGGGCGCCGGAGTTGCGCACGGCAAAACGTTCGCCAGCCAGGCCCGCGGCGTACAGCGTACCTCCGGTGGCGCCGTACAGGCAGGTGTTGCCGATGATGCTGGTTTCCTGGCTCTTGAAGCAGCTGCCCTTGGGCGGATAGATCACCAGCTTGCCGCCGGCCATGCCCTTGCCCACGTAGTCGTTGGCATCGCCTTCCAGCACCATGTTGAGGCCACCGGCATTCCACACGCCGAAGCTCTGGCCGGCGGTGCCGGTGAGGCGCAGGGTGATGGGCGCATCGTTCATGCCCAGGTTGCCGTAGCGCCTGGCGATCTCGCCGGACAGGCGCGCACCGATGGAACGGTTCACGTTCTTCACTGCATAGCGGAACTCGCCGCCCTGCTTGCCTTCGATGGCGGGCAGGCAGTCGCGCACCATCTGCTCCGCCAGCTCCGCCTTGTCGAAGGGCTGGTTCTTCGGCGCGGTGCAGAAGCGCGGCTTGTCGGCCGGCACGCCGCCGTCGGACAGCAGCGGCTGCAGGTTGAGGCGCTGCTGCTTGGCGGTAGCGCCCTGCATGATCTCCAGCAGGTCGGTGCGACCGATGAGATCTTCCATCGAGCGCACACCCAGCTTGGCCATCCACTCACGGGTCTCGCGGGTGATGAACTTGAAGTAGTTCATCACCATCTCGGGCAGGCCGATGAAGTGCTCGGAACGCAGCACCTTGTCCTGGGTGGCGATACCAGTAGCACAGTTGTTCAAATGGCAGATGCGCAGGAACTTGCAGCCCAGCGCCACCATCGGGCCGGTGCCGAAACCGAAGCTCTCGGCGCCCAGCATCGCCGCCTTGACCACATCGAGACCGGTCTTCAGGCCGCCGTCGGTCTGCACGCGCACCTTGTCGCGCAGGTCGTTGGCGCGCAGGATCTGGTGGGTCTCGGTCATGCCCAGCTCCCACGGCGAACCGGCGTACTTCACCGAGGCCAGCGGGCTGGCGCCGGTGCCGCCGTCGTAACCGGAGATGGTGATCAGGTCGGCATAGGCCTTGGCCACGCCCGCGGCGATGGTGCCGACACCGGCCTCCGCCACCAGCTTCACCGATACCAGCGCATCGGGGTTGACCTGCTTGAGGTCGAAGATCAGCTGCGCCAGGTCCTCGATGGAATAGATGTCGTGATGCGGCGGCGGCGAGATCAGCGCCACGCCGGGCATGGCGTAGCGCAGCTTGGCGATCAGCTTGTCCACCTTGTCGCCGGGCAGCTGGCCGCCCTCGCCCGGCTTGGCGCCCTGCGCCACCTTGATCTGCAACACCTCGGCGTTGACCAGGTAGTGCGGCGTGACGCCGAAGCGGCCGGAGGCCACCTGCTTGATCTTCGACATCTTCTCGGTGCCGTAGCGCGCCGGGTCTTCACCGCCCTCACCGGAGTTGGAACGGCCGCCGAGGCGGTTCATCGCCGTGGCCAGTGCCTCGTGCGCCTCGGGCGACAGTGCGCCCAGCGACATGCCGGCGGAGTCGAAGCGCTTCATGATCGCCTCCTCCGACTCCACCTCGTCGATGGGGATCGGCTTGAGGTCGCCGCGCACCTTGAGCAGGTCGCGCAGCATCGCCACCGGGCGCTCGTTCACATGCTTGGCGTATTCCAGGTAGTCCTCGTACTTGCCGCTGCGTACCGCCTTGTGCAGCGCCTGCACCACGGCCGGGTTGTAGGCGTGGTACTCGCCGTTGTGCAGGTACTTGAGCAGGCCACCCTGCTGGATCGGCTTGCGCGGATTCCACGCTTCCTTGGCCAGCAACTGCTGATCGTCTTCCAGATCGGCGAAGTGGGTGCCGGACAGGCGGTTGGTGGTGCCCTTGAAACACAGCTCCACCACGTCCTCGTGCAGGCCGACGGACTCGAACAGTTGCGAGCCGCGGTAGCTGGCGATGGTGGAAATGCCCATCTTGGAGATGATCTTGTACAGGCCCTTGTTGATGCCCTTGCGATAGGACTCCATCAGCTTGGCCGGCTCCTTGCCGCTGATCTCCTTGCTGCGCACCAAATCATGCAGCACTTCGTAGGCCAGGTACGGATACACGGCAGTGGCGCCGTAACCGATCAGCACCGCGAAATGGTGCGGGTCGCGCGCGGTGCCGGTCTCCACCACGATGTTGGCATCGCAGCGCAGGCCTTCCCTGATCAGGCGATGGTGCACCGCACCGGTGGCGAGCAGGGCGTGGATCGGCAGCCTGTCCTCGGACAGCGCGCGATCGGACAGCACGATGATCACCTTGCCGTTCTTCACCGCAGCAACGGCCTGGTCGCACACGGCCGTGATGGCGGCCTTGAGTTCCGTGCCCCTGGCGTAGTTCAGATCGATGCGCACATGGGCGTAGTCGGCGCTGTCCAGGGCCAGCAGGCGGGCGAACTTGCCGCGCGACAGCACCGGCGAATCCACCAGCAGGCGCGCCGCATGCTCCGGGGTTTCCTGGAACAGGTTCTTCTCGCGGCCGAAGCAGGTTTCCAGCGACATGACGATGGCTTCGCGCAGCGGGTCGATGGGCGGATTGGTGACCTGGGCGAACTGCTGGCGGAAATAGTCGTACAGCGAACGCACGCGGGTGGACAGCACCGCCATCGGCGTGTCGTCGCCCATGGAGCCGATGGCCTCCTGGCCGGCCTCGGCCAGTGGACGCAGCACCTGGTCGCGTTCCTCGAAGCTGACCTGGAACATCTTCTGATGCACGTCGAGCGCATCCTGCGCCAGCTCGGCGCCGCTGGCGGCCTCGTTCAGCTCGGACTCCAGGCGCTTGACGTGCGCGCCCATCCATTGCTTGTAGGGCTGGCGGCCCTTGAGCATGGTGTCCACATCCTGCGGCAGCAGCAGCTTGCAGGCGTGGGTGTCCACCGCCAGCATCTGGCCCGGTTTGAGGCGGCCCTTGGCCACCACGTCGCTGGGCTGGTAATCGAACACGCCGATCTCCGAGGCCAGGGTGATGATGCAGCCGCGATAGTCGCCGTTCTCCGGATCCTTGGCATGCTCGCCGCGGGTGATCACCCAGCGCGCCGGACGCAGGCCGTTGCGATCCAGGGTGCAGGCGGCGTGGCGGCCGTCGGTCAGCACGATGCCGGCCGGACCGTCCCACGGCTCCATGTGCATGGAGTTGTATTCGTAGAAGGCGCGCAGGTCCGGGTCCATGGTCTCGACGTTCTGCCAGGCGGGCGGCACCAGCAGGCGCATGGCGCGGAAGATGTCCATGCCGCCGGCGAGCAGCGCTTCCAGCATGTTGTCCAGGCTGTTGGAGTCGGAGCCGGTCATCGACACCAGCGGGCGCACGTCGTCCATGTTGGGGATCAGCGGCGTCTCGAACTTGTGGCCGCGCGCCACCGACCAGTAACGGTTGCCCTGTACGGTATTGATCTCGCCATTGTGGGCGAGATAGCGGAACGGCTGCGCCAGGCGCCACTGCGGCCAGGTGTTGGTGGAGAAGCGCTGGTGGAACACGCACAGCGCCGAGGCCAGACGCGCGTCGTTCAGATCGGTGTAGAACACCGGCAGATAGGCCGGCATCACCAGGCCCTTGTACGACACCACGCGGCTGGAGAAGCTGGGCAGATAGAACACCGGGTCGTTGGACTCGATGGCCTTCTCGGTGCGGCGGCGCGCGATATAGAGATGACGCTCGAAGGCGGCCTCGTCCATGCCGGCGGCGGCATTGATGAAGATCTGCTCGATGCGCGGCAGGGTCTTCAGCGCCTCGGCGCCGCAGGCATTGCTGTCGGTCGGCACCACACGCCAGCCGGCCACCTGCAAACCTTCCTGCGCCACTTCCCGCTCCAGCTGCCTGCGCGCCTTGTCGGCCAGCGCGGCATCCTGGTTGAGGAACACCATGCCCACGGCATAGTTGTCGGCCAGAGTGAAATTCAGTTCGGCGGCCACGGCGCGCATGAACGCATCGGGCTTTTTCATCAGCAGGCCGCAACCATCACCGGTCTTGCCGTCGGCAGCGATGGCGCCGCGATGGGTCATGCGCGCCAGCGCGCCGATGGCGGTGTCCACCAGCCAGTGGCTGGCAGCGCCATCCATATGAGCAATGAGGCCGAAGCCGCAGTTGTCCTTTTCGAATTCGGGGCGGTACAGCCCGCCGAGCGTATCTTGTCTGTCGTTCACGGCCACAAGTCTTAAAGTGAGGTTCTCGCGAAAACCAGGCGAAAAATGGCGATTTGCCCGAACGCCGGGCAAAAAGGGTCAAGAAGTATACTGCCCTCGGGGGGGAGGTTCAATGCAAAGAAGCCATGCGGGACGGGAGGTTAGCGGGGCTTCACTCGCCCGGGGACGGGCGGGGGTCTCGTAGGAGCGAATCGTATTAGCGAGCGGCGCCCCCCCCAGGCGCCCGTACCCGAATAACCATCGCTCCTAACATTAAAACCCCGCGGCGGCCCCGTCGGCCAGCACCTCCGCCAACGGCCGGATACAGGGCGCTAACCCCCG
>JANJXC010000007.1 GCA_024709225.1 Gammaproteobacteria bacterium | reverse complement strand
ATCGCCCCGCAGCTCGGTATTCTGCCCGATCAGGGTATCGATCTTGGCGCTCTTGGTGGTCGTCGACTTCGATTTACCAAACATATCCCGTCATGCCTCCTCTACCGGCCATTCGACGATCTTTTCGACCTTGTCGGCGTTACCACCGGTCGGGTCGACCTTTATCACCACCCGCAACGGAATAAATCCGGCCGGTAGCGTCAGATCGCCTTCAAAGTTTTGAAAATATTTGAAATTGAAGGTGAAGAATTTGGTGGCGTCTGTGCTGACCTCATGCTGCAGCAGGGTCTTGTTCTGCCCGTCCAGCAGTCCCTCCACCTCGAAAGTCGCTCTGCCCCGGGCCAACCTATCACTTTTCAGCACCTGGGTTAACACCAGCTTGTAGCGAAAACTGCTTTCCACGCCGTTGGCGGTAAGCTCAAAGGCCTCTACCCGCAGCCCCTGCTGGGCATCCTTGGGGGAAACGATGCCACGATAGAACGCCAGTTCGCTCTTGTATTCCGATATCTCCGCCTGCAATCCACCGACAGTCGCCTCCAGCGCCTTGTAGGCCTGGCGATCGATCTGAATGCTGCGCTCCAGCACGGCCTTTTCCTCGCGCAGGGTGACTATCTCCTGGTGCAGCTCGGCATTCTGCTGGTTCAGCTGCCCCTGCTCCTGCTGAGCCGTCAGGGTGTCGTAGCCGGCGCGGTAGCGACCGTACTCGAACAAACCCCAACCGGACAGCAGCGCGGCCAGCACCAGCCCGGCGATCACCAGCCGCAGACGCCAGGGACGGTGCGTCGTTACAACCAGACGGCTCATGGCAGAACGGCAATCTGGTCGATGCCGGCGGATTCCGCGCATCCAAACATGATGTTCATGTTCTGCACCGCCTGTCCGGCGGCGCCCTTGACCAGATTGTCGATTACCGACAGCACCACCACGGTATCGCCGCCCTGCGGCCGGTGCACGGCGATGCGGCACATATTGCTGCCGCGCACGGTGCGCGTCTCGGGAAAGGAGCCGGCGGGCATCACGTCGACAAAGGGCTCGCTGGCATAGCGCTGCTCAAACAGGGCCTGCAGATCGGTGTCCGACTTCTCCAGCCGGGCATACAAGGTGGCATGAATGCCGCGCACCATAGGCAGCAGGTGCGGCACAAAGGTCAGACCCACCGGCTGGCTGGCCACCCGATTAAGATTCTGGCTGATCTCAGGCAGATGGCGGTGGCCCTTGACCGCATAGGCCTTGAAGCTGCCTTCCACCTCGGAATAGAGGATGCCCACCTCGGCCTTGCGCCCGGCGCCGCTGACGCCGGACTTGGCGTCGGCCACCAGACCGGCCGGGGATACCACGCCATTCTGCAGCAAGGGCAGGAAACCAAGGGTGACGGCAGTGACGTAGCAGCCGGGATTGGCCAGCAGGCGCGCCCCCTTGATGGCGGCACGATTCATTTCCGGCAGGCCGTACACCGCCTGGGCCACCAGGTCCGGGCACGCATGCGTCATGCCGTACCACTTCTCCCACAGGGCGATGTCCGGGATGCGGAAGTCGGCCGCCAGGTCGATGATGCGCACGCCGGCATCGAGCAGCTCGCGCGCCATGTGCATGGCGGTGCCGTTGGGGGTGGCGAAGAACACCACGTCGCACTGCTTCAGCGCCGCCATGTCCGGTGCGGTAAAACGCAGGTCGACGCGACCACGCAGATTGGGGAACATGTCGGCCACGGCGGTGCCGTCGTCGGAACGGGAGGTGATGACCTTGAGTTCCACTTCGGGGTGACTGGCCAACAGGCGCAACAACTCGACGCCGGTATAGCCTGTACCGCCAACAATGCCTGCCTTGATCATGACGAGTCCTGTGTGCAGGGGAGAAAGGTGGGCATGATAAGCCCGCGAGGCCCAAAGAAAAAGTGGCGCCGTACACCAAACGGTCAACTTGCCCCGGCCAAACAGGCCCCTGTGCTATAGTCGCGGCGCGCCGGCACGGGGAACAGACTGTGCCGGAGGGAGTCGAACCGACGTACAACCTCCTCACGCAGCCGACTACACCATGAAGAGCAAAGACCTGATCATCGCCGCCTTCGCCGCCGCCCTGCTGGCCCTGCTGGGCTATCTCTGGTTCAGTCCCGCCGGCCTCAAACCGGCACCGGCCATCGCCGTCACCACCCTGGACGGAGGGCAAGTAAGCATCGAGCAATACCGGGGCAAGCCGCTGCTGGTCACCTTCTGGGCCACCACCTGCCCCGGCTGTGTCGCCGAGATCCCGCATTTCAGCGAGCTGTATCGCGAACTCGGTCCCAAGGGCTTCAACATCGTCGCCATCGCCATGGCCTATGACCCGCCGGAACAGGTGCGCTTCATGGCCAGGCAGCGCGCCATGCCCTACACCGTAGCCCTGGACAGTGACGGCGCCGCAGCCCGCGCCTTCGGCGACGTGAAGCTCACGCCCACCACCTTCCTCATCGATCCGGCCGGCCGCATCGTGCAGCAGAAGCTGGGCGAGGTGGATACGGCGCAGCTGCGCCAGAAGATCGTGGAGATGCTCTGATGCTGTGGGTGAAGGCCTTGCACATCATCGCCGTGGTGACCTGGTTCGCCGCGCTGTTCTACCTGCCGCGCCTGTTCGTCTACCACGCCATGGCCAGCGACCAGGAAGGCATCGAGCGCTTCAAGGTAATGGAACGCAAGCTCTACCGTGGCATCATGACCCCCAGCGCGGTGGTGGTGCTGCTGCTCGGCTCCTGGATGCTGTGGGACTACGCCTGGGCCGCCTACAAACAGATGGGCTGGCTGCATGCGAAGCTCACCCTGGTGGCGATCCTCTACGGCTATCACTGGTACTGCGGCCGCCTGCTCAGGGACTTCGCCGCCGACCGCAACACCCGCAGCCACGTGTTCTACCGCTGGTTCAACGAATTCCCGGTCCTGATCCTCATCGCCGTGGTACTGCTGGCGGTGGTCAAGCCGTTCTAGGCAGGATGCCGTCCCGCAGCCGCGGGACGGCCGATTCCCGCTGCAGTCAAAGCTGGACGAAGGCCTTGGCCTTGGCACCGCAGATGGGGCAACTCTCCGGCGGCTCGCCCATTTCGATATGACCGCAGATCGGGCAGAGGTAGAAGTTCGTCTCGGCCAGGTCCTCGCCGCGCTCCACTGCCTCCAGCGCCATCTGATAGAGGCGGGCATGCACCGCCTCCGCCTTCACCGCATAACCGAACATGCGCGCCGCCTTGTGCCCTTCGCGCTCGGCCTGCTCCAGCATGGGCGGATACATGTCCTGGTATTCGTGGGTCTCGCCGGCGATGGCCTCGCGCAGATTGTCGCGGGTGGAGCCGATGCCTTCCAGTGCATTCAAGTGTCCCTCGGCATGGATGCGCTCCGCCTCGGCGGCAGTCTCGAACAGCCTGGCGACGTTGGGAAAACCTTCCTTGGCCGCCTTTTTGGCAAAGGCGCGATATTTCATATTGGCCTGGCTCTCGCCGCCGAAGGCCTCATGCAGGTGGTCACGGGTGGTCGTCATGGATTTCCTCGCTGACAGTGAATCACATTGCTATGGCAGGGTACCGGAGGGCCGCACCATAAAAAAGCCCGTGGCCGGCACACCGGACCACGGGCTGGCTCACACAGAACAGGCTTATTCGAACGGTTTCGGCGCCGGCGTCTTGTCGGTGGACGGCGGCAGGATCGGCATCAGGAACTGGGGCTGATCGCCGGTCAGGGTCTTGAGGAACGCCACGATCTGCGCGTTCTCCTGCTTGGTGAACTTCTTGCCCAGCTGCAAGCGACCCATGATGTCCACCGCCTCGGTCAGGGTCTGCGCCTCGCCGTCGTGGAAATACGGATAGGTCATTTCCACGTTGCGCAGGGTCGGCACCTTGAACATGAAGCGGTCCGCATCCTTGCCGGTGACCGCGCTGCGGCCCTCGGCCGGGCTCGTGGCCTTGTACGGCTCGACGATGCCCATCTTCTGGAACGAGGTGCCACCCACCGCCTCGCCGTTGTGGCAGGCGACGCAGCCGCTGTCCTTGAACAGCTTGTAGCCGGCCAGCTCGTTGGCGGTCAGGGCGCTCTTGTCACCCAGCAGCCACTTATCGAAGCGGGAGTTGGGGGTCACCAGGGTCTTCTCGAACTCGGCGATGGCCTGGGTCACCATGTCGATGTCGATCTTGTCCTTGCCGAACACCTGCTTGAACTCCACCACGTACTGCGGGATGGACTCCAGCACGTCGATGGCCAGGGTGTGGGTGAAGGCCATTTCGCCGGGGTTGGCGATGGGGCCGCCGGCCTGGGCCTTGAGGTCGGGAGCGCGGCCGTCCCAGAACTGGGCAACGTTCAGGCTGGAGTTCAGCACCGTCGGGGCGTTGATCGGACCCTGCTGCCAGTTGTGGCCGATGGAGGTCTTCAGGTTGTCGGTGCCGCCCATGCTCAGGTTGTGGCAGGAGTTGCAGGAGATGAAGCCGGACTTGGACAGGCGCGGGTCGAAGTACAGCTTCTTGCCCAGTTCCACCTGGGCCAGGTTGATCTGCTGCACCGGCCGGACCGGCGAAATGGGTTCGCTCGCGGCCTGAGCCACCACCGCACCGGCACCCAACAGAACAGCAGAGATTGCGACGGAAACCAGCTTTCTTTTCATGGTTATACCCCTTTAGGTTATGAGGAGACGTTAAACTCGATCTAACAGATTAGATTGAGTCTATGTCTAAGGGGGCGAGCAAAGAAACCCTTCCTGGGCAAAGGATATTGATGCAGATCAAAAAGGTGTTAAATATTTCCGCCGGGGCAGCGGAGAACCGTGAGGGAAGACCGACGCACCGGCAGGAGCCACAGGCCTCAGGCCTGCTTTTTCACCAGCACGCAGGCCGCCAGCACCTTCTCCAGCGCCAGTTCGGTGTGTTCGATCTGCAGCACGGTGACCGGTTTCTGCGCCAGCACGCGGATGGGCTGGCCGGGGATCAGGCCGTAGGCGAGCAGGCGTTCGCGCAGGTCGTGGGGGGTATCCGCGGCAAAACCCTCGATATGGACGTTGCTGCGGGCAGGCGCCTCGGTAAGGGGTTTGATCTTGGGCATGGTCATCCTCCCCAGCCGACGAGGCTGAGGGCGCGGTGCAGCAGGCCGCCGATGAAGAAGGCCAGCGGCATGATCAGGGCCAGCATCAGGGCGGCGCGGCGCAGGCCGTGCTCCTTGACGATCATCAGCAGGCTGGCGAAACAGGGCACGAACAGGGTGAGGGTGACGATACCCACCACCATCTGTTGCGCCGTCAGCGCCGCGCCCATGGCGAACAGGCCGGTGGCGCCGAAGTCGCGGCGCAGGAAGCCCATCAGGAAGGCTGCGGTGGCCTCCCTGGGCAGGCCGAGCCAGCCGGTGACCACGGGTTCGGCCGCCTGCATCAGCCAGGGCAGCACGCCGAGCCGGTCCAGCACGAACAGGGCGAAGGCGCCGATGAGGAACAGCGGGATCACCTCCTCCAGATACCACTTCAGGCGCGCCCAGGTCTTGGTGAGCACGTTGCCCGGCACCGGCAGGCGCAGCGGCGGCAGTTCGGTCATCAGCGGGATGCGCTTGCCCGGCATCATGCGGTTGGCCAGCCAGCCCACGGTGACCAGCACCAGCAACACCATGCAGAACCAGATCAGGGTGGCGCTGAAGGAAATGCCGGCGAGGATGCCCATCACCACGCCGAGCTGGGCGGAACAGGGGATGGCCAGGGCCAGCAGGAAGGTGACGATGAGGCGCTCGCGCGGCGTCTGCAGGATGCGGGTGGTGAGCGTCGCCATGGTGACGCAGCCGAGGCCGAGGATCATCGGCAGCACGGCGCGGCCGTTCAGACCGAGGGCCTTGAAGCTGCGGTTGGACAGCACGGTGAGGCGCGAGAAGTAACCGGAGTCCTCCAGCACGCCGAAGGCGATGAAGAAGGTGGTGACGATGGGCAGGATCAGGGCCAGGGCGTAGGTCATGCCCATGGTCCACAGGCCGTATTCGCCCACCAGCAGATCATGTGCCCAGGGCCAGGGGACATGGCCCTCCACCAGCCCCTGGAACCAGGGATTGATGACGCCGCCGAACAGGTCTTCCTCCAGCAGGCCCACCAGGGTGCCGGCACCAAACTCCCCGACGAACCAGTAGATGCCGTACAGCACCGCCAGCAACATCGGCCAGCCCCAGACTGGGTGTACCGCCAGGTGACCGAGGCGCTGCGCCAGGCCGGTGCCACCCTTACCCACGGCGCGGATCACGCGGCCGGCGACGCGGTCGGCGAAGGCCATGCGTGTCTGCTGCAGCACGGACGACAGCGGCTCGACGAAGGACTGCTGCACGGCATCGCGCTGCGCCCGCAACAGCTCGACCTGGTCGGCGCCGATACGACCGGCCAGCCAGTCTTCCAGTTCGCCGTCGCCGGCCAGGAACAGCAGGCCGAGGGCGCGCGGCGCCAGGGCATCGGCCGGCAGCAGGGGCGCCATCACATCCAGCGCCGCCTCGATCTCGGCCGGGTATTCCAGATGAAAGCGCGGCACCGGCGCCTTTTTGATCTCTTCCTGCAGCGGCGCCACCCCCTTGCCGCGGGTGGCCACGGTGGCCACCACCGGCAGGCCGAGTTCGGTGGCGAGGGCCGCCGTGTCGATATGGGCGCCGCGCGCCTCCGCCTCGTCCACCATGTTCACCGCCAGCACCATGGGGCGGCCCATCTCGGCGAACAGGGCGGTCAGTTGCAGGCTGCGGCGCAGATTCTTGGCATCGCCCACCTGCAACAACACCACGTCCTTTTCGTCGAGCAGGGCGCGGGTGGTGGCGTGCTCATCGCCGGTGCGCGAGGGCAGCGAGATGACGCCCGGGGTATCCAGCACCGGCATGTCGCCCAGGGCCCGCGCGCTGCCGCGCGACACCTCGACGGTGGTACCGGGATAGTTGGCCACGACCACATAACGCCCGGTAAGGGCGTGGAACAGCACGGACTTGCCTACATTGGGCTGGCCGACGAGCAGCAGGCCACCGGCGGCGGGAGTATTCATGGACACGCTCAGCAGAATCGACAACGGAAATGCACAGGAAAGGCGAAGGTTTTACGGCAAACCGGGCCGTGCCGCAAGGGAAAACCATCCGATCCCCCTCACCACAGATAAAACTGTGTGCCCCACAGCAGCGGCACCGGCATCATGGCCACGGTCAAGGTGCCCAGCAGCATCAGCCGCCGGGCCGCCGCTACGCCACACGACAGGCGCGCCGCCAGGGCGAGACTCCAGGCCATGCCGCCGGCGATGAGCAACAGCCGCGCCGGCGCCGCCCAGTCGAGCACGATGCCCTCGCCCTGCAGCTGGCCGGTGGTGAGCAGGGACAGGCCGACGAACACCGATACGCCGCCCAGCGGGATCAGCGCCGGGGCCAGGCGCAGGGCGTTGGCCCGCGCCGTCCCCGGCAACAGGTGTCCGACCAGATGCAGACCCGCCCAGATCCAGCCGCCCACCAGCAGCGCCTGGGCACCGATATAACCGAGCAGCAGCAGGCCGTCGAGCCAGGTGAAGGCATCATTGGCCTCAGGGTAGTGAGTGAGCAGCCACCACGGCGCATTGTCCTGCAACAGCCAGAAGCTGTCGTGCAGCACCAGCCATTCGGCGACCTGCTGCTTGATCCCGACGAACCAGGGCGAGGCCGACCACTGGAAGGCGCCGAAGGCCACGCCGAGCAGGCCGAACACCAGCAGGCGCGCCTCCCACGGCCCGGCTGCCGTGCTGTCCACCTCGCTGCCGGGCCAGCGCGGCGCCAGGGTCACCGCCTGGCGATGCCCGGCGCAGCGGCCGCACATGTGGCAGTCGGCGGCGCCGGTCATGCGCCGCACGTCGATGAGCGGGGCGCAGTCCACCGGTGCATGCAGCTGCACCGGGGCATGGTCCCAGGCAGCGCGGTCGACCCGGAAGTGCAGCGGCGACAGCCGCGCCAGCAGGC
>JANJXC010000111.1 GCA_024709225.1 Gammaproteobacteria bacterium | reverse complement strand
CGATCAGCTGACCGGGATCTATGCCGAGATGGACAAGAAGTAATTCCCCTTCCGGCCCGTCAGGGCGGCGGGCCTGTCCGGTATCGTTGTGCCGACGGCGGGCGACGGGACCCGCCGCAAAGGACACATGGCCGGAGCGGTATGTTGACGCCTGCGGTGCGAATTTGGCGCCGCCTGCTTGAGCGCCAGGCACCGAAGAGCGTATAAATCAGAAAACAGGCATGGACCGCTCCCCCCAAGACGCCGCCCGCCGGCGCAACCGACACGGAGGTCAGGATGCAGATCAAGGCGACCCTCAGGCCGGGCCAGAACGGTACCAAGCGCTATGCCGCGCAGTACGGCGACCAGCTCATCTGCGTGTGCTACCGCTACGACCACCAGCGCCGCAAGCGTATAACTACCGTCGAGTTGGCCGTGGACGAAAAAGACTGGCTACCGGGGACCCTCATACCCAACGACCAACTGGTATTCGTTCGCATCGGCTACGGTGAAGCCGAACTGCGCGAACGCATCAAGGAGATGGGCGGATTCTGGGACCGGGACAAGAAGCTGTGGCGTATCGTCTTCAGCAAGGCCGCGCAACTCGGCCTGGAAAAGCGAATCGTCGATGGCGAGTTCGATTTCTAGGTTTATAGATGTAGATATCAAGTTGGTATATATAGAAACCAGATATCTAGATGTACATATTGTTTCTATATCTAGAAATGCAACCTAATTGTAGTTAGGCTCAACATAAACAGATGGGTGGGGTTCAGTGTCTTGTGATATTAAAGATATAAAATTCAAGCTCTCTAGTGAGTCTGTCAATGATCATTTTATCCAAATGCTCTCGGATAGACGTGGAGAGATTGTTGAGATGCTCCGTAATAGCAATGGCAACTCCATCATCAGGTACAGAGATGGAAAACTCATAGTTGAATTTAAACGAATCAAAAATAGGTTTAAAGAATTCTTTAAACTCTAGAGTTTGCTCTTTTGTTAACCCGCTTTGTAGAAATGTATCATTAATAAAAATTTCAACACTTCTCCATTTAGGGTCAATTTTTGGAAATTGGATAACATTGTTCATCTATATACCTTAAAGGTTTTGGATATAGATAAATCAAAACATAAGCCTAACAAATAAATCAAGCTGACGCTCGCTCCGCTCGCCGCAGCTTATCAAGTAGTTATCCGGTTGAGTTATATGGTGACAACAGAGTTTCTTGATGCATTTAGCGAAGTGTCTCACGAAGAACCGTGGGCACCGACGGTTGTGCTTTGTTTCGAGTGTGCCACAGTGTTCCACGCGCAAGGAGAGCGGCACCGTTGTCCAGAATGCGGCCATTCATTAAGCGACGATCAGTACAGAGATTTATTTCAGTTCTCTGAGAAAGCGCTTAGATACGGATGTCAGTATGCTGACTATTATTCGCGGCAGCTTGAAGAATATCGGGAGATTACCGCGAAGGCGTGCCTCGCAGAACTTGATGAAATCTATAAGTTTGTAGCTCTCGCGATAGTTGGCGGCATTATCGGAGGCGCGTCTTGGGAAGGCACAAAATTCGCGATTAAGAAGATTGTGGCCAGTTATGGCGAGAAACGAACAGACTCGACTGGTCCGAATATCCGAAAAGAACCGACATTTGATCTCGAAGAACTGGATAACTTGCGTGATAGTGTGCTCGGGTACATGGATGGTCTTTCGCATGTGCGTGATGAGGTTCGGCCGCTTCTGATAGAGGAAATGTACGCAGACTCAGTCCTCAAGTATCGTGCGGAACTCCGAGATATCGCGCGTCTCCAATCAAAAACCAAGAAGAAGGGAAAGCACGCGAAGCGCGCGAGCAAGCTGCATAAGCGTTTAATGCACAAGATAATCGACGAGCACTTTTCCCGGCCGGATGTCGTGCCGACCGATTCCGTGTGGGGGAAACTGGATAACAAATCGCTAAACCCGACGCCGGAAAGCAACGTGGCGCTTCGCGAAAAGCCGAAAGGCGGCGCGGGTTAGCGGCTCGTTATGCGTTTTAGTCTGATGGAGGATACGAGTGATTGGGGATAATCCGGCTGCACGCCTCTTGGCCGTATTGGAGGCGGGGCAACAGAAGAATCAGGCCATGAACTGTCGAGAGGCGTGGCAGCAAATACTTGGCGTGGAGAAGGGTAAAGACGCACTCCTAATGTCAAGGATTGGCAAGGTCATGGAATTGCCCGAGCAGGCAATTCAGATTTTGAGTAGGGATTTTCCGAATCAGACAAATACGTTTAATCACTGGAACGCTAAAGTCAATCAGGCATTCTCACAACAAAATCTTAATGCTGAGTGGAAAAGTTTCCAGGGGCATATCGATGCGCACACATTGACCTATCTTCGGCTTACGGCAGACTTAATCCAAACGAAGGCGCCGACAAAGCTGTTGGCGCGTGAGACGATGGACGAGCTTCGCTCGCAAGTTGATCGACTTCTGGTTGAGGTTTTGGATGGAGATTTCGAGACCGAGATCAAGGAGTATGTAACTAGGTACTTGCGCCGCCTTATCATTGCTCTTGATGAATACCGGATATCAGGCGCAATGCCTGTCATTGAAGCAGTGGAAGGTGCTTTTGGGCACGCGTTCTTTGATGAAGGATATCGAAGGACTATCAGTGGAACTCCACTCGGGCAGGAGGTTGTAAATGTGCTCTCGGCTGTAGCCTCGGCTGTGACAATCGCCCTTGGAGCGCCTCAGTTGCCACAAGCGATTCAGTTGATGTTGGAGAAGTTCAAGTGAAGGTCACGCATAACCATTCCTTGCAGGCGACGCCGGATAGCGTTGCGCCCTTGGTTGATTTCAGTGCGCGGCGCGCCTGAAGGAAGCGTTAGCATCAAGGAAAAATCAGGTGGTCGCATGCTGACACGGAATCAAAAAGAACTTTACGACGCTTTCTACGAGTCGACCCATCAAACGGAATTCTTAGATGGAAAAACAGAGCTCCTTGTCGGCTTATCGGCTGCTATCGCGATGAATTGCTCTCCCTGCGTCGACTACTACCTTCGTAAAGCCAGATCAGCTGGCGTAAGCAGGGGCGAGGTATCCGAGGTGCTAGCGAAGGTGATGGCGGTCGCTGCCGGGCAAAAACGTCTCCAATTTCAAGAGGTCTTAAGTGAGTACGACATTGACCTGTCTACGGAATAATCGGGGACGTACCACGGTTTATCCCTGCCGGCGAAAACACTGAACAAAAAAGGCGCCTCGCGGCGCCTTTTTCATTGAAGCGGAACTGCACTCAGATGGTCTGGTAGTACAGGTTCTGCGGATGGTTGGCCTGGGCGAAGAAGAACCAGCGTTCGAACAGCAGGCCGACGTACTGGGTCATGAAGGCGAGCAGCAGCAGGGCGGTGTGGTCGGCGCTGAGGCCGAGGGCCAGCAGGATGACCGGGATCACGAAGACCAGCACCAGGAAGATCCACTTCACCGACTTGAGGAAGGCGCCGGTCTTGCCGTGGCTGTATTCACGGGTGTTGTAGGAGCCGCCCATCATGCCCATGGCCTTCTGCTGCACCTGGGTGTGGCGCACGCCGATGGCGGTCTGCACGGTGGACTTGTACTTGATGCGGGCGTTGCGCAGCAGGGAGAAGCTGCGGGTGATGAGGCCGAGCACGGTCAGCGCAATGGCCCAGCCGCCGAAGAAGTGCACCAGCTCCGGCTCGACGCCCTGGTAGGAGGCGTAGACGGTGGCGCAGGTGAAGCCGGAGGCGGTGCCGAGCACGAAGTAGTTGACCACGGTGAGCGGGCTGGACCATTCCTGCAGGAACTTCACCGCTGCGTAGATCATGGCGGTGCAGACGAACAGGGCGATGGCGCCGAGCACGCCGAAGATGCCGACGGCGAGGGACAGCTGGCCGGAGACGTGCCAGCCGAACAGGTCCACTTCCCAGCCGAACCAGTGGAATACGGCATAGAGGAAGGTGAGGCCCATCATCGCCGGCATGGCGATGAGTTCACGTGACAGCCAGGAGGTGCGCCACTGGGTCATGCCGCGCCAGGCGCGGGTGAACATGTAGCTGGGCTTGCCGAGATGGAACACCGCGGCGAACAGGCCGCCGAGCAGGAACAGCAGGGCGAGGAAGCTGCCGTTGGCGAAGAAGCTGCCGCTTTGTGCCGGCAGCAGCTTGGCCATGCCGTAGGCCTGGGCGCTGAACAGGGCGAGGAACAGGCCCTGGCCGACGCCGATGAGGGTGGTCAGAAAGATTACCGAGAATGCCGGATGCATTTTGAACTCCAGTTACAAGTTGCAAGTTTCAAGTTACAAGTGGGGTTGCCGTTCTCTTGCAACTTGCCACTTGCAACTTGCGACTTCTTTACATGAGCCAGTCGTCCAGCGTGACGTCGTCGCTGGTGCCGTGGCGGATGTCTTCCTTCTTGAGCGGGTTGTCGGTGCGCACCAGCTCATCCTCGTGGATGTGCATGCGCGTCTTGCGCCGCGGCAGGTAGTGGTTGGCCGGCTTGGTGCCCCATTCGGGCATCAGCTGGTAGCCGCCCTGTTCGCGGATCGCCACCGACACCTGCGACTCCGGGTCGTGCACGTCGCCGAACAGGCGTGCCGAGGTGGGGCAGGCCAGCACGCAGGCGGGCTTGCGCTCGGACTCGGGCAGCTTTTCGTCGTAGATACGGTCGACGCAGAGGGTGCACTTCTTCATCACCTTCTGGTATTCGTCGAATTCGCGCGCGCCGTAGGGGCAGGCCCAGGAGCAGTACTTGCAGCCGATGCACTTGTCGTAGTCCACCAGCACGATGCCGTCCTCGGCGCGCTTGTGGCTGGCGCCGGTGGGGCACACCGGGACGCAGGGGGCGTCCTCGCAGTGCAGGCAGCTCTTGGGGAAGTGCAGCGTCTCCGTATTGGGGAAACAGCCGATCTCGTAGGTCTGCACGCGGTTGAAGAAGGTGCCGGTCGGGTCTTCGCCGTACGGCCGATCATCGAACAGCGGGCCGGCCTTCTCCGACGAGGTGTTCCACTGCTTGCACGAGGTCACGCAGGCATGGCAGCCGACGCAGACGTTCAAATCGATTACGAGTGCTAATTGAGTCATTGTCTTAACCTTCTCAACCCTTCTTCTGGAACTTGCCCGCGAAATAGTTCTGCCACGGCCGGCGCGGCGGGGTGCCCGGCGCGGACGGCATGGGGTCGAACTGCGGGAAGGTTTCCTTCGCTTCGTCGGCGCCGGCCTTGTACACGCGCACGCGCACGTCGTACCAGGCGGCCTGGCCGGTGACCGGATCGGAATTGGAGACATGGTCGCCGGCGTCGTGCGGCGGCAGCTCCTCGCTGATCACGTGGTTGAGCAGGAAGCCCTGCTTGGACTCGTTGGCCATGGGGTCCAGGTTCCAGGCGCCGGCGGCCTTGCCGATGGCGTTCCAGGTCCACACCGTGCCCGGCTCCACCGCCTCGGAGTATTTGCAGATGCAGCGCACCTTGCCCCACTGCGATTCCACCCACACCCAGTCGCCATCATCGAAGCAACCGGCGGCGCCGACGGACGGGTGCACGTAGAGGTGGTTGTAGGTGTGGATCTGGCGCAGCCAGGCATTCTGGCTGTCCCAGGAGTGGTACATGGCCATCGGGCGCTGGGTCACCGCATTGAGCGGGTACTTGTGCTTGTCGGACAGCTGCGACTCCAGCGGCTCATAGAAGAACGGCAGCGGATCGAAGAAGGTCTCGACGCGCTTGCGCAGGTGCTCCGGCGGCTGGCGGCCGTTGGTCTTGCCCTGGGCGGCGAGGCGGAATTTCTGCAGCACTTCCGAATAGATGTGGCAGTTGATCGGCTCGGCGTAGCGGGTCATGGCGTTGGACTGCGCCCACTGCAGGTAGCCCTGGTTCCAGTTACGCATGTACTGGTAGGACTTGGGCATCTCGTAGTGGAACACGCAGTTGTTCTTTTCGTACATCTTCCACTGGTTCGGGTTGGGCTCGCCGCGCATGTGCTTCTCGCCGCCCTTGCCGCGCCAGCCGGCGAGGAAGCCGATGCCGGAGCCGGGGGCGGTCTCGAAGTTGGTGATGAAGTCCGGGTAGTCGCGGTACTTGCGCTTGCCGTTGGCGTCGGTGAAGGCCGGCAGCTTGAGGCGCGAACCGACCTCGATGAGCACCTCCTGGAACGGCTTGCACTGGCCGGTGGGCGGCAGCACGGGGATGCGCACCGAGTCCACCGGGCCGTCGAACTCGGAGATGGGACGGTCCAGCATGGACATGACGTCATGGCGTTCCAGATAGGTGGTATCCGGCAGCACCAGGTCGGCGAAGGCCACCATCTCCGACTGGAAGGCGTCGGCGACGATGAGGAACGGGATCTTGTACTCGCCGTTCTCGTCCTTGTCGTTGAGCATCTTGCGCACCTGCTCGGCGTTCATGGTGGAGTTCCACGACATGTTGGCCATGAAGATCAGCAGGGTGTCGATCTTGTACGGGTCGCCGCGCCAGGCGTTGGTGATGGCGTTGTGCATCAGGCCGTGCACCGACAGCGGGTATTCCCAGGAGAAGCCCTTGTCCAGGCGCACCGGGCCGCCCTTGTCATCCACGAACAGGTCGTCCGGGTCGGCCGGCCAGCCCAGCGGCATGCCGTTGAGCGGGGTGTTGGGCTGCACGTCCTCGGGCTTGGTCGGGGTCTTCGGGCAGGGCGGGATCGGGCGCGGGAACGGCGCCTTGTGGCGGAAGCCGCCCGGGCGGTCGATGGTGCCCAGGATGGTCATCAGGATGCCGAGGGCGCGGATGGTCTGGAAGCCGTTGGAGTGGGCGGCCAGGCCGCGCATGGCGTGGAAGGCCACCGGGTTGCCGGTGACCGACTTGTGCTCGTTCTCCCACACGTCGGTCCAGGCGATGGGCAGCTCGATCTTCTCGTCACGGGCGGTGATGCCCATCTCGTGGGCCAGGCGGCGGATGGTGGCGGCGGGGATGCCGGTGATGTCGGCGGCCCATTCCGGGGTGTACTGCTCGACGCGCTCCTTGAGCAGCTGGAACGAGGGCTTCACCGGGGTGCCGTCGGACAGCTTGAACTCGCCCAGCAGGCGCGGATCGGCGCCGGGGGTGTGGGTGGAGATGGGCTTGTTCAGCTCGCGGTCCCACCACAGCTTGTTCTGCGGGTCGAAGCAGCCCTCCTCGGGCGGGACCTCGAAGCGCACGAACATGCCGTATTCCGGGTCGTTCGGGTTCAGGTTCACCAGCTCGGCGGCGTTGGAGTACTGGGTGATGAAGTCGCGGTCGTACAGGCCCTGCTTGATGATCTCGTGGATCAGGGCCAGCAGCAGGGCGCCGTCGGTGCCCGGCTTGATGGGCACCCACTCGTCGGCGATGGCCGAGTAGCCGGTGCGCACCGGGTTGATGGAGATGAAGCGGCCGCCGTTGCGCTTGAACTTGGCCAGCTCGATCTTCATCGGGTTGGAATGGTGGTCCTCGGCGGTGCCGATCATCACGAACAGCTTGGCGCGCTCCAGGTCCGGGCCGCCGAACTCCCAGAAGGAGCCGCCGATGGTGTAGATCATGCCGGCGGCCATGTTGACCGAGCAGAAACCGCCGTGGGCGGCGTAGTTGGGGGTGCCGAACTGCTTGGCGAACAGGCCGGTGAGGGCCTGCATCTGGTCGCGGCCGGTGAACAGGGCGAACTTCTTCGGGTCGGTGGCGCGGATGTGGGCCAGGCGTTCCTCGATGGTGCTGAAGGCCTCTTCCCAGGAGATCGGCTCGAACTCTCCGGCGCCGCGCTCGGCACCGGCCTTGCGCTTGAGCGGCTGGGTCAGGCGCGCCGGCGAGTACTGCTTCATGATGCCGGAGCTGCCCTTGGCGCAGATCACGCCCTTGTTCAGGGGGTGGTCGGGATTGCCCTGGATGTAGCGCACCTCGCCGTCACGCAGGGTGACGCGGATGCCGCAGCGGCACGCGCACATATAGCACGTGGTGTTCTTTACTTCGACGCGGCCGCCGGCCGCCTTGTTGGGGGACTCACTCATAGTGTCACTCGCGCTTGAATATAGACCGGTGCTCAAAAACAGAGAGGTCCGCGGTATATACTGCGGACCTCGCGTCGTGGTCTGTCCGACCTTATTAGAATGGGTCTAACAAAATATCACTTTTTTCTAATATATCAAAACCTGACCGCCCCGTTATACCTCTCTTAATGTAGCCCCCCTCCCCGCGATCTATCCCATTGGGAATAGGAAATCCGGCATTTGGCAAACAATAAAGGCGGCTTATGCCAGCGAAAGATAGTTCTGTTTGGCACCCCCCGGCTAGCCGAGTAAGGTAGCGGTCCCTAGGACTGGATGGCCCCATTTGGGTGTCTCAGGGTCTGCGCCGCTAGCGGCCGGATCGTGACAGGGGCCTGCGCCAGCAGTTGATTGCTGAGCGCTCACGATAGCGCCACGACAACTGAAAGCCGCGTCGCGGTGTGGATTCTTAACTGCAGTTAACACATAAGGAGCACAACAATGCCGACATTTGTACGTACCGACAAATGCGATGGCTGCAAGGGTCAGGACAAGACTGCTTGCATGTACATCTGCCCGCACGATCTGATGAAGCTGGACAAGGACGGCTCCGAGACCGGTCACGCCATGCGTGCCTTCAACCAGGAGCCCGAGCAGTGCTGGGAGTGCTATTCCTGCGTGAAGATTTGCCCGCAGCAGGCCATCGAGGCCCGTCACTACGCCGACATCGTCCCGCTGGGCGGCTCCGTGCAGCCGCTGCGTGGTTCCGACTCCATCATGTGGACCATCAAGTTCCGCAACGGCACCATGAAGCGCTTCAAGTTCCCCATCCGTACCACCCCGGAAGGCTCCATCGACCCGTACGGCGGCAAGCCGGCGGCCGACATGGCCAAGATTGCTGACAGTGGTTTCTTCAACCACCAGGAGCAGAAGGGCTACCGCGCCGGCAACCCGGCCGAGCTGATCCGCAAGTAATTACGGACCTGACGATTTTAGGAGTGAACAATGGCTGGTGAATTTGGTAATCCGGAAGTAATCCAGGAAGAAGTAGACATTCTCCTGATCGGTGGCGGTATGGCCTGCTGTGGCGCCGCTTATGAAATCATGCCGTGGGCCAAGGCTGCTGAAGCCAAGCTGGGCCGCGAGTTCAAGATCAAGCTGGTCGACAAGGCCGCCATGGACCGTTCCGGCGCCGTGGCTCAGGGTCTGTCCGCCATCAACACCTACATCGGCGACGCCCAGGACCCGGCGGACTATGCCCGCATGGTCTCCAACGACCTGATGGGTATCACCCGTGACGACCTGGCCTACGACCTGGGCCGCCACGTCGACGAGTCCGTGCACCTGTTCGAAGAGTGGGGCCTGCCCATTTGGAAGACCGACGAGAACGGCGAGCGTCACGACGGCTCCAAGGGCCTGCCCGCGCTGAAGGACGGCGGCAAGCCCGTGCGTTCCGGCAAGTGGCAGATCATGATCAACGGCGAATCCTACAAGTGGATCGTCGCTGAAGCCGCCAAGAAGGCCATCGGTTCCGAGCGTATCGCCGAGCGTGTCTTCATCGTCAAGCTGGTCAACGACAAGAACGACAAGGGCCGCGTTGCCGGCGCCGTCGGTTTCTCCACCCGTGACCACAAGCTGATGGTGTACAAGGCCAAGGCCATCCTGCTGGCCGCCGGCGGTTGCGTGAACATCTTCCGTCCGCGTTCCGTGGGTGAAGGTACCGGCCGCGCCTGGTACCCGGTGTGGAACTCCGGTTCCACCTACTCCATGGCCGCCGAAGCCGGCGCCGAGCTGACCATGATGGAAAACCGCTTCGTTCCCGCCCGCTTCAAGGACGGTTACGGCCCGGTAGGCGCCTGGTTCCTGCTGTTCAAGTCCCAGGCCACCAACGCCACCGGCGAAGTGTACATGGTCAAGAACAAGGAACTGCTGAACGACTATCCCCCGTATGGTCAGGCCGCCGTTCCCGCCTCCTGCCTGCGTAACCACCTGATGCTGAAGGAAATGAAGGAAGGCCGTGGTCCCATCTGGATGGACACCGTGACCGCCCTCGCCAAGCTGAAGGAAACCCTGTCGCCGCGCGAAGTGAAGCACCTCGAAGCCGAGGCCTGGGAAGACTTCCTGGACATGTGCGTCGGCCAGTGCGGTATCTGGGTTGGTGAGAACGTCGAGCCGGAGAAGAAGAACTCCGAGCTGATGCCCACCGAGCCGTACCTGCTGGGTTCGCACTCCGGCTGCTGCGGTATCTGGACCTCCGGTCCGACCGACGTGGGTGCCCCCACCGACGAGGCCCTGCCGGGCGTCCCCGCTCACCTGCCGAAGGGCTGGAACTGGGGCTACCGCGGCATGACCACCGTGAAGGGTCTGTTCACCGCCGGTGACGGCGTGGGCGCTTCCGGCCACAAGTTCTCCTCCGGTTCCCATGCCGAAGGCCGTATGGCTGCCAAGTCCATGGTTCAGTACGTGCTGGACAACAAGGACTGGACCCCGGAACTCGACACCTCCGTCGACGAGCTGGTGGAAGAGATCTACCGTCCGGTGCGTACCTTCCTGCAGTTCAAGGACTACTCCACCGCCATCGACGTCAACCCCAACTACATCACTCCGAAGATGCTGCAGTTCCGTCTGCAGAAGATCATGGACGAGTACGTTGCGGGCGTGGCCACCTACTACACCACCAACGAGCACATGCTGAAGGTGGCGTCCGAGAAGCTGGACATGCTGAAGGAAGACGCGCTGAAGATGCGTGCCAAGGACCTCCACGAGCTGCTGCGCGCGTGGGAGAACTATCACCGCATCCTGACCGCCGAAGCTCACATGAAGCACATCCAGTTCCGCGAAGAATCCCGTTACCCGGGCTTCTACTACCGCATGGACAAGAACTTTGTCGATGAGGAGAACTGGCACTGCTTCGTGAACTCCATCTATGACAAGAACACCAAGCAGTGGACCGTGTTCAAGCGCGCCCACGTGGACCTGGTGGACAAGTCCAAGCTGTTCAAGCCGGCCGCTCACTAAGAGCCGACTTTGCAGTAGGTGGTAATCGAACCGGGCGCCGCAAGGCGCCCGGTTTGTTTTCAGGGGTGTATGTGCCGGCCTTTGTAGGGGCGAATCGTATTCGCGACCTGCGAGGCTTCGTTGGCCGCCATTTCGCGAATACGATTCGCTCCTACCCCCGTTTCGATGGCCTATCCAATCGGTAGGGTGGCGCCGGGGCCGCGGCATGAGTATCCTTTCCCGGCTGTTTCATAGAGGTGATGTACCCATGGCTGATTCTGCTCATACCCAATCCCCGTTTCCCTCCAGTCCGGTGATGCCCACGCTGTACGATGGCGACAAGACCATCCAGTTCAGCTGCCACAAGGGCATCGGCTGCTGGAATGCCTGTTGCGCCAATATCGATATCACGCTGACGCCCTATGATGTGCTGCGCCTGAAGACGCGCCTCGGCATCAGCTCCAGCGACTTCCTGCGCCAGTACACCGTGCCGTTCGAGCTGGAGAAGGACGGTATCGCCGGCGTCAAGTTCAAGCCGGTGGAAGACGGCACCGCCTGCCAGTTCATGCGTCCCGAGGGTTGCTCGGTGTACGAGGACCGCCCCACTGCCTGCCGCTACTATCCGGTGGCGCTCATTGCCATGCGCAAGCAGGATGAATACACCGACAGAAGCTCCTATGCGCTGGTGAAGGAGCCGCACTGCAAGGGCCACGAGGTCGATCGCCCGTTGACCATCGACGCATACCGCAAGGAGCAGGGCGTCGCCGAGTACGACGAACAGTCGCGCGGCTGGCGCCAGCTGATCCTGAAGAAGATGTCGTCCGGCCCCACCATCGGCAAGCCCTCGCTGCGCAGCCGCCAGCTGTATTTCATGGCCTGCTACGACGTCGACCTGTTCCGTGAATTCGTGCGCTCGGAGGGGTTCCAGAACTCCTTCGACCTGGACGACGCTACCAACCAGCGGCTGATGGAGGACGATCTCGAGCTGATGCAGTTCGGCTTCCGTTTCCTCAAGCAGGTGCTGTTCGGCGAGGTCAGCATTGCGGCACGCGAGGATGCGGTGCGCGCCCGCGAGCAGCGCCTGCGCGAACTGCAGGAGATGCAGATCAAGCGCCGCCCCTACGACCCGGCCGACGAAGTGCTGGAGTTCATCTGATCCGGCCATGAAGCGCCACGCCGCCCTGCGCCAGCTCTCCAGCGACCACCACAGCGGCCTGGTGCTGGCGCGGCGGGTGAGCCGGCTGGAGGCGGACAGTGATCTGCAGGCGGCGGCGCAAAACCTGTTGCACGTCTGGCGGGCAGAAATCGGTCCGCACTTCGTGGCGGAGGAGGAGTGGCTGCTGCCGGTGTTTGCCCGCTACAGCGCGCCGGACCACCCGCTGATCGTGGAGACCCTGCGCCAGCACGTACTGATGCGCGCCCTGGTCGATGAGATCGAGGAAACCCTCGCCGCACCGCCGCTGCCCGTGCTGCATGCCCTGGCCGCTGCCCTGCGCGAGCACATCCGCTTCGAGGAAAACGACCTGTTCCCGGCCATCGAGGCGGCGCTGCCGGAGGCGCAGTTGCAGCGTTTGCTGATGCATTTTGTGCGGTTGTAGGGTGCGCACTGCGCACCGGCAAGAAAACAGAGATACAAGATACAAGTGACAAGATACAAGGGAATGAACGCGCTGCGCTCGTGCTGCTTTAGAATTCAAACAGCCGTGTGTGCAGCGCACACCTTCCCTTGCATCTTTCCTCTTTAATCTTGTATCTGACTTATCCAATCACGTTTGTTTGAGGAGCCAAGAGTGTTCAAGGTAAACGAGTATTTCGACGGCAAGGTCAAATCCATCTCCTTCACCGAGGCGGAAGGTGCCGCCACCGTCGGCGTGCTGGCGCAGGGTGACTACGAGTTCAATACCGGCAAGGCGGAGATCATGAGTATCGTTTCCGGCAAGGTATCGGTGTCGCTGCCGGGCGAGAACGGCTGGCGCGAGGTGAAGGCGGGCGAGGTGTTCAACGTGCCGGCCAACAGCAAGTTCGGCATCAAGGCGCTGGTGGAAAGCGCCTATCTGTGCCAGTTCCGTTAAACGATTTAGTGCGCCATTTTTCGCTATGCGTTGGCTGAAGGACTATGTCAAGAAACTCAGGTTTCACTATCGCGGGAAGGGATACCGCCTGCTCGCCGGGCATGGCGTTGAGGTAGGCGCGCTTCATCAGCCAGCCCCGGTTCCCCGCACTTGCCGGATTTCTTATGCCGACGTCATGTCGAAGTCCGAGGCAATGGTGCGGTTCCCGGAAATTCCGCCCCACAAGATCGTCGACGTGGATTACATCGTTGACATTGATCAGCGCGGTCTATCCGATTTCGCGGATGAGTCGCTGGATTTCATCGTGTTCAATCATGTGATCGAGCATGTGGCGAATCCGGTTCATGCAGTAAAAGAATTGTTTCGCGTAGTCCGGCCCGGGGGCATGGTTGTCATTTCTGCCCCGGACAAGAATTACACCTACGACAAAAAGCGGCCGCTGACGCCGTTTGCGCATCTGCTTGCCGAATATCAGCAAGGGGTGGTGGACGTCACGGACGAGCACTATCTCGATTTTATCCGTGCGGTGGAGCCCCGGCTGCTGGGCGGCAGTGAGGCGTTGTTGCAGCAGGAAGTAAACAACCTGCGAAACAGGCGCGAGCATGCGCACGTATGGGACTCGGTCACCTTTCGTGAGTTTCTGGATAGTTCATTCGATTTGTTCGGCATGCGTCCGCGCTGCCTGTACGAGGTTGGCGGCCGCAGATCGCGTTTTGAATACTTCTCTGTCTGGCAGAAGTAGGGATTGCCGTTTTGCTAGACCACAGAGAGTCGGTGTCACGCCATGCATTCGAAACTATCGGCGTCATCCATTCCCCCTTCAAGGAAAAGTTCGGCATCCCGCGTCAGAGCGGGCTGATGAGCGCGGCGCAGGCGCAGCTGGAGCTGCTGCCGCCCTATGACCGCGACGAGGCGGTGCGCGGCCTCGACGGTTTCTCCCATCTCTGGATCACCTTCGTGTTTCACGGCGTGCGCCAGGGCGACTGGTCGCCGACGGTGCGGCCGCCGCGCCTGGGCGGCAATCAGCGCCTCGGCGTGTTCGCCACGCGCGCGACCCACCGTCCCAACCCCATCGGGCTTTCGGTGGTGGAATTGACCGGCATCAAACGCGAACAGGGGCGTTTGCTGCTACAACTGCGTGGCGCCGATCTGCTGGACGGCACGCCGGTGCTCGACATCAAGCCGTATGTGCCCTACGTGGACCATGTGCCTACGGCACGAGCGGGCTTTGCCGACGGCGCACCGCAGCCGCGCCTGCAGGTGGCCTTTGCGCCAGAGGCAGAGGCCGTGTGCGCGCCGCGGCCCGACTTGCGCGAGTTCATCGTGCAGATGCTGCAATACGACCCGCGGCCGGCCTATCGCGGCGACGAGGAGCCGGGACGCATCTACGGCGTGCGCGTGTTTGACTGCAATGTGCGCTGGCGCGTCGATGGCGATGCCGCGCAGGTGATCGCCATCGACCCTGCGTAGTTCATGCCGGCCCGTCAGACGCGGTGCAATTGCTCCGCAGTTACCACCAAAGGCAGATTGGATCGCCGCAAGCTGCCCACATGTCGTACCCATTCAACGGGAGACACAATTCATGGCTATCGTGGGCATCACCGAACCACAGCGCACACCGCGCAACTGGGCACCGTTTGACCTTGCCTTTCGTCCGTTTTTTTTACTGGCCGGCCTGGGTGCGGTAATCCTGGTTGCTCTGTGGGGCCACAGCTTTGCCCGCGGCGAGCAGGGCGGCGGCTATTACGGATTTATCGGCTGGCACAGTCATGAAATGCTGTTCGGCTATGCCGCCGCCGTGATCGTCGGTTTTTTGCTGACCGCGGCGCGCAACTGGACCGGCGTACAGACGCTGCGCGGCCTGCCGCTGGCACTGCTGGCACTGCTCTGGCTGCTGGGGCGTGTGTCGGCCTTGCTGCCGGTGCCGCCTTCGGTAGCTGCGCTGGTGGACCTCACCTTCCTGCCCCTGGCCGCGCTGGCACTGCTCTTGCCGCTGCTCAAGGCGCGTCACTACAAAAGCCTGATGTTCGTCGGCATCCTGCTCGGTCTTGCCGTGGGCAATCTCCTCGTGCATCTGCAACTGCTCGGCGTGACCGGCGCCACGGCGGCCGCGGGCACCTACCTCGCTACCGGCATGATCCTGCTCATCATCGTGATCATGGGCGGCCGCGTGATTCCGTTCTTCACCGAAAAGGGCGTCGATACCGGCTTCGTCCGCCGCGAATGGCCCTGGGTCGAAGTCGCCGCCCCGCTCAGCGTGCTGGCCCTCGCCCTGGTGGAGGGCTTCGTGCCGCAGCCGCTGCTGGTGGCCCTGGTGGCGGCGCTTGCCGCACTGGTCAACGGCATCCGTCTGTCGGGCTGGTATACCCTTGCCATCTGGCGCGCGCCGCTGGTGTGGGTGTTGCAGCTGGGCTACGCCTGGCTGGTGCTCGGTTTTGCCCTCAAGGCCGTGGCCGGCTTCGGCGGGTTCGGTTCGCTGCTGGCACTGCATGCGCTCACCATCGGCACCATCGGCGGCATCACCCTGGGCATGATGGCGCGCGTCACGCTGGGCCACACCGGGCGCGTGCTGCAAGCCCCGCGGGCGATGCCGTGGGCCTTCGCCCTGCTCTACGTGGCGGCCCTGCTGCGCGTCTTTCTGCCGTTGCTGCTGCCGTCCTACGCGCTTACCGTCGCGCTCTCTGCCGTGTTCTGGGCCGCGGCCTTCGCGCTGTTCGTCTGGAGTTACGGCATGATGCTGCTCAAGCCGCGCGTCGATGGCATGCCGGGCTGATGTTCCGGTAGGAGCGAATCGTAGTCGCGACCGCTGGTGTCCGTCTTGTTGACGCTGTCGCGGATACGATCCGCTCCTACGGCGTGCCCCCCGTTTTTGCGGGATAACCGGCTTTCGGATCGATGTGATTGTGCGGGGCTGTTTCGGTTACACTGCGGGTCTTACCGCGACCTCATGACCCGATGAAAATACCCGTCAGCGAACTGATTGTCCGCTACCTGGAACGCCTGGGGGTGCAAACCATCTTCGGCATGCCGGGGGCGCACATCCTGCCCGTGTATGACAGCCTGTACGACTCGTCCATCGCGACCGTGCTGGTCAAGCACGAGCAGGGCGCGGCCTTCATGGCCGGTGGCTATGCGCGCGCCTCGGGCAAGATCGGCGCCTGCATCACCACTGCCGGACCCGGCGCCACCAATCTGGTCACCGGCATCGCCAACGCCTATGCCGACAAGCTGCCGGTGCTGGTGCTGACCGGCGAGACCTCCACCCACATCTTCGGCAAGGGCGGTCTGCAGGAAAGCTCGGGCGAGGGCGGCAGCATCGATCAGGTGTCGCTGTTCAAGGGCATCACGCGCTACAACAAGATCGTCGAGCGCACCGACTACCTGGAGAACGTGCTCAATCAGGCAGCGAAGATCCTGCTGTCCGATCAGCCCGGCCCGGTGCTGCTCAGTTTCCCCTACAACGTGCAGCAGGAACTGGTCGACGCCAACCTGCTCGACCGCATCCACAGCTGCCGCCACACCCGCTCGCAGCGCGAGTGCGCCCAGCCGGCGCAACAACTCGCCGAGATGCTGCTGGCCGCCGAGCATCCGGTGATCGTCGCCGGCTACGGCTGCCTGCGCGCCGGCGCGCAGGGGGAGCTGGAACAGCTGTCGGCCCTGCTCAACGTTCCGGTGACCACCAGCCTCAAGGCCAAGGGCGTGATCAGCGAGCAGTCGCCGCTGGCCCTCGGCAGCCTGGGCGTCACCTCCAGCGGCCATGCCTACCGCTATCTGGTGGACCGCGCCGATCTGGTGGTGTTTCTCGGCGCCAGCTTCAATGAGCGCACCAGCTATCTGTGGGACCCGACCCTGCTCGGCGGCAAGAAGGTGGTGCAGGTGGATATCGACCCGGCGCAGCTGGAGAAGGTGTTTCCCGCCGACCTCGCCATCCACGGCGACATCAAGGTGGTGCTGGGCGGTGTGCTCACCTATCTCGACGGCCGCGAGGCGCAGGCGGCCAGCTTCGCGCGCCTGCGCAGCGAGATCGAACGCTCCAAGGCGGCGGTCACCAGCGACTACGCCATGTTCCAGTCCGGCTTCGCCCTGATGGAGCATTTCTTCCGTGCGCTGGAGCAGAACTTCCCGCGCGGCGTGCAGGTGTTCGACGACAACATCATCTTCGCGCAGAACTTCTACAACGTGGCGAGCGGCAACCGCTACTATCCCAACTCCGGCATCTCCTCCCTGGGCCATGCCATCCCCGCCGCCATCGGCGCGCGCTTCATCGAGCAGCGGCCGACCTTCGCCATCATCGGCGACGGCGGCTTCCAGATGTGCGCCATGGAGATCATGACCGCGGTGAACTACGGCATTCCGCTCAACGTCGTGGTGTTCAACAACGCCACCATGGGCCTGATCCGCAAGAACCAGTACCAGCACTACCAGCAGCGCTTCATCAGCTGCGACTTCGTGAATCCCGACTTCGAATTGCTGGCCCGCTCCTTCGGCATCCATTACCAGCGGGTGGAGAGGACGGCCGATGTCGACACGCTGTTCGCCCACTGCGACCTGCGCGATGCGATCAATCTGATCGAGATCGTCATCGACAAGAATCTGTTCCCCAATTACTCGTCGCGGCGATGACTGCGCCCGCTCCCCACGACATCACTCTCGTCATCCCCGTCGCCGATCGCCCGCGCCACCTGTCCGACTGCCTGCACACCCTGCTGGAACTGCGGCGCCGCTACCCCTATGCCGGCAAGGTGGCGGTCCTGGTGGCGGAGGACAGTCTCGACGCCGGCAGTATCGACCAGCATCGCGCCATCGCCGCCGCGGTCACCGCGCAGGGCATCGCGGTGCACCACCTCGGTCCGGACGAGCAGCGCGCGCTGGTCGCTGCGCTGCCGGAGGAAACGCGCGCACACCTGGCCGGCATCATCGGCGACGGCCACAGCTATGCACACAAGGGCGCCTCGATCACCCGCAACATCGCCTATCTGTGGCTGCGCCAACGGATGCAGGACGGCCACCGGCAGCTGATCTGGTTTCTCGACAGCGATCAGGAATTTCGTGTCAACCTGGCGACGGCCGGTGGCGAGGAGGAACAGTACGCCGTCGATTACCTGAACGGCCTCGACCAGATATTCTCCACCACCTCGGCGCGCATCCTCACCGGCAAGGTGGTGGGCGACCCGCCGGTGTCGCCGGCGGTGATGGCGGGCAACTTCCTCGATGACGTGATGGCGTTTCTCGTCGACATGGCGCGCTGCGCGCCGCACGCCGCGTGTAGCTTCCACGCGGCGCGGCGCCCCGCCGATGATGCCGCCTATCACGATATGGCGGACATGTTCGGCTTCAAGGCGGCAGAGGCCTTCCGTTACCACTGCGGCCTGTGCGGCAGGCACGACCACGCCGCCTGCTTCCAGGATTTCGCCGCCCGGCTGGGCCGCTTTTTCGACGGCGAACACCCGACGCGCCGCAGCGTGTATCAACCGGCCGAACTGCGCGGGACCATTACCCCGGCGCGCACCATCTACACCGGCAACTATGTCTTCACCCCGCAGGGGCTGGACTACTTCATTCCCTTCGCCGCCCTCAAGCTGCGCATGGCCGGCCCGACGCTGGGCCGCATCATCAAGGCCGAACTGGGCGCGGGCTTCGTGTCCGCCAACCTGCCCATGCTGCACCGCCGCACCGTCGAGGCCCTGGGCCAGTCCGAATTCCGGCCCGGCATCGAACGCGCGCAGGCGCGGGTCGACCTGTCCGGTGAATTCGAGCGGCAATATTTCGGTGACGTCATGCTGTTCAGCATGGAGCGGCTGACCGCCCTGGGCTATCCGGCGGCGTCTCTGACCGAAGATGCAATGGCGCGCACGGTCGCTGAAGTGGCGGCGGAGATGCACGCCAGGTATGGCCTCAAGCATCGGCAGATTGTCGCCAAGATCGCGCAGCTGCGCAGTCTGTACGAGAGTGCCGCTGGCTGGTGGCAGCAGGGCGCGGAGCTGGCCGCAGCAAGGCAGCTGTTCGAACAGTTCATCGCCAACATGGAAAACAATTTTGGCGATGAGGCCCGCGCCTGGCAGCAGGTCAATGACGCATCCCATCGGCAGGCACGCATCGCCGCCATCATTGAAGCGATCAGACACTATCCTGCCGACCGGAGCGCGTGGCGTGATGCCCTCGGCCTAAATTACGCACGATGATGCCCCATCCCCGCAGCCCTCGCCTCTCACGTAGGGAGGCAACTATATGGATGTAGTCGGTTGGCCATGTCGGGAACAGATGGCCCAGGGCCAGGGAGCGGGGATGTAAACCAGATTCGCTACTGCGGAGACATCCGGACACGACATGAACGTATTCATCCTCAATACCGGCCGCTGCGGCTCGACGACCTTCGTCGAGGCCTGCCGCCACATCGGCAACTTCAGCGCCGGGCACGAGTCCCGCGTGCAACTGCTCGGCGCCGCACGCCTCGCCTATCCGCCGCACCACATCGAGGCCGACAACCGCCTGTCCTGGCTGCTCGGGCGCCTCGATGCCGCCTATGGCGACACTGCCTACTACGTCCACCTCACCCGCGACCGCACCAAGGTCGCCGCCAGCTTCGTGCGCCGCGCCGACTTCGGCATCATGAAGGCCTACCGCGAAGGCATCCTGCTGCACGACGACGATCGGCGCGCCACGAACGAGGCCATCGCCGACGACTACATCGCCACCGTCGAAGCCAACATCGCCCACTTCCTCAAGGACAAGCGCCACAAGATGGACTTCCGCCTGGAAAACGCCAAGGACGATTTCCGCCACTTCTGGCACTGGATTGGCGCCGAGGGTGATCTGGAGCTGGCACTGCTGGAGTGGGACCGGCGGCACAACGCCTCTGCCGATCAGGGGTAGGAGCAGGTCTTGTCGGATGCATGGTGCCCGATGGGGCCAATGACGGGGTATGGCGGTCCAACGATCCGCAAGATTGCTGGACCGTCGAGCTGCGGTATATTCGTCCCAAGACTCACGCCGGTGCAGGACGCACCAACGGGCAGTAAACGCATTTCTATAAAATGGAATAATTCATCGGCTGTGATATCAGTAATATGGTTGACTGATTATCACTAGATTTATTTCTTCCGCTGTCGAGGCCCTAAATAGTCATAGGGCGGGCCGTGCCCGCCACCACACGGCGCCCATGGGGCGCCCTATGCCTGGTTACCAATTCGGGAGCTCGAGGGAGTTCGGTGTCAGAGTAAAAACTCTGTGATGAACCTTGGCGTGTTGGGCTTCCTGCGTCAGCCCAACCTACGGGACTTGATGTTTACATCGTTGGCAATTTCAGGAATTGGCTGTCGTATGACGAGGTGGGGAAAGGCAAAGATTGTAATCGCAGTAGTCGCACTGGCGGTTATAGCTGTGTTTGCTGTAAATATTCTTGACCCGCTGTATCCGACGGGGGAATCCATTTCCGGGACAGTAATCCATTCGGTGCAGATGTTTCCTCGATATGGCAGTTCGTATATTCGTGTGACCGTGCGATTGAGTAGTGGATCAGCGCACGTGTATTCCGCTCCTTTGTGGTCCAGGCCGCGCACGGGGGATCGTGTCACACTACATGTGTACAAGAGGAAATTTACCGGACTGACCAGCTATAGATTCAGCCATTAGAACCTTTGCGGTCAGCCCAACCTGCGAGACTGACCTCATTTCATCACCCTAACCTGCGGCGCCCCGCATGAAAATACTCAGATGCACACCCGAGCACGTGGAAGACATTCTGGCAGCCATCAAGAAGGAGCCCGACTGGGAGATATTTACCAGCGAGGCCACCATTGATCGTTACCGCAGCCGGCTGAACGAGAGCCTCACGTACGTTTGTTACGACGACAAGGCGTTCTGCGGCTATATGCGGGCCATTCTGGACAATGGCTTCGCGGTGTATATCAGCGAGCTTTATGTAGTGCCGGGGTGGCGCAACCGGGGTGTCGGCCGGTCATTGACGGCGCAGGTGAAAGTGGATCATGGGCGTCTGCCTGTGTACGTATTGTCCGATGAGGATGTGTATTACGAAAAGCTTGGCTACCGGAAGGTCGGCTCCGTTTTTGAGGTGGTTTAGCGGGTTGGGCTAAGGTACGAAGCCCAACAGTTTGCCCCTGCTGTTGGGCTTCCTGCGTCAGCCCAACCTGCCGTCAGATTCAAGTCTTTGCCAGATGCAGGATCGCGCAGCCGCGTTCATTGGCGATGTATTCGTGCCGCGCAGCCGGCATTTCCACGAGCCACATCTCCACCAGTTCCCGTTCGTCCGGGCGGGCGGCATCGTCCATGAAGAGGGTGCAGCGTGGCGCCAGGCGTTCGCGCAGCAGGGGCAGGGCGGGATAGCGGGAGTGGTGCTGGAGGAAGCCGGGCGGGCCGTCGATGATCAGCAGGCCGATGTCGTGGGCGGTCAGTGCGGTGGTGTCGTACCACTGATAGTCACGGCCGTTGATGGTGTGGGGTAGCAGCGGCGCGTGCAGCACGGTGGAGTATGCATCCAGTCCGTAGCGGGCGATCTCGGCGCGGGTGTTGGCGGCGTAGTCGGCGCCGTTCTCCAGGCTGTAGACATGGCCGTGACCGTTCAGGACGCAGGCGCGGGCGAGCATCAGGGTGGTGAGGCCGCTGCCGCATTCGACGATGGTGTGCGGCTGGTGCGTGAGGACGTGGTCGACGATGAGTTGCAGGAAGTCGGGGGCGGCGGACCACTGCGGCGTGTAGGGGATGCCCTGGGTGAGGCCCAGTTGGGCGCACAGCGGTTGGTAGCCGGCAATGCTCATAGCCGCCAGAGGCTATGGCCGGCGCGGCGGATCGCCGCGGCGTCGAAGCTGGATTTGATGTCGACGAAGACGCCGCCGGGCTTGAGATGGGCGAGCAGCTCGGCGAGCGGCTGCGCGTGGTAGGCGCGGTGATTGACGGCGGCGATGATGGCGTCGGCGTTGCGCGGCAGTAGCGGCCACGGCGTCAGCGCGACGCCGTATTCGTGCATCGCCTCGTCCGGCGCGGCGATGGGGTCGTGCACGCACACCGTGCAGCCGAAGTCGCTCAGTTCGCGCACGATCTCCGCCACCTTGGAATTGCGCAGGTCGGGGCAGTTTTCCTTGAAGGTGAGGCCGAGGACGATGACCTGCGCGCCCTTTACCGCGCTGCCGGATTTGATCAGTTGCTTCACCGTCTGCTGCGCGATGAACGCGGCCATGCCGTCGTTGATGCGGCGGCCGGCGAGGATCACGTCCGGGTGATGGCCCATCATCTCGGCCTTGTGCGCCAGGTAATAGGGGTCGACGCCGATGCAGTGGCCGCCCACCAGGCCGGGGCGGAAGGGCAGGAAGTTCCACTTGGTGCCCGCGGCCTCCAGCACCTCCAGGGTGTCGATGTCGAGACGGTCGAAGATCAGCGCCAGCTCGTTCATCAGCGCGATGTTGAGGTCACGCTGGGTGTTTTCGATGACCTTGGCCGCCTCGGCCACCTTGATGCTGCTGGCGCGGTGCACGCCGGCGCTGACCACCTGTTCGTACAGTGCGGCGACACGCGCCAATGTTTCCGCGCTGTCGCCAGCCACCACCTTCAGCGTGTTGCTCAGGGTGTGTTCGTGGTCGCCGGGATTGATGCGCTCCGGCGAGTAGCCGACGTGGAAGTCCTGCTGCCACGTCAGGCCCGAGGCGCGCTCCAGTACCGGGATGCAGATCTCCTCGGTGGCGCCGGGGTAGACGGTGGATTCGTAGATGACCAGGGCGCCGCGCCGCATGTATTGGCCCACGGTTTCCGAGGCGCTGATCAGCGGCGCGAAATCGGGCCGCCGCGCGCTGTCCACCGGCGTGGGGACGGTGATGATGATGATGTCGGCGCGTGCCAGCAGGGCCGGGTCGGTGCTGCAGGTGAGATGGCTGGCGGCGGCAAACTCCGCACCGCTGACGCCGCCGGTGGGGTCGACGTGCTGCTGGTAGCTGGCGATACGCGCGGCGGAAAGATCGTAGCCGAGGGTGGTGGTGTGCTTGCCGAAGGCCACGGCCAGGGGCAGGCCGACGTAACCGAGGCCGACGATGGCGATGGTATTGCTCATGCTGTGCGCTCCGCGTGCATGGCGGGCATTTTACCCAAACTTCGCTGCAGCGGTGTGGAAAGTGCGGAGAAATCAGCGGCCTGTAGCGGTGCCGCAGGAACGGCGGCGTGCGGGGAAAGAAAAAGGCCCGCTTGCGCGGGCCTTTTCACTGCAACACACCAGGGCCTTACTTCGCGGCCTTGGGCTTGCTGGCCTTCGCCTTGCGGCTCTTCTCGATCATGCTGTGGATGATCGGGGCGAGGATCAGCTCCATGGCGAAGCCCATCTTGCCGCCGGGCACCACGATGGAATTGCGGCGCGACATGAACGAGTTGGGGATCATGTTCAGCAGGTAGGGGAAGTCGGTGTTGAACTTCGCCGGGTCGCGGAAACGGATCACCACAAAGCTCTCGTCCGGGGTCGGGATGTCGCGGGCGATGAACGGGTTGGAGGTGTCGACGGTCGGCACGCGCTGGAAGTTGATGTCGGTACGGGAGAACTGCGGGGTGATGTAGTTCACGTAGTCCGGCATGCGGCGCAGGATGGTGTCGACGATGGCCTCGGCGGAGTAGCCGCGCTGGGCGTTGTCGCGGAAGATCTTCTGGATCCATTCCAGGTTGACGATGGGCACCACGCCGATCAGCAGGTCGGTCTGTGCGGCCACGTCCACCTTGCCGTCCACCACGCCGCCGTGCAGCCCTTCGTAGAACAGCAGGTCGGTCTTGTCGCTGATGGTTTCCCACGGCGTGAACTCACCGGCCTTGTAGCTGGCGTTCAGGCGGGCGTTGTGCTCGACGGCCTCGGCATCGCTGTGGATGTAGTAGCGGCGCTTGCACTTGCCGGTGCGGCTGTAGGTGGCGAAGGTCTCGGCCAGCAGGTCGAAGTGGTTGGCGTCGGGGCCGAAGTGGGACAGGTTCTTGCCCTTCTTGGCGAACTCTTCCAGGGCCTTCTTCATGGAGGCGCGGTCGTAGCGGTGGAACGAATCGCCTTCCACCACCAGCGGCTTGATGCTTTCGCGGTGGAAGATGTGTTCGAAGGCGTTCTTGACCGTGGTCGTGCCGGCACCGGAGGAACCGGTGACCGCGATCACTGGATGCTTCTCGGACATTTCATGTGCTCCTTAAAAGAAATAAAAATAAATCTATTGGTTTTGTATTCGTTGAATTCGTTGCCGCTGTTTGGGCGAATGCGCGCGCAGAGGTCTGGGCATGATACGCAAATCCAGGGGGTAAAGGCCAGACACCCGGCCGCTCAGGGCTGGAATACGGTGTGCCGGCCGCGGTCTGCCAACAGCCGCTCCACCCGCTCGCGCCAGGCGGTGCGGAAGCGCTGGGTGGTGGTGGCGTCGGCCTGGCCGCCGAGTACCGCCTGCATGTCGGCCATCATGCCCGGCGCCGGCGGGATGCTGGAGGGGTCATAGGTCAGGGTGATCTGCCGGCCGCTGTCCCGGCGCTCGAAGGTGCAGCGCAGGGGGCCGCTGGCGCCGTCCGGGGCGAACTGCAGCAGCTGGTGCCGCACCTGCTGGCCGGCGAGGCCATGGAAGCCGTTCTCCGCGGCGGCGCCGGTGAGCAGGGTCAGCACCTGGCTCAGCGGCCCGGTGGCGCCCTGGTCGACGGCGGCGTGGACGGTGACGCGCAGGCCGCCGCGCTGCGGCATCTCGTCGCCATACAGGCGCTCCACCGCGCCCAGCACCAGCAGGAAGCCGCCGGCCACCGTGGGGCAGGCATGGCCGGCCAGCTTCACCGCGTCGTCGAAGTTGTAGCGATAGCAGCCGTCCCCCGCGCCCAGCATCTCGCCCAGGGGGTCGTGGAAGGTCAGCGTCGGGCTGGCGGGGAACATGGCGGCCACGGGGCTCAGCCCTCTTCGCGCTGGATGGCGCGCCAGGCGATGTCCTGGCGGTAGAACAGGCCGTCCCAGCTGATCTTGCCGGCCAGGGCGTAGGCGCGCGCCTGGGCCTCGCCCACGCTGTCGCCCAGCGCGGTGGCGCACAGCACGCGGCCACCGGCGGTGACCACCCGGCCATCCTTCACGGCGGTGCCGGCGTGGAACACCTTGGCGTCGTGGGCCACCGCCTCGTCGAGGCCGCTGATCACGTCGCCCTTGCGGTAGTCGCCGGGATAGCCGCCGGCGGCCAGCACCACGCCCACGGCGGCGCGCGGGTCCCATTCCGCGCTCACCTGATGCAGGCGGCGGTCGAGGGCCGCCTCGCACAGGCCCACCAGGTCGGACTGAAGGCGCAGCATGATCGGCTGGGTCTCCGGGTCGCCGAAGCGGCAGTTGTATTCGATCACCTTGGGGGCGCCCGCGGGGCTGATCATCAGGCCGGCATAGAGGAAGCCGGCGTAGGGATGGCCCTCGGCGGCCATGCCGCGCACGGTGGGTTCGATCACCTCGCGCATCACCCGTGCATGCACCTCGGGGGTGACCACCGGGGCGGGGGAGTAGGCGCCCATGCCGCCGGTGTTGGGGCCGGTGTCGCCGTCGCCGACGCGCTTGTGGTCCTGGCTGGTGGCCATGGGCAGGATGTGCTCGCCGTCCACCATGACGATGAAGCTGGCCTCCTCGCCCTCGAGGAACTCCTCGATCACCACGCGATGCCCCGCCTCGCCGAAGGCATTGCCGGACAGCATGTCGCGCACCGCTTCTTCCGCCTCCGCCAGGGTCATGGCGACGATGACGCCCTTGCCGGCGGCGAGGCCGTCGGCCTTGATGACGATGGGCGCACCCTGTTCGCGCACGTAGGCGAGGGCGGCTTCCATGTTGGTGAAGTTGCCGTAGGCGGCGGTGGGGATGTTGTGGCGGGCGAGAAAGTCCTTGGTGAAGGCCTTGGAGCCCTCCAGCTGTGCCGCCGCCTGGCTTGGGCCGAAGCAGCGCAGCCCGGCGGCCTGAAAGGCATCCACCACGCCGAGCACCAGCGGCACTTCCGGGCCGACGATGGTGAGGGCGACGGCATGGTCGCGCGCGAAGGCCACCAGGCCCTGGATGTCCTCCACCTTGATGGTGACGTTCTCGATCTTCGCTTCGCGCGCGGTGCCGGCGTTGCCCGGCGCCACGAACACCTTGCTCACGCGCGGCGACTGCGCCGCCTTCCAGGCCAGGGCGTGTTCACGCCCGCCGCTGCCGATCACGAGTACGTTCATTTGTGTGCCCTTGTTGTTCGTTTATCGAAAGTCAGGGGCTAGGAGCTAGGGGTTAGGGAGCGAGTGCACTGCGCGCACGCCAATATTGTTTTTCCCTAGTCCCTAGTCCCTAGTCCGTTGTAACCGGCTTATTGTGGTACAGCATGTATTTCGCCGTCTCGTGGTAGCCGCGGGTCAGGCGTTCCATGTGCGCCGCCACCTCGGGATGCTGCGCGAGGACGTTGTCACGCGGTGTCTCGCTGTCCAGCCGGTGCAGATGGCGGTAGCTGCCGTCCTCGTTGGTTTCGAAATAGAACTGCTCGCCGATCAGGCCGACGCGTACCGGTGTGGTCTGGATGATCTTGAAGGCGTACGGCTCATTTTCGAAGCGCGGATCGAACAGGTTGCGTCCCAGCGTGGTGTTGACGTAGCTGCGGCCGGCGAGGGCGGCCATGGTGGCGAGCACATCGGTTTCGCTGGCGACGGTGCCGATGCGCCGGCCCTGCGGGATCAGCTTTTTGTTGTAGATGATGAACGGCACGCGGTTGCTGGCGAGGTCCAGCTGCATGTCGGCCTTGCGCGCATGCACGGCATCGCCGGGCAGACCGTGGTCGCCGAAGAAGGCGAACAGCGTGTTGTCGGCGTAGCCGGCCTCGTGCGCCAGGCGCATGAATTCGCCGATGCTGTGGTCCATGAAGCGATAGGCGTTGAACTCCTCGGCGGAGTGAAAGCCGTAGCGCAGCAGTTCCTGTTCGTCCGGTTGCAGCAGCTTGAAGCCGGCGTTGTCGTCCGGGATGGTGTAGGGGCGATGATTGCCCGAGGTCTGCACCACGGCGACAAACGGCTTCTGCTGCTGGCGGAATACCTGATTCGCCTCGCGGAACAGGTCCAGGTCGGAGATACCCCAGACGTCGATGGCCGGGGCGCTGTAGCTGCCTTCCTCGTACAGGCGCAGGTCGGGGATGTTGTTGGTGAGCAGGCCGCGGATGTTGCCCCAGCTGACGCTGCCGCCGAGGAAGTAGAACTTGTCGTAGCCGGTGAAGGCGTTGAGCAGGGTGTGCTGATCGACGATGCGCGGGTTGCGCGTCGAGGTGCCGTTGGTTTCCACGTCGGGGATGCCGGTGATGGCGCAGAAGATCGAGCGCGCGGTGCCGGTCTGCGGGGTGTAGAAGTTGTCGAAGAAATAGCCGTCGCGGGCCAGCGCGTCGACGTGCGGCGTCGGATTGAGCGGGTTGCCGGACAGGCCGGCCTTGTAGCTGGCGAAGGACTCCAGGATCACGATCACCACATTGGGCGGGGTGGCCGGCGCCTGGGCCGGGACGTGGCTGCGGCGGAAGTCGAGGGTGTCGCGGTTGGGGGCATCCACGCCGAGCCAGCGCGCCATCTCGTCGTAGTGGGCGCGCACCTTGGCGGCATCGAAGGTCACGCCGCCGCCGTTGTAGAAGGTATCGGCGAAATACAGCACCGGATTGAAGGTGACCTGGGCGGAGAAGGTGTGGGTGCCGAAGAAGGCATCGCTCCAGCGCAGCGGGTAGGCGGAGATCTTGCCGTACAGGCCGCCCAGCAGCAGCAGGGTGGTGAGCGAGGCGGCGGCGGTGCGGCTCTTCCAGTTCAGTCGCGGCGCGGGCGTCACGGCGCAGCGCAGCAGCAGGCGGTTCATCGTCCAGGCCAGCAGGGCGCCGCCGGCCAGCAGCGCGGCGCCGAGGGTCAGCACCGGGTAGGTCTCCCAGACCATTTGCAGCGAGATGTCGAGGTTCTTCAGAAAGCGCAGCGCGCCGGCGTCGACGCGGGTCTGCAGGTAGGCGTAGTGGCCGAAGTCGATCATGTAGAACAGCAGCGCGGCCATGCCGGTCAGCAGCAGATAGCCGACCCAGAACCGGCGCGCTGCCGCCGAGTGGAACGGGCTGAGCCAGGGCAGCCAGGCGAGCAGGAACAGCGGCAGCAGCAGCAGCAGGGCGAGGCGCAGATCGAATTTGAGGCCGAGGTACAGCGCGGTCAGCAGTTCGCTGCCGGGCAGCGGGTCGTTGCTGCTGTCGAAATACAGCCAGAAGCCGAGCCGCAGCGCGCTGAAGGCAACGAGGTACAACAGCGTGGCAAGGGCCAGAAAGCGCGGCAGGCGGGGGAGCATGTGCATGGATGCGTGAGCGGATGGGGCGGATAAAAAGGGGTCGGCATTGTACCATAGGGCGAGCGGTGGCCAGGGATGTTGCGCCTGCCTCCGTTCCGGTCGTGCCCCTTGGTCCATTGCCCTGCTGCAGGAGTTCCCATGTCCTCTGTCCCGCTTCGTTTCATTCTGCGCTGGCTGCGGCGCCTGTCGCTGGGGCTGGTGGTGCTGGTGGCCATCTGGGGCGTGGGGCGGCTGGCGCAGGTGGTCTGGGACAGTCATTACACCGGGCCGCGCGAGCCCTATCTCCAGGTCGTGAGCCACGACGGCATCACCCTGCGCTGGCAGAGCGGCGGCGAGGAGGTCGGCGTGGTGCGCTATGGCACCGACCCGGCGCGGCTGGAACAGGTGGCGCGCGAAGCCTCGGCGCAGGTGGCCCATGAGGTGCGCCTGGGCGGTCTGCAGCCCGCCACCCGCTATTACTACACGGTGGGCAGCGAGGACGCGGTCTACCGCGGCGGTGCCGACTACTGGTTCCACACCGCGCCGCCGCCCGGCACTGCGCGGCCGACGCGCATCTGGGTGCAGGGCGACCCGGGCTATTGGCATGAGGGTACCCGTGCGGTGCGCGATGCCATGCTGCAGTGGTCGGCGCAGCACGGGCGCCCGGCGGGGCCGCCGCTGGACCTGTGGCTGACCACCGGCGACAACGCCTACTCATCGGGGCGTGCGCGGGAGTTCCAGGAGGCCCTGTTCGAGCCCTATGCGGACCTGCTGCGCAACATTCCGTATCTGCCGATATACGGCAACCACGATGCCCGGCGCTGGACCTTCTACCGCGCCTTCAGCTTTCCCGCCGCCGGGGAGGCCGGCGGCCTGGCCTCCGGCTCGGCGCGCTATTTTTCCTTCGACTACGCCAATATCCACTTCGTGGTGCTCGACTCCGAGTCGGGTGACCTGTCCGCCGCCAGCCCGATGCTGCGCTGGCTGCGCGCCGATCTGGCGGCCCACCGGCAGCCGTGGACCATCGCCCTGTTCCACCATCCGCCCTACAGCCGCGGCGGGCACAATTCCGATCGCTGGCGCGACAGCTGGGGGCGCATGGTGGACATGCGCGAGCGGTTCCTGCCGGCGCTGGAGGCCGGTGGTGTCGACCTGGTGCTGAGCGGCCACAGCCATGTGTACGAGCGCAGCCATCTGCTGCATTGCCACTACGGCGCCGGCGCCACGCTGCGGCCGAAGATGATCCTGGATGGTGGCGGCGGCGGGGCGGCGGCGCCCTACCGCAAGCCGGCCGGACGCGTGCCCCTGGCGGGGACGGTGTATGCGGTGGTGGGCTCCACGGCCAAGCTGGATGGCGGGCCGCTGGATCATCCGGCCCATGCGGTGAACCGGCGTGAACTGGGTGCGCTGGTGCTCGATGTGGCGGGGGAGCGCCTCGATGGCTATTTCATCAATGCCCACGGCGAGGTGAGCGATCACTTCGGCATCGAGAAGTCGGCGGCGACGGCGGTGGTGGAGCGGCGCTGCGGGGAGTGACCCGCCCGGATAGTTGCAGGAGCGGATCGTATCCGCGATACGGTGCGGGGCGGGTCCCCTCGCGAATACGATTCGCTCCTACGCGTGAGACTCAACCGCCGAACATGCGGCTCAGGGTCTTGGACAGCCAGCCCTTGTCGTGATCGCCGTTGAGGTGGGCCTTGACGGTGGCGGTGTAGTCGCGGTCTTCCTGCTTGATGTGGTTGGTGAGCCAGATGCGCAGGTCGGACAGCAGTTTCTTGGAGATGTCCTCACCCTTCTCGAAGCGGGTCTTGTAGTCCTTGATGCGGGCGGTGAAGGCCTCATGCACCTTGCGGTGTGCCTCCACATGGCCGTAGCCGGCCTTTTCCTGCAGGCTTTCCTCGAAGGTGAAGTGGGTGACGGTGTAATCGATGAGCTGGTTCAGCACCTGATCGATGTCGTCCTTGCTCTTGGCGGTGATGGCGTCGTGCAACTGGTTGATGTAGTCGACGATGCGCTTGTGCTGCGTGTCGATGATGTCGATGCCGGTTTCCAGACTTGAGTCCCAGACAAAGTAGTACATGGGTGGTTCTCCATTAGCTGCTTATAATTGTGATTCCCTGCACAGGCAGGCGATATCTGTGGTGGGGGCTGTCGCAGACAGCACCGCTCCAGCAGATAACAAAAATTCTTACATTCAAATGTGATTTTTATCACATTTTACCAGAGGTTGGGAGAGGCCGCCCACGAAAAAGGCCGGATAAACCGGCCTTTTTCGGCAGTCAGCGGGCCGTTCCGTCAGTGGCGGAAGTGGCGCATGCCGGTGAACACCATGGCCATGCCGTGCTCGTCGGCGGCGGCGATCACCTCCTCGTCGCGCATCGAGCCGCCCGGCTGGATCACCGCGGCGATACCCGCCTTGGCGGCGGAGTCGATGCCGTCGCGGAACGGGAAGAAGGCGTCCGAGGCCATCACCGAGCCCTTGACCTCCAGCCCGGCATGCTCGGCCTTGATGGCGGCGATGCGCGCGGAGTTGACGCGGCTCATCTGGCCGGCGCCGACGCCGATGGTCATCTGGTCCTTGCCGTAGACGATGGCGTTGGACTTGACGTACTTGGCGATGCGCCAGGCGAACAGCAGGTCTTCCATCTCCTTGGCCGTGGGTTGGCGCTTGCTCACCACCCTGATCTCGCCGGACAGCAGCAGGTCGGCATCCTGCAGCAGCAGGCCGCCGGTGACGCGCTTGAAGTCCAGGCGCTGGGCGGCATCCGCCGGCCACTGGCCGCACTCCAGCAGGCGCACGTTCTTCTTGGCGGCGACGGCCTCGACGGCAGCGGCAGAGACCTTGGGCGCGATGATCACCTCCACGAACTGGCGCTCGACGATGACTTTGGCAGTGTCGCCGTCCAGCTCGCCGTTGAAGGCGATGATGCCGCCGAAGGCTGATTCCGGGTCGGTCTTGTAGGCGCGCTCGTAGGCGTCGAGCAGGTTGCTGCCGATGGCCACGCCGCAGGGGTTGGCGTGCTTGACGATGACGCAGGCCGGGCCTTCCGGGAACTGCTTGACGCATTCCAGGGCGGCGTCGGTATCGGCGATGTTGTTGTAGGACAGCTCCTTGCCCTGCAACTGGCGCGCACTGGCGACGTTGCCGGCCTCGGGGTTGTGCTCGACGTAGAAGGCGGCCTTCTGGTGCGGATTCTCGCCGTAGCGCATCTCCTGCACCTTCTTGTACTGCAGGTTGATGGTGCGCGGAAATTCGGTCTTCTCGCCGCTGGTGAGCCGGCCGAACCAATTGGCGATGGCGCCGTCGTAGCGCGCGGTGTGCTCGTACACCTTGATGGCCAGGGAGAAGCGGGTGGCGTGCGAGGTGGCACCGCCGTTCTGCTTCATCTCGTCCAGCACGGTGGCGTAGTCGGCGGCATCCACCACCACGGTGACGTCCTTGTGGTTCTTCGCCGCGGCACGCAGCATGGTGGGGCCACCGATGTCGATGTTCTCCACCGCGTCTTCCAGCGAGCAGTCGGGCTTGGCCACGGTCTGCTCGAAGGGATACAGGTTCACCACGATGAGGTCGATGGGCTTGATGCCGTGCTGGGCCATCACCGCGTCGTCGGTGCCGCGGCGACCGAGGATGCCGCCGTGGATCTTCGGGTGCAGGGTCTTGACGCGGCCGTCCATCATCTCCGGAAAGCCGGTGTGGTCGGATACCTCGACTACCTTCACGCCGTTCTGCGCCAGCAGCTTGCAGGTGCCGCCGGTGGAAAGCAGCTCCACACCCATGGCTGAGAGGCTCTTGGCGAACTCCACGATGCCGGTCTTGTCGGAGACGCTGAGCAGCGCCCGCTGAATCTTGTTCATTTTTTATTCCTCAAAAGATCTGTCGCAGAGACGCGGAGGCGCAGAGTACATTCGAGCGAATGCGATCATTGCGAGCGTGTGCGATGGTCGGTTGCTTTCTGCCGCTGTCACCGGGCATCAAGAATTTGCATTCTCTGCGCCTCGGTGTCTCCGCGGCAGGTGTTGTCTTATCAGTTATCCAAACCGTACTGCTTGAGTTTCTTGCGCAGGGTGCCGCGATTGATGCCCAGCGCCTGGGCGGCGCGGGTCTGGTTGCCCTGGGCGTAATGCATCACGGCCTCGAACAGCGGGCGCTCCACCTCGGCCAGCAGCAGCTGGTAGAGGTCGTTGGGTTCGTGGCCGTTCAGATCCTGGAAATATTGTTGCAGTGCGTGACGCACCATGCCGTTGAGCGGGATGGCGCGGGCTGCGGCGTTGGTGGTGTTCATGCCGCCAATTCCTCCCCGTTGATTATGCGGTCGAAAAAGTCCCTGACCATTTGCAGTTGCTGCACCGCGCCCTCGACGCGGTTGACCTCCTGGCGGAAGGCAGCGCCGTGGCGCTGGCCCTTGCTGTACCAGGAGATGTGCTTGCGTGCCATGCGCACGCCAGTGTACTCGCCGTAGAAGGCGTACAGGTTGTTCAGATGGCCGAGCAGGATGTCGCGCACCTCCTGCGCCGCAGGCTCCGGCAGCAGTTCGCCGGTGGCGAGGTAGTGGTGGATGTCGCGGAAGATCCACGGCCGGCCCTGGGCGGCGCGACCGATCATCAGGCCGTCGGCGCCGGTGTGGTCCAGCACCTGGCGGGCCTTCTGCGGCGTGGTGATGTCGCCGTTGGCGATCACCGGGATGTTCACGCTGGCCTTGATGGCGGCGATGGTGTCGTATTCGGCCTCGCCGGAATAGCCGTCGGCGCGGGTGCGGCCGTGCACGGCGAGGGACTGGATGCCGACGTCGGCGGCGATGCGGGCGATGGTGACGCCGTTCTTGTGCTCGCGGTCCCAGCCGGTGCGGAACTTTAGGGTGACCGGCACCTCGGGTACCGCGCCGACCACCGCCTCCAGGATGCGCCGCACCAGGTCCTCGTCGCGCAGCAGGGCGGAGCCCGCGGAGACGTTGCACACCTTCTTGGCCGGGCAGCCCATGTTGATGTCGATGATCTGGGCGCCGTTGTCCGCGTTGTAGCGCGCGGCATCGGCCATCAGCCTCGGGTCGGCACCCATGATCTGCACATTGCGCGGCTCGACCTCGCCGTCGTGATCGGCGCGGCGTTTGGTCTTTTCGCTGCCCCACAGCAGGGAGTTGGACGACACCATCTCGGACACGGCCATGCCGGCCCCCAACTGCTTGCACAGCTGGCGGAACGGCCGATCGGTGACACCCGCCATGGGTGCGAGCACCAGGTTGTTGGCCAGTTTGTAGGGTCCGATCTGCATACGCGGCGTGGGGCTGAAAATGCGGGAACCGCGAATCATACCTTACGGGAGGCCAAGAAGGTACAAGGGGGCGAGGTACGAGGGACGAAGGGGCAGCGTGCTGCGCACGCAACTAATTGATATGTCGCGCAGCGACACCTCTCCGTATCTTTTGCCTCGACCCTCGTACCTGGCGCGCTGCGCGCGCCTAGTGGAAGGTGAACTCGAAGCCGACGGCCTCGGCGCCCGGGTCGACCACATCCAGCGTCAGCTGGGCGGTGGCCTGGGGTTCCAGCAGCGCCGGTACCGGGCCGGCAAGGTATTCCTTGGGCAGGAAGCGCCGCGCCGCCACCACCTTGCCGCCCAGATCGCGCATCACCACCTCCACCGCCGGAAAGGGCTGGGCGAAGGGGGCGCGGTTTTGCAGGGTGGCGCTGATGGTCAGCGCCCCCTGGTACTGGTCATGGGAGCGGATGTCGCGCTCCAGCAGGGTGAGGGCGGCGAGGTCGCGCTGTGGCGGCAGGTTGCAGGCGGCGTGCTCGCACAGCAGCTCCAGCAGCGGGCGCAGCTCCGCCTGATGTATCAGCGTTGCGCGGTTGATATAGAGGTATTGCACGCCCAGCGTGGCGAGCAGCAGCAGGATGGCCAGGCTCCAGGCCAGGGTGGCGACCACGCTGAGGCGCGGGGCGGCCTCTTCCTCGGCCAGCAGCGCCGACAGGGACGACAGTACCGGCGGGGCACTGACGCCGGGGGTTGCGGCCGCTGCCGGCTCGGGCGGCGCGGCCTCGGTCGAACGGTCCGGTACAGTGGTGCTGGCGGCGCTGGCAGGCGCTGCCGGAGGTTCGTCCCAGGGCAGGGTGTCGTGGTCCACGCCATCGTCCGGCGCGTGCGTGAGCAGGGCCTCGATGTCTTCCTCGCCGTAGCTCTCGCTGACCGGTGCCGGCGATGCGGCGGTGGTGGCCTCCGGCTCCGCGAGGGGCGCAGATTCCGGCTCTGCCGTGGCGCCGGGGCCGAACAGTTCTTCGAGATCGATGGCCAGGTTGTCTTCCGGCGCCGCCGGCGCACGGGACTGGGTGACGGCGGGTTCCGCTGCCTCAGGTTCTGTCCGGGGGGTAGGCGCCGGCGTTGCCGGCGGCTCCGCCGCCGCGGAGGACTCTGCCTGCGGTTCGCGCAGCAGCTGCTCGTAATCCGGCTCGTCGGGGAACGACGCATCGGCGGGCGTGCCGGGCAGGGTGTCGGTGAGAAAGTCGGGGGCGAGGAAGACGTTGCGGCACTCGCCGCAGCGCACCTTGCCGCCCGCGGCCTGCAATTGCTCAGGGGTGATGCGGAAATAGGTGCTGCATGCCGGACATTGGGTGTACATGCGGGCGAAAGTAATCTATTTCCGGCAGCCTTCCAAGCGCACCCAGCCGTCGTGCTCGGCGGGTGGCGCCATGTCGAACCAGGGGCGGTAGGCCGCCAGGACCTGTTCGGCCTGCTCCGGCAGTATGCCCGACAGCACGATGGCGCCGGCGGGACGCACCAGGGTGGCGAAGTGCGGTGCCAGGTCGATGAGCGGGCCGGCGAGGATGTTGGCGATGAGCACGTCGGCCTGGCTGGCGGGCAGGCCTTCGGGCAGGGCGGTATCGATGCGCGCGGTGACCTCGTTGCGGCCGGCGTTGTCGCGGGTGGCGGTAAGGGCCTGCGGGTCGTTGTCGATGGCCCAGACGTGCCCGGCGCCGAGCAGGGCGGCGGCAATGGCGAGGATGCCGGAGCCGCAGCCGTAGTCGATCACCTGCCGGGCGGTGGTGGGGTGGGCGTCCAGCCACTCCAGGCACAGGCGGGTGGTGGGGTGGGTGCCGGTGCCGAAGGCCAGGCCCGGGTCGAGCAGGATGTTGACGGCGGCGGGGTCCGGTGCCTCGGTCCAGCTCGGCACGATCCACAGGTTGGCACCGAAGCGCATGGGCTTGTAGGTGTCCATCCATTCCCGGCTCCAGTCGCGATCCTCCAGCTGCTCCAGGCGCCAGGCGGGCAGTTCGCGCGGTGCCCAGGCCGCGCCGACGGCGGCGATGGCGGCGGGCATGTCGTGGTCGGCCTCGAACAGGGCCACCACGCGGGTGGCCTGCCACAGCGGCGTGGCGCCGGGCGGCGGCTCGTACAGCGGCTGATCGGCGTCGTCCTCCAGGGTGACGGCGACGGCGCCCTCATCGCTCAGCAGCTCGGCGAGGGCGGGGGCGTGTTCTTCGTCGGTTTCGAATATCAGCTGGAGCCAGGGCATGGGATCGGTAGCGGCGGTGGCAAAGGCCGCATCATACCCTATCCGCAGCCGCCGACCCCAGCGCCGCAGCAGGTGGCGGTATCAGCCGAACAGCGATTTCCACAGGCGGCCGGCGACGGACTGGTTTGCGCCGGTGGCCACCGCGCCGCGGGACAGGAAGAACGGGCTGTAGTGCTGATCCTCTTCCATGATGTGCTTGGTCAGCCAGGTACGCAGGAAGTGCAGCAGCTCGAAGGTGACCGAGGCCTTGCCGCTGGCCAGCTTGTCCTGCAGTTCGTGAATCTCGTCGATGAGGTGATCGTGCTGCTGCTTGTGCTCGTCGTAGGCCGGGTAGCCGAGGATGCGCATCAGGCTCTCTTCCACGGCGAAGTGGATCTTGGTGTAGTCCACCAGTTCCATCAGGATCGTCTCGGTGGCTGCGGTGCCCTGGCGCTGGTGGATCGCACGATGCAGCTTGTTGAGCAGGTCCACCAGAAAACGGTGCTGGTCGTCGATCTCCTGAATGCCGACGCTGAGCGTGTCACTCCACTCGATAAGGGTGTCGCTGGCAGTGGCCAGATGGGTTACGGTCATGGTCTCTCTGAACTCCCGAAAAGTTGTGCATGGCTGTTCGATTTATTTTTATTGGTATGGGTGGTGCTGCGCGCCGTCCTGGCGCATGGGACTACGAAATGAAAAAGGCCATCATCTCGCGATGATGGCCTTCCCTGGCACACTGCCGACAGCGGTGTCGGTGTCTACAGTTTGAGCTTCTTTTCCAGGTAGTGGATGTTGGTGCCGCCGGCCTGGAAGGCCGAGTCACGCAACAGGTCCTGGTGCAGCGGGATGTTGGTCTTGATGCCGTCGATGAACATTTCGTTCAGTGCCGTGCGCATGCGCGCCAGCGCCGAGTCGCGGTCCTCGCCCCAGGCGATGAGCTTGCCGATCATCGAATCATAGAAGGGCGGTACCTTGTAGCCGTTGTAGATGTGGCTGTCGACGCGGATGCCCGGGCCACCGGCGAAATGCACCTGGTTGATGGTGCCGGGGCAGGGCATGAAGGTGCTCGGGTCTTCGGCGTTGATGCGGCATTCGATGGCGTGCCCGCGCAGGGTGATGTCGCTCTGCTTATACGACAGCGGCAGTCCGGCGGCGATGCGGATCTGTTCCTTGACGATGTCCACGCCGGTGATCAGCTCGGTCACCGGATGCTCCACCTGCACGCGGGTGTTCATCTCGATGAAGTAGAACTCGCCGTTTTCATACAGGAACTCGAAGGTGCCGGCGCCGCGATAACTGATCTCCTGGCAGGCGCGGGCGCAACGCTCGCCGATGCGCTTGCGCTGCTCTTCGGTGATGCCGGGGGCCGGGGCCTCCTCGATCACCTTCTGATGGCGGCGCTGCATGGAGCAGTCGCGTTCGCCCAGGTAGATGGCATTGCCGTGGGTGTCGGCCAGCACCTGGATCTCCACATGACGCGGATTCTCCAGGTACTTCTCCATGTACACCATGTCGTTGTTGAAGGCGGAACCGGCCTCGGCGCGGGTCAGCGAAATGGAGTTGAGCAGGGCGGCCTCGGAATGCACCACGCGCATACCGCGGCCGCCGCCGCCGCCGGCGGCCTTGATGATCACCGGGTAGCCGACTTCGCGGCCGATGCGGATGCATTCGTCCGGGTCGTCGGGCAGGGCGCCGCCGGAACCGGGCACGGTGGGCACGCCGGATTTGATCATCGCATCCTTGGCGCACACCTTGTCGCCCATCAGGCGGATGGTGTCGGCGCGCGGGCCGATGAACACGAAGCCGCTCTGTTCCACGCGCTCGGCGAAGTCGGCGTTCTCCGACAGGAAGCCGTAGCCGGGGTGGATGGCCTGGGCGTCGGTCACTTCCGCCGCGCTGATCAGCGCCGGGACGTTGAGGTAGCTCTGGTTGGAGGGCGGCGGGCCGATGCATACCGATTCATCGGCCAGGCGCACATGTTTGAGATCACGGTCGGCGGTGGAGTGCACCGCCACGGTCTTGATGCCCATCTCGCGGCAGGCGCGCAAAATGCGCAGCGCAATTTCACCGCGGTTGGCAATGACGATTTTGTCGAACATAGGAGGTGGGTTGCTCGCGTTCGGCTGGGATTATTCGATGATGAACAGCGGCTGGCCGAATTCCACCGGCTGGCCGTTCTCGACCAGGATGGCCTTGATCACGCCGGACTTGTCGGCCTCGATCTGGTTCATGATCTTCATCGCTTCGATGATGCACAGGGTGTCGCCGGTATTGACGCGCGAACCCACCTCGACGAAGGCCTTGGCCTGGGGCGACGGTGAACGGTAGAAGGCGCCGACGATGGGAGAGGTCACGGCATGGCCGCTGATCTCTTCCTTCTTTTCCGCGGCCGGGGCGGCGGCAGGTGCGGCGGCGACCGGTGCCGCCACCGGGGCGGCGATGGCCACGGCCGGGGCCGCATTCTGGCTGTAGCGACTGATGCGTACCGACTCTTCGCCTTCGTGGATCTCGATCTCGGCGACGCCGGATTCTTCCAGCAGCTCGATGAGTTTCTTGACCTTGCGAATATCCATTGTGGTTAGTCCTGTTTCAGTTGTTGTGCGCAGAAACTTGTTGCAGCGCCGCAGTGAGCGCCAGTTCGTAAACCATGGGACCCAGACCGCTGATCACGCCGCGGGCCAGGTCGGAAAAATAGGAGTGCTTGCGGAACGGCTCGCGCGCATGCACGTTGGACAAATGCACCTCGATGAACGGGATGGCGACACCGGCCAGGGCATCGCGCAACGCCACGCTGGTGTGGGTGAAGGCCGCCGGGTTGATGATGATGAAGGCAATGCCTTCATCACGCGCCCGGTGTACCCGCTGCACCAGTTCGTGTTCGGCGTTGCTCTGGAAGCACTCAAGGGTATGACCGGCGGCGCTGGCCTGCTGCTGCAGACGGGCGTCGATCTCCGCCAGGGTGGCGTGGCCGTAGTGTCCGGGCTCGCGTGTTCCCAGCAGATTCAGATTGGGGCCGTTCAGTACCAGCAGTCTTGCCATGGAGCTTCCCTGAGGGATGGTGGCGGTGAGTTTATTAATGGTTATCCCGCACATTGCTCTGCGCATCCCTGCGTCTCGCCCCTGCGGGGCTGAAGCGACACACCGTTCCTGGCGATGCGTTCCCGTCGAATTACCGCAGATGGGGCCTGACTGTAACCATACCGCAGGCACGCAATGGGATACGGGCCGAGATTGTGCACCAGCCGGAGGGGGTTTGTCTACGAATCGGGAGTTCCCGCCAGTTCAAAGCAGTTACGGGCAAAATTAACCCATATAAAGCTGTGACGGGGTGCTCATTTACAACAGCAGTACCGCCTTTACAACAAGGGCAGCACGGCCTGTTCGGCCTGCTGCAGGGTGATTTCGCTGCGGTGGGTATAGGCGGCGCGGCCCTGGCGGTCCAGCACCACGGTATAGGGCAGGGCGCCCACCTTGTTGCCCAGGGTCTGGGCCAGTTCCAGGCCGCCATCCTCGCCGATGAGGATGGGGAAGTTGATGCCCAGGCTGTCGGCGAAGTTCTGCGCATTTTCCTGGGTATCGATGGTGATACCGACCACGGTAAGGCCGCGGCCGGCGTATTTTTCCTGCAGTTCCATCAGCGCCGGCATCTCCTTGCGGCAGGGCGGACACCAGGGAGCCCAGAAGTTGACCAGCACCACCTGTCCGGACCATTCACTCATATCCCGCTGTTTGCCTTCCAGATCGGGGAAGTTGAACGCGATGGGCGCCGCGGCCTGGGGCGCCGGCGCGACCGGCACGGCATTGCTTTCCGTGCCGCAACCGGCGGTGAACAGGATGGCCCCCAGGGCCAGGACGGGCAACAGACGGTGCATCGCAAAACCTCAGCAAAGAAACAGTCCGCGAATGAACGCCAATTCACGCAAATAAATTTCCATTGATTTCATTTGCGTCTATTCGCGTTCATTTGCGGATGAAGGGTTTTCAGGTTTAACGCAGTGCGCGCTCCACATGGGCGCGGAATTCTTCCGGTCCCATGAAGCCCACCACGCGGAACGGTTGGCGCTCCTGGCCGTCGGCGCCGAAGAACAGCAGGCTGGGCGGGCCGATGAGCTTGAAGTGGCGCAGCATGGCCTGGTCGGCGTCGTCGTTGGCGGTGACGTCGGCCTTGAGCAGCACGGCGCCGGACAGGGCCTGGATCACGCCGGCATCGGAGAAGGTGTACTTGTCGAATTCCTTGCAGGACACGCACCAGTCGGCATAGAAGTCCAGCATCACCGGCTTGCCCTGGGCGGCGGCGGCGGCCACGGCCTGTTCCATCTCGGCCACGGTCTTCACCTTGCGGAACTCCAGCTTGGCGGCCTGGGCCGTTGCACCGCCGCCGAAGCCCACGCCACGCAGCGGCTGCAGCGGGTCGTTGCCGCCGGCGGCGGCGCCCACCAGCAGCAGGGCGCCGTGGATCAGCAGGGCCAGGCCGAGGCCCTTCCACAGCTTGCTCCAGCCGGAGGCGCCGTCCTTGAGCGGTTCCAGCGCGCCCATGTAGATGGCGGAGATGATGATGAGCAGCGCCCAGGCCAGCATGGTGATGAAGGCCGGCAGCACGCGCTCCAGCATCCACAGCGCCACCGCCAGCAACATCACGCCGAACACTGCCTTGATGGCGTTCATCCAGCCGCCGGCGCGCGGCAGCAGCTTGCCCGCCGAGGTACCGATGAGCAGCAGCGGTGCGCCCATGCCGATGGACAGGGCGAACAGGGCCAGGCCGCCCAGCACCGCGTCGCCGGTCTGGCCGATGTAGATCAGCGCACCCATCAGCGGCGGTGCCACGCAGGGGCCGACGATCAGCGCAGAGAGCAGGCCCATGATGGCCACGCCGATGAGGCTGCCGCCCTGCTGCTGGTTGGAGATCTCGCTCAGCTTGGTCTGCAGCGCCGAGGGCAGCTGCAGCTCATAGAAGCCGAACATGGACAGGGCCAGCAGCACGAATACCACGCTGAAGCTTCCCAGTATCCACACGTTCTGGAATGCCGCCTGCAGGTTGGCACCGAACAGGCCGGCCAGTACGCCGGCCACGGTGTAGGTCAGTGCCATGGCCAGCACGTAGACCAGCGACATGATGAAGGCCCGGCGCGTGGTCAGCCCCGCGCCCTGGCCGACGATGATGCTGGACAGGATCGGGATCATCGGGAACACGCAGGGGGTGAAGGCCAGCAGCAGGCCGAGGCCGAGGAAGGTGAGCACGGTGAGCAGGCGGTTGTCGCCGGCCAGGGCGGCGGCGAGGGAATCCTGTTCCGACTGCGGCGCCGCCGCCGCCGTGGTGGCCGGTGCCGCGACGGCGGTGCTGACGGCGGCAGCGGCCGGGTCCAGATTCACCTCCTTGCGGATCGGTGGATAGCAGATGCCGGTCACTTCGGCGCAGCCCTGATAGCTCACCAGCAGGGTGGCGGCGCCCTGGCCGCTGCGCTGCAGCGGGATGGTCAGCTCCACCGCGTCGTGGAACACGAAGATGCGGCCGAAGAACTCGTCATTCTTCTCCTCGCCGGCGGGCAGGGTGTAGCTGCCCAGGCTGGCGGCGCTGCCGTCCTTCAGCTGGAAGGTGAACTTGTCCTTATACAGATAGTGATCGGGGGCGATCTGCCAGCGCAGGGTGACGGCATCGGCGCTGACGTCGGCAGCGAAGCGGAAGGCCACCTCGGGATCCAGCACGTCGTCGTCCTGGGCGGCTGCGCCCAGCGTCTGCTGCAGCGGGGTCAACGCCTTGGCCGGGGCAGCGGCCGCCTTTGCCGGCAGGTTGACCTTGACGGTATTGCGCTGCGGTGGGTAACACACGCCGATCTCGGCGCAGCCCTGGGAGCCGACGGTGACGTCGAAGCTGGCGGGTGCCGCGGCGGTGCGGGTCAGCGGGATGTCGACGACGATGCGGCCGGCATAGGTTTCCACCTTGCCGAAAAATTCGTCCTGCTTGACCTTGCCGGCAGGGAACCTGGGTGTGCCGAGGGTGACGCCGGGAGCGTCGGTGCTGAAGCTGAAGCGCTCCTTATATAGATAGTAGCCCGGGGCGATAGTCCACTCCGCGCGCAGGGTGGCGGCATCGAGCGCCGTCAGCTTGAGCGCGAAGGCCTGTTCCGGCGCCAGCAGCTCATCCTCCTCCGCCAGGGCGGGGGTGGTCAGGAACAGGGACAGGACGAGGAGGGCAAGCCAGGACTTCAGCACGGTTCTCATGCGGTGTTTTCCGTTTGTTGGTTTATCCAGTGGAGATAGGCCGGCAGGCCTGCCGTCAGTGGGACAGCAATGATCTCCGGCAGTTCATACGGGTGGTTGCGGCGCAAGGTCTCTTCCAGCGCGGCGTAGCGTTCACTCCTGGTCTTGATGAGCAGTTGGCATTCCGTCTCCTGCTGCACCACGCCCTGCCATTCGTAGACCGAATGCACCACCGGCACGATGTTGACGCAGGCCGCAAGCCGCTCGCGTACCAGCAGGTCGGCCAGGCGACGGGCGCCAGCGAGGTCCGGGCAGGTGGTGAGGACGAGGTAGTGCTGCATCGCTGCAAGATATCGGATTCGCCGTCCCGCCGCATCATCGGGCATAATCAGGCGGTCAATTCCCCCGCTGTCGAGAGTAGAGATGTCCCTGCCGCGCCTTTTATTCCTGTGCCTGCTGCTGTTGCCGGTGATCGAGATCTACCTGCTGATCCAGGTCGGCGGGGTGATCGGCGCCATCCCCACCGTCGCCCTGGTGGTGTTCACCGCCGTGTTCGGCACCCTGCTGCTGCGCCATCAGGGCCTCACCGCGCTGCAGCGGGTGCAGCGCCTGGTGCAGCAGGGGGAGGCGCCGACGGCCGCCATGCTGGAGGGCCTGGTGATCCTGCTGTCCGGCGCCCTGCTGCTGCTGCCGGGCTTCTTCACCGATGCGCTGGGTCTGCTCGGTCTGGTGCCGCCGCTGCGCCATGCCCTGGTGGCGGCGGTGTTGCGGCGCGGCTTTCCGCGCCCGCCGCAGGGCGGCAGACCGGCCTCCGGCCGTCGCAGCGGCCCGGCCACCCTGGAAGGGCAGTACACACGGGAAGACGATTGAAACCGATTTCCCCTGTCCCCGCCCCTTGACTCTCCCCAACTCGCCATTATTATTAGCACTCACCTGCGGCGAGTGCTAACAAGTCCACGCCGCGCGGCTTCATCACCGCAGACTCAGTTGCGGTCTATTTCCAGAAAAATCATCAGCTTAAGAGGGTAACTAAGCATGAAAATTCGTCCCCTGCATGATCGCGTGATTGTTCGTCGCAAGGAAGAGGAGCGGATGTCCGCCGGTGGCATCGTGATCCCGGACAGCGCCACCGAGAAGCCGATTCAGGGCGAGGTCGTTGCCGTGGGCAAGGGCAAGATCCTGGAGAACGGCGAAGTGCGTGCCCTGGACGTGAAGGCCGGTGACAAGGTGCTGTTCGGCAAGTATGCCGGCACCGAGGTCAAGGTCGATGGCGAGACCCTGCTGGTCATGCGCGAAGAAGACCTGATGGGCGTGATCGAGGGCTAAGCCCGCTCCGTCCCACCGTTAAAGCCAACGAATTACAGAGGATCGAATCAAGATGAGTGCAAAAGAAGTCAAGTTCGGTGATGTCGCCCGTCACGGCATGCTGCGTGGCGTCAACATTCTGGCCAACGCGGTCAAGGTGACCCTGGGTCCCAAGGGCCGCAACGTGGTGCTGGAGAAGTCCTTCGGCGCCCCCACCATCACCAAGGACGGCGTCTCCGTCGCCAAGGAGATCGAGCTGAAGGACAAGTTCGAGAACATGGGCGCGCAGATGGTGAAGGAAGTCTCCTCCAAGACCTCCGACATCGCCGGCGACGGCACCACCACCGCCACCGTGCTGGCCCAGTCCATCTGCATCGAGGGCATGAAGTCGGTGACCGCCGGCATGAACCCGATGGACCTGAAGCGCGGCATCGACAAGGCCGTGGTGGCCGCGGTCGAGGCGCTGAAGAAGATGTCCAAGCCCTGCACCGACAGCAAGGCCATCGCCCAGGTCGGCACCATCTCCGCCAATTCCGATGACTCCATCGGCAAGATCATCGCCGATGCCATGGACAAGGTGGGCAAGGAAGGCGTCATCACCGTGGAAGACGGTTCCGGCTTCGAGAACGAGCTGGACGTGGTGGAAGGCATGCAGTTTGACCGCGGCTACCTGTCGCCGTACTTCGTCAACAACCAGCAGACCATGACCGCCGAGCTGGACAACCCGTTCATCCTGATCCACGACAAGAAGATCTCCAACATCCGTGAGCTGCTGCCGGTGCTGGAAGGCGTGGCCAAGTCCAGCCGCCCGCTGCTGATCATCGCCGAGGACGTGGAAGGCGAGGCCCTGGCCACCCTGGTGGTCAACACCATCCGCGGCATCGTCAAGGTCGCTGCGGTCAAGGCCCCGGGCTTCGGTGACCGCCGCAAGGCCATGCTGCAGGACATCGCGATCCTCACCGGCGGCCAGGTGATCTCCGAAGAGGTCGGCCTGTCCCTGGAGAAGGCGACCCTGGAAGACCTGGGTACCGCCAAGAAGGTGGTGGTGGCCAAGGAAAACACCACCGTCATCGACGGCGCCGGCCAGGCGGCCGACATCAAGGCCCGCGTCGAGCAGATCCGTGCCCAGATGGAGGAGACCACCTCCGACTACGACCGCGAGAAGCTGCAGGAACGCATGGCCAAGCTGGCCGGCGGTGTGGCGGTGATCAAGGTCGGTGCGGCGACCGAAGTGGAAATGAAGGAGAAGAAGGCCCGCGTCGAAGACGCCCTGCACGCCACCCGTGCGGCAGTGGAAGAAGGCGTGGTCCCCGGTGGTGGCGTCGCCCTGATCCGTGCCCTGGAGGCCATCAAGGGCCTGAAGGGCGACAACCACGAGCAGGATGTCGGCATCAGCATCGCCCGCCGTGCCATGGAAGAGCCGCTGCGCCAGATCGTCGCCAACGCCGGTGAGGAGCCGTCCGTCATCGTCAACAAGGTGAAGGAAGGCAAGGGCAACTTCGGTTACAACGCCGCCAACGGTGACTTCGGCGACATGATCGAGATGGGCATCCTGGACCCCACCAAGGTGACCCGTTCCGCGCTGCAGAATGCCGCGTCCATCGCCGGCCTGATGATCACCACCGAGGCCATGGTGGCCGAGCTGCCGAAGGAAGAGAAGGGCGGCGCGGACATGGGTGACATGGGCGGTATGGGTGGCATGGGCGGCATGGGCATGATGTAAGCACCACCGCGCTCCACGCGTAAAAGAGCCCCGCCGGGAGACCGGCGGGGCTTTTTTTTGGGGGGGGGCTCTGCGATCTGCGTGGTCGTCAATTCAAGATTCAAAATTTAAGGTTGACTTCCGAAATGGCGAGGCAAATGAATTTTGAATTTTGAATTTTGAATTTTGAATGCACCTCGCTTCCCGCAAACAAAAAGCCCCACCCGGCACACACCGGCGGGGCTTTCTGGTTTTTAACTTTTAACTTGTATCTTGAAACTTGTATCTACCTTCTAGACCTTCACGTAGAGCCAGCCTTCCTGCAGCCGATCCACCACGCGTTCCAGGCCGGACTTGGTGGTGCCCACCTCGGGCAGCAGGCGGGTGTCGACGCCCTGGTCCTGCAGCCAGCGCAGGGTGTTGGCGCAGGCCACCACTGCCAGGTTGTCGTACTTGCGGATCAGTTCCCGGGTGCGCTGCGGATAGGGCGACACGTCGGAGCGCAGCAGGGCCATGCCCTCGCCGTTGGCGACCACCTCCAGCTTGATGGGGATGCCGCGCGCGCGGTAGGAGCTGAGCAGGGCCTCCACTTCATCCAGGGCGTAGCGCAGCTTGCCGGCATCGCTGGTGGTGATGTGCAGCACCACGTTCTGCTGCATGCCCTGGGCCGACAGCAACTGTACGGTCTGGAAGGCATCCAGATCCTGGCGCTGATAGGCCGTCTGTTCCGGCACCGCCGATGCGGTCGGTTGCGGCCCGTTGGCAAACCAGCCCGCCAGCGCACCTACTGCCAGCAGCACGGAGGCCGCAACGGCATCGCTCAGGCGCCAGCGGCGCTGCGGCGTCGGCTGCGTCGGCGCGGCCGGCGGCTCGGCATAGGCGTGCCGCACCATGTCCTGCATGCGGCGGATCTCGCATACCTTGCGACTCAGGTTCTCGTCCTGCTTGAGCGCTACAAAGATCTGCTCCTGTTCCTCGGGACCGAGCTGGTCGTCGACGAAGGCGTGCAGCTGCTCATCAGAGAAGTGTTGGGTAGTCATTTGACCCTCACCAGCTTCATTTCAGTGTGTGGGGCGGCCGCGGCCGCATCGATCAGTTTTTCCTTCAGCGCCTGGCGCGCGCGGCACAGGCGGCTCATCACGGTGCCGATGGGGATGCTCAGGATCTCCGCCACCTCGGCGTAGCTGAATCCCTCCAGGTCGACCAGGGTGAGCACCTCGCGCTGGCCCTGCGACAGCTGCGCCACCGCGCCGCGCACCCGGTGCACGGTCTGCATCTGCTGGTTGGCGTCCTCCGGGCTGGAGTCGCTCTGGAACTCGTTTTCGTCGAACTCCTGCAGGTCGCGGCGGCTGCGCAGATGGCCGCGCCAGCAGTTGGTCAGGATGCTGAACAGCCAGCTGTCCATGGCCTCGAAGGAGCGCAGGCTGGCGGCGCTCTTCATCGCCTGCAGCATGGTCTCCTGCACCAGGTCGTCGGCCAGGTGGGTGCTGTGGCACCAGGAATAGGCCACCCGGTACAGCCGCTTGCGATTCTGCTCGAGACGATTGTTGAAATCGTGCGAGCGGCAGAACATCCCCAATATGCCCATGTTTTCCTCCACTTAAGCTCGTGTCGTCGTTCTTGTTGTTGTATGGCGTCTGTTGCGCCTTGTTAGCTACAGATGGTCCGGCCGGCAACAATATTCCATTCCCGGCGGCCCGGAATAAAAAAGCTGCACAGTCCATCTTAACCCCGCAGGCGACGCACGCAAGCCCCCTGATTTTTAACACTGTTTTCAGTAGGGGCTTGGTGTGTCCACGCTTGGGCGTGCGGCCCGTCCCCCAAGTTCGCGGGCCGCATGTTGTTGTGGGGATCCTCCTTTCCCCCACCTTGGGCTGGGATTCGACCGAAATCAGCCCCGGTCCGAATCCCGGTTTTTTTTCTGCCATGCGCTACAATCGGGCCTCCTTGTCCCAAGGCTGGATCGATTGTGACCCCCGAACACTCCTTCAGCGACGCCCTGCGCGCCATCCCCCTGCCCCTGCAGGAGCGGGTACAGCGGCAATGGCAGCATCTGCGCGAGAGCGCCCCCGCTGTCACATTCCCAGCGGAATTTCTTGCCGAGCTGGCCAGGGTGTGGGCCTGCAGCGAGTTCGTCACCGATGCCTGCGTGCGCCACCCCGAGATGTTGCAGGAACTGCACCACAGCGGCGACCTGGCGCGCAGCTACCCGCGTGGGCACTACCGGCAGCAGCTGACCGGCCTGCTCGAGGGCGTGGCCGACGAGGCGCAGCTGGGCGTGCAACTGCGCCGCTACCGCCGCCGCGAAATGGTGCGCATCGCCTGGCGCGACCTGGCCGGGCACTGCGAACTGAATGAAGTGGTGACCGACCTGTCGGCCCTGGCCGATGCCTGCATCGACCTGGCGCTGGAGCACCTCTACCGCTGGCAGTGCGAGCAGTGGGGCACGCCCTGCAATGCCGACGGCGTGACCCAGCGGCTGGTGGTGCTGGGCATGGGCAAGCTCGGCGCGCACGAACTCAATTTCTCCTCCGACGTGGATCTGATCCTGGCCTATCCGGAGGATGGCGAGACCCGCGACGGCCGGCGCAGCACCTCCAACCAGGAGTTCTTCATCCGTCTCGGCCAGCGTCTCGGCAACGTGCTCAACAGCACCACCGCCGAGGGCTTCGTGTTCCGCGTCGATACCCGCCTGCGCCCCTTCGGCGAGTCTTCCGCCCTGGCCCTGTCCTTCGATGCCATGGAGGACTACTACCAGGTGCATGGCCGCGAATGGGAGCGCTACGCCATGATCAAGGCGCGGGTGGTGGCGGGGGACAAGGAGGCCGGCGCCGAACTGATGGCCATGCTCAAGCCCTTCGTCTACCGCCGCTACGTCGATTACGGCGCCTTCCAGTCGCTGCGCGAGATGAAGGCGATGATCGGCCGGGAGGTGCAGCGCAAGGGCATGGAGGACAACGTCAAGCTGGGCGCCGGCGGCATCCGCGAGGTGGAGTTCATCGGCCAGGCCTTCCAGCTCATCCGCGGCGGGCGCGAACCGACCCTGCAGGTGCGCCGCATCCTCACCGTGCTGGAGGCCCTGCGCGGCTTCGGCTGGCTGCCCGACTTCGTGGTGGACGAGCTGACCGAGTCCTACACCTTCCTGCGCAACACCGAACATCGCATCCAGGAATACCAGGACCGCCAGACCCATGACCTGCCGGAGGACGCGACCGGCCGCCTGCGCCTGGCCTGGAGCATGGGCTATGCGGACTGGTCCGCCTTCGAGACCGTGCTGCGCGATCACATGAACCGCGTGCACCAACACTTCGAGCAGGTGTTTGCCGCGCCGCAGACCGAGCACGCCGAGTCCGACACGCTGGATCTTACCGGCGTGTGGCAGGGCAACCTGGACCAGGAGAAGGCCTGCCACGCCCTGGCCCAGGCTGGCTACGGCGATACCGCCGAGGTCTATCGTCTGGTGCAGCAGGTGCGCCAGGGGCGCGCCTTTCTGAGCCTGAGCGCCCAGGGCCGTACGCGCATGAATCACCTGATCCCGCTGCTGCTTGGTGCAGTGGGCCAGGGCGAGCAGCCGGACATCACCCTGCAGCGGCTGCTGCATCTGGTGGAGACCATCGCCCGGCGCAGTTCCTATCTGGCCCTGCTGGTGGAAAATCCCATGGCCCTGTCGCAGCTGGTGCGGCTGTGCGCCGCCTCACCCTGGATCGCCTCGCAGCTGGCGCTGTATCCGCTGCTGCTGGATGAGCTGCTCGACCCGCGCTCGCTGTATGCGCCGCCGCGGCGCAAGGCGCTGTCCAACGAACTGCGCCAGCGCATGATGTACGTGGCGCCCGAGGATCAGGAGGCGCAGATGGATGCCCTGCGCCACTTCAAGCAGGCCAACACCCTGCGCGTCGCCGCCGCCGACGTGATGGAGGCGGTGCCGCTGATGGTGGTGAGCGATCACCTTACCGAACTGGCCGAGGTGCTGCTGGATGAGTCCCTGACCCTGGCCTGGCGCCACATGATCGGCCGTCACGGCCGTCCCGCCTGCGGCGACAACCGGGCCTGCGACACCGGCTTCGCCATCATCGCCTACGGCAAGCTGGGTGGCATCGAGCTGGGCTACGGCTCCGACCTCGACATCGTGTTCCTGCACAGCAACGAAAGTGAAGGCCGCCAGACCGACGGCGAGCGGCCGGTGGACAATGCCGTGTTCTACGCCCGCATGGCCCAGCGCATCATCCACATCCTCGGCACCCGCACCCCGGCCGGCGTGCTGTACGAGGTGGATACCCGCCTGCGGCCCAGTGGCGCCTCCGGCCTGCTGGTATCCGGGCTGGACGCCTTCGCCACCTACCAGGGCACCGAGGCCTGGACCTGGGAGCATCAGGCCCTGGTGCGCGCCCGCGGCGTGGCCGGCGACCCGGCGGTGATCGAGGCCTTCGAGCAGATCCGGCGCGAGATCCTAGGGCGGCCCCGTGAGCGCGACAAACTGCGCCAGGAGGTGCGCGAAATGCGCGAGCGCATGCGTAGCCAGCTGGCCAAGGGCGGCGCGGAAAAATTCGATTTGAAACAAGACCCCGGTGGTATCGCGGACATAGAATTTATGGTGCAATATGGCGTTCTGGCGTGGGCGCACGCGCACCCCGCCCTGCTCGATTTCACCGACAATATCCGCCTGCTCGAACGTCTGGCCGAGGCCGGGCAGCTGCTGCCGGCCGACGCCGAACTGCTTGCTGATGCCTACCGTGCCTACCGTGCCCAGGTGCACCGGCTGACCCTGCTGGAGCAGCCGGCGCTGGTGGCAGGCGGTGAGTTCGATGCGCTGCGCGCGCAGGTGTCGCGCATCTGGCGCGAGTTGATGGAATGAAATTCTCGCTGCTGACGGCGGCGTAACGGTTAACAAAATTGGTATTGAGGAGAATGTTTGATGTCGATGTCTGACCGCGACGGCGTGATCTGGCTGGATGGCGAAATGGTGCCCTGGCGCGAGGCCAAGACCCACGTACTGACCCACACCCTGCACTACGGCATGGGCGTGTTCGAAGGCGTGCGCGCCTACAAGACCGACAAGGGCACCGCCATTTTTCGTCTCAAGGAACATACCGATCGCCTGTTCCGCTCGGCGCACATCCTGATGATGCCGATGCCCTACGACAAGCAGACCATCAACGAGGCGCAGCGCGCCGTGGTGCGCGAGAACAATCTGGAATCGGCCTACATCCGCCCGATGTGCTTCTACGGCTCCGAAGGCATGGGCCTGCGCGCCGACAACCTCAAGGTGCACGTGATGGTGGCCGCCTGGACCTGGGGCGCCTATCTCGGTGCCGAGGGCATGGAGAAGGGTATCCGCGTGCGCACCTCGTCGTTCACGCGCCATCACGTCAACATCACCATGTGCAAGGCCAAGGCCAACGGCAACTACATGAACTCCATGCTCGCCCTGCGCGAGGCGCTGTCCTGCGGCGTGGACGAGGCGATGCTGCTGGACAACGAAGGCTACGTGGCGGAAGGCTCCGGCGAGAATATCTTCATCGTGCGCAACGGCGTCATCTACACCCCGGACCTCACCTCGGCGCTGGACGGCATCACCCGCGACACCATCTTCCGCCTGGCCGCGGAACTCGGCCTCACCATCAAGGAAAAGCGCATCACCCGCGACGAGGTGTACATCGCCGACGAGGCCTTCTTCACCGGTACCGCCGCCGAGGTGACGCCGATCCGCGAAGTGGACAACCGCGCCATCGGCAGCGGCAGCCGCGGCCCGATCACCGCACGCCTGCAGGCGATGTATTTCGATCAGGTGCACGGCCGTCGTGCCGAGAATGCGGACTGGCTGACCTACGTGAAGTAACAAGGCGACAGGCGGTGCGCACCCTACGCGCTAGCGAATGCATGGCAGGGTGCGCATTGCGCACCGACGAACCAAAGAACGGAGGCAACCCATGAGCACCGCAGCAGCCAAGACCGGCACCCAGCGTTACTACGAAGTGACGGCGGCGGATCTGCCCGTGCACTGTCCCATGGATGGTGCCAGCCTGTGGAGCATGCATCCGCGCGTCTATCTGCCCTTGGCCGAGAAGGGCGAGGCCACCTGCCCGTACTGTGGCGCCCGTTATGTCCTCAAGGGCAAGGTCGGCGGCCACTGAACCCCGTCAGCGCATCTCTAGCCCCAAGCCCTTGGCTCCTGGTATTCGATGAAACTGCACATCCCTGATTTTTCCTCCAGCCGCGTTCTGGTCGTCGGCGATCTGATGCTGGATCGCTACTGGCATGGTGATACCTCGCGTATTTCACCCGAGGCACCGGTGCCGGTGGTGCATATTGGCGAGGCCGAAGAGCGTCCGGGCGGCGCCGGCAACGTGGCGCTCAACATCGCCGCGCTGGGTGGCCGTGCCGCCGTCATCGGTCTCACCGGCCAGGATGAGGCCGCCGACGTGCTGCGGCGCAGGCTGGAATCCGAAGGTGTCGAATGTCATTTCGAACGGCTGGAGGATTATTCCACCATCACCAAGCTGCGCGTGATCAGTCGCCACCAGCAGCTGATCCGCTGTGATTTCGAGGACGGTTTCCAGGGCCACGACCCGCTGGGTCTGCTGCAGCGTTTCCAGGCGCAGCTGGCCGCGGCCGGCGTGGTGGTGCTGTCCGATTACGGCAAGGGCACGCTGCGCGCGGTGCGCGAGCTGATCACCGCGGCGCGCGCCGCCGGCAAGCCGGTACTGATCGACCCCAAGGGCACCGACTTCGAGAAGTATCGCGACGCCACCCTGATCACCCCCAATCTGGCCGAGTTCGAGGCGGTGGTCGGCCGCTGCCACGGCGAGGATGACCTGGTGGCCAAGGGCGAGAACCTGCGCCGCCAGCTGAACCTGGAGGCACTGCTCATCACCCGCAGCGAGCGCGGCATGACCCTGCTGCGTGACCAGCATGCGCCGCTGCACCTGCCCACCCGCGCCCGCGAGGTGTTCGATGTCACCGGCGCCGGCGACACCGTGCTGTCCACGCTGGCCGCCGCGCTGGCAGCGGGCCAGGACCTGGCCGATGCCACCGCGCTGTCCAACGTCGCCGCTGGCGTGGTGGTGGGCAAGCTGGGCACTGCCACCGTCAACGTGCAGGAGCTGGGCAAGGCGCTGCGCGATCAGAATGAGCTGGAACGCGGCATGGTCGATGAGGATGCACTGGTTGCCCTGGTGCGCGAGGCCCAGTCCCATGGCGAGACCGTGGTGATGACCAACGGCTGCTTCGACATCCTGCACGCCGGCCACGTCACCTATCTGCAGCAGGCGCGCCGCCTCGGCGATCGCCTGATCGTGGCGGTCAACGACGATGCCTCGGTGAAACGCCTGAAGGGCGAGGAGCGCCCGGTCAACACCATGGAGCGGCGCATGTTCGTGCTCGCCGCGCTCGGTTGTGTCGACTGGGTGGTGCCATTCTACGAGGACACGCCGACGCGCCTGATCTGCAAGGTACAGCCCGACATCCTGGTCAAGGGTGGCGACAACGATCCCAGCAAGATCCCGGGTGGCGACTGCGTGCGTGAGGCCGGCGGCCAGGTGCTGGTGATGGACTACGTGGACAATCTTTCCACCACGGGTCTCATCAAGGCGATCCGTTCCACGGCCAAGAACGGCTGACGGGATGACCACTGCCGCCGATTGTCAGGCTGATGTGGTGATCTGCGGCGGCGGCGTCGCCGGCCTGTGGCTGCTGGCGCGGCTGCGTCAGCAGGGCTATCGCGCCCTGCTCATCGAGTCCGAAGCCCTCGGTGCCGGCCAGACCCGTTATGCCCAGGGCATCATCCACGGCGGCACCAAGTATGCCCTCACCGGCGCGGTAAGCGGTTCCAGCGAGGCCATCGCGGCGATGCCGCCGCTGTGGCGCGCCTGCCTCGAAGGCCACGGCGAGATCGATCTGCACGCCGTGCGCCTGATGTCCGATCACCAGTATCTGTGGTCTACCGCCAGCATCACCTCGCGCATGGCCGGCTTCTTCGCCAGCAAGATGATGCGCAGCCGCATTGCGCCGCTGCATGGCGACGACTATCCCACGGTATTCCGCCATCGCGATTTCCGCGGCCAGGTGTACCGCCTGGAGGAGCCGGTGCTGGATACCGCGGCGCTGGTGCACGCCCTGGCGCAGCCGCATGAGGCGGCGATCTGGCGCGGCCAGCTGCAACAGGCCGCGGCGGACAAGGACGGCGTGCGGCTCACGCTGGCGGACGGTGAACAGCAGGTGCAGATTGCGGCGCGCTGTCTGGTGCTCTCGGCCGGCAAGGGCAATGCGGCCCTGCTGCGGCTGCTGGGACGCGATGCGCCGCAGATGCAGACCCGCCCCCTGAAGATGGTGATGGTGCGCGGCAATCTGCCGCAGGGCGTGTATGCCCACTGTCTCGGCGCCAGCAGCAATCCGCGCCTCACCATCAGCACGCACTATGACGCCGCGGGCCGCACGGTGTGGTATCTGGGCGGCGACCTGGCGGAGCAGGGCGTGCAGCGCAGCGATGCGGAGCAATTGGCCGCAGCGCGTCAGGAGCTGCAGGCGCTGCTGCCGTGGATCGATTTTTCTGCCTGCGAGTTTGCCGCCCTGGATATCGACCGCGCCGAGCCGCGCATGCCCGACGGGCGCCGCCCCGACGATGTGTATGCCGAGGCGCGCGACGGCGTGATCACCGCCTGGCCCACCAAGCTGGCCTTCGCGCCGCGCCTGGCGGCACGTATCGATGAACTGCTGAAGACGGCTGGCGTGCTGCCTGCCGCCACGGCGGAGGCCCTGCCGCCGTGGGTGTTTCCGGGCTATGCCTTGTTGCCGTGGCAGGAGGAGGAGCGATGGAGTTGAGGGCGCTGGGAGCAACCGGCCTGCGGGTCAGTCCGCTGGGTCTGGGCACGGTGAAGTTCGGCCGCGATCAGCAGGTGAAGTATCCGCACGGCTTCACCATCCCCGACGATGCCGCGGTGCGCAGCCTGCTCGACCTCGCCTGGGAGTTGGGCATCAACCTCATCGACACCGCGCCGGCCTACGGCAACAGCGAGGAGCGCCTCGGCCAGTTGCTGCGCCGCGATCAGGACTGGAAGATTGTCACCAAGGTGGGCGAGATCTTTGAGAACGGCCATTCGGCATTCGATTTCTCTGCCGCCCATACGCGCATGAGTGTGGAGCGTTCGCTCAAGCGTCTGGGACGCGACCATGTGGACGTGGTGCTGGTGCACTCCGACGGCAACGACATGCACATCATCCATAACGAAGGCGCGCTGGCCGAGCTGGAGCGCATGAAGCAGGAAGGCAAGGTGCTGGCCTGCGGCATGTCCACCAAGACCGCCGAGGGCGGGCTGTGGGTGGTGGAACACTGCGACGTGGTGATGGCCACCTGCAATCCGCGCGATATCCACGACCTGCCGGTGATCGCGCGTGCCCATGAGCTCAACAAGGGCGTGGTGGTGAAGAAGGGGCTGTTGTCCGGTCATGCCGATACGGCGGCGGGCGGCGGCGGCGTGGAGGATGCCATGCGCTTCGTGTTCAATCACCCCGGCGTCAGCAGCATGATCGTCGGCACCATCAACCCCAAGCACCTGCGCGAAAATGTCGACATCGTCCGTCGTATCGGCGCGGGGTAAACCCTTTCGACGCAGAGACGCAGAGGACGCGGAGAAATGATGTTGCCATCCATTGTGTGCCGGAGCCAACGGCAATGACCGCCATTGAACCCATCATCTCCGCGTTCTCCGCGTCTCCGCGTCTCTGCGTCGGATTGGTTTTGTCTCCATTCTTCGGTAAACGCTGATGCGGGTACTGGTCATCGGCCCGGCCTGGGTAGGCGACATGGTGATGGCGCAGAGCCTGTTCATGACGCTGGCCGCGCAGGGCGCCGAGGTGGATGTGGTGGCGCCGCAGTGGTCGGTGCCGTTGCTGGCGCGCATGCCGCAGGTGCGCCGGGCCATTGCCCTGCCGGTAGGCCATGGCCGTTTTGGCCTGGCGGAACGCTGGCGCATCGGCCGCCGCCTGCGCGCCGAACATTATGACCAGGCTGTTGTTCTGCCGCGCTCGTTCAAGGCCGCGCTGATCCCCTTCTTTGCCGGCATTCCGCGCCGTACCGGCTACCGCGGCGAGATGCGTTACGGCCTGCTCAACGATGTGCGCGTCCTGGACAAGACCCGGCTGCCGCGCGTCATCGATCGCTATGTCGCCCTGGGCCTCTCTGTGGCGGCGTCATTGCCGCCGCAGGATATTCCCGTGCCGCAGCTGCGCATCGATGCGGAAAATCGTACCCGCCTGGTGCAGCAGCTGGATCTCGACATGCAGCGTCCGGCGGTGGCCTTCATGCCCGGCGCCGAATATGGCCCGGCCAAGCGCTGGCCGTTGCAGCACTATGCTGCGCTGGCACGCGAGCTGCTCGCCGACGGCCGGCAGGTATGGATCATCGGCTCGGCCAAGGAGCTGACGGACGGCGCCGCCATCGCCGCCGCCGCGCCGGGGGCGCTCAATCTGTGCGGCCGGACGCGGCTGGAGGATGCGGCGGACCTGTTGTCATTGGCCAGCGCCGCCGTGAGCAACGATTCCGGGCTGATGCATGTGGCGGCCGCCACCGGCGTACCGCTGGTGGCGCTGTACGGCTCGTCCTCGCCGGCCTACACCCCGCCGCTGTCGGCACAGGCGCGCGTGCTGTATCGCGCCCTGTCGTGCAGCCCCTGCTTCAAACGCGTGTGTCCCCTGGGGGATACGCCGTGCCTGACGGACATCGGGCCGGAACAGGTGCTGGCGGCGCTGCACTCTTTCTGGGAGCAGAAATCTCATGCCTAAGATCTCGGCCTGCATCATCTCCTTCAACGAGGAGCAGAAGATCGAGGATTGCCTCAAAAGCCTGGTCGGCGTAGCCGACGAGATCGTGGTGGTCGACTCACTCAGCACCGATCGTACCCTGGAGATCGTTGGCCGCTATACCGATCGCGTCTACCAGCAGAAATTCCTCGGCCATGTGGAGCAGAAGAATCTGGCGGTGAGCCACGCCAGTCACGACTGGATCCTGAGCCTGGACTGCGACGAGCGCCTGACGCCGGAGCTGCGCGATGCCATCCTGGCGGTGAAGGAAACACTCACTGAGTGCAGTGTTTACCGCATGGCGCGCAAGACCTTCTATGTCTATTGCTGGCTCAACCATTGCTGGTATCCGGATCGCAAGGTGCGCCTGTTCAACAAGCATGTTGCGCGATGGGGCGGCACCAACCCCCATGACCGGGTGGTGATGGATGCCGGCGTGCAGGTGGTCGATCTCCAGGGTGACATGCAGCATTATTCCTTCAACAGCATCTCGGAGCATCTGCGCACCATCGACAACTTCACCGAGATCGGTGCGCGCGAGATCATCGCCAAGGGCAAGAAGGTATCGCTGCTGTCGCCGTTGAGTCATGGCCTGTGGACCTTTATCCGGCTGTACTTCATCAAGCGCGGTTTTCTGGATGGCCTGGCCGGCCTGGTGGTTGCCACGCTGTCCTTCATGCACGCCTTCGTGAAATACGCCAAGGTATTGTTCCATCAGCGCAAACCGGGACGGAGCCGACTGTGAAAATACTTGAACTGTGTACCTCGAACGGGGTGGGTGGACTGGAGCTGTACGCCCTGCGCAGCACGGCGGCGTTGCAGCGTCAGGGGCATGACGTGCTGGCGGTGGTGCGGCCCGGCACCATGCTGCAGCGGCGCCTGCACGAGCAGGGGCTGGCCCACATCACCCTGCCGCGGCGCAGCCGAGCCTTGCCGTTGCGGGTGGCGTGGCGCCTGGCGCGGCTGATCGACAGCGCCCGGGTGGATGTAGTGCACATGCATTGGGGGCATGATCTGCTGCTGGCGGCACTGGCCAAGCGCTGGGCGCGGCGCCCGGTGCGCCTGGTCTACACGCGGCAGATGGCGTTGACACGTGCGAAGAGCGACGCCTATCACCGCTTTCTCTATCGGCAGATCGATCTCTATCTCACCATTACCGACAAGCTGCTGGAGCAGGCGCGGGCGTATCTGCCCTTGCCAGCGGAGCGGGTACAACGTCTCTACTACGGCGTACCGGCACCGGTGCCGCTGAAGGAGGCAGAGCGGCGCGTGCTGCGGCACTCGCTGCAGATCCCGGAACGTGTCTTTGCCATCGGTCTGATCGGGCGCATGGAGGAACAGAAGGGGCAGCATCTGCTGATCGAGGCGGTGCAGCAATTGCGCTCCCTGGGGATCCCGGCGCACGCGACGCTCATCGGTCCGGCCATGGATACAGCCTATCAGCAGCGGTTACAGCGCGAGATTGAAGAGCGTGATCTGCGCGAGGCGGTGCTGCTGGCGGGGCCGCACAAGGCGCCGATGGAGATCATGCCAGCCTTCGACGCCATCGTCCTCACCACGCGCATGGAGACCTTCGGTCTGGTGCTGGCGGAGGCGATGCGCTGCGGTGTGGCGGTGATCGGAACGAATGCCGGCGGTGTACCGGAGATCATCGAGGACGGCGTCAGCGGGCTCCTGTTCACGCCGGGCGATGCCACCCATCTGGCCCACCAGCTGGCGCATCTGGCACGCAACGATGGCCTGCGTCGTGAGCTGGCGGCGGCGGGCAAGGCCCGTGCCGACGATCTGTTCGCGGAAGAGCATCACTACCGCCGCCTGGCGGATATTCTGCTGGGTAATTCCTAGCCGCCGAGGAATTGGCGGCTGATGAGGTCGGCCGCGCTGGCCGTATCGATGCTGGCCATGTCGGATTCCGCTGCCGTTTCCGGCGGCGTGAAGGCTAGGCGGCGTTGCGGTGAATTGAGCGTCTGCCAGCGCAGCGGCGTGGCCGAGCGGCGGCGCGGGTAGAAGCCGGCAGTCGGCACATCGAGTGCGCCGGCCACATGCAATGGCCCGGTAGAGCCGCCGATGAACAGATCGGTACCGGCGATGAAGCGGGCATAGTCGGCGATGCCGTTGCCGCGCAGGATGGTATGCGGCAGCGGGTCGAGCAGCGCCGCCAGGGTCTCTGCCTTGAAGTCCTCGCCCGGACCGCAACCGATGACGAAATGCAGCGGTTGCGTCGAGCGCAAGGCTGCGGCGAGGGCCGCATATTGTTCCACCGACAGAGTGCTGGCCGAACCGCCGCTGCCGGGATGGAGCAGAACCAGCCGGGTCTGCGGCGCGATGTGATGTTCCTGGCAGAATGCCTGGCGGCGATGGGCGGTTTCAGTCGCGGGGAAGCTCAGATAAGGCGCCGTGGCCAGGACCGGGGCAACACCGTGCTCGGCCAGGCAGTGGCGGGCCAGGTCGAGGTTGTATTCCCACTCCGGTTTTTCCGAGCGAGAGCGTTGTTGCCGCAGCCGGTGGTTATAGAATAACTGCGCCAGTTTGCTGGCCGGGGCCAGCCGGTATCGGATGCCGGCAGTCCAGCCGGCGAGGCCGACACGGGTGGTCGAGAACAGGGTCAGCAGTACATCGGCATCAAAGGCCGAAAGCCGTTGGTGCAATACCCCTTGGCCGGCCGCTGGTCCGGGGTCGATGATGATCTCATCGATCCATGGGCACAGTCTGGCCATGGGTTCGGTATACGTCGGCACCAGGGCCGCAACATAGGCATTGGGCAGGCTGAGCTTGACCGCGGCAAGGGTGGGCCAGGCGAGCATGAAATCGCCGAGCTTGTCGTTTCTGACTAGCAGTATCCGTTGTGGCAGTGGTCGCGCCATGGCTAGATGATAAAAATGAGTCCAGGCATTCAAGTGACGATGAATATCGAAGTTATTATCGCAAATTACAACAAACCGGAGTTTCTTGCCCTGGTGCTGGAGGGCTTTTTGTTGCAGAGCGATAAACAGTTCACCATTACCATCGCCGATGACGGTTCCGGGCCGGAGATTGCAGCGGTGGTCCAGCGCTATGCCGCGCGCGGGCTCACACTGCGCCATCTCTGGCACGAAGACCAGGGGTTTCGCAAGAATCTTATCCTGAACAAGGCACTGCGGGCATCGTGCGCCGATTACATCATTTTCATCGACAACGACTGTATCCCCGAGCCCGACTTCGTCGCCGACCACCGCGCTGTCGCCCGGCCAGGCTGTTTTGTTGCAGGGCGGCGGGTCAACCTCGGCCCGGCCGTGACCTCACAGCTCATCGCTGGTACGCGCCGCATCTCGACGCTGTTTCAACGTGCCAACCTGTTGTGGCTGGGATTGCGTGGTCAGGTGCGCTATGCGGAGCTGGGCCTGCATCTGCCGTGGTTGCTGGCGCGGCTGTGGAGCCGCAAGAGCCGGGCGTTGCTGGGGGCCAATATGGCGATGTGGCGCGAAGATCTGTACCGGATTAATGGTTTCGACGCCGCTGCGACCACCTATGGCCTGATCGAGGACACCGATGTGGAGTGGCGCCTGCGTGCCGTCGGGGTTCAGGGGCTGAGCCTGCTGGGACGTGGTTGCGTGTTTCATCTGGATCATCCCACGCGCAAGCACAATGACCCGACCAACCAGGAATACATCCGGCGCAAGCAGGAGGCCGCCCAGGTGTGGGCCGAGAACGGCATCTACCCGCCCGGCGAGGGGCCGGCAGAGACAGTCAGCGGATCGCTCTGACGCGCAGGTCAATCACGGGCGTTGCCACGCCGTTGCGGCGTGGCCGGTGCCTCGTTCAGGAATGGTTGCGCAGGAAGCCGGCAAAGTAGGCGATGGTCGGCTGCAGGCCCTGCTCCAGTTTCACCTCCGGTTCCCAGCCCAGCACCTGCTTGGCGAGGGTGATGTCCGGCTGCCGTTGCCGTGGGTCATCCTGCGGCAGCGGCTTGTGCACCAGTCTGGATTTGGAGCCGGTCAGCTTGATCACCTTCTCGGCCAGTTCCAGTATGGTGAACTCACCCGGATTGCCGGTATTCACCGGGCCGGTGACGTCGTCCGGTGAGTTCATCAGGCGCACGAATACCTCGATGAGGTCGTCTACATAGCAAAAGGAACGGGTCTGCTGTCCCGCACCATAGACGGTGATGTCCTCGTTTTTGAGCGCCTGCAGGATGAAGTTCGAAACGACGCGACCGTCATTGGGGTGCATGCGCGGGCCGTAGGTGTTGAAGATACGCGCCACCTTGATCTTCACCCCGTGTTGCCGCTGGTAGTCAAAGAACAGCGTTTCGGCGCAGCGCTTGCCTTCGTCGTAGCAGGAACGGATGCCATTGGGATTGACGTGCCCCCAGTAGGACTCCGGCTGGGGATGGATTTCCGGATCGCCGTACACCTCGGAGGTCGAGGCCTGAAAGATCTTGGCGCCGGTACGTCTGGCCAGTCCCAGCATGTTCATGGCGCCCAGCACGCTGGTCTTCATGGTGTGGATCGGGTCGTGCTGGTAGTGCGGCGGCGAGGCGGGGCAGGCCAGGTTGTAGATCTCGTCGACCTCGACATACAGCGGCTGGGTGACATCGTGGCGCAGCACCTCGAAGCGCGGGTTGCCCAGCAGGTGTTGGATGTTGTCGCGTGTGCCGGTAAAAAAGTTGTCCAGGCAGATGACGTCGTGCCCGTCGTTGAGCAGCCGTTCGCACAGGTGCGAGCCAAGAAAGCCGGCGCCACCGGTCACCAGGATGCGTTTGCGCAGCGCGTACATGTTCATCCCCCGACCTTGCCGCGGCCAATGCCGAAATATTCAATACCGAACTCGGCCATCTGCACCGGGTCATACTGATTGCGGCCGTCGATGATCACCGGCTGCCTGAGGGCGGCCTTGATACGGTCGAAGTCCGGATTGCGGAACGGTTTCCACTCGGTCACCAGCACCATCGCGTCGGCGCCCTGCAGTACGTCGTACTGGTGCTCGAAGAAGCGTACCCGGCCATCGTCGACCCAACCCTTCTTCATCTCGCGGCCGGCAGTTTCGATGGCCACGGGGTCGTGGGCGTGGACGGTGGCGCCGGCAGCGATGAGTTGCTCGATCAGCACCAGTGAAGGCGCCTCACGCATGTCGTCGGTACCTGGCTTGAAGGCCAGTCCCCACAGGGCGAAGGTCTTGCCGCTGAGGTCGTTGCCGAAGCGGGCGAACACCTTGTCGGCCAGGCGATATTTCTGGCGGTCATTGCGCCGTTCCACCGCATCCAGCACCCAGGCGTCGAGCCCGCTTTCCTGCGCCATGCGCAGCAGTGCCTTGACGTCCTTGGGGAAGCAGGAGCCGCCGTAGCCGCAGCCCGGATAGATGAAGTGATAGCCGATGCGGCGGTCGGAGCCGATGCCGAGGCGTACCTGTTCCACATCCACATCGAGCCGCTCGCACAGGGCGGCGATTTCGTTCATGAAGGAGATCTTGGTGGCCAGCATGGCGTTGGCGGTGTACTTGGTCATCTCCGCCTCGCGCACGCCCATGGTCAGGATCACTTCGTGATTGCGCATGAACGGCGCGTAGAGGTCGTGCATCACCTTGGCGGCCTTGTCGGTGGCGGCGCCGATGACTACGCGATCCGGACGCATGAAGTCGTCGATGGCGGCGCCTTCCTTGAGGAACTCCGGGTTGCTGACCACGTCGAAAGCGAGCTTGGCGCCGCGTTGATCCAGCGCCTGTTGCACCGTGGCACGCACCTTGTCGGCGGTGCCGACCGGCACGGTGGACTTGTCCACCACCACGTTGTAATCGGCGGTCATGTGCTGGCCCAGTTCACGCGCCACCGCCAGTACGTATTGCAGGTCGGCGGAACCGTCTTCGCCCGGCGGAGTGCCGACGGCGATAAAAAATACATTGGCGTTGCCGGCGGCCTCCTGCAGCGAGGTGGTGAAATGGAGGCGCCCCTCGCGGAAATTCTCGGCGACCATTTCATCGAGACCCGGTTCGTAGATCGGCAGCACGCCTTGCTTCAGGTTGTCGATCTTGCGCTGGTCGATGTCAACGCAGATGACTTCATGGCCCATTTCGGCGAAGCAGGTTCCGGTGACCAAACCGACGTATCCGGTTCCGATTACGGCAATCTTCATGGTCTGTATCCCTTGGCAGTAAAGTAATTCGAGTGGCGTGTTGCTTATGACTGGCGCTGTTGCAGGTAGGCCAGGATCCGCTCGGCGTGGGACTCCACCTCGGCAACCTCCGGAATGCCGCCATCCGGCCGGAAGGCGATGGCGTGTTCCTGGTTGCGGGGGAAATAGCCGAACGGTTGTGCTCCGCAATTGGGCAGGCCGCGGTACTGGGCATAAAAAAATACGCCGACGGTGGGGCGCTCCAGGGCGATGGAGAGATTGCGGATGCCGGTATCGTTGGTGATCACCAGCGTGGCGCCAGCGAGCAGGCGCGGCGTGTCTTTATCGCCCTGCAACTGGCTGATGTTGTCGCGCGCCGGCAGCCGTGCGGCGATGGTGCGGCAGCGCTCCTGCTCCCATGGCGCCAGGCCGGCGAGCAGGATGTGATCATGGGCGGGCCAACGCTGGCTCATCATCTCGATGAGCTGCGCATAGCGCTCCCCCGGCCAGCACTTGTAGTCGGCCGATGCGGTGGGGAAGTAGATGATGTAGGGCCGCGGCCGCGCCAGCGGGGCGATGGTCTGTCCATAGCGCAGCGGCCAGGCGTAGTTGCATCCCAGGATATGGGCCTGTTCCAGAAAGGTTTCCGCCTCGAAGCGGTACTCGGCGCGCGGGATGGCGACGTCATACAGCAGGCGTTCGATGCCACGGTGGCGGTAACCGATCTTCAGTTGCGCCCGGTTGAGGTGGGTAATCCAGAACGACCGGCTGGAGGCGGTGATGTCGAGCAGAATGTCCTGCGGCCCGAGCGCGCGAAAACTGCGAAAGATTTCTCCCTGGCTGGCCGCGCGGTCATTGCCCTGGGCGACATGGATGTTGTCGACCAGATCCGCGGGGATACCGGCCTGGTAATGGCTGACCACGCTCAGGGTCAGTCTGGCCTGGGGCAATGCCTCGCGCAGCGCCAGCAGCATGGGGCGGGTGAGCACCATGTCGCCCAGGGCGCCGTGCTTGATGACCGCGACACTGCGGATCTGGTCGAGCTCGAGGTTGGCGGCCTGCCGCAGGGCGCGGCGCGACACCCAGGTGTTCTTGCCTATCCAGAGCTTCATCTCGCGTGTTCTGCCAACAATCGATCCAGCTTTGCGGTTACATCGGCCACCGTTATCAGGGTCATCGCGTCGCTGTCGCGCACCCGCGTACCCCACGGCAATTGATCGGGCAGTTTACCATAGCGGGCCTGCACCGCTTGCGGATATTTGTTCACCACCAAGGCATCGCTCAGGTAGGGGCGGGCGCGTGACGGGTTGGTGCAGGCGTACAGGCCGATCACGGGAGTGCCTGCCGCGGTGGCCAGGTGGGCGGGGCCGGCGTCGGGGGAGAGCAGGACCGTGCTGCGCTGGAGCACGGCCAGCAGCTGTTTCAGGCCGGTTTGGCCGATGACGTTGATCGGGTGGTGGCGCATGCGCTGTGCGATGGCCGCGCCGTATTCACGCTCCAGGGCGCTGGGGCCGCCGCTGAGCACCACGCACATGCCGTGCTGTTCGATGGCGTAGTCCGCCACGGCGGCGTAGCCCTCGACCGTCCAGTTGCGGTACGCCATGCTGGAGCAGGGACTGATGAGCAGCGTGGGCTGGTCGCCGGGCAGCAGTCGTTCGGCGTAGTCCCGAGCCGCCTCCGGGATCGGGATATCCCAGCGCAGCACCCGGTCGGTTGCACCGAGGGCATCGCTGAAGCCGTACAGGCTGTCCAGCACGTGCTCGCGCTCACGCGGGGCGATTTGGGCATTGGTGAACAGCCACTGGCCGTCCTTGGCCCGGGCGCGGTCGAAGCCGAGCTTGATGGGGGCGTCCACCAGCAGGCTGATCAGGCTGGCGCGCAGGGCCATCTGCATGTGCAGCAGCACGTCGAAGCGGCGGCCGCGCAACTGACGGTGCATATCCTGATAGGCGCGCCACCCCCGCTTTTTGTCAAAGATGATAAAGTCGATGCCCGGAATGTCGCCCACCAGGGCGTGCTCCGTCTTGCCGATGATCCAGGTGAGGTGCGTGTCGGGCCAGCGGGCCTGCAGGGTGCGCACCGTCGGCAGGGTGTGGCTGATGTCGCCGATGGCGGACAGCCGCAGGATACAGAGACTTTCCGGCGGTGATGTGAGCGGTAGAGAAGGCATGCGACCCATTCAGACCCAAAACGGAAGAAGCCACATCCTATATGATGCGGAACTGCCGATCCACGCGGAGCCGGCCCTGTTCGATCCGGCTGCCTGGCGCCGGCGCGGCCAGCTGTTGGGCAGTGCGCGCGGCCGTGGCGAAACGGCATTTGTCAGCGACGGCACCCATGAATACGTGTTGCGCCACTACCGCCGTGGTGGGCTGCCCGGCCGGTTGGTGCATGACAGTTATCTGTGGACCGGACTGGAGCGGACGCGCGCCTGGCGCGAGTGGCAGCTCACTGCGGAATTGCAGCGCCGTGGCCTGCCGGTGCCGCATCCGGTGGCGGCGCGGGTGGAGCGGCACGGTCTGTTTTACCGTGCCGATCTCATTACGCTGCGCATCCCGGCGGCCCGCTCCCTGGCCCAGGTCCTGGGGGATGCGCCGTTGCCGGCAGGGCGCTGGCAGGCGGTGGGGGCCTGCATCCGCCGCTTTCACGATGCCGGCGTGCACCACGCCGATCTCAACGCCCACAACATTCTGCTGTCCGGCGACGATATCTACCTGATTGACTTCGACCGTGGCCGCCTGCGCGCGCCGGGTGCCTGGCAGCAGGGCAATCTGGCACGGCTGCTGCGTTCACTGCGCAAGCTGTACAACGAAAGCCTGGATGTCGCCTTCAGCGACGCCGACTGGCAGGCCCTGCTGGCGGGGTATGGCGCAAGCTGAACGTCAAACGCCAAAGGCCTTCAACGCAGAGACGCGCAAATGTAGGAGCGCATCGTATTCGCGATTCCGGCGTGGCGAGGCTCACCTGTCGCGAATACGATTCGCTCCTACGGTAGCCATGGCCGGAATACGTGGTTAACGCCGGCTCAGGCCTCGCACCACTCCTCCAGCGCCACTGCATAGCGCTGCGCCATATCGCGGCGCCGTTCCACCAGTTGTTGCGCGGCGGCGCCCAGTGCGGCACGGCGTTCCGGCTGTGCCAGCAGGGCGCTGAATGCCTGTCCCAGCGCGTCTGCATCCGGCACCTGCACGGCACCGTCATGCTCCAGCAGCAGTCTGGCTTCATCGGCAAAATTTTCCATATGCGGGCCGAACACCAGCGCCTTGCCGAGATGGGCCGCCTCCAGCACATTCTGTCCGCCCTTGGGCACCAGTGAGCCGCCCATGAATACCAGCTCCGCCCCTGCCATGAAGCCGGTCAGCTCACCGAAGGTGTCGGCGATGTAGATACGGGTATCCGGGGTGATGTCCTGCTGGCGGCTGCGCACGGCGACGTGTGCGTCGGGCAGCGCCAGGTCGCGCAGGATCTCCGGCAGACGCCGGGGGTGGCGCGGCACGATGATCAGCAGGCGCCGGCCGTGTTCTGCCTGTTGCCAGGCGCGCAGCAGCAGCGCCTCTTCGCCGTCGCGGGTGGAGGCGGCCAGCACGTAGGGGCGTGGCAGCGATACGCTCACCGCCGCCTTCTGTGTGTCGGCACTGAACTTGATGTTGCCCACCGTCCGTACACGCTCGGCCGGCGCCCCCAGCGCGATGAAGCCGGCCTTGTCCGCGTCGGAGCGCGCCAGCACGGCCGTCACTTGTTGCAGTGCCTCGCGATACTGGCGGCGCAGCCAGGCGGGTGCATTGCGGGTGCGCAGGGACAGGCGGCCGTTGACGATGATGAGCGGGATGCCGTGTGCGGCGCAGGCGGCGAACAGATTGGGCCACAACTCGGTTTCCATGATCAGGGCGCAGCGCGGCCGGTAGTGCGCAAGAAAGCGCTGTACTGCACTGCGCCAGTCCAGCGGCAGAAAAACGTGCGGCACGTCGGCGGGCAGTGCGCGTGCCGCCAGACGGGCGCTGCTGATGGTGGTGGTGGTGAGCAGCAGCGGCTGCTGCGGCTGACGTGCGCGCAGTGCAGCGATGAGCGGCAGGGCGGCGTTGACCTCGCCCACCGAGGCGGCATGCAGCCATAGCGGCGCTGCCGCTGCCGCGCCGCGATAGATGCCGCACCGCTCGCGCAGATAGCGCCATGACTTTTCCCGCAGCGCCTGCCACAGCGTGTAGCCGAGTAGCAGCGGCGTGAGCAGCGCGAACAGCAGGCGATAGCGGGTGAGCGGGGTGGCGGCCATGGTCAGCGTCGATACAGGTCCGGTGCGCCTTCCGGTCGCGTCTTGAAGCGGCGATGGATCCACAGATACTGCTCCGGCATGGTGCGCACCTGCTGTTCGAGCAGGGCGTTGGTGCGGGTGGCATCGCGCAGGTCATCGCAGCTGGGGAAATCCTCCAGCGCCGGCAGCAGGGCGATGCGATAGCCCTGCAGGCCCGGCAGCCGCTGCGAGACGAAGGGGAGCACCGGTGCTCCCGTGAGTCGGGCCAGGCGGGCGGTGGTGGTGAGTGTGGCGGTGGGTACGCCGAAGAACGGTGCGAATACCGAACGCTCGCGGCCGAAGTCCTGATCCGGCGCGTACCACACGGTCTTGCCCGCCTTCACGTTGCGCACGATGGTGCGCATGTCGGTGCTTTGCAGCAGGTCGTCGAACAGCCTCTTGCGCATGCGCACCATCATCGCCTCGTACAGCGGATTGTGGGCGCGCTTGTAGATGGGTTGCAGTCCATCGGTGTGCAGGGCGAGGAAGCGGCCGCTGATCTCCAGGGTGGTGTAGTGGCTGCCGAGCAGGATCACGCCGCGCCCCTGCGCCCTGGCCGCCTGCAGGTATTCCAGCCCCTCGATGCGATGCAGCCGCCGCAGGCGGCGCTCGCTGCCCCACCAGGACAGCGCGTTTTCCATCACCGCCATGCCGGCCGAGCGGAAGGTGGCGCGCACCAGGGCGGCGCGCGCCGCGTCGTCCTGTTCCGGGAAGCACAGACGCAGATTGGTGGCGGCAATACGCCGGCGCGAGGGTACCAGTGCGTACATCAACAGGCCGAGGCTGTTGCCGAGCAGCAGCAGCAGCGGATAGGGCAGCAGGGCACACAGGCGTAGAAAGGCCAGCCCGGTCCACATCGGCCAGTGGCGTGGGGCAAGGAATCTGTACAGGGGGGGCGGGGAGTCGTTCATGCGGATGGCCTGGCGGCATTATGCCACGACAGGCCGCCGTCAGAACGGGGCGCTGCGCCCGCGGCGCTCGGCCATCCGCTTGCCCAGCTTCTTCATCTCGTCGCTGCTCAGGATGTGGCGCGCCATTTCCAGCAGGTCTTCATTCTCGCGGGCGACGTGGCTGCGCTGGAGGGAGGCAAATTCTGTGACCTGTGCGGCGAAGGCGTCGAGGTCATCGATGCGGCCGGGCGCGGCGAGCAGCGGTGCCAACTGTTGCCACAGGGCATCCATGCGGGCGTGGTCCTGGCGCAGGCGGTGCACCAGGTCGGCCAGCTTCAGCGACTGGCGCGCCAGGCGGGGAAACAGGTCCTCCTCCTCGTCCTGGTGATGGTGCTGGCCGGCAGTGCTGAAATAGTGGTGGATCTTGCCGGCGGCGCTGCGTGCCTCGGCATCGACGCCGTGGGCGCGCAAATGCTCGACCAGGCGCTCCAGGGTGGCGCAATGCTGCACGATGCGCTCATGGCAGGCGCGTAGCAGGCCCAGCGGGTCAGTGAAATCAGGGGCGGCTTCGGGGAACGGGGAGTGGGTCATGATTGCCGTGAATATTAGCGCAGGGATGTCTATCAGAGATACGAGATACAAGTGACAAGATACAAGGGAATGTACGCGCTGCGCTCGTGCTGATTTTGAGTTCAAAAACGGTGCGCACCGCGCACACTTCCTCTGGAATCTGGCTTATTTTATCAGCGCCGTCACAGCCTTGAAATGCGGATGACTGGCATCGCGCAGCCACTCGAACAGCACCGACTCGGTGTTGGTGACGATGGCGCCGGCCTGGCGCAGGCGCGCCATGGCGTTCTGCCGGTGGGCCTCGTTGCGCGAGCTGACGGCGTCTTCCACCACGAAGACCTGGTAGCCGCGGCCGAGCAACTCCATGGCCGATTGCAGCACGCAGACGTGGGCCTCCATGCCGGTGAGGATCGCCTGATGGCGGCCCTGGTGGGCATCGAGGGCGGCGTTGAAACCGGCGGCGCCGCTGGAGGCGAAGCAGGTCTTGCACACCACGTCGAGATTGTCGGGGAAGTGCTGGGTCAGCGCCGCCTCGGTGACGCCGAGACCCTTGGGATATTGTTCGGTGGCGATCACCGGCAGCTCAAGCAGGCGTGCGGCCTGCAACAGGATGCCGGTGTTGCGGATCACCTGCTCGCGCGCCTCGGGCGGCATTGCCGCGGTGAGGCGCACCTGCACGTCGATGACGACCAGCTGGCTGGATTCTGCGGCGCAGAGCAGCGCGTTGGACGTGCCCATCACTGCAGCCAGCTGTTGAGGTGGTCGAGATCGGCCTCGGTGAGGATACCGGCGGCCTGCTTCAGGCGCAGGGTGGAGATGGCGTAGTCATAACGGGCGCGGGCGTAGTCGCGCTGGGCCCGGAACAGCTCACGCTGCGAGTTGAGCACTTCCACGGCGGTGCGGGTACCGACGTCGAAACCGGCCTGGGTTGCCTGCAGGGCGGTGCGGGCGGAGGACTGCGCCTGGCGGCGGGCCTGCACCGTGCTCATGCCGGCGGTGACGCCCAGATAGGCGTCGCGGGTCTGGCGCACGGTGGCGCGGCGGGTCTGCTCCAGCCCTTCCTGCGCCTGGGTGTAGAGATGGGTGGCCTGGCGCGCGGTGGCGCTCACGCCGCCGCCGGCATACAGCGGCACGTTGAGCTGCACGCCGATGATGTTGCTGTTGTATTCGCTGCCGGACAGGTTGGACTTGCTGGTATCGGACCAGTTGTGGCTGGCGAACAGGTCCAGCGTCGGGTAGTGGCCGGCCTCGCGGCGCTTCATCTCCTCACGTGCCACATGGGTGGCGGCCTCGGCGGCGAGCAGCTGCAGGTTCTGCTGCAGGGCGGTCTCTTCCCACTTGTCGATGCTGGCCGGGTCGGGGCTCTGCAGCGGAATTTCGCCGGCCAGCGGCGCCAGCGTGGTGTGCTCGCGACCGGTGATCTCGCGCAGCACCTCGCGGGTATTCTCCAGCAGGTTTTGCGCCACGATCTCCTGGGCCACGGCGGCATCGTAGCCGGCCTGTGCCTCGTGCACGTCGGTAATGGCGGACAGGCCCACCTCGAAGCGCTGCTGGGTCTGGCGCAGCTGCTGCGCGATGGCGGTCTTTTCCGCCTGGGCAAAGCGCAGGTTGTCCTCGGCGGCGAGCACGTTGAAGTAGGTCTCGGCCACGCGCACGATGAGGGCCTGGCGGGCGCTGCCATACTGGGCGTCGGCCTGGGCAATGCCGGCGTCGGCCTGGCGCAGCTGTACATAGTAGTCATGGTGGTACAGCGCCTGGCGCAGGCTCAGGGAGTAGCTCGACGAGTTGTACTCGTTGTCCGGCAGGACCGGGGTGTCGTATTCGAACTGGTTGCGCTGGGTCTGCGCGGTGAAATTGATGTTGGGCAACAGGGCGGCACGGCTCTGCGGGCGGGCCTCCAGGGCGGCGCGGTGGCCGGCCTCGGCGGCGCGCAGCTGTGGGTCGCTCTCCTGGGCCAGGCGATAGACATCGCGCAGGTCTTCGCCCTGGGCGGCGGCGGTGCCTATCAGCAGGGCCAGGGCGACTATTCTTGCGACAGAATTGGACATGGTATCCCTCACAACGGGGTATATTAGTAATTGCTGATGATGAGGCTCCGGCATCGCCGGATCAAGTCAGAACATGAAACGTTGCGGCTGCGCGGCGTTTTGCAGCGGTGGCAGTACCGTTTCGAACAGGTCTTCCTGCGCCCATTCATCCTTACCCAGGCGGGTAATCAGCAGCGCTGTCATGGCCGGCGCCTCGCCCACAACCACGAACAGACGCCCGCCGACATTGAGTTCCTGCGCCAGCTCCGGCACGAGCATCGGCAGTGAACCGGTAACGGCGATGGCATCGTAGCTGCCGCGCCGCGGCCAGCCCGCGGCGGCATCGCCCTCATCCAGGGTGACGTTGGTGAGACCGCGTGCCGCCAGGCGTTGTTCCGCCGCCTGCTTCAGTTCCGGCACGATCTCCACGCTGTAGACATGACGTGCCAGCTGCGCCAGCAGGGCGGTGACGTAGCCGCTGCCGGTACCGATCTCCAGCACGCTCTCATCCGGCTGCACGGCCAGCGCCTGCAGCATGCGCGCCTCCAGCCGCGGCGGCATCATCGCCTGGCCGTGGCCGAGCGGGACCATCATGTCGGTGAAGGCCAGGTTGCGGTACTGCGGCGGCACGAAGTCCTCGCGCGGCGTACGCCGCATGAGATCGAGCACCTGGTCGTCCATCACCTCCCACGGGCGGATCTGCTGCTCGATCATATTGTGGCGGGCCTGTTCCAGATTCATGTCGACCATGCTGATTCCTCGGGGTTTTTCTTGTGGGAGAAGCGACTGACCGATTGGTCAGCCGAAGGTTACGCCTTTCCTCTGCGGCGAACAAGCCACAGGCGGACCAGTAACACTACGTTTTATAGCGAATATTTCAAGCAAGGCAAAGACTTACCTTGCAACTCGGACACCAATCCGATATGTTTGCACGCTACTGCTAGGGGTGCGCGGAAGTACCCGCGCTGAGACAGACCCTTGGAACCTGATCCGGGTTGTGCCGGCGTAGGGAAGCGGTGCATCCGCGCTCCTTTCCGTCCCGCCGCCTAAGCCCACCGCGAGGACCGAAGTCATGAGCGCTATCCCCCAGGAATTTCTGCAAGAAACCGCCCGCCTGTCCGAAGAGGTGACGCGGCCCTTTCCCAAGTCGAGCAAGATCTATGTGCCGGGCTCGCGGCCGGACCTCCAGGTCGGCATGCGCCGCATTGAGCAGGACGCCACCCAGACCCAGAACGGCACGGAAGACAACCCGCCCATCTACGTCTACGACACCTCCGGCCCCTACACCGATCCCAAGGCCCACATCGACCTGACCCAGGGCCTGGCCCCGCTGCGCGACAAGTGGATCGAGGAGCGCAACGACACCGAGCTGCTCAGCGGTCCTACCTCCGACTACGGCCGCACGCGTCAGCACGACCCGCAGCTGGCCAGCCTGCGCTTCGAGCACATCCGCACGCCGCGCCGCGCCAGGGCCGGCAAGAACGTCAGCCAGATGCACTATGCGCGCAAGGGGATCATCACCCCGGAGATGGAATACATCGCCATCCGCGAGAACGCCATGCTGGAGGCGATGCGTGCCGACCCGCGCTATGAAAAGCTGCTGCGCCAGCACCGCGGCAACGGCTACGGCGCCAACCTCCCCGAGCTGATCACGCCGGAGTTCGTGCGCAGCGAGGTGGCCGCCGGCCGCGCCATCATTCCGTGCAACATCAATCACCCGGAGCTGGAGCCGATGATCATCGGCCGCAACTTCCGCGTGAAGATCAACACCAACATCGGCAACTCGGCGGTGACCTCATCCATCGCCGAAGAGGTGGAGAAGCTGGTGTGGTCCTGCCGCTGGGGCGGCGACACCCTGATGGACCTGTCCACCGGCAAGAACATCCACGAGACGCGCGAATGGATCCTGCGCAACTCGCCGGTGCCCATCGGCACCGTGCCCATCTACCAGGCGCTGGAGAAGGTCAACGGCAAGGCCGAAGACCTCACCTGGGAGATCTTCCGCGACACATTGATCGAACAGGCCGAACAGGGCGTCGACTACTTCACCATCCACGCCGGCGTGCTGCTGCGCTACGTGCCGCTCACCGCCAGCCGCGTCACCGGCATCGTCAGCCGCGGCGGCTCGATCCTCGCCAAGTGGTGCCTGGCGCACCACCAGGAAAATTTCCTCTACACCCACTTCGACGACATCTGCGAGATCATGAAGGCCTATGACGTGGCCTTCTCCCTCGGCGACGGCCTGCGTCCCGGTTCGCTGATGGACGCCAACGACGCTGCCCAGTTCGCCGAACTGGAGACCCTGGGTGAGCTGACCAAGCGCGCCTGGGCCCACGACTGCCAGGTGATGATCGAAGGTCCCGGCCATGTGCCGATGCAGATGATCGAAGAGAACGTCACCAAGGAACTGGCCGACTGCTTCGAGGCGCCGTTCTACACCCTCGGCCCCCTGGTCACCGACATCGCCGCCGGCTACGACCACTTCGCCTCCGGCATCGGCGCCGCACAGATCGGCTGGTACGGCACGGCGATGCTGTGCTACGTCACCCCCAAGGAACACCTCGGCCTGCCCGACAAGGAAGACGTGCGCGAAGGCATCATCGCCTACCGCATCGCCGCCCATGCCGCCGACCTGGCCAAGGGTTTCCCCGGCGCCCAGGTGCCGGACAACGCCATGTCCAAGGCGCGCTTCGAATTCCGTTGGCACGACCAGTTCGCCCTGGCGCTGGACCCGGATCGGGCACGCGAATTCCACGACGCCACCCTGCCGCACGAATCGCACAAGGTGGCCCACTTCTGCTCCATGTGTGGCCCGCAGTTCTGCTCCATGAAGATCTCGCAGGAAGTGCGCGACTATGCCGCCAAGGGCATGGAGGAAAAGGCGGTGGAGTTCGTCAAGGGCGGGGCGGAGGTTTACCGCAAGGCGTAAGCGCACCTCAGCCGGGATAGCAATCGACGCCCTCCCCGTCATGCGGGGCGGGCGTTTTTTATGGCCATCAGGTCATTCAATCACTCACGTTGTTTTGATTGACGGCGCATCCTGCGCCTACCACCACCTCCCTGCTAACCTGTGGGCATGCACCGGAGGTTGCCATGAGCGAGAGCGTAACCGTTGTATCCGTACCGGAGCGGCTGATGGCCGCGGCCCTGGACTGTTTCCTGCGTGATGACTACCACAAGGTCACGACGCGGCAGATCGCCGCCGCGGCGGCGACTAACGTCTCGATGATCCGCTACTACTTCGGCAGCAAGGCGGGGCTGTACGAGGAGATGATTCGCCACACCCTGCAGCCCCTGCTGGAGGTGCTGGATGGTGAGCTGCTTTCGTCTACCGGTGGTTTCGCCGAGTACTTTCAGATCTATTACCGCACCATGCGCGACAACCCGCGCTTTCCCGTACTGATCCTCAAGGTGCTGGCGCTCAACCAGGGACCGGGGCGCCGCTTCATCCTGCAACTGCTGGAGCGCGGGCGCAGCAAGGGGCGGCAGAAGGTCGCTGCCTTGCACCAGACGGGGCAGGTGGCGGCGGTACTCGATCCGGATATCGTGCGCATCGCCTTTGTCAGCCTGGCGATGATGCCGATGCTGCTGAAGGAGGTGTTCGAGGAGCAGATGGATCGTGCCATGGATGATGCGTTTCTCGATGCCCTGGCCGACTTCAACGGCCGGCTGTTTACTGCCGGTCTGGCGGCAACCTAGTACATGCAAGGGAGGTGGACATGACAACGCTGCAAAGGAACCGCGTCCGGGTATGGCTGTATCAATGGCTGCTGCGGCTGGCCAATGGTATCGCCGCTCTGCCCAACCGCGTGGCTCCGCCGCCCTTTCGGCTGCTGCAGATGGGCTCGGCCTTCTGGTTGTCGCGTGCGTTATACGTGGCGGCGCGCCTGCAGCTCGCCGATGCCTTGGGTGATGCGGAAAAATCAGCCGGTACATTGGCGGCGGAACTTGGTCTGCACGAAGGCCATCTTTATCGCCTGCTGCGCATGCTCGCCGCCAACGGTGTGTTCCGCGAGACGGCGCCGCGCACCTTCAGGAATTCAGCCATTTCGCACTACCTGAGCGAGGCGCATCCGCACAGCCTGCGCGCGATGATCCTGATGCACAACTCGCCGCAGATGACCGCGCCGTGGCTGGACTCGCTGGAGTTGTGTGTGCGCTCGGGAGAAACGCCCTTCGTGCGTGTGCATGGTGCGGAACTGTTCGATTACATGACACGCGATGCCGCCTTCGAAGAACTATTCGCCCACGCCATGGATGCGGTGGAGGCGCTGACAGGCGACGATTATCTGCAGGACTTTGACTGGAGTCGTTTTGATCGCGTCATCGATGTGGGCGGCTCAATGGGGGCCAAGGCGCTGGCGATTCTGCAGGCACATCCGCACATGCGTGCCCTGGTGTTCGATCGGCCCCAGGTCATTGCCACGGCACGTGAGGCCTGGCGGGGCAAGGTCGATGCTGCCGTGCTGGCGCGTATGGAATTTGCGAGTGGCGACATGCTGGAGCAGATCCCGCCGCCGCAGTCGGAGCATGATGTTTATCTGTTCATGGCCGTGTTCCATGGCATGAGTGACGACATGGCGCGTCGGGTATTGCAGAACCTGCGGCGGTCCGTCGGTGATCTGCGGCCGGGCGTGGTGCTGGTGGAGGCCGTGCTGCAGCGCGTCGGCAGCGATGCGACATTGGCCGGCTTCGACATGCAGATGCTGATCGGAACGGCGGGACGCGAACGTACCCTGTCCGAGTGGAGCACATTGTTCGACAGTGCGGGATTTGTGCTGCAGGAGGTCGTGGAGGTAAGGACGTTTGCGCGCTTTATCGTCGTGCAACCGGCTTAACGGGATGACGTGCGCCCCGCACCATGCCGGTGACGGGGCGCGAGGCGCGGCTTATTCGTCGCTGCCCTCATCCTCGTCATCGCCGGCATCGTCGACGAAGGCCTCTTCGTCGTAGTCGTCGCCGCCGAAATCGGTGGCCACGGCGGCGGTCTTGGCGGCGGCGGCGGGACGGCCCTTCTCGGGGACGTTGGCAACCTTGGCGCCGCGCGGGGTGAAGCC
>JANJXC010000090.1 GCA_024709225.1 Gammaproteobacteria bacterium | reverse complement strand
GACGCTGACGACGCCGCGCTATCGCGCACACGGTCCGCTCCTACGGATGGTGTCTTCGCCGCGCTATCGCTGACACGGTCCGCTCCTACGGACGGTGACTTCGCCGCGCTATCGCGGACACGGTCCGCTCCTACGGACGGTGACTTTGCCGTGCTATCGCGGACACGGTCCGCTCCTACGGGGGGTATTGTTGCGTAGGAGCGAATCGCATTCGCGATCGTGGCGGCGGATACCGCCCATGCCATTCGCCCGCTGAAGCAGATTCCCACAATTCCTGTCTCGTATGCCCGCTACCTACGCCGAACTCCACTGCCTGAGCAATTTCACCTTCCTGCGCGGCGCCGCGCATGCGGAGGAGTTGGTGGCGCGCGCGGCGGAGCTGGGTTATGCGGCGCTGGCGCTGACCGACGAGTGTTCGCTGGCCGGCGTGGTGCGGGCGCATGTGGCGGCGAAGGCGCAGGGCTTGAAGCTGATCGTCGGCAGCGAGTTCCGGCTTGTGGATGGCCTCAGGCTGGTATTGCTGGCGATGGATCGCGCGGGTTATGGCCGGCTGTCGCAGTTGATCACCACGGCGCGGCGGCGCAGCGCCAAGGGGGAGTATGCGCTGACGCGGGACGACCTCGCCGACGGGATGGCGGGATGTGTGGTGTTGTGGGTGCCGGACTACGGGGGGGCATGTTCGAAAGATGATGTGTCCACGGAAGAGAAAAACCATTTTTTATCCCCTCTCCCTGGGGGAGAGGGGACTCTTCGTTCAACGGGTGTGCCTTCTGAAATTACTCGTCCCCTCCCGGGGCCGCATGTGCCCGATGCGGCCAACCGACTGCGTCCCTGCATTCTGCCTCCCGATGGGAAGGAGTCCCTGTGCTTGAGTGATGCACCGCCGGAGGTCGCCACGGCGCAGTGGCTGACGACGACGTTTCCGGAACGCGCCTGGATTGCCGTGGAGCTGCATCGCGGGCCGCATGACCGCGAACACGTCGCACGGCTGGAGCAGTTGGCGCAGTGCAGCGGCCTGCCGCTGGTGGCGGCGGGCGATGTGCACATGCACATCCGCGGGCGCCGCGCCCTGCAGGATACGCTGACGGCGATCCGTCTCGGCACCACGCTGGCGCAGGCGGGCCTCGCCCTCTATCCCAACGGCGAGCGGCATCTGCGCGCGGGGGAGGAGCTGGCGCGGCTGTACCGCCCCGAATGGCTGGCGCAGACGCTGGCCATCGCCGCGCGCTGCACCTTCTCGCTGGATGAGCTGCGGTATGAATATCCGCTCGACGACGTGCCGCCGGGCGAATCGGCGGCGGCGTATCTGCGCCGCCTCACCCTGGACGGCATGCAGGCACGCTGGCCGGATGGCGTGCCGCCGAAGGTGGTTGCGCTGGTGGAACATGAGCTGGAGATCATCTCCGCCATGCACTACGAGCCGTTCTTCCTCACCGTGCACGATATCGTGCGCCATGCGCGCAGCCGCGGCATTTTGTGTCAGGGACGCGGCTCGGCGGCCAACTCGGCGGTGTGCTACTGCCTCGGCATCACGGCGGTGGACCCCTCGCGCTCGGAGATGCTGTTCGAGCGTTTCGTCTCCAAGGAGCGCGACGAACCGCCGGACATCGACGTGGACTTCGAGCACGAGCGGCGCGAGGAAGTCATTCAATACATCTACCGGCGCTACGGCCGCGAACGCGCCGCGCTGGCGGCGTCGGTGATCACCTATCGCCGCCGCAGCGCGCTGCGCGACGTGGGCAAGGCACTGGGGCTGTCGCTGGATCAGATCGAGCGGCTGTCGTCGGTGCTGGCGTGGTGGGATCGCGGCATCCCGCCGGAGCGCGTGCGCGAGGCGGGGCTGGACCCGGACAGCCCGCTGGTGCAGCAGGTGCTGCATCTGGCCGACGCGCTGCGCGGCTTTCCGCGCCACCTGTCGCAGCATGTGGGCGGCTTTGTCATCAGCCGCGGGCCGCTGGCGCAGCTGGTGCCCATCGAAAACGCCACCATGCCTGATCGCACGGTCATTCAATGGGACAAGGACGACCTGGAGGCCATGGGCCTGCTCAAGGTGGACGTGCTGGCGCTGGGCATGCTGTCGGCGCTGCGCCGCTGTCTCGACCTGCTGGCGCAGCAGCGCGGCCGGCGCCTGACCCTGGCCGACATCCCCGCCGAAGATCCGGCCACCTACGCCATGATCCAACGGGCCGACACCGTCGGCGTGTTCCAGATCGAATCGCGCGCGCAGATGACCATGCTGCCGCGGCTGAAGCCGGCCTGTTTCTATGACCTGGTGATCGAGGTGGCCATCGTCCGCCCCGGCCCGATCCAGGGCGACATGGTGCATCCCTATCTGCGCCGCCGCCAGGGACTGGAACCGGTGAGCTATCCGAATGAAGAAGTGCGCGGCGTGCTGGAACGCACCCTGGGCGTGCCGATCTTTCAGGAGCAGGTGATCAAGCTGGCGATGGTGGCGGCGGGATTTTCCGCCGGCGAGGCCGACGGCCTGCGCCGCGCCATGGCGGCGTGGAAACGCAAGGGCGGACTGGAACCGTTCGAACGCAAGCTCAAGGCCGGCATGCGCGAGCGCGGCTACTCCGACGAATTCGCCGAGCGCATCTATCAGCAGATCCTCGGCTTCGGCGAATACGGTTTTCCCGAGTCACACAGCGCCAGCTTCGCCCTGCTCGCCTACGTCTCCGCCTGGCTCAAGTGCCACGAACCGGCGGCCTTTGCCTGCGCCCTGCTCAACAGCCAGCCGATGGGCTTCTATGCGCCGTCGCAGATCGTGCAGGACGTGCGCCGGCATGGCGTCGAGGTGCGCGCGGTGGATGTGCTGCACAGTGACTGGGATTGCACGCTGGAGCATGGCATGGGCACAAACTCGC
>JANJXC010000086.1 GCA_024709225.1 Gammaproteobacteria bacterium | reverse complement strand
CGCCGATGGCCTCGCGGTGCAGCGCGATCACGCGGTTGCCCAGGGCGGCGAACATGCGCTTGACCTGGTGATAGCGCCCCTCGTGCAGGGTGACGCGCGCCTCGGTGGGCGCCAGGATGTCCAGTTGCGCCGGCAGGGTGGGTTTCTCCTCGCCCTGGAGCAGCAGGCCGGCGGCAAAGCGCGCCGCGGCATCCGCCGCCAGCGACTCGGCCCGGGTGGCGCGGTAGACCTTGTCGCGGTGGCGGCGCGGGCTGGTGATGCCATGGGACCAGGCGCCATCGTCGGTGAGCAGCACCAGGCCGGTGGTATCCACGTCCAGCCGCCCCACCGGGTGCAGCAGCTCGCGGCGCGGCTCCTCCAGCAGACTGAGTACCGTGGCATGGCCGCCATCGCTGGTGGAGCACACCACCCCGGCCGGCTTGTGGAGCATAAAATAGCGCGGGCCGGACAGGGTGAGCGGCTGACCCTCCAGTTCGACCCGGCTGCCGGCCGGCACATGCAGGTCGGCCGCCTTGACCACCCTGCCGTCCACGGTGACAGCGCCGCGCCGCAGCAGCGCGCGCACCGCCGCCCGCGACACCCCGGCCGCCTGGCTGACGTAGCGGTCCAGTCGCATGCTGCCTTCTGTTTTCACCTCGACGCTCCACCCCCGGACAAAAGTGGCGGCATTCTACCACCGGCAAAACTTGATAAATCGACTCAACATTTCTATAGCTTTAGATACCCACTGCCAACAGGCGCCCGGCGCCGGGAGGCCCCCATGAAACGCCGACTCTATTTCCTGTTCCCCGATCCGGTACACGCCCGCCACGCCGTCGACACCCTGGCCGACGGCACCGGGGTGGATGCCCGCCACATCCACGCCATCGCCCAGCGCGCCGGCCGTCTCGCCCGCCTGCCCCGCCCGACGGCGCAGCAGCAATCCGACCTCGCCGGCCGCCTGGAGGCCTGGCTGTGGAACGGCAACCTGCTGCTGTTCGGCCTCGCCCTCCTGGTGTTCATCGCCGCCCTGGTGGAGGGCGCCACCGGCTGGGCGGTTGCAGGCCTGGCGGTGATGGCGCTGACCTTCCTCGGCGGCTTCCTGTTCACCACCTACGTGCCCCACGTGCACCTGAACGAGTTCCGCGAGGCCCTGGCCCACGGCGAGATCCTGCTGATGATCGACGTGCCGGCGGAAAAGGTGAAGACGGTGGAGGACTACATCCTCCATCACTACCCCGAGGCGGTGCCCGGCGGCGCCAGCTGGAGCGTGGAGGCCTTCGGCCTGTAGGGAGGACGTCATGGACTTCAAGGTCGACCTGCTGCTCAACGAATTCGTCACCCACGATGTGCGGCGCCTCATCGTCAGCCGCCCCAAGGGCTTCGACTTCGTCCCCGGCCAGGGCGTGGAACTGGCCATCGACACGCCGCAGTGGCGCGACCAGGGACGGCCCTTCACCCCCACCTCGCTGCCCGGCGACGGCGTGCTGGAGTTCACCATCAAGGGCTACCCGGAACACCACGGCGTCACCGAGCAGCTGCACCTGCAGCGCCCCGGCAGCAAGCTGCTCATGAGCAAGCCCTTCGGCGCCATCCGTTACCAGGGGCCCGGCACCTTCATCGCCGCCGGCGCCGGCATCACCCCGTTCATGGCCATCCTGCGCCAGCTTGCCGCCGCGGGAAAGCTGGAGGACCACCGTCTCATCTTCAGCAACAAGAGCCCGGCCGACATCATCTGCGGCCAGGAGCTGCACGGCTACCTGGGCGAGCGCAGCGAGTTGCTGTGCAGCCGCGCCACCGACTGCAACTGCCGCGGCGGCCGCATCGACTTCGACTTCCTGCGCAGCACCATCGACGACTTCAGCCAGCGCTTCTACGTCTGCGGCCCGCCGCCCTTCGTCAACTCCGTCAACGCCGCCCTCATCGAACTGGGCGCCGTGCCCGATGGGCTGATCTTCGAGAAATAGCTCCGCTTATGCAGGGGTAGGAGGGTGGAGCGGAGCGCAACCCATCGGGGCGGTGGTCGATGGGTTCCACTATGTTCCACCCATCCTACGTTCTGGAGTCCTTCCCCCGCGGCGCCTTGAGCTGGATCAGCCAGAAGGCGTGAGGGCCGTGCTATGGTGGCGTCACCCAATACGCACCGCCGCCGTCATGTCCCTGGCCCCCATCGCCCTCTGCCTCTACCTCCTGATGCTACCGGTCACCGGCATGGTGCCGGTGCTGCGCGAGCTCACCGGCGGGCGCTATCCCCACCTCACCGATTTCGAGCAACACCTGTTCATGTCCGCCAACATGGTCGGCGCCCTGCTGTTCGTGCCACTGGCCGGGCTGTTGTCGGACCTGTGGCAGCGGCGCAAGGTGATCATCGTCGCCGCCCTGGCGCTGAACGCCTTCTCGCTGCTGATGCTGCTGCAGGACTGGAGCTACGGCGTGTACCTGCTGTGGCGCTTCATCGAGGGCTGCGCCCACATCACCGCCCTCAGCCTGCTGATGGCACTGGCGGCGGATCAGGTGCGCGAACGCGGCAGCGGCGCGGTGATGGGGTTGATCGGCGCGGCCATCAGCCTGGGCGTCGCCAGCGGTGCGCCGCTGGGGGGGCTCATCGGCCGCCACGGCGGCGGCGTGGCGGTGCTCACCTACGGCTTCATCCTGCTCGCCCTGCTCACCCCCTTCGCCGCCCTCGCCCTGCGCGAACGTGCGGCGCGGCACGACCACGGCGGCCTGCGTGCCCTGCTGCGCGCCCTGCCGGACAATCGCGGCCTGCTGCTGCCCTACGCCTTCGCCTTCGTCGACCGCCTCACCGTGGGCTTCATCGTCTCCACCCTGTCGCTGTACCTGGCCAAGGTCATCGGCCTGGACGCCGGCCGCATCGGCCTGGTGATGGCCCTGTTCCTGCTGCCCTTCTCCCTGCTCACCTGGCCCGCCGGCCTGCTGTCGCGGCGCTGGAACCCGCTGTGGATGATGCTGGCCGGCAGCGCCGCCTACGGCCTCACCCTCGCCGCCATCGGCTACGTCGACAGCAGCCACATCCCCTGGCTGATGTTCGCCGGCGGCGTCACGGCCTCGCTGATGTACGCCCCCTCCCTGGTGCTGGTGGCCGAACTGTCGCGCCCGGAACACAAGGCCCTGGCCATGAGCGGCTTCAACTTCGCCGGCTCCCTCGGCTTCGTCCTCGGTCCCCTCAGCGGCGGCGCCCTGGTCGGCCTGTTCGGCGCCTACCCGCCGGCCTTCCTCATCGTCGGCGGACTGGAAATCCTCTGCGTCCTGCTGTTCCTGCCGCTGGCTTTGCGGCAGGGACGAAAAATGACCTCCCGAACCTATTGACAGCGCCGCGGCTTTGCCGAAAATGCGCGACATTCACATTCCGAATCCAGCGCGAGAAACCAAATGTCCGACAACACCCTGTGGTACGGCTACCTCGAAGCCGGCGAGCGCAGCTCCGCCGTGGCCATGGACAACCGCCTCCATACCGGCGACCCCACCACCGTCTACGTCTTCAACCTGCAGCGCGGCGAGATCCTCGAATACAAGCGCGCCATCGTCGAACCCAAGCTGCGCGAACTGAAGGCCACGGAAAAGGAGCTGGAAACCGAGCTGAAGAGCGCCTACCGCAAGGCCCGCAACGGCTTCACCCCGCGCGGCGCCAAGGTTGCCAACGTCCCCGAGAAGGGCCGTCCCGCCGCCGCCGCCAAGACCGCCGCCGTGGCCACCGACTTCGGCGGCGACGACTACGACGAAGAGGCCTTCGTCGACGATGCCGGCGATGACGAGGATGAGGACGGGGACGAATAAGACCTACGGCGCTGCCATGATGTCGGGCAACATGCGCTTTTACTGCTATTCCTGAAACTTCCTTGGTCGTGGTTGCACTCAGCAGCCACGACCGTCCTGCTTAATAGCGCTCCCCCACAACTTGATCTGACTGTGCATTTGCGCGTTAATCAGCTGCATCAGAGCTGGCTATCGCCGCACGCCTGTTTTCCTGTGACAGCACCGCACCGAAAATACTGCACGGCAATTGATTGCGATGCACTACCGGGAGTTGAAATGTGAGAGGCAATGTCATCTCCTACATTGAGATGTGTCAAAAAGAAGGCACTAGCCTCCAGCGAGGGATGAATTTCAGACTGAAGGGGCATCACTCAGTAATTTTGATGTCCATCCGTCCGAACGCTCCCTATCACGATGAAGTGCAAGATGATGGGGCAGTGCTTATCTATGAAGGGCATGACGAACCACGACGTAAAGGCGTTGCTAACCCTAAATCTCTAGATCAGCCCGAGCGATTACCCGGAGGCTCCCTCACCGAGAATGGAAAATTCCATCAGGCTGCACAACAGTTCAAGGTAGGTAAGAAAGGCGCCGACATTGTCCAGGTTTACGAAAAAATCAAAGCTGGGATTTGGACTGACAACGGTTTCTTTCACTTGATAGATTCTTGGATCGAGAGCGATGGAATCCGAAAAGTCTTCAAGTTCAAACTAATTGCCGTAGAAAACGTATCGGACACATCAGCCGCGGTAGAAGCTGAAAGTTATCTTGTTGAACGCAGCCGAATTATACCAACCAGTGTGAAACTAGAGGTCTGGGCAAGAGATGGCGGCAAATGCGTCACGTGTGGCGCAACTGATGAACTGCACTTCGATCACATCGTCCCTTTCGCAAAGGGGGGCACATCCCTAAAAGCTGAAAATATTCAGCTGCTCTGTGCGCGCCACAACCTTAGCAAGAGTGCGAAAATTCTGTAGCGCAATACACAGATGTTTTTGTAGGAGCGGCTCTGCCGCGATGCAGCGTGACCAAGTTCAATGTCACATCGCGGCAAAGTCGTTCCTACGATAATACAGCGCAGCAGCGCCGCTATGCCTTGCGGTACACCTCCGCCCCGCCCTTGACGAACTCCACCGCCTTTTCCTCCATGCCCTTGGCGGCATAGTCGCGCACTTCCTGCGAGATCTTCATGGAGCAGAACTGCGGGCCGCACATGGAGCAGAAGTGGGCCACCTTGTGCGATTCGTGCGGCAGGGTGGCGTCGTGGAATTCGCGTGCCCGATCCGGGTCGAGC
>JANJXC010000076.1 GCA_024709225.1 Gammaproteobacteria bacterium | reverse complement strand
CGGCATTCCTACATCGCCCACCTCGTCGGCATCCCGCACCTGGTGGTGGCCGTCAACAAGATGGATCTGGTCGATTACTCGCAGGAATTCTTCGACCGCATCCGCCAGGATTACCTGCGCTTTGCCGTCACACTGGGCATCCGCGACGTGCGCTTCATCCCGATTTCCGCCCTCGCAGGCGACATGGTCGTCGAGCGCGGCAACCGTCTACCCTGGTACAAGGGGCCGACGCTGATGGAGTTGCTCGAAACGTCACCCCCTGCATACAACGAGGCCCCAGAGCAGTTCCGCTTTCCGGTGCAGTACGTCTGCCGCCCGCGCACCGCGGAGCACCACGACTACCGGGGCTACATGGGCCGCATCGAATCCGGCGAGATCGCGATCGGCGACGAGGTGCAGGCCCTGCCGTCCGGCCGCAAGACGCGCGTGCGCGACATCCGCCTGCTGGACCGTTCCCTGTCGCTGGCCGGCAGCGAGCGCTCGGTGACGCTGCTGCTGGAGGACGAGGTCGACATCTCGCGCGGCGACATGATCGTGAAGGTCGCCGAGCCGCCCAGGGTGGCCAGGCTGGTCGAGGCCATGGTGTGCTGGCTGGCGGAAACGCCGCTCGAGCCGGGCCGCAGGTACGTCGTACGCCACACCACGCGCGAAACGAAGGCGCTGGTGGCGGCGATCGAGTACCGGCAGGACATCAACGAACTGAAGCGCGTCGCGGGCGGGCGGCTGGAGATGAACGACATCGGCAGCGTTACCTTCAAGCTGGCGCAGCCGCTGTGCGTCGATCCCTATCGCGAGAACCGCGCCACCGGCGCCTTCATTCTCATCGACGAGGCAACCAACAACACCGTCGGCGCAGGGATGACTATCTAGATGCTCTCCGGGTAGCCGAACAGGCCGGGCACCCCACCGGTGTGCACGAACAGCAGGGACTGGTCATTTTTGAAACGGCCGCTGCGCGCCAGTGCGATGAAGCCGGCGAAGGCCTTGCCGGTGTAGACGGGATCAAGCACCAGTCCCTCGAATCTTGCTGCCAGCGAGAGCGCTTCACGCATCGAATCGGTCGGTTTGGCATAGCCGGAGCCGACGAAGTCATCCATCACGGCCACTGAACTGTCAAGGTCGGCGGCATCCCGGCCGAGGAGGTGCAGTGTTTCCATGGCCTGGGCGGCTGCCAGCGCTTCCTGCTCGGCACGTGTTCCCTCGATGGCCATGCCGATCACCGGCGCACCCTCCAGCAGCCGCATGCCGGCAACCAACCCACCCTGCGTGCCGCCGCTGCCGGTGGCGACCACGACCGCATCAAAGCGCACATTCATATCATCCGATTGGGCGATGATTTCCTCCGCGCAAGCCACATAGCCAAGATCCCCCAGCCCGCAGCTGCCGCCGACGGGCATGCAATACGGCCGTCGCCCTGCCGCGCGCAAATCCCCTGCCCGCGCTTCCATGCATTCCTCGCGACTCTCCTGCGCCTGGAGCAGATGCAGACGCGCACCGAACAACCGATCGAGCAGCATGTTGCCATTGTTGAGATAGGCATCGCTGGCATGGCTGCCGCGGCGCAGAACCAGCTCGCAGTCGAGCCCGAGCCGCGCGCAGGCGGCGGCGGTCTGCCGCGCATGGTTGGATTGCAGCGCCCCAACCGTCAGCACCGTGTCAGCGCCTTGCGCCAGTGCTTCGCCGAGGAGGAATTCCAGCTTGCGTAGCTTGTTGCCTCCGAGACCGAGGCCGGTCAGGTCATCGCGCTTGACGAACAACTGCGGTCCACCAAGATGCGCCGAGAGGCGCGGCAGCGGCTCGATCGGCGTTGGCAGCCGTGCCAGCGATACACGCGGGAATCGGGTCAAATCCATGGATCTCAGCTTAGCAGCCAAGCCCAGAAACGACAAAGCCCGCCGAAGCGGGCCTTGTCATCAAGCGGTGAAGCCTTATTCCGCTGCGGGCGCCTCGGCGGCCGGCTCCGGGCGGTCCACCAGCTCGACCAGCGCCATCGGGGCATTGTCGCCCTGACGGAAGCCGAACTTCAGGATGCGCAGATAGCCGCCGTTGCGGTTGGCGAAGCGGGGGCCCAACTCGTCGAACAGCTTGGTGACGATGTCGCGGTCGCGCAGGCGGTTGAAGGCCAGGCGGCGATTGGCGAGCGAAGGCTTCTTGCCCAGCGTGATCATGGGCTCAACGACGCGGCGCAGTTCCTTCGCCTTGGGCAGCGTGGTCTTGATGATCTCGTGCTGCAGCAACGAGGCCGCCATATTCTTCAGCATCGCCTTGCGGTGGCTGCTGTTACGGCTCAGTTGCCGTCCAATATTACGATGACGCATGGGCGTATCCTTAAAATCTGAAACTTACGTTGCTGAGGTCACGCAGCCGGGCTTACGCGCCGACCTTGTCTTCATCCTTTGCTCGCAGGCTAGCCGGCGGCCAGTTCTCCAGGCGCATGCCCAGCGACAGACCACGGGAAGCCAGAACGTCCTTAATCTCGGTCAGCGACTTCTTGCCGAGATTCGGCGTCTTGAGCAGCTCTACTTCGGTGCGCTGAATCAGGTCGCCGATGTAGTAAATATTTTCCGCCTTGAGGCAGTTGGCCGAACGCACGGTCAACTCCAGGTCATCCACCGGACGCAACAGAATCGGATCGATGGCCGGCTCGGCCACATCCTGTCGCGACTCCTTCTTGCCCTGCAGGTCGACGAAGGCCGACAACTGCTCCTGCAGGATGGTCGCGGCACGACGGATGGCCTCATCCGGCTCGATGGTGCCGTTGGTTTCCAGCTCGATGATCAGCTTGTCGAGGTTGGTACGCTGCTCGACACGGGCGCTGTCCACGGTGTAAGACACGCGACGCACCGGACTGAAAGAGGCATCGATCTGCAGGCGGCCAATGGGACGACTTTCGTCTTCGCTATTAAAGCGCTGGTTCGCCGGCTGGTAGCCGCGACCGGTAGTGACCTTCAGCGTCATGTTCAGCTCACCGGACTTGGTCAGGTGGGCAATGACATGCTCCGGGTTCAGCACTTCAACGCTGTGATCCAGCACGATATCGCCTGCCGTCACCGGGCCGGGGCCCTTCTTGCTCAGCTTGAGGGTGGCTTCGTCGCGGCCCGCCATACGCAGGGCCACACCCTTCAGGTTGAGCAGGATCTCGATGACATCTTCCTGCACACCTTCGATGGTGGTGTACTCGTGCAGCACACCATCAATCTCGACTTCCACGATCGCGCTGCCGACCATGGACGACAGCAAAATACGGCGCAGCGCATTGCCCAACGTGTGACCGAAACCGCGCTCGAGCGGCTCCAGGGTCACCTTGGCGCAGGTGTCGCTGATCTTTTCCACGCCTACCAGGCGCGGCTTGAGCAATTCTCCAACTGAGCCCTGCATGTACAGTCCTCTCTCGTATCTGCTGGACCGAATCCCGAACGGTGCCGCTACCCACGGCGGGTAGCCGGCATACCCTGCTCCTTACTTGGAGTAGAGTTCGACTACCAGCTGTTCCTGAATCTCGGCGGGCAGCTCGCTGCGTTCCGGCTTGGCCTTGTAGACGCCTTGCAGCTTGCTGACGTCCACCTCAATCCACTCCGGGAAACCGCGCTGCTGTGCCAGCTCGACGGCGGCCTTGACGCGCAGCTGCTCCTTGGCACGGGCAGCAACGGCGACGACGTCGCCCGGCTTGACCACATAACCCGGGATATTCACCTTGTTGCCGTTAACGGAAACACCGTTGTGGCGTACCAGTTGACGTGCCTCGGTACGCGAAACACCGAAGCCCATGCGGTACACCACGTTGTCCAGGCGCGACTCCAGCAACTGCAGCAGGTTTTCGCCGGTATTGCCTTTGATGCGATCAGCCTCGGCATAATAGCTGCGGAACTGACGCTCCAGCACACCGTAAATACGGCGCATTTTCTGCTTTTCACGCAACTGGCGCGCATAGTCAGACAGGCGCGAACGACGCTGGCCATGCTGTCCCGGCGGGAAGGGGCGATTCTCGATCGCGCACTTGCTGCCGAAGCACTTTTCGCCCTTGAGGAACAGTTTCTCGCCTTCGCGGCGGCACTGGCGACACTTGGAACCGATATACCTAGCCACTTTGTTCTCCTACTTACACGCGACGCTTCTTGGGCGGACGACAGCCGTTGTGCGGAATCGGCGTCACGTCGGAAATACTCATAATCTTGAAGCCCTTGGCGTTCAGGGCGCGCACGGCGGACTCACGGCCAGGGCCGGGACCCTGCACACGCACTTCCAGGTTTTTCATACCGAACTCGAGCGCCTTGGTGCCGCAATTCTCCGCCGCGACCTGGGCCGCGAACGGGGTGCTCTTGCGCGAACCGCGGAAGCCGGAGCCACCGGAAGTCGCCCAGCACAGGGCGTTACCCTGGCGGTCGGTGATGGTAACAATGGTATTGTTGAAGGACGCGTGGATATGGGCGATGCCGTCCACTACGTTCTTCTTAACCTTCTTGCGAGTGCGTGAAGCCGCTGCTGCTTTTGCCATGTGTAAGTCCTAGTTAACAGCCATGTCCGAACCTGGGTGCGGACGGTTGCCGATTACTTCTTGATAGCGCGACGCGGGCCCTTGCGGGTACGCGCATTGGTGCGGGTACGCTGACCACGTACCGGCAAACCGCGACGATGACGCAGGCCGCGATAGCAACCCAGATCCATCAGACGCTTGATATTCATGGAAATCTCGCGGCGCAGATCACCTTCGACGGTGAACTTCGCCACTTCGGTGCGCAGACCTTCCACTTCCGCTTCGCTCAAATCCTTGACCTTGGTCTCCGGACGAACGCCGGCGGCGGCGCAAATCTTCTGGGCACGGGTGCGGCCGATACCGTAGATCGCGGTAAGCGCAATCACGGCGTGCTTCTGCACCGGGATGTTAATGCCTGCAATACGGGCCATCGAGCCTATCCTCAGCTATAAAACGAACGCCACCACCCAGAGGCAGTGAAACGCGCAATGTTACTGTTGAAACCCTGCTTGGTCAAGCGCCCGTCTTGCAACAAGGCGCAGTTCACCGTCAACCCTGACGCTGCTTGTGGCGCGCGTCGGAGGAACAAATCACCCGCACGATGCCCTTGCGACGGACAATCTTGCAGTTGCGGCAAACCTTCTTGACAGATGCCTGAACTTTCATCGTCGTTCTCCCAGATAAAAAATGCCGGGTTGGCCTAGCGGGGGAAACCCGCACCGCCAAGCCCCTTAAGATTCGCTTTCTTCATCAACCCTTCATACTGGTGTGACATCAGGTGCGCCTGAACCTGCGCCATGAAGTCCATGGTCACGACCACGATGATGAGCAGTGACGTACCGCCAAAGTAAAACGGCACATTCCAATACAAAATCAGGAATTCTGGCAGCAGACAGACCAGGGTGATGTAAATCGCCCCCACCAGGGTCAGCTTGCTCAGAATGCCATCGATATAACGGGCGGTGTGCTCACCGGGACGAACACCGGGGATAATCGCGCCAGACTTCTTCAGGTTCTCCGCCGTGTCCTTGGGATCGAACATCAAGGCGGTATAGAAGAAGCAGAAAAACACGATGGCCGCGGCGTACAGACCAACATACAGCGGCTGTCCCGGCGACAATGTCGACGCGATATCCGACAACCATCCCATCCCCTCGGCACTACCGAACATCCCACCCAGGGTGGCCGGGAAAAGGATGATGCTGGAGGCGAAAATCGGCGGAATCACACCGGCCATATTCACCTTCAGCGGCAGATGGCTGGTCTGCCCAGCGTACATCTTGCGCCCCATTTGACGCTTGGCGTAATTCACCGTGATACGGCGCTGTCCACGCTCCACAAACACGACAAACGCCGTAACCGCGAGGGCGCCGGCAAACAACACCAGGATCAGCAGCGCGTTAAGTTCACCAGTGCGGGCCAGTTCCAGCGTACCGCCAATGGCGGACGGCAAACCGGCCACAATACCGGAGAAAATAATCATCGAAATACCGTTGCCGATGCCGCGCTCGGTGACCTGCTCGCCCAGCCACATCAGAAACATGGTGCCTGCAACCAGGGTCACTACCGTGACCAGGCGAAACCCCATGCCGGGTTCAATGACCAAGGGCAGATTACCGGCACGCTGGCTTTCCAGCATGATCGCCACACCGATACCCTGGAATGTCGCCAGCGCCAGGGTACCCATACGGGTATACTGGGTAATCTTGCGCCGTCCGGCAGCCCCTTCCTTGTTCAATTGTTCCAGGTACGGCGATACCTTGGTCAGCAGCTGCATGATAATCGATGCCGAAATATACGGCATGATGCCCAAGGCAAAGACACTGAGACGTTCCAGCGCGCCACCAGAGAACATGTTGAACATGTCCAGAATACTACCGCGCTGCTGCTCGAAAAGTGCAGCCAGTGCCACCTGGTCGATACCGGGGACCGGAATATGCGCACCAATACGAAAAACCAACAACGCCCCCAGCAGGAACAGGAGGCGTTGTTTGAGTTCGGTCAGCTTCCCTCCACCGAGGGCGCCGGCCATCGCGGCACGACTGGCAGCCACTATTCTTCGACCTTGCCGCCGGCAGCTTCAATGGCTGCACGTGCACCCTTGGTCACCGCAATACCCTTGACGGTTACCGCCTTTTCCACCTTGCCGGAGGCAATGACCTTGACGCGCTTGATTTCTTGACCAATGACGTTCGCCGCCTTCAGTGCCAGCAGATCCACCACATCGCCTTCCGCCTTGGCCAGCTCGTGCAGACACACCTCGGCGCTATCGGCAGCCTTGTGGGAGCGAAAACCGACCTTCGGCAAGCGGCGCTGCAGCGGCATCTGGCCGCCTTCGAAACCTACCTTGTGGAAACCGCCGGCACGAGCCTTCTGACCCTTGTGGCCGCGACCAGAGGTCTTGCCCAGACCAGAGCCGATACCACGACCGAGGCGCTTGCCGACCTTTTTGGACCCTTCAGCGGGCTTCAGCGTATTCAGGCGCATGTTCAAGCTCCTTCAACCTTCAACAGGTAGGACACCTTGTTGATCATGCCGCGGGTACACGGGGTATCCTCGACCTCCACCGTATGATGCATACGGCGCAGGCCAAGGCCAGCGACGCACGCCTTGTGAGCGGCGAGACGACCGTGTGCGCTGCGGACCAGCGTAACCTTCAACGTATTCTTCTGTGCCATGGCTTATTCCAGAATTTCTTTTACATTCTTGCCACGCTTGGCAGCGGTTTGTTCCGGTGAGGACATCGCTGCCAGCCCATTCATGGTGGCACGCACCACATTGTTCGGGTTGCTCGAGCCGATGCACTTGGCCAGCACGTTATGCACGCCGGCCATTTCCAGCACCGCACGCATGGCGCCGCCAGCAATGATGCCGGTACCTTCGGAAGCCGGCTGCATGAACACCTTGGCGGCACCGTGACGCGCAGTCACCGGGTGCTGCAGGGTGCCATTGGCGACAGCGACCTGGGTCATATTCTTGCGGGCCTTTTCCATCGCCTTGGCGATAGCCGCCGGCACTTCGCGCGCCTTACCGGTACCGATGCCCACCTTGCCCTGACCATCGCCAACGACCGTCAGCGCACTGAAGGCAAACTGGCGACCGCCCTTGACGGTCTTGGATACACGATTGACCGCAATGAGTTTTTCATTCAGGCCATCGGTGCTCGGAGTTACGTCAAATCCAGCCATAATCTAACCCCTAGAATTCCAGACCGCTTTCGCGAGCGGCATCAGCCAGCGCCTTGACGCGACCATGATATTTGAAGCCGGCACGGTCAAAAGCGACCTGGGTAATACCGGCAGCCTTGGCCTTTTCCGCCACGGCCTTACCCACGGCCACAGCCGCTTCGATATTGCCGGTGGACTTCAGGCCACTCTTGATGTCGGCCTGCAGCGTGGATGCTGCTGCGACGACCTCGGAGCCATTGGGCGCGATTACCTGCGCGTAGATATGGCTCGGGGTACGATGAATACAGAGGCGATAGGCACCCAGTTCCCGAATCTTGGAACGGGCGCGCAGAGCGCGGCGCAAACGGGCAGTTTTTTTGTCGTTCATAGCGTAAGACCCTACTTCTTCTTGGCCTCTTTGCGGATGATCTTCTCACCCGCGTACTTGATACCCTTGCCCTTATAGGGCTCGGGGGGACGATAGGCGCGAATGTCCGCGGCCACCTGCCCAACCTTTTGCTTATCGGTGCCCTTCACCAGAATTTCGGTCTGGCTCGGAGTCTCGATGGTAATGCCTTCCGGCGCGTCGTACTTGACCGGGTGCGAGAAGCCGAGGGTCAGGTTCAGGGTCTTGCCCTGCGCCTGCGCGCGGTAACCCACACCGACCAGTTCCAGCTTACGCTCGAACCCCTGGGTCAAACCGCGGAAAATATTGGCCAACAGCGCCCGCGTGGTACCAACCATGGCCACGTTGGCCGGGGTCTGGGCCTGCGGGCTGAAACGCAGCTCGTTGCCTTCCATCTGAATGGTGACATCGTCGCGCACCACGTGGGTAACTGCGCCCTTGCTGCCCTTGATATTGAGTGCCTGGCCCTCAACGGCCACCTGCACACCGGCAGGGATCACAACAGGATTGAGAATTCTTGCCATGTCACGCCACCTTTAAGAGACAAAGCACAGGACTTCGCCGCCGTGACCAGCCTTGCGGGCGGCACGATCGGTCATCAGACCGGCAGAAGTGGAAACAATGGCGATACCGAGGCCACCGCGGACCTTAGGCAGCTCGTTCTTGGCCTTGTACTGACGCAGACCAGGACGGCTGATGCGACGCAACTCCTCGATTACCGGCTTGCCCTGATAATACTTCAGGGTCACCTTCATCACCGGCTTGCCGTTGGCAGCATCCACCGCGAAGTCGGTGATGTAACCTTCGTCCTTGAGCAGCTGGGCGATGTTCACCTTCAGCTTGGAGGAAGGAATCGAAACCTCTTGCTTCTGCGCACCCAAGGCATTGCGGATGCGAGTCAGCATATCGGCTATCGGATCAGTCATACTCATTGTATCGATATCCCCTAGTTAGTGAATAATTACCAGCTGGCCTTGCGCAGGCCAGGCACGTCACCACGCATGGTGGCTTCGCGCAGCTTGTTGCGGCCCAGACCGAACTTACGGTAGTAGCCGTGCGGACGACCGGTCAGGTTGCAGCGGTTGTGCTGACGAACCGGGCTGGCATCACGCGGCATCTTCTGCAGCTGCAACTGAAGGGCGTCGCGCTCTTCGAAGTCGAGCTCGGGATTCTGCAGCTTGGCCTTGATATCGGCACGCTTGGCGGCGTACTTGGCTACCAGCTTGGCGCGCTTCAGCTCGCGCATCTTCATGGAGGTCTTCGCCATGACTTAAGCCCTCAAGACTTGAACGGGAAGTTGAAGGCACGCAACAGGGCGCGACCATCATCATCGGTGGTTGCCGTGGTGGTAATGGTGATATCCATGCCACGCAGCGTGTCGATCTTGTCGTAATCGATTTCCGGGAAAATAATCTGTTCCTTAACGCCCATGCTGTAGTTGCCCTGGCCGTCAAAGGACTTGGCACTCACGCCGCGGAAGTCGCGTACGCGGGGGATCGCGATAGAGATCAGGCGATCCAGGAACTCATACATGCGCTCACCACGCAGGGTGACCTTGCAACCGATCGGCCAACCTTCACGAATCTTGAAGCCGGCAACGGACTTGCGCGCCTTGGTGGCAACCGGCTTTTGACCGGCAATCTTGGTCATGTCAGCCAGCGCATGCTCCAGCACCTTCTTGTCCGCAGCGGCCTCACCCACACCCATATTCAGGGTGATCTTGGTAATGCGCGGCACCTGCATAACATTGGCATAACCGCGCTCTTGCATCAGCTGCGGCACAACCGTTTCGTTATAGAACTGCTTCAGTCTAGCCATCATTGCCTACCCGACTTACGCGTCAACGACTTCGCCGTTGGACTTGAAGAAACGTACCTTACGGCCGTCCTCGAGGACCTTGATCCCAACACGGTCGGCCTTACCCGTCGCGCTGTTGAACAAAGCGACATTGGATACATGGATGGAAGTTTCCTTCTCCACGATACCGCCCGGCGCCCCTTTCAAAGGATTGGGCTTCTGGTGTTTCTTCACCATGTTCACGCCTTCGACCACCACACGGTCAGTGGGCAGAACATTCAGGACATTGCCCCGACGCCCCTTGTCCCGGCCGGTAAGTACGACGACTTCGTCACCTTTCTTAATCTTGCGCATCTTTTTTTACTCTCTGCCTTACAGCACCTCAGGTGCCAGAGACACGATCTTCATGAAACGCTCGCCACGCAGCTCGCGGGTCACGGGCCCAAAAATACGGGTGCCGATCGGCTCGAGCTTGTTGTTGAGCAGCACGGCAGCGTTGCCATCGAAGCGGATCAGGGAACCGTCGGAACGGCGCACACCCTTGGCGGTACGTACCACCACGGCGTTATAGACCTCCCCCTTCTTGACTTTGCCACGGGGGATGGCCTCCTTGATGCTTACCTTAATAACATCGCCAATACTGGCGTAACGACGGTGCGAACCGCCTAAAACCTTGATGCACTGGACGACACGCGCACCGCTATTGTCGGCCACATCCAGTTTGGTCTGCATCTGTATCATGGTTGTGTCTCCACACAATCACACTGGCCGGGAAGTAAAGGGGCGGCATATTAACACCAAACAGCACCATGCCCAAACATTTTTTTATCTGGGCGACGGTGCCGACCCCTGCCGGCAGAGTGACGGGTTAATCAAACGTCAGCTAGCCTTCTCTACCACCTTGACCAGGCGCCAGGCCTTGCTCTTGGAGAGCGGACGGCACTCCTCGATGGTCACCACATCCCCTTCCTTGCACTCGTTCTGCTCGTCATGGGCATGCAGCTTGGTGGAACGCTTTACATACTTGCCGTAGATCGGGTGCTTGACACGGCGCTCGATCACGACGGTAATGGTCTTGTCCATCTTGTCACTGGTGACGCGGCCGGTGACGGTACGCGTCAGCTTGGTTTCTTCGCTCATTCTGCCTTACCTGCCTTCTGTTCCAGAATGGTCTTGATCCGGGCGATGTCGCGGCGCACGGCCTTCACGCGGTGCGGCTGGGACAACTGACCCGTGCCCTTCTGCATACGCAGGTTGAACTGCTCACGCAGCAGGCCGAGCAACTCCTGGTTAAGGTCCTCGACCCCCTTCTGCCTCAATTCGTTCGCTTTCATCACAGCACCGTACGGGTTACAAATGCGGTCTTCAGGGGCAGCTTGGCGGCAGCCAGACGGAACGCCTCGCGGGCGATATCCTCACCAACCCCTTCCATTTCATACAGCATCTTGCCGGGCTGGATCTGAGCCACCCAGTATTCCACGTTGCCCTTACCGTTACCCATACGTACTTCCAGGGGCTTCTGGGTAATCGGCTTGTCCGGGAACACACGGATCCAGATCTTGCCGCCACGCTTGACGTGACGGGTCATGGCACGACGGGCAGCCTCAATCTGGCGGGCAGTGAGGCGGCCGCGCTCGACGCTCTTGAGGCCGAACTCGCCGAAGCTCACCTTGTTGCCGCTGTTGGCCAGACCGCGGTTGCGGCCCTTATGCTGCTTGCGGAATTTTGTGCGTTTGGGCTGAAGCATCTTCCCTACTCCTCAAATCAGTTGGCCGCGGCCTTCTCGGCCGCTGCACCGGCGGCTTCGCCGCGGTCGAACACTTCACCCTTGAAGATCCACACCTTCACGCCGATGACGCCATAGGTGGTGTTCGCCTCGGCCACGCCGTAATCGATGTCCGCACGCAGAGTATGCAGGGGCACACGGCCCTCGCGCACCCACTCGCTACGAGCGATTTCAGCACCGTTGAGACGGCCACCGACATTGATCTTCACACCCAGGGCACCCAGACGCATGGCGTTCTGCACCGCGCGCTTCATGGCGCGGCGGAACATGATGCGGCGCTCCAGCTGCTGGGCGATGCTTTGTGCCACCAGGGTGGCATCCAGCTCGGGCTTGCGCACTTCCTCGATGTTGATGTGCACGGGCACCTTCATCATCTCGGAGACTTCCTGGCGCAGGCGCTCGATGTCCTCACCCTTCTTGCCAATCACCAGACCGGGACGGGCAGTGTGGATGGTGATACGTGCATTGCGCGCCGGGCGCTCAATCTGCACGCGGCTGATGGATGCCTGAGCCAGCTTTTTCTGCAGGAATTCGCGGACCTTCAGGTCCATGTGCAGAAACTCCGGGAAGTTCTTGCTGTCGGCGTACCACTTGGAAGTCCAGTCCTTGGTGATGCCCAGGCGGATTCCGGTCGGGTGAACTTTGTGTCCCATTGCTGCCTCTCTGTTACTTTTCCGCGACCATCACAGTGATGTGACTGGTACGCTTGCTGATCCGGTTGCCACGGCCCTTGGCGCGCGCATGCATCCGCTTGAGAGTCGGGCCCTCGTCAACGTAGATCTTGGACACCTTCAACTCATCGATGTCCGCGCCCTCGTTGTGCTCGGCATTGGCAATCGCCGATTCGAGAACCTTCTTCACCATCTCCGCTGCCTTCTTCTGGCTGAAGGTCAGGGTCTGCAGAGCCCGCTCCACCGGCATGCCACGAATCAGGTCGGCGACCAGGCGGCACTTCTGCGGCGAAATCCGCGCGTAGCGCAATTTTGCTGCCACTTCCATCGTCATCACCCCTTATTTCTTCGCCTTCTTGTCGGCCGCATGGCCGCGGAAGGTGCGCGTCGGCGCAAATTCGCCCAGCTTGTGGCCAACCATGTTGTCGGTCACCATCACCGGCACGTGCTGACGGCCGTTATGGATAGCGATAGTCAGGCCGACCATGTCCGGCAGAATCATCGAGCGGCGCGACCAGGTCTTGATCGGACGCTTTACATTGCTGGCGACGGCCACTTCGACCTTCTTTGCCAGATGGTGATCGATGAAAGGGCCCTTTTTTACAGAACGCGGCATTACAGTTGCCCTCTTCCGTTATTTCTGGTTACGGCGGCGCACAATCATGCCGTCCGTACGTTTGTTGTTGCGGGTCTTGTAACCCTTGGTCGGCACGCCCCACGGCGTGCAGGGATGACGGCCACCCGAAGTACGGCCCTCACCACCACCATGCGGATGGTCAACCGGGTTCATAACCACACCGCGCACCGTCGGGCGCACGCCCAGCCAGCGCTTAGCGCCGGCCTTGCCCAGCTTGCGCAGGTTATGCTCGCTGTTACCAACTTCACCGATAGTGGCACGGCACTCGGCGTGCACCTTGCGCATTTCGCCGGAGCGCAGGCGCAGCGTGGCATAGCCGCCTTCGCGGGCAACCAGCTGTACGGCAGCACCTGCGGAGCGGGCCAACTGCGCCCCCTTGCCAACCTTGAGCTCGATGCAGTGCACCGTGGAACCCACCGGGATATTGCGCAGCGGCAGGCAGTTGCCGGCCTTGATGGGGGCAGCAGCACCGGACATGATTTCATCACCGGCAGCCAAGCCGCGCGGAGCGATAATGTAACGACGCTCACCATCGGCATACTTGATCAGCGCAATATGCGAAGTACGGTTCGGATCGTATTCCAGGCGCTCCACGGTACCGGCGATGCCGTCCTTGTTGCGCTTGAAATCAATCACGCGGTAATGCTGCTTGTGACCACCGCCCTGATGCCGAGTGGTGATACGGCCCGCATTGTTGCGGCCACCCTGCTTGGACTTCTTCTCCAACAAAGGCGCATGCGGCGCACCCTTGTGCAGATCGGGATTCACCACCTTGACGACAAAGCGGCGTCCGGGGGAGGTCGGTTTGAGTTTAACAATAGCCATTTTCGACGTCCTTCAACCGTTATTCCCCACCCATGAAGGAGATCTCTTGACCTTCCTTCAGGGTGACGTACGCCTTCTTCCAATCACTGCGCTGGCCCATACGCTGGCCAAAACGCTTGATCTTGCCCTTTACTGTGCTCACCCGCACGGCGTCAACGCTGACGTTGAACAGATGCTCAACGGCCGCCTTGATTTCGGGCTTGCTGGCATCAGTGACGACGCGGAACACATACTGGTTATTGGCATCGGCAACGACGCTGCTCTTCTCCGACAGATGCGGAGCCAGCAACACTTTCAACAGACGTTCCTGATTCATGCCAGCATCTCCTCTACCTGCTTCAGTGCCGGCACAGTGATCAGCACCTTCTCAAAGCCTACCAGGCTGACGGGGTCGACGTGACGGGCCATGCACACGTCAATGTTGTGCAGGTTGCGGGCCGACAGGTACAGGTTGTCGCCCAGCTCCTCGGTCACGATCAGCGCGTTGTTAATACCCATGGTCTTCAGCTTTTCTACCAGCTGCTTGGTCTTGGGCGCTTCCATCTCGAACTTGTCGACGATGACCAGACGCTCCTGACGCACCAGCTCGGACATGATCGAGCGCAATGCCGCACGGTACATCTTCTTGTTCACTTTCTGGCTGAAATCGCGGGGCTTCGCCGCGAAAATCTTGCCGCCGCCACGCCACAGCGGGCTGGAGCTCATGCCGGCACGGGCGCGGCCCGTACCCTTCTGGCGCCACGGCTTGGCGGTGGTGTGGCTGACCTCGGCGCGGGTCTTCTGCGCCTTGGTGCCGGCACGGCCACCGGCCATGTAAGCGGTAACCACTTGGTGCACCAGCGCCTCGTTGAAGTCCTGACCGAACATCAGGTCGGAAACTTCGACGGATTTGGTGGAGGCGCGGCCGGTCGGCGTAGTCAATTTGATTTCCATCGTCTAACCCCCTTAGCCCTTCACACTGGCGCGAACGATAACGTTGCCGCCGCGCGGGCCCGGTACGGCACCCTTGACCAGCAACAGATTACGCTCGGCATCAACACGCACGACCTCGAGGCACTGCACGGTGCAGCGCTCGTTACCCATGTGACCGGTCATCTTCTTGCCCTTGAACACACGACCGGGGGTCTGGTTCTGGCCGGTGGAACCGGGCACACGGTGCGAACGGGAGTTGCCGTGGGTGGCATCCTGGGTACGGAAGTTGTGGCGCTTTACGGTACCGGCATAGCCTTTACCGATGGAGGTACCGCTGACGTCGACATTCTGTCCGGCGGCGAAGATATCGACCTTGATCTCGCTGCCCGGCGCCAGCTCGGCGCCTTCACCGTCGGCGAGACGGAATTCGGACAGGGTACGGCCTGCTTCGACACCGGCAGCGGCGAAGTGACCAGCCATCGGCTTGGTCACGCGCACGGCGCGACGGGTACCCACGGTGACCTGCACAGCACGGTAGCCGTCGGTCTCCATGGACTTGATCTGGGTGACGCGATTGGGCTCGACCTCAATCACGGTAACCGGGATGCTGACACCGTCTTCAGTGAAGACGCGAGTCATACCGGCTTTGCGTCCGATAACACCTATTGCCATTGTTATAACCTCTATTTGTGCCGATTACGATTGACCGGCACCAATTCCAGGTAACGGAGGCCGGCAAGGTGCCGGCCCACCGCATCAGCTCAGCTTGATCTGCACATCCACGCCGGCGGCGAGATCCAGCTTCATCAGCGCGTCGACCGTCTTGTCGGTCGGGTCGACGATTTCCATCATCCGCTTGTGGGTGCGCAGCTCGTACTGATCACGCGCATCCTTGTTCACATGCGGAGAAACCAGCACGGTAAAGCGCTCGTTCTTGGTCGGCAGGGGAATCGGCCCCTTGACCTGCGCACCGGTACGCTTGGCGGTATCGACAATCTCCTTCGCCGACTGGTCGATCAGGCGATGGTCGAAAGCCTTGAGGCGGATACGAATCTTCTGGTTTGCCATATCTATTACTCGATGATCTTGGCTACCACGCCGGCGCCGACAGTACGGCCACCTTCGCGGATTGCAAAGCGCAGACCTTCTTCCATCGCGATGGGAGAAATCAGCGATACCTTCATGTTCACGTTGTCGCCCGGCATCACCATCTCCACGCCTTCCGGCAGG
>JANJXC010000066.1 GCA_024709225.1 Gammaproteobacteria bacterium | reverse complement strand
CACGCTGGACCCGGAGTATTTCCGCACCCTGATGCAGTCCGTGCAGTACGCGCCGGACATGTGGACCTCCATGGCGCATGGCGACGGCACGCTGTTCCTGCTGATGCCGGAGCGTCATGGGGTACAGGGGCTGAACCTGGCACAACCGGGATCGTTCTTCAGCCGTCACCGCGCCAGCGGCAAGGAGGCCGAGGTGTTGCGCGGCATCGCCTATGCCACCGGGGAGAGGTACGTGATGGCGCTACGCACGCTGCAACCGGAAGCGTTGCACATGGACCAGCCGCTGGTGATCGCGGCGGGGCGGGATATCGACGCCATCTTCCAGGAGTGGCGCCGCAACGCGCTGGCACAGACAGGCCTGTTTGCTCTGTTCGCCGCCAGCGCCGCCATCGGCCTGTTCGTCTATCAGCAGCGGCGGCGCAGGCTGGAACAGGAGGCCAGACAGGCGCGCCAGATGGCGGCACGCCTGCGTTTTGCCCTCGATCGCATCCCCACCCACATCTACATGAAGGACCGGCAGCACCGCTACATCTACGCCAACCGGGTCACGCTGGACCTGTTCGGCTGCAGCGCCGAACAACTGCCGGGCAGCGAGGACACGCAATTCTTTCCGCCCGAGACCGTGGCGCAACTGCATGCCATCGACAAGCGGGTGATGGAGCACGGTGCAGACACGGCGGAAAAGGTCGCCACCACCATCAACAACCAGCCGCGCACCTATTGGGAGATCAAGACGCCGCTGTATGACGAGGACGACAAGGCGCACATCGTCGGCCTGTGCGGCATCTCCACCGACATCACCGAACTGGAACACCTCAAGGCGCAACTGGAGGTGCAGGCCCGGCAGGATCACCTCACCGGCCTCAACAACCGGCGTCATTTCCTGGAACTCGGCCAGCATGAGTTGCTGCGCACGCAGCGTACCCATCAGCCGCTGTCGCTGCTGATGCTCGACATCGACCATTTCAAGCGCATCAACGACACCTGGGGCCATCAGGCGGGCGACCTGGTCCTGCAACGCCTGGCGAAAATCCTCGGCAGCACGCTGCGCACCATCGACATGGTCGGCCGCCTGGGCGGCGAGGAGTTCGCGGCGCTGCTGCCGGACACCACGCAGCAACAGGCCATCGAGGCCGCCGAACGGCTGCGCGAGGCCGTCGCCGCGAGCAGCATCGACATCGGCCAGCGCGAACCGTTACGACTGACCATCTCCATCGGCGTGACCACACTGGTGGAGGACCATCCCACCCTGGACGACCTGCTCAGCCAGGCCGACGACGCGCTGTATCAGGCCAAGAAGAGCGGCCGCAACCGGGTCTGTACCGCCGGCGCCTGACCTGACACCGTCCAAAACAAGAAGGCCCGCTTGCGCGGGCCTTCTTGGTCATCACGCCTTGCGCCGTCTCAGCAGCGGCACGGCAAGGAACGCCAGGCTCAACCAACCCAGCGCACCGCCGCCGCCACCACCGCTGCTGCTGCCATCATCCGTGGCCGCCGCCGTCGTGGCGCTGGCGGTCGCGACCGTGGAGCTGGCCGCATCGTGGTAGGCGTACACCTGGTATTCATACGACGTGCTCGCCGTCAGCCCGGTGTCGCTGTAGCCGACGCTGTCCGCCGGCAGCGTGGCCACCAGGGCATAGGCACCGCCCCCCGCCACGCGCCGCTCCACCTTGAAGCCGGTCTCGTTGCCGCTGGCGTCGGTCCAGGCCAGGTCGATCTGCGCCGCGCCATTGGCCGTGGCCGTGAGGCCGGTCGGCGCCGGCGGCGTGACGGTCAGGGTCACGCTGTCGTTGGCGGTCAGGCCGACATCGTCGGTCACGCGCAGGCGGAAGGTCATGGTCGTGGCCGTGGCCGGCACGGTGAACGACGGCGTGGCGGTATTCGCCCCGGTCAGCGTCGCCGTCACGCCGGCAGTCTGGGTCCAGGCATAGGACGCGATGCTGCCGTGGGCATCATCGGTTGCGCTGCCGGAGAGGCTCACCGTCTGCCCCGGGGCGACGGTCTGATCGCTGCCGGCATTGGCGCTGGGCGCCGTGCTCACCGCCGCCACCGCGCCCGCGGCATCGACCATGCCGACGCCGCACCACTCGGTGGTGCAGTCATCGATGCCGCTCGTGCCCGTCGGGAAGTCGCGCACCGTGGCCTGCAGCTTGGCCTTGATCAGGGCCGGCACCTCGTCGGCAGGGACGGTGCCGTCGGTGAGCTTGGGATTGGCCGCCAGCATCAGGGCCACGATGCCGGAGACATGGGGCGTGGCCATGCTGGTGCCCTGGTAGAACGCATAGCTGTCGTCTTCGGCCGCGGTGGTCGTGCCGCCGTCCAGGGTCGAGTACACGCCATTCGAAGACAGGGACCCGTAATAAAAAGACTGGTCGCCACCGGGCGCCGACAGCGCGATATAGCTGGAGCCGCCAGCGTCCCAATTGCTGTATGAGGCCTCACCACCATCAGGTCCGAGGGCACCGACGGTGATGACGTTTTGACAGTTGGCCGGGGAAAAATAGCCGACCCAGCGGTACTCGTTGCCCGCCGCCACCACCACCGTGGCGCCGCGCGCCACCGCCGCATTGATCGCATCCTGGGTGGCCTGGCCGCACGCGGACTCGCCGCCCAGGCTCATGTTGATGACGTGGGCGGGGTTGGGGTTCACCGGCGCGCCTATGACCGTCTCACCGGCGGCCCAGGCGATGGCGTCAGCGATATCGGAGGTCGAGCCGCCGCAGGAGCCCAGCGCGCGTACCGTCTGCAGGCTGACCTGCCAGGCCACGCCGCTGCCGCCGATGCCGTTGTTGGCCACCGCGCCGATGGTGCCGGCCACGTGGGTGCCGTGCCAGGAACTTGTCGTTTGCGAGCCGCCCGCATTGCAGTTCGGCTCGTTCGCCGCGATCCAGTCGCCGGGGTCGGTGGGGTCGCCGTCGCGGCCGTCACCGTCGTTGCTGACGGCACCGCCGGAATTGGCGGCACTGGCGTAGCTGATCATGTCGTAACCCGACGTCGCCGCCGAACCGCCGATGAGATTGCCCTGCAGATCTTCGTGATTGAGCACGCCGGTGTCGATGACGGCGACCACCACATCGCTGGAGCCGGTGGTGATGTCCCAGGCCGCCGGCAGGTTGGCCGCGCCGGCATAATAGCCGGATGTGGCGGGGTCGTGGTAATGCCACTGCGAGGCGTAACCGGGGTCCGCAGGCGGAGGCACGGCCGCGGGGAACATCCAGTAGTCCGGCTCGGCATAGGCCACGTCCGCCTGCTGGCTGACCTTCGCGGCCAGGGCCGCGGCCTCGGCGGCGCTGAGCGGCTGCGCCAGCTTCAGCACATGGGCATTGCCCGACATCGGGCGGCGGTAGGCCAGGGACATGCCGGCGGCGGCGCTGATATTGGCCAGGCGGCGGTCGGTCATGGCGTAGGCATCGCCGGCAGCGGCCGCGCGGGCATCCGCGGCGGGCTTGAACTTGACGATGAGCTGGGTGACGGGCGGCTGCACCCGGGTCGCCTGGGCCGCCGTTGCGGCACGCGACTTGGTCTTGCCGAGCTGGGCAGCCTGCGGCTGCGCTGCCGGGGCCGCGATAGCGGTCAGCGGCAACAGCCCGCCCGCGGTCAACAAACTGCACCCCAGCAGGGTACGCTTCCATTTCGAACGCAACATCATGCAGACTCCTTCTCGACTAGAACCAGTATTCGCAGCGGCAGCCGCCGCTATTTGCCCGTCATCGGGCGCATCAGCACATCTTCCTCGGCATAGACCACATCGTCGCGGCCGGACAACTTCTTCAGCAGCGCCTGCTTCTCTGCCGCACTCAGGCTGCCCTGGACGGCAAACACATGGGCGCCGCCGGACATCGGGCGGACGTAGTGCAGCGCCGCGCCGGTCTCGGCCGACAGGCGGCGCTGAAACTCCGCGCTGCCCGCATCGACGGTGGTCTGGAAC
>JANJXC010000047.1 GCA_024709225.1 Gammaproteobacteria bacterium | reverse complement strand
CCGTGCCCAGGAGGTTCGGCTGTACGAGCCATGCCGCAAGGCAGATGCAAGTGACAAGTGACAAGTGACAAGCAAATGAACTCGCTGCGCTCGTGTTGTTCTGGCATGCATACGACCGTGCGCGCAGCGCACTCCTCCACTTGTCACTTGCAACTTGTCACTTGTATCTATTCTTCGACGCGAGGTCTGCAATGAAACGCCAGCTTGTTACGTTCCTGCTGTGTGGTCTGAGTCTTGCCGCCCAGGCCGACCCGGCCCTGGTGATCCGCGCCACCGAACTGAAGGACAAACCGTTCAGCGACGCCGTTACGGTGCTGCCCCTGGCGGAGCAGGTGCGGGTGGAAGTGCTCGCGCGCGAAGGCGGCTGGTACCAGGTGCAGGCCGAGGGCAAGCGGGGCTGGGTGCGCATGACGGCGCTGCGGCTCGGCGACGGCAGCGCCGCGGCGGGCGATAGCGGCGTGGGTTCGGCGCTGCAGTTTCTCTCCACCGGCCGTTCCGGTTCCACTGGCGTGACCGTGGCCACCGGCGTGCGCGGCCTTGATGCGGCCGACATCACCAATGCGGTGCCCAATCCCGGAGCGGTCGACAGCCTGGACAGGCTGGCGGTCGGGCCGGACGATGCGCGCCGTTATGCGGCGAAGGAAAAGCTGCAGGCGCAAAGCATTGCCTATCTGCCGGCGGCGGCGCAGAAGCAGCAGAACACCAACCCCTTCCCCTGGGAATGACCGGCATGGCCAATGTCCATCTCAAGTTGTTGTGCGCCGCGGCGCTGAGCTTCGCCACCGGCGCGGTCGCCGGTCCTCTGGATGGCCTGCTCGGCAATGGCGTCGATCTGGGCCGCATCGTGAAGTCCGCCAAGGATGCCTTTGCCGAGGTGCGCCCGGAGCAGGAGCGCGCCATCGGCCATGAGGCCGCTGCCGTGCTGCTTGGCGCCGTGCCGCTGGTCAGGGATCAGGGGCTGCAACGCTACCTCAACCGCGTCGGCCGCTGGGTGGCCTTGCAGAGCGAACGCCCCGAGCTGGAGTGGCGCTTCGGCCTGCTCGATTCCATGGATGTGAATGCCTTTGCGGCGCCCGGCGGCTATGTGTTCATCACCAGGGGCCTGCTGCTGCGCATGGGTTCCGAAGCCGAACTGGCCGGCGTGCTGGCGCACGAGGTGGCCCACGTGGTGCGCAAGCATCACCTGCAGGCGGTGCGCAAGGGCGCGCGGCTCGATCTGGCCATCGGCGTCGCCAGCACCCAGGTGAAGGACGGCGACCGCGACAAGCTGGACAAGATCGCCGGCGGTTTCAAGGAGCTGTACGCCCGCGGCCTGGACAAGGACGATGAATACGAGGCCGATCGCATGGGGCTGGTGATCGCCGCCCGCGCCGGCTATGACCCCTACGGCCTGCCGGCGACCCTGCAGACCCTGGGGGCGATGAATCCCCAGGATGGTTCGCTCGCCTTTCTGTTCAAGACCCATCCGGCACCGGGGCAGCGCCTCGATCTGATCGATGCGGTATTCAGCCCGCTGGAGGCCTATGCCGGCCAGCCGGCGGTGAAGGATCGTTTCCTGCGCGAGGTCACCGCCGCGCAGAAGCGCGGTGCCTTCGCCGCGCCCGGCGTGACCGTCCATGCCGCCGTGTCGCCGGCGGCCGCACGGCATCTGCACCGTCACGACTAAAGGGAATTTGCGGGGGGCCGGACCCCCACTACGGCAGCGATGGATCACAGCGACTCCCCACCCGTCACGGCCCTCAAGGGCGTCGGACCGCGCCTCGCCGCGCGGCTGGAACATCTCGCCATCCACACGGTGGAGGACCTGCTGTTCCATCTGCCGCTGCGCTACCAGGATCGCACCCGCGTGGTGCCCATCGGCACCCTGCGTCCCGGCGACGAGGCGGTGGTGGAAGGCGAGGTGCTGCTCACCGAGATCAAGTTCGGCAAGCGGCGCATGCTGCTGTCGCGCATCAGCGACGGCAGCGGCGCGCTCACCCTGCGCTTCTTCCACTTCAGCGCCGCGATGCAGCAGTCCCTCGCCCGCGGCAGCCGCGTGCGCTGCTACGGCGAGGCGCGGCCCGGCGGCGTGGGCCTGGAGATGGTGCACCCGGAATATCGTCGCGTCGACGACACCGAGCTGACCACGGTGGAGGAGCATCTCACGCCCATCTATCCCACCACCGAGGGCCTGCAACAACCGTCGCTGCGCAACCTCACCGATCAGGCGCTGCAATGGCTGCACGACGGCCGTCTGCCGCTCACCGATCACCTGCCGCCGGAACTGCTGCACGGCCTCGGCTTTCCCTCACTGCAGGAGGCGATCACCTATCTGCACCGGCCGCCGCCCGATGCGCCGCTGTCGCTGCTGGCCGAGGTGCACCACCCCGCACAACGCCGCCTCGCCTTCGAGGAGTTGCTGGCCCACACCCTGAGCCTGCGCCGCCTGCGCGCCCAGTCGCAGCGCCACCGTGCGCCGCCGCTGCACGGTGACGGTGCGCTACGGAAAAAGTTTCTCGCCGCCCTGCCGTTTCCGCTCACCGGCGCGCAACAAAAGGTGGGCACCGAGATCGCCCACGACCTGCAGCAACCGCATCCGATGCAACGTCTGGTGCAGGGTGATGTCGGTTCGGGCAAGACGGTGGTGGCGGCACTGGCGGCCTTGCAGGCGGTGGAGGCCGGCTTTCAGGCGGCGGTGATGGCGCCCACCGAGTTGCTCGCCGAACAGCACTACCACAATTTCACGCGCTGGCTCGCCCCGCTCGGCATCGAGGTGGCGTGGCTCGCCGGCAAACTGAAGACGAAGGCGCGGCGCGAGATGCTGGCGCGCCTGGCCGACGGTAGCGCCCGCGTCGCCGTCGGCACCCACGCCCTGTTCCAGGAGGGCGTGGAGTTTCATGACCTCGGCCTGGTCGTCATCGACGAGCAGCACCGCTTCGGCGTGCATCAGCGTCTCGCCCTGCGCGAGAAGGGCAGGAACGGCGGGCGCTATCCGCACCAGCTGATCATGACCGCCACGCCGATCCCGCGCACCCTGGCGATGACCGCCTATGCCGACCTCGACTGCTCCATCATCGACGAGCTGCCGCCGGGGCGCACGCCGGTGGAGACGGTGGTGATCCCCGACAGCCGCCGCGACGAGGTGGTGGCGCGCGTGCACACCGCCTGCCGCGCCGGTCGCCAGGCCTACTGGGTGTGCACCCTGATCGAGGAATCGGAAACACTGGCCGCGCAGGCGGCGCAGGACACCGCCGCCCTGCTCGCCGAGGCGCTGCCGGACCTGCGCATCGGCCTGGTGCACGGCCGCCTCAAGCAGGACGAGAAGGAGCAGGTGATGGCGGCGTTCAAGGATGGCGCGCTCGATCTGCTGGTGGCCACCACCGTCATCGAGGTCGGCGTCGACGTGCCCAACGCCTCGCTGATGATCATCGAAAACGCCGAGCGCCTGGGACTGGCGCAGCTGCACCAGCTGCGCGGCCGCGTCGGCCGCGGCAGCGCCGAAAGCCATTGCGTGCTGATGTATCACGGCCCGCTGTCGCAGCAGGGCAAGGAGCGGCTGGCGGTGATGCGCGAAACCGCCGACGGCTTCGAGATCGCGCGCAAGGACCTGGAGCTGCGCGGCCCCGGCGAGGTGCTGGGCACACGCCAGACCGGCATGTGGCAGCTGCGCATCGCCGACCTGCAGCGCGACCAGTCCCTGCTGGCCGAGGCCAGCGTGAGCGCCGACCTGCTGCTCCAGCGCTGGCCGCAGCAGGCGGCCTTGCTGATCCGCCGCTGGGTCGGTGCGGCGACCCGCTACGGCGAGGTATGATGCGTCACCTTAAGTTGCAAGTTTCAAGTGGCAAGTGACAAGAGTAACCCCGCCTCACTAGCCGCTTGCAACTTGCAACTTGTCACTTGGAACTGATTCTTTGGACAACTACGGCAAACACAGCAGCGAACCCGTCTGGCACGCCCCGCGCCGCCTGCTGCGCAGCGCCGTGCCGGCGCCCATCTGGCCCTGGCTGCTCGACGCCTCCTCGCTGACCCGGCGCCTGCAGCAGGCCTGCGGTGGTGGTTTTCGGGTGGAGGTGGTGAGCCAGCGCTGGGAGCTGCCGCTGCTGAGCGAGGCACGCGTACTGGGCATCAAGGCCGGGCGCCATGCCCTGGTGCGCGAGGTGCGCCTGCTGTGCGGTGGGCAGCCCTGGGTCTTCGCCCGCACCGTGATCCCCGCCGCCACCCTCACCGGTCCGCAACGCCGTCTCGGTCACCTCGGCACGCGCCCGCTGGGCGGCCTGCTGTTTCGTGACCGCAGCATGCGCCGCGGCGCGCTGGAGGTGGCCCGCATCGCGCGTGGTCAGCCTCTGTTCGCGCTGGCCTGTGCCGGCCTGTCTGCGCCGCCGCCGAGCCTGTGGGGGCGGCGTTCGCTGTTCTTCCTGCGCGACAAGCCGCTGCTGGTGTGCGAGATGTTTCTGCCGGGGGTGGGCGAATGATGGGTCTCGGGCAACAGGTGAAGCAGATGCTGCCGTGGTTGCGTCTGGCGCGGCTGCATCGGCCCGCCGACCTGGGCCTGCTCTGGCTGCTCGGCCTGTGGGGGCTGTGGCTGGGCAGCGACGGTAAACCCGCCCCCGCGGCGCTGTCGCTGCTGTTGCTGGCCCTGCTGGCCCTGCGCGCGCTGGCCTGGTTGGTACACGACCTGACTGCCGCGCTGCTGGCCCACCCGCGCCACAGCACCGTTGAGGTCCTGTGCGGGATGCCGCTGCCGCTGCGCTGGCTGGCCGGGGCGGAGCTGGCGCTGGCCGTGGTGCCGCTGCTGCTGCTCGGCTGGCCGAGCCTGATCATCGCCCTGTGCGCCGCCGTGCTTGGTGCGACGTTCCTGCTGCTGCGCCTGCGCACCTTTCTCGGTGAACTGCTGCTGGCCCTGGCCCTTGCCTCGGCCACCCTGGCCGGTTTTACTGCCGCCGGTGTGTTGCCCGGCAAGACGGCCTGGCTGGTCTATACCGCCGCCGTACTGTGGATCGGCGCCGCCCTGATCCAGTACGCCGCGCTGCACCTGCAGCAGCATGCCCGTCTCGGCATCAAGAGCATCACCATGCTGTTCGGCCGCGCCGATCGCTGGCTCATCGCCCTGCTCCAGCTCTTTGCCCTGGCCGCGCTCGGGCTCGCCGGGCACCAGGAAAAGCTGGGCGTCTTCATGCACATTGCCCTCGCCGTCGGCGCCGTCCTCGGCCTGTACCAGCAGTACCTCATGGCCAGTGCCAGCGACCCGGGCTACCGCCGCGCCTGGCTCAACAACCTCTGGTTCGGCCTCGCCGTGTTCTGCGGCATCGCCTTTTCCTATCTGTGCCGCTGCGCGCCGGCCGGCTGAGGTCGGCCATCCACCGCTACAATCCCGCCCACCACAGGCGCAGGCGCAGACCCCAGCCGGTGGTATAGCCGCGCGTGACGAAGCGGATCTCGCCCGCGCCGTCCAGCACGAACAGCGCCGGCACGCCGCTGACGCCCCACTGCCGCGCCAGGTCGCCGTATTCGTCGGCCACCGTCGCCCAGCGCAGGCCGTGCTGCGTCAGGTAGTGCTGCACCTCCGCTGCCGTACCCGACTGCATCGCCACCGTCAGCAGCGGCACGTCCTGGGCCAGATGGTCGATGGTACCTTGCTGCGCCCGGCACACCGGGCACCAGCTGCCCCAGAAATACACCAGCGCGGGCGTGCCGTGGAACTGGTGCAGGGTGAAGCTGCGGCCATCGCTCAAGGTGGCCGTGAGGGGTGGCGCCGGGCCGCGGGCGGCGTCGCGGGTGAGAAAGGCCTCGACGGCCAGCAGCAGGGCCAGCAGCAGCACCAGCTCGCCGCCGAGCCGCAGCAGGCGGCGCGGGGCGAGCCAGGCGCGCAGACGGGAAGGGGACAACGGGGACACTAGGCGCTGCTACGGCTCTTTTTTTCCACGCGACCGGGCAGTCGCTGTTCGCCCTTGCCGAGCAGCAGCGGGCTTTCCTTGATGAGGTAATCCTTGAAGGCCTGCGCCACCACCGACAGGCGCTTGCCATGCCGGTTCACCACGTACCAGTAGCGCATGATGGGGAACTCGGCGACGTTGAGGATCACCAGGCGGCCGAGGGCCAGTTCCATTTCCACGGTATCGCGCGACAGCAGGCCGAGGCCGAGGCCGGCCTGCACCGACTGCTTGATGGCCTCGTTGCTGCCCACCTCCATGCCGGTGGTGATGCGTACGTCGTGCTGGGCGAAGAAGCGCTCCATGGCGATGCGGGTGCCGGAGCCCGGCTCGCGCACCAGGAACACCTCCTGTTCCAGGCGCTGCAGCGGGATCTTCTTTTCCTTCGCCAGCAGATGTTCCGGCGGGGCGACGATCACCAGCGGGTTTTCCAGAAAGGCCTCGTAGCCGAGGTCCATGTCCTCCGGCGGCTGGCCCATCACCACCAGGTCCACCTCGTTGTCCGCCAGCTGGGTCAGCAGGGTCTCGCGGTTGGTGACGTCGAGGCTGACGGTGACGCCAGGATAGCGCTGGCAGAAGCCGGCGAGCAGGACCGGGATGAAGTAGTTGGCGGTGGAGGCGACGGAGATCTTCAGGCGGCCCTTGCCGAGGCCCTTCATGCTGTTGAGCACGCCCTGCAGTTCATCGATCTGCTGCAGGATGCTGCGGCTGTAGTGGTAGACTTCCTTGCCCATCTCGGTGAGGAAGATCTTCTTGCCCAGGTGCTCGAACAGCGGTACGTCGAGCTGGTTTTCCAGTTGCTTGACCTGCATGGACACCGCCGGCTGCGTCAGGCACAGCTCCTCGGCGGCGCGGGTGAAGCTGAGATGGCGGGCGACGGCAGAGAAGACCCGCAGTTGGCGCAGAGTGATATTCATAAGTGTTTTCTTATGTAATCCATTACAACAATTTAATTTACATTATGTCTTCGCAGTCTACACTAGTTCCAGTGCACGATTCAAAGCGAGAAGTGTAGACCGCGGCGGCCGATTCAAAAAACCAGTCAGCGCCCCGCGCGGTAGTCGAATATCTGTGAGGGAGCCCGGGGCGGCGCATCGGCAACGATGCGCCGCCTTTTTAATTCCCCGGTTATCGACAGCGCCGCTGCAAATACGCATCATTAGCCCCTTTCCGGCCGGGTCAATGCGACTCGGCGCCACAGCCCGCGAGAACAAGGCCATGTCCGAAGTCGTTTTCAACTCCGAACTGAAAAGTCTCCCACTGATCCAGCGCGGCAAGGTGCGCGACATCTACGCCATCGACGACAGCAAGATGCTGTTCATGGCCACCGATCGCCTGTCGGCCTTCGACGTGGTGCTGCCCTCGCCGATCCCCGGCAAGGGCAAGGTGCTCACCGGCATGTCCAATTTCTGGTTCGCGCGCACGCAGCACATCGTCGCCAATCACCTCACCGGCATCGACCCGGCCAGCGTGGTGACTGCCGCCGAGGCAGGTCAGGTGGCGGGGCGTGCGGTGGTGGTGCGCAAGCTGAAGCCGCTGCCGGTGGAGGCCATCGTGCGCGGCTACATCGTCGGTTCCGGCTGGAAGGAATACAAGACCAGCGGCACCGTCTGCTCCATGCCGCTGCCCGCCGGGCTGCGCGAGGCCGACAAGCTGCCCGAGCCCATCTTCACGCCGTCCACCAAGGCGGCGGTGGGCGACCACGACGAGAACATCTCCTTCGAGCGCATGGTCGAGCTGGTGGGCCAGGAGCTGGCCGAGCAGGTGCGCGATGTCGCCATCAGGCTGTATGTGTTTGCCGCCGAATACGCGCTGACCAAGGGCATCATCATCGCCGACACCAAGTTCGAGTTCGGCCAGGACGAGGCCGGCAACCTGGTGCTGATGGATGAGGTGCTGACCCCCGATTCCTCGCGCTTCTGGCCGATGGAGTCCTATGCCCCCGGCGCCAATCCGCCCAGCTTCGACAAGCAGTACGTGCGTGACTATCTGGAGAGCCTGGGCTGGAACAAGAAGCCGCCCGCGCCGGAATTGCCCGCCGAGGTGGTGCAGAAGACCGTGGAGCGCTATCGCGAGGCCCTGCGCCAGCTCACCGGCAGCGACATCGAGTAAATCACGGCAGGAGCGCATCGTATTCGCGATATGCCGGTGATGGCGATCGCGAATGCGATGTGCTCCTACGATCAATAAATGCCTGGCGCGCATTTGCGCACGCTGCGATCAGCGACTATGTATATGCAATACATGGTCATGCTGCGCAGGAATCCTCCAGGCATGAAATCCAGTCTGCCCAATCTGCCGATCCTCAAGACGCTGCCCCTGCGCATGGAGGCGGTGCATTACAACAATGTCTTTCTCGCCCTGCGTCGTCTCGGCGATCCCCTGCGCCTGATGCTGCCGGGCATGCGCGGCTTCGAGATGCAGCTCGACCATGAGGCCTGGGTCTGTCTGGACCGCACCAGCGACAACCATCCGCTGCTGGCCTGGACCGGCTTTCGCGGCAATGCGCGCAGCGGCCTGTACGAGCCGGTGCCCTGCCGCCTGCTGCTGTATCACCCCTATGCCTCGCTGCTGATGCGCAATCTGCCGGAAGAGATCAGCCGCCTGCTGATCCGGCGCCTGAGCCAGCGCTCCGAGCCGGTTCAGGCGCGGGTCATCTGCCTGTAGTTCCCCCTGCCGCGGCCGCGTCATGCGGCCTGATGGTTATCCATAGTCCATCAGTCAAGAATGATGCTTGCATAAGTCGATAAATAATATCTTATCGTTCCGGCAATTATTATTGAATTTACTTTATGTATCGGCGGCCTACACTAGCCTCCAACAAGGGATACGCCTTGCTGAACGACACCCGGCCTGACCCCTGCCATCGGGGACGCGCCACGGGGCGTCAATGGATACCACCTGTGTAATCGCTAACCGATCGTGGAGGGCAAGCGAAATGGCAGTTAAGACCTATAACGCGGGCGTGAAAGAGTACCGCGAGACCTACTGGATGCCCAACTACACCCCGTTGGACACCGACTTCCTGGCCTGCTTCAAGGTCGTACCGCAGGCCGGCGTACCCCGTGAAGAAGCCGCCGCCGCCGTGGCCCCCGAGTCTTCCACCGGTACCTGGACCACCGTGTGGACCGACCTGCTGACTGACCTGGACTACTACAAGGGCCGCGCCTACGCCATCGAGGACGTGCCGGGCGACGACGAGGCCTTCTACGCCTTCATCGCCTACCCCATCGACCTGTTCGAGGAAGGCTCCGTGGTCAACGTGCTGACCTCCCTGGTGGGCAACGTGTTCGGCTTCAAGGCGGTGCGTTCCCTGCGTCTGGAAGACGTACGCATCCCCATCGCCTACGTCAAGACCTGCGGCGGTCCCCCGCACGGCATCCAGGTCGAGCGCGACATCATGAACAAGTACGGCCGTCCGCTGCTGGGCTGCACCATCAAGCCGAAGCTGGGCCTGTCCGCCAAGAACTACGGCCGCGCCGTGTACGAGTGCCTGCGCGGCGGCCTGGACTTCACCAAGGACGACGAGAACGTCAACTCCCAGCCGTTCATGCGCTGGCGCCAGCGTTTCGACTTCGTCATGGACGCCATCCACAAGGCCGAGGCCGAGACCGGCGAGCGCAAGGGCCACTACCTGAACGTCACCGCGCCGACCCCGGAAGAGATGTACAAGCGCGCCGAATACGCCAAGGAACTGGGCGCGCCGATCATCATGCACGACTACCTGACCGGTGGCTTCACCGCCAACACCGGCCTGGCCAACTGGTGCCGCGACAACGGCATGCTGTTGCACATCCACCGCGCCATGCACGCGGTGCTCGACCGCAACCCGCGTCACGGCATCCACTTCCGCGTGCTGACCAAGATGCTGCGTCTGTCCGGTGGCGACCACCTGCACTCCGGCACCGTGGTGGGCAAGCTGGAAGGCGACCGTGCCGCCACCCTGGGCTGGATCGACATCATGCGCGACAAGTACATCAAGGAAGATCGCAGCCGCGGCATCATGTTCGATCAGGACTGGGGCTCCATGCC
>JANJXC010000043.1 GCA_024709225.1 Gammaproteobacteria bacterium | reverse complement strand
CCTGAGTGACTTCGTCGATACCCTGGAGACCGATGTCACCTCGGCCGCCGAGCAGGCCCAGCTCAACAACAACATCAACAGCTTTCTCGCCGATGTCGATCAGGGCATGAACAGCATACTTACCGTGCGCGCCAGCGTCGGCGCCCGCCTCAACGCGGTGGATGGGCAGCGGTACATCAATGAAGACCAGCTGATCCAGACCACGCAGATCATTTCCTCCATCGAGGACCTGGACTATGCCGAGGCGGTCAGCCGGCTCAATCTGCAGATGGCCGGCCTGGAGGCCGCCCAGCAGACCTACCTCAAGGTACAGGGCCTGTCGCTGTTCAACTTCCTGCGTTGATAACCTCAATGCCCGATGAACAACGCGATGCCTGGAGATCGTGCCCCACGGATTGCGCGGATGGTCCTGCCTTGAGTAAATAGGGTAAGCTGGCTACGCTCCCGGCTATCGGACAGACCCTAAAAGCATGTGTTCATGAGCAAAAATTCCCCGGAATTAAACAAGACCCTCGCAGATGCTGTGGAGTTTGCTATCGCGCGCCAGAGGGCGGGCGATCTTCCTGGCGCAGAGGCCTTGTATCTCAAGGTATTGGAGGCCGATATCTCCAATCCTGTGGCGTTACACAATTTGGGGCTGATCCGGCTACATGGCGGCAACAGCGGGGTGGCCATCGAATTATTGGCGGCGGCATCGCAGCAACGTCCCACGGAGCCTGTTTTTCAGTTCAATCTGGCTGTGGCCTATCAACAGGCCGAACGGCTGCAGGATGCGGCCCGTGCATATCAGTGTGCTGTCAATCTCAACCCCTCCTATCGGGCCGCATGGGAAAATCTCGGCGTCGTCCAGCAGGATTTGGGAGAATACGTCGCTGCCGAAGTTGCATATCGTAAGGCCCTTGCACTGGATGCCTGCTCCGCGATTGCACATCGAAATCTTGTCGTTCTGCTGCGTGCGGATGGACGCGTTGATGAAGCGCTACGCCAATGTGGAGTAGCGTTGGACTGTGACCCGCTCAATGCAAAGGTAGCGGGGCAGGTCGGCGCGATGTTGCTCGCGCGCGGTGACTACGAGGCAGGTTGGCCTTTCCATGAATGGCGCTACTGGGATACTGATGCGCTAAAAAATTCACCACCATGCCGCATCCCCCTCCCCAAATGGGATGGCTGCTCGCTGGTGGAGAAAAATATCCTGGTCTGTGGTGAGGAAGGCATCGGCGACGAAATCATGTACGCATCGTGCGTGCAGGATTTGGCGGCGCAGGCGCAGTCTGTTTTGCTGGTCTGCGCTGAGCGTCTGGTTCCCCTCTTCGCGCGTTCGTTTCCGCAGATTGAGGTGCGTGCGGCGCATGATTCCACGCTCGTGCTGGAGCGGGATGACGAGTTCGACTTTCACGCCGCACTGCCCAGTCTGCCGCGATACATGCGTAACGAGGCGAGCTCATTTTCTGGCAGGCCTTATCTGAAAGCTGAGGTTGGGGCGGTCGGACGATGGCGGGATCGGTTGGCTGCGCTGGATGACAAGCCAAAAATTGGTGTGTCATGGAAGGGGGGGAAGGGCGATACCAAGGCCCGTGCCGCACGTTCGTTGGAGTTGCGGCAGCTGCAAGCTCTTTTCGACTGTAGTGATTTCACCTTCATTGATGTGCAGTACGGTGACCACGGGGCCGAGTTGGCGGATTACGCACAGAGCGGGGCCACACCACCGAAGCTATTTCCCGACATGGACCCGCTGCGGGATATGGACGATTTTGCCGCTTTGCTCAGCGCACTGGATCTTGTCATCTCTGTTGATAATTCAACGGTGCATCTGGCCGGTGCGCTCGGCGTGCCCACTTGGGTCTTGCTGCCATCCGCTGCGGACTGGCGTTGGGGGAGATACGGCGAAAACAGCGTCTGGTACGGTTCGGTACGCCTGTGGCGTAGGGATGGGCATGAAACAGACGCATGGCAGGCGCTGCTTGAGCGCATGGCGCAGCAGCTGCGCGCTGGCGTTTCCCTTCCCGCACGGGCCATGCTGCCCTATGATCGGGTACCTGCCAAGGGACTGTCTACGGCAAAGAGAGCCGTTCCGGCTCGGCGCGTGGTCCTGCTCAACGACACATCCTATTGGTATCACTGGGGCTGTACCTGTACCAGCCTGGCTTTGCACCAGGGCTTGCGTGCGGCAGGGTATGTAGTCGAGAGTGTGCCAATTACAGCGGTGCAGGGCCTGCCTGGCTTGCCATGCAGTGTAGATGATTTTGACAGCGAGCAGGTGTTCAACGATTTCTGTGCAAAGAACCCTATGTTGCTCGAACAGCTGGGGCACGGAGATCTCATTGTTGCCAACGGTGAAGGCACCTTGCACGGCGCGGGACCGGCCGCGGTTGCGCTGTTGTACCTACTTCACGTTGCCAAGCGCTGGTTGAGGAAAGAGACCCAGGTCATCAACCACTCCTGTTACCCGTCGGACCAGGACACGCCAAATAGCGTGCTCATTGATAAGCTGTACCAGCGGGTTTACAGCGGGCTCGATCGCGTGGTCGTGCGGGAGTCTGGCAGTGCCGTGGCGCTGGCACGGTTGGGGATTAAGGCAGATGAGGGATTTGACTGCTTGCCGTTGTTCGTGGATCAGCACAGACCCACTCGACATGCGACAGGTAAGCGGGTTGTCGTCGCCGGTACCGTTGCATTGACTCCAGAGTTCGTGTCCCTGGTGACCGAATTGGCCGAACACGTTTTGGCGCGGGGCTATCAGGTCGACGTGTTGGTCGGTGCCAACGCCTACGTGGCTGCCGACGATGTCACTTTCGTCCAGATGCTGCACCGGCGCTTACGGGGGCGGTATCGTCTGGTAGCGGCAACCAGCGAGAGAGAGTGGCTGGAAACCCTGCATAATGCGGATTTACTGATTTCCGGGCGCTTCCACCATACCATTGCGGCCGCTTGGCTCGGGACGCCTTTTTTGGTCACTGCCAGCAACACTTCCAAGATCGATGGTTTGCTCGGCCGCCTGGACGTGGATCGTGCGGCAGTGTGGGTTGACACCTCTGACCCCAATACCGCCTTGGGGAAACTCCAAACCCTGCTTGAAAATCCTGCCACCGGTATGCTGACGCCGGAGACGCGAGAGTTGCTGCTACAAATGGCGCGCAGAAACTTTCCGGGAAGTTAGTTTATCTTATTGATTTTAAATGTTTAGTTTCAGTTCCTGGCGCGGTTGTTCTTTTTTCCTCCAAGTCCCTAAAGGTTTTCTCCCCCCGGTCGATAAATTAACCGGAAGCGGTGAATGCCCCAGCACCCTTCAAGGCCTATCCGCTAAAGACAACCCCCCCCGCCCCGGACCAACACGGGAGATTGGGCGACCAGAGGAGACGCAATCATGCCTCAGATTATCAATACCAACATCATGTCGCTGAACTCGCAGCGGAACCTGAACACCTCCCAGACCGACCTGCAGGTGTCCCTGCAGCGCCTGTCCTCTGGCCTGCGCATCAACAGCGCCAAGGACGACGCCGCCGGCCTGGCCATTTCCGAGCGCTTCACCACCCAGATCCGCGGCCTGAACCAGGCCGTGCGCAACGCCAACGACGGTATCTCCCTGGCGCAGACCGCTGAAGGCGCCTTGGGCGAGCTGAACAACAACCTGCAGCGTATCCGCGAGCTGGCCGTGCAGTCCGCCAACGCCACCAACTCCGCCTCCGACCGCTCCGCCCTGGACCAGGAAGTGCAGCAGCGTATCGCTGAAATCGAGCGTATCGCCGCCCAGACCTCGTTCAATGGCCAGAAGATTCTCGACGGCACCTTCGGCACTGCGGCCTTCCAGGTCGGCGCCAATGTCGGCGAAACCATCAGCCTGAACCTGACCACCGGCATGCGTTCCACCCAGATTGGCCAGATCGCCAGTGCCACCGGTACTGCCGTAACCGCCAATGCCCTGACCGATGGTGGTCTGACCATCGCTGTGGGTAGTGGCACGGCTGTTTCCGTCGGTGCTTCGGTGGCGGGTTCCGAGCCGGGGCAGACCGCCGACAGCGCCTACTCCAAGGTGTCGGCGATCAACAGTGCCGGCGTTTCCGGCCTGACCGCCACCGCTGCCAACACGCATACCGGTACTTTCAGTACCATCAACGGTGCGGCGGCTACCAGCGCAACTTCGACCTACTCGCTGGATATCAATGGAGTAGCCATTTTTGCTGGGCAGGTGATTGACAATGGCGCCACCTTGACTGCCGCTGAGGTGGCTGCACAGGTTAACCTGTACTCCAGCCAGACCGGTGTGTCGGCCTCGGTCAGTGGTACCGACCTGACCTTTAGTACCTCTGACGGTCGCAATACCGTGATCACCGAAACCCTGGGTGCAGGTATCGCCTCCGGTACCGGTATCGCGGTGGCCTCCGAAGGCACTGTGCGCGGCACCGTGACCCTGAGCGCCTCGGATAACATCGTCATGACTGGCCAGTTCGCCGATATTGGCCACGCAGCCACGATCTCCAAGGACACCACCACCCTGAGCAGCGTGGACGTGCTGAATGTGGACAACGCCAACGACGCCATCCAGCGCGTTGATGCGGCGCTGACCTCGGTCAGCTCCCTGCGCAGCACCTTCGGTGCCATCCAGAATCGCTTCGAGTCGACCATCGCCAACCTGAGCACCACGGTGGAGAACCTGACCGCTTCCCGTAGCCGTATCCAGGATACGGACTTCGCAGCGGAGACGGCGAACCTGACCCGTGCCCAGATCCTGCAGCAGGCAGGTGTGGCGATGCTGGCTCAGGCGAACCAGCTGCCGCAGAACGTCCTGTCGCTGCTGCGTTAATAGGGAAGTAGAGGCAAGTGAGCAAGAGGGGCGGGGACAGTCGTGAGATTGTTCCCGTGCCCTCATTAAGGAGAGGTGAATATCATGCCTACGGACATCACATTCCAGGCTAGTATTTCGCCGAGCAGCCCTGCCCGGTCGGCTCCGGTTGTCGTCAAGACGGCCGGGGCTGCTGGCGTTGATGCCGCGCAGCAACAGGCAGCAACGGTTGCAAATACTCCTGCTTCCGATACTGCCAGCAAGGAACAGCTCAAGGAGGCCATGAACAAGGTCTCCAGCTACATGCAAAATGTGCAGCGCAACCTCAACTTCTCCATCGATGAGAGCACCGGGCAAACGGTGGTCAAGGTGATCGATGCGGAGAGCGAGGAGGTCATCCGGCAGTTCCCTTCCGAGGAGATGCTGGCCCTGGCGCGCCATCTGAGTGAGATGAACGGCGAGTCGGTGAGCGGGCTGTTGATGCAGTCCAAGGCTTGATTGGCATAAATGTTGCATGACTCAAGTGCATAAACACGGAAAGTCTGATTCTTGACGGCGGCCCCTCGTGGCCGCCACCTTTCCGTGCCAGAATTTCTCGACACTGAGAGGTAGGGTTCATGGCTTCCATTACTTCCCCCGGCATCGGTTCCGGTCTGGATGTCGCCGGCTTGGTCAACAAGCTGGTGGCGGCGGAAGGTGAGCCGGTACTCAATCGCCTGAATACGCGGGAGGCCAAGCTCCAGGCCCAGCTTTCAGCCCTCGGCAGCGTCAAGTCGGCGCTGTCCACTTTTAAAGGTGCGCTGGCCAACCTGACCAACGTATCTTCCTTTCAGAAGCGTACCGCAACCTCCAGCAACACCGAACTGTTTACCGTCGCCTTGGCTGGTACGCCGGTGGCGGGCTCCTATGACGTGGAGGTCACCCACCTGGCGCAGGCGCACAAGCTGACGTCTACGACCTTTGCTGAGGCCAGTTCTTCCGTGGGGACCGGGACGCTTACCTTCCAGTTTGGCGATCCGACCAAACCGGCGCAGACCGTCACCATCACTGATGAAAACAACTCTCTCACCGGGGTGCGCGATGCGGTGAATGCAGCCGATATCGGCGTGCGCGCCAGTATCGTCAATGGCGATAGCGGCTACCAGTTGGTATTCAGCGCAGAAAACACCGGCACCGACAACAGCCTGCGGATCTCCGTCGAGGAAAGCCCGGCTGACGGCACGAATACCGATATGAACGGCCTGTCACGTCTGGCGTACAACGCCGATGCCTACAATATGACCGAGGTTGCTGCGGCGCAGAATGCGGTGGTGAAGATTGACGGCATTCAGGTGACCCGCGCCACCAACACCATCAGTGATGCCATTGCCGGCGTGACCCTGACGCTGAAAAAGGCCGAGGTGGGTACCAAGGCAGCCCTGAACGTCAATCTCGACAAGAACTCTGCCAGCACGGCAGTGGAGGGGTTCGTCAATGCCTTCAACTCCCTGGTCGGCACCTTCAATCAGCTGAGCGGTTACAACGCTGAAACCAAGCAGGGCGGGATCTTGATTGGTGACTCCAGTCTGCGCGGCGTCCTCAGTCAGCTGCGAGGCGTGATGGGTAGCCCGGTAGGCGGCCTGGATGGCGCCTATCGCGCCCTGGCCGACCTCGGCATCAAGACCCAGGCCGATGGCAGCCTGGAGCTGGACAAGGCCAAGCTCACGGCGGCACTGGACAGCAATTTCGATGACATCGGCCGTCTGTTCGCTGCAACGGCCACCGCGACCGACTCCCTGGTGACCTATACGGGCTCCACATCGGCGACCAGCGTGGGCAACTATGCCCTGAACATCACCCAGCCGGCCACGCGCGGCAGCTATGTGGATGCCGCATCGTCGGTGTCCAGCCTCGTCGTCGATGGCAGCAACAACACCTTCAAGATTTCGGTGGACGGCGTCAGCTCCGGCACCATCTCCCTGACTCAAACCACCTATGGCTCAGGCGTGGAACTGGCGGCTGAACTGCAGAGCCGGATCAACGGCGACAGTGCCTTGAGCGCTGCCGGCGTGTCGGTCCTGGTCAGCTTTGATGGCACCCGGTTCACCTTTACCTCCGAGCGCTACGGTAGCGCCTCCAGCGTGGCAATTACCGAGGTGGCCGATGCTACCGCCAGCGGTGCCATCGGCCTGACCACGGCGGGCAGCAGTACCGACGGTGAAGATGTGGCCGGCACCATTGGTGGTGTTGCCGCTACCGGTGCGGGCCAGTATCTGACGGGCACCGGGGCGATGGAGGGGCTGAAGCTTCTGGTGGAGGGGGACGCCATCGGTGATCGGGGCAGCGTTTCCTTTACCCGTGGTGTTGCCGATCGGCTCGGCAGCCTGCTGGATGGCTGGCTGGCGAGCGACAGCTTCCTGAATGCACGCAGCAGCGGTGTCCAGTCGCAGATCGACGACATCGGCAAGCAGCGCGAGGCGCTGGCACTGCGGCTGGAGGCGGTGGAGGCGCGCTACATGAAGCAGTTCACCGCCCTTGATGCGTTGATGGCGCAGATGCAGTCCACCAGCAACTTCCTTGCCGGTCAGCTGGCCGGCCTGCCGGGCGGGTATTCCGGGGGGAGTTAAGTTCCACCATGCTCCGGCACCAGCTGATGTGTTGGTGGCCGGACGTGGTTGACGTCTCACGGTGTCTGCATGTCCAGAGTTTCCTCAGGTGGAAACTCCTCGTTCTCTCTCGCAAGATAGCCGGTATCAATCGTGTGTATGATGTACCTCTGCCCGTAACAAATTTCGGACTCCTGCTAAATTTTCTATCGCCATGGCCGATAAACCAGACAGTGAAGCAGGCAACCAGACCAGTCCCGAGGTGAATGAAATGACGTATGCAGAAGGACGCAGGGCAGCCCAGGCCTATGGCTCGATGGCGGTACAGACCGGGGTCGAGGCCGCGACGCCGCACCGCCTGGTACAGATGCTGATGGAGGGGGCGCTGGAGAAGATGATGGCCGCCCGTGGCCATATGCAACGCGGCAACATTGCGGAGAAGGGTGCCAATATCAGTTGGGCAATCTCCATCATCGAGGGCATGCGTGCCAGCCTGGATCTCGACGCCGGCGGCGAGATCGCCCGCAACCTTAATGACCTGTATGACTACATGGGGCGCCGTCTGCTGGAGGCGAACCTGCGCAACGATGCCAAAGGCCTGGATGAAGTCATCGCCCTGTTGCGTGAGATCAAGGCCGGTTGGGATGCCATCCCGGGCCTGCTCGGTCAGGAATAATGCCCCAGCCCACCCGCCAGCAGCATTGGGAAGCCATCGTGGCGCTCAGCCGCCGCATGCAGTCGCTGGCGCGGGACGGGGAGTGGGATGAAGTGACTGCGCTGGAGATGCAGCGCCGCCGTGATCTGGAGGCCTTTTTCGCCCGCCAGGTCACTGCCGATGAGGCGATGTTTGTCGCCGAAGGCATCCGTGAGGTGATGGAACTGGACCGCGAAACCATGGCCCGTTGCGCCGCCGCCCGCGAAGAGGCAGGCAAACAGGCCGGGGTGGTGCATCAGGGACGTCGTGCCGAGGCCGCCTATAACAGCAATCGCTGAAGCTCGATTGCTTCCCGATGACGAAGGCCCGTTCGATGTGAGCGGGCCTTTTGTTTTTGGCACCGCTCTCCGGGCATTACGTCAATTTTCTCGCTCCTCACTCGCCGACCTGAGAACTTTTATCGCCAAAAAATTGACATGCAATACAGCAGTATTTATCTTCCCAAAACAATACGTTCTAAATAAACATCCTAATTGCAGGGGGAGCGGATGGCGGGCGAGGCAGTGTGGCTGGTAGAGCCGGATGCAGCACGACGTGCACAGTTACGCCTGCTGCTGGAGTTTCTGGGGCAGGGGCCGGTGGTCGAGGCCGAGGCCGGCCAGTGGCGCAAGGCCGAGCCGGCGCAGGTGCGCATGGTGTTGCTGGGCTATACCCCACAGGCACAGGCGGAGATAACTGCACTGCATGAGTGGTCGCTCACCCTTCCCGTTGTTGTCAGTGCCGCCCCGGCGGAATTTGCCGCCGACGTACAGGGCCGCATCGATTTTCCCCTGGCCTATGAACAGCTGTTCACCGAGTTGTACCGTGCCGATGCCTGGCGCCGGGCCGCGCTGAGCGGTGCCGCGCCGCGTGTGCCTGAACTGGCCCGCGCCCTGGTGGGCAATACCACGGCCATTCACCAGGTACGCCGCCTCATCGAGCAGGTGGCGGAGACCGACGCCAACGTCCTGATCCTGGGCGAGTCCGGCACCGGCAAGGAGGTGGTGGCGCGCAGCCTGCACATGCTGTCACAGCGGCGCGAACGGGCCTTTGTGCCGGTGAATTGCGGCGCCATCCCGGGCGATCTGCTGGAAAGCGAGCTGTTCGGCCATGAAAAGGGTGCGTTTACCGGCGCCATCAACACCCGCCAGGGCCGCTTTGAGCTGGCCGAGGGCGGCACGCTGTTTCTCGACGAAATCGGCGATATGCCGCTGCCCATGCAGGTGAAACTGCTGCGCGTGATCCAGGAGCGCACCTTCGAGCGGGTGGGCAGCAACCGCAGCATCGCCGCCGATGTACGCCTGGTGGCGGCGACCCACCGCAACCTCGATTCCAACATCCAGGACGGCCGCTTCCGCGAGGATCTGTATTACCGTCTCAATGTATTTCCCATCGAGTTGCCGCCGCTGCGCGAACGGCGTGACGATATCCCGCTGCTGATCAACGAATTCATCATTCGCCTGGAAAAAATGGGGCGCGGTGCCGTGCGCCTGACCCCGGGCGCCATGGGTTCACTGCGCGACTACCCCTGGCCGGGCAATGTGCGCGAGCTGGCCAACCTGATGGAACGGCTGGTGATCATGTTCCCCAATGGCCTGGTGGACGTGCGCGACCTGCCGCCCAAGTTCCAGATGGAAGGGGCGCAGCCCATTGAGGTGGCCCTGCCGGAACCGGTGGTCACGCCTGTCGCTGCGGTGACGACGACGGGTGTTGCGTCTGCAGCGGCCCGCCTGCCGGCGGACGGCATCGACCTCAAGGACTATCTGGCCGAGCTGGAGCTGTCCTTCATCAACCAGGCCCTGGACGAGGCCGATGGCGTGGTGGCCCGCGCCGCCGAGCGCCTCGGCATGCGCCGTACCACCCTGGTGGAGAAGATGAAGAAGTACGGCATGCAGCGCGGCGAGTAGGCTGTCCGTAACCGGGGCTGGCCCCGCTGTTTTTTTGACGCAGCCAGATTTTGTGTCTTAACTCTCTGAAATATAAGTGCTTTAAATAAAGGCATGATGTTTGCTTCGGTGCTGGTGGTATTCACCGGCAACGGAGCGGCACATGGCCTCATCCCATTCCTCGGACACTGCGGCGGCACTGCACAATCAGTGGGCGGATACCTATCGCCTGCTGGAACAGCGCGTAACCGCACTGACGGCGGAGCTGCAGGAGTTGCGCGGTGAGCGCCTGGCCCAGCTGGCGGAAAAAGAGGCGCTGGCGTTGCGCCTGCAGAACGTGCTGGACGCCCTGCCTGGCGCGGTGGTGGTGCTTGATGGCGGCGGCCGGGTCGCCAGCCACAATCAGGCAGCGGCGCAGCTGTTCGGTGCGCCGCTGGCGGAGACCCCCTGGCGTGAGGTGATCGCCCGCTGTTTCGTGCCGCAGGCGAGGCCTGTAGCCGACCTTGTCCTGCACGACGGCCGCATTGTCACCTTGTCCACCTGTCCCCTCGGTGCGGAGCCGGGGCAGATCCTCTTGTTTCAAGATGTCACCGAAAGCCGCCGCCTGCAGACTCATCTGCAGCGCCAGCAGCGCCTGCTCGACATGGGGCGGATGGCCGCCAGCCTGGCACACCAGATCCGTACGCCGCTGGCGGCGGCCCTGCTCTACGCGTCGCAGCTCAAACATCCGGCCCTGACCGACGCCAAGCGTCAACGCTTTGCCGAACGCACCGTTACCAGCCTGCAGCAACTGGAGGTACTGATCGCCAACATGCTGCATTTCGCCCGTGGCGGCGTGAGCGGCGAGGAGTTGCTGGTGGCGGAGGAATTGTTGCGGGAGCTGCGCGGCACGGTGGAGGCTCAGGATGCCAGCCGTGTACTGCAGTGGCGCTGCGAGGCCGGCGGCTTGCAGGTGCGCGGCAACCGTACCCTGCTGCTCAGTGCCTGGCAGAACCTGGTTAATAACGCGCTGCAGGCCGTGGGCGAGGGTGGAGAGATTGAGGTGTTCTGCCGCCCGGCGGCGGGCAATGGCATCGAATTCGGCGTGCATGACGATGGCCCCGGCGTCGCGCCGGAGATGCAGGCGCATCTGTTCGAGCCCTTCAGCACCACCCGGCCGCGCGGTACCGGCCTGGGCCTGGCCATCGTGCGTACCGTGGCGCAGGCCCACCACGGCGAGGCATGGTGCCGTTCACAGCCCGGCGATACCACCTTTGCCATGCGTTTGCCGGTGGTGCCGGCGCAGAGCGTTGTCTCCGAGGAGGCGCGCCGTGCGGGTTAGGAGCAGAACAGAGAGAAAAGATACAAGAGCCAAGATACAAGGGAAGGAGCTCACTGTGCTCGTATTGTTTGAAATTCAAGCAACCGCGCGCGCAGCCCCTTGTATCTTTCCCCTTTGCTCTTGTATCTGATTTTTAGGAGCAGCGACGATGGAACAACGCATATTGCTAGTGGAAGATGATGCGGCTCTGGCCGAGGCCCTGACCGATGCCCTGGAGCTGGAGGGCTGGCAGGTGTCGCGCGCAGTGGACGGCGTGGCGGCGCTGGAGCGGCTGGCGCGTGAAGACATCGCTTTGGTGCTGAGCGATGTGCACATGGAGCGCATGGATGGTCACACCCTGCTGCAACGTCTCCGTGCCGAAAGGCCGGACCTGCCGGTGATCCTGATGACCGCCTATGCCACGGTGCAGAAGGCGGTGAACGCCATGCAGCAGGGCGCGGCCGACTATCTGGTCAAACCCTTCGAGGCAGAAACGCTGCTGCAGACGGTGGCGCGTCACCTCGGCACGGTAGCCGGCGCCAGCGGCGACGAACCGGTGGCGGAGGACCCGGCCAGCCGGCGTATCCTGCGTCTGGCGCAGCGGGTGGCCGACTCGGAGGTGACGGTGATGCTCACCGGCGGGAGCGGCACCGGCAAGGAGGTACTGGCGCGTTACATCCATCGTCACTCACCGCGTGCGGCACAGCCCTTTGTGGCCATCAATTGTGCTGCCATCCCCGAGAACATGCTGGAGGCGACCCTGTTCGGCTACGAAAAGGGGGCCTACACCGGCGCGCACAGGGCCATGCCCGGCAAGTTTGAACAGGCCCAGGGCGGCACCCTGCTGCTGGATGAGATTTCGGAGATGGACCTGGGGCTGCAGGCCAAGCTGCTGCGCGTGCTGCAGGAGCGCGAGGTGGAACGCCTGGGCAGCGACCGTGCGGTCAGGCTGAACGTGCGTGTGCTGGCGACCTCCAACCGTGACATGCGTGCCGAGGTGCAGGCCGGACGTTTCCGCGAGGATCTGTACTACCGTCTCAATGTGTTTCCCCTGCACCTGCCGCCACTGCGCGAACGCCGCGCCGATATCGTGCCGCTGGCACGGGCGCTGTTGGGGCAGATTGCCCGCAAGATGGGGCGCCCGGCGCCGCGACTCAGCGCTGCGGCCGAGCAGATGCTGCAGCGCTATGACTGGCCCGGCAACGTGCGGGAGATGGACAACCTGTTGCAGCGCGCCCTGATCCTGCAGGAGGGGCGCGAGATCCAGCCCGCCGACCTGATGTTCGAGACCGCACCGCCCGCGGCGGATGCTATTCCGCCAAGGCAGGAAGAGGCGGATTTCAGCGCCGGCATGCAGCAGCACGAACACCAGATGATCGTCGAGGCTCTGCGCCAGGGCAGTCGCCAGGCGGCGGCCGAGCGCCTCGGCATCAGCCCGCGCACCCTGCGCTACAAGCTGGCGCGCCTGCGCGAGGCGGGGTATCAGCTCTGAGAGGCCAGGGGCTAGGTGCCAGGGGCTAGGGTTTTATCGTTCCCACGCTCTGCGTGGGAACGATAAACGCCCTCAGTCCTCAGTCCTCAGTCCTCAGTCCTCAGTCCTCAGTCCTCAGTCCTCAGTCCTCAGTCCTCAGTCCTCAGTCCTCAGTCCTCAGTCCTCAGTCAAGTTGGCCCGCAATATGCATTAAGTGCTCATGTGACGATATCGCGGCACTGGCCCGAGGTACTAAAATCATGAACACTATCGATACCAGTCAATTACTTACGCAACTGCGCGCGGCGGCGGCGGCGGCGCGCAGCGCCCCCGCCGAGAACCCGGCGGCGGCCTCCGGTGTCAATTTCTCGTCGTTCCTGCGCGAGTCCATCGGGCAGGTGAATGAGCTGCAGCAGAATTCGGCGCAGATGAAGAATGCCGTCAGCATGGGCGATACCTCGGTGTCGCTGGCGGATACGATGATTGCCTCCAGCAAGGCCGAACTTGGTTTCCAGGCCATGGTCCAGACCCGCAACAAGCTGGTCGAGGCCTACCAGGAAATCATGCGCATGCAGGTCTGACCCTGAACCCTGATCGATGGCGGATACGAAAATGGATATGGTTAAAGCTGACAATGTGACCGCGCCGTTCGAAGGCTTCGTGCACCTGCCCGTGGTGCGGCAGCTGGGGCTGATGTTCGGTCTGGCGGCCAGCGTGGCGCTGGGCGTGGCGGTGGTGCTGTGGTCGCAGGAACCGAGCTACGGCGTTCTGTATGCCAATCTCGGCAACAAGGACGCCTCCCAGGTGATGGATGCCCTGCAGAAGCAGGGCGTCAAATACAAGCTGGATGAGAACACCGGTGCCCTGATGGTGCCGTCCAGCGCGGTGCATGAACTGCGCCTGAAGCTGGCCAACGAAGGCCTGCCGCACAGCAGCGCCACCGGACTCGACATGCTGCAGCAGAAGCAGGAGTTTGGTACCAGCCAGTTTCTGGAGGTCGCGCGCTATCAGCATGCCCTGGAGGGCGAACTAGCGCGCTCGGTGACCACCATCAACAGCGTGGAAAATGCCCGCATCCACCTGGCCCTGCCCAAGCAGACCGCCTTCATCCGCGAACGCCAGCAGCCCAGCGCCTCGGTGCTGGTGACCCTGTATCCCGGCCGCACCCTGGAGGAGGCGCAGGTGGCCGCCATTACCCACATGGTGGCCTCCAGCATCCCCAATCTGGAACCGGGCCGTGTCACCGTGGTGGATCAGAACGGCCGTCTGCTCAGCAGCAAGCAGCAGACCAATGCGGCGGTGAACCAGGAGCAGTTTGACTATACGCGCAAGCTGGAAGACAGCTATATCGCGCGTATCGAGAACATCATCAGCCCCATCGTCGGCCTGCAGGGCGTGCGCGCGCAGGTATCGGCGGAGGTGGACTTCACTGTGACCGAGCAGACCCTGGAGAGTTACAACCCGGATCTGCCGGCGCTGCGCAGCGAGCAGCTGTATGAGGAGCGCACGCTGGACGAGGGTGCGCAGGGGGTGCCCGGTGCACTGACCAATACGCCGCCGGCTGCGGCCACCGTGCCGGAAGTGGCGGCCGGCCAGCCCGGTGCCCCCGCTGCGCTGCAGAGCGGCAAGAGCCTCAATCGCGCCACCAAGAATTACGAGCTGGACCGCACCATCAGCCACAGCAAGCTGGCAACGGGCCAGGTGCGCCGTCTGTCGGTGGCGGTGGTGGTGGATGATCGTCAGGTCGTCAACGAAAATGGTGAACTGGTGCGCGAGGCGCGCAGTGCAGAGGAGATCGAGCGCATCGCGGCCCTGGTGCGTGAGGCCGTGGGATACAGCGCGCAGCGCGGCGATACCGTCAACGTCATCAATGCCTCGTTCCAGATCGCCCAGGCGGTGGAGCCGCTGCCGGAGCCGCCGATGTGGAAGCAGCCCTGGGTGATGGATGTGAGCAAGCAGGTGCTGGGCGCACTGGCAGTGATCCTGCTGCTGTTCGGCGTGTTGCGCCCGCTGCTGCGCAGCCTCGCCACGGTGCGGCCGCAACAGGTGCCGGTGGCCGCAACGGAAGGTGGCGTGGCAGAAGATCGCCTGACGCTGGGTGGCCCCGGAGCGGTGATGCAGTTGCCGCAGCACAGTACCTATGAAGGCAACATCGGCCTGATCCGCGATATGGCGCGCCAGGATCCCAAGCACGTGGCGCAGGTGGTCAAGACCTGGGTGGCGGGCGAATAACTGCAGTGGGTGCGTAGATCATGGCTGAAAAGAAAACCAAGCTGACCGGTCCCGAGCGCGCGGCGATTCTGATGATGGCCGTGGGGGAAGAGGTGGCCACCGCCATCATGAAGCACATGGGGCCGAAAGAGGTGCAGCGCATCGGTGAGGCGATGGCCTCGACCAATAACGTCTCGCGTGAGCAGGTGGAAGACGTGGTGGCCAACTTCGCCGAAACCTTTGGCGATCAGACCGCCATCGGTGTCGGCTCGGAGGAGTATCTGCGCAAGATCCTGGTCAATTCGCTCGGCGAAGACAAGGCCTCCGGTCTCATCGACCGCATTCTCCTTGGCCGCTCTTCGAAGGGCCTGGAGGCGCTGAAGTGGATGGAACCGCGCTCCATCGCCGAGGTGGTGCGGCTGGAGCATCCGCAGATCATCGCCATCGTGCTGTCCTATCTGGATGCGGACCAGGCGGCACAGGTATTGAGCCTGTTGCCGGAAAACATGCGCGCCGACATCCTGATGCGCATCGCCAGCCTGGACGGCATTCAGCCCAGCGCCCTGCAGGAGCTGGATGAGATCCTCGACAAGCAGTTCTCCGGCGCCACCGGCAACCTCAAGTCGTCCAGCGTGGGCGGCACCAAGACCGCGGCGAATATTCTCAACTTCATGGATACCGCCATCGAGGGCGCTATCCTTGATCGGGTGAAGGAGGTCGACGGCGAGCTGGGGCAGAAGATTCAGGACCTCATGTTCGTGTTCGACAACCTGGCCGATGTGGACGACCGCAGCATCCAGGCGCTGTTGCGCGAGGTGTCGTCCGATACCCTGATCATCGCCCTGAAGGGGGCCGACGCCTCGGTGACCGAGAAGGTGCTGAAGAACATGTCCAAGCGCGCTGCCGAAATGCTGCGCGACGATCTGGAGGCTCGCGGTCCGGTGCGTCTGTCCGAAGTGGAAGCGGCGCAGAAGGAAATTCTGGCTATCGCCCGCCGTATGGCCGAGAGCGGCGATATCTCTCTGGGAGGCGGTGGTGATGAGTTCGTCTAAGGTCATCAGTGCCGACAGTCTCACCGCTTATGAACGCTGGGAGTTGCCGGACGTGCAGTCGCCGGCCACCCGGCGGCCGCGGGTGGAGGATGTGGATGCCTCGGCCGTGCAGCCGCTCACTGCCGAACAGCTGGAGCAAATCCGGCAAGAGGCGCAACGCGAGGGCTTCGAGGCCGGACGCAAGGAAGGCCTGGCGGCGGGGCAAAAGGAAGTGCGCAGCAGCGTGCAGCGCCTCAATCAAATCATCAATGCCTTTACCGCGCCGCTGCAGGATGTGGACGCGACGGTGGAGCAGGAATTGCTGACGCTGGCGCTGGCCATTGCGCGCCAGATCATTCGCCGTGAACTGAAGACCGATCCGGGCCAGGTGGTGGGCGTGGTGCGCGAGGCACTTGCTGCGCTGCCTGCCGCTGCACGTCGGGTAACCATCCACCTGCATCCGGAAGATGCCGCGCTGGTGCGCGAGGCATTGACGACGGCTGCGGGGGAGGAGGCGAGCTGGCGTATCGCCGAGGATGCATTGCTAACCCGGGGCGGGTGCCGCATCCATGCCGAGCATTCCCAAATCGATGCCACGGTGGAGAAGCGCGTTGCTGCCATCGTGGCGCAGTTGCTGGGCGGTGAGCGCCACAGCGACGCCGTTGCCGGACAGAGCCACCATGATGCGGAGTGAGCGCTGGTCTGCTGCACTGCAACGCGCCGGGCGTCAGCTCGGTGAGGTGCAGACACTGGTGGTGGAGGGACGCCTGACGCGCATGATCGGCCTTACCCTGGAGGCGGTGGGCGTGCGCGCCAATGTCGGGGCACGCTGCCTGGTGGAAAACAGCGACGGTGAGGCCATCGAGGCCGAGGTGGTGGGGTTTGCCGGGGAAAAACTGTATCTGATGCCGACCGGTCCGATCCGCGGCATCGGCCCCAACGCGCGCGTGATCCCGACCGGGCGCAGCTACGAGGCGGCGGTGGGCGATGGCCTGCTGGGCCGCGTCATCGACGGTGCCGGCATGCCGCTGGACGGCAAGGGTCCTATCGAGACCACGGCACGCATACCGCTGTCCGGCCGTCCCATCAATCCCATGGCGCGCCGTCCCATCCGTGAACCGCTGGATGTGGGCGTGCGCGCCATCAATACGCTGCTCACCGTCGGCCGCGGCCAGCGCATGGGCCTGTTCGCCGGCAGCGGCGTGGGCAAGAGCGTGCTGCTCGGCATGATGACGCGCTTCACCACGGCGGACGTCATCGTTGTCGGTCTCATCGGCGAGCGTGGCCGGGAGGTGAAGGAGTTCATCGAGAACATACTGGGCGAGGAGGGCATGGCCCGCGCCGTGGTGGTGGCGGCTCCGGCCGACGCCACGCCGGTGATGCGTCTGCACGGCGCCTCGTTGGCCACCAGTGTTGCCGAGTATTTCCGCGATCAGGGCCGTGATGTGCTGCTGCTGATGGACTCCCTGACCCGCTATGCCCAGGCGCAGCGCGAACTGGCCCTGGCCATCGGTGAGCCGCCGGCAACCAAGGGCTATCCCGCTTCGGTATTCGCCAAACTGCCGCAGCTGGTGGAGCGTGCCGGCAATGGGGATGTGGGGGGCGGCTCGATTACAGCGTTTTATACCGTGCTGACCGAGGGTGACGATCAGCAGGACCCCATTGCCGACTCGGCGCGCGCCATTCTCGATGGCCATGTGGTGCTGTCGCGCCGCCTGGCTGAGGCCGGCCATTATCCGGCCATCGATATCGAGGCCTCGATCAGCCGCGCCATGACCGAGATTACCGAGAGCGAACATCAGCAGACGGCGCGCACGTTCAAGCGCATCTATTCCACCTATCAGCAGAATCGTGATCTGATTAGCGTTGGCGCCTATGTGAAGGGATCGAACCCGCAGATAGATGAGGCGATACGGCTCTATCCGGTGCTCACCCATTTTTTGCAGCAGGGCATCGATGAGCCGGTGGATTTCGCGCAGAGCATGCAGGAGCTGTCCACCGTAGTGGAAGGCAGCGCAGCTCCCGCTGGAACCCTGGCACGACGCTAACCCGCGCATCCCGTGGCCGCACCGGGAGCGATGATGAGAGGCAGTTGAACCATGACCCGTTCAAAACGCATGCAGCCGGTAGTACGCGTCGCCGAGATGCGTGAGCAGGCCGCGGCCAAGGAACTGGGTAATGCGCAGCGTTATTTGCAGGAACAAGAAGATCGCCTGAGTGAATTGCAGGGCTACCAGGCCGAATATGCGCGCAATTTCCACACCCTGGGCAGCAAGGGCATCAGTGCCGCGCGATTCCAGGAGTTGCAGCGTTTCATGGCCAGCCTGAATCAGGCCATCGAACAGCAGCAGCAGGCGGTGCAGAACGCCGTCCGTGCCTGCGCCCAGAAGAAGCAACTGTGGCAGCAGGCCCACGGCAAGAGCAAGAGCCTGGACAAGGTCGTGGAGCACTACTGCGAGCAGGAGCAGTACGAACAGGGGCAGCGTGAACAGAAGGCTGCGGATGAAATGGCCCAGCACGGCCTGCGCGCCAGGCTGGGCAACGACGATGAATAAATCGCCGGGAGCGATTTATCGCTTCAGCCCCGCAGGGGTGAACCCCAGGGAAGGGGTGAGCAATAAATCGCCGGGAGCGATTTATCGCTTCAGCCCCGCAGGGGCGAACCCCAGAGATGGGATGAATGACTGAATGTGGCACACGATTTGCTGTGTAACCGATGAGAGTACAGGCAACGAGTTGGAGAGACATCATGTTGAACGCCAAAAGCGGAATAGCTGATCTGTTGCAGCCTGTGGGCGGTGCCGGTGCTGCGCGGCGTCAGGAGAGTGCCGGCCAGGACTCCGGTCTGTTCGGCGCCACCCTCAAGGGACAGATGAACAAGGCGGCGGAGGACACAAGGCCGGCGGCACGGGAGGTCGACAGCAGGGCCGCGGGCAGCGAAAAACGCAGCGATTCTGCGGTGGACCCCGCACCGTCCGAGGCGCAGGAGCATGACGCCGCTGCCGCGACCACGGACGAGACGGTGACGGAGGTGGCCACCGGTGCGGAGGATGAGGCCGTTGCCGGCGACAGCCCGGCGCCGATCCTCACCTTGCTGCCGCAGGCGCCGGTGGTCTCCGAGGCGGAGTCCGGGCTGTCCGTGGAGCTTGAGGCCGTGGCGACGGATGCCGCTGCCTTGCCGGCCGGCACGGCCGAGAGCGGCAAATCCTTGCCGCCCGCCTTGCCGGCGGCCGGTAGCAGTGCGGCGGATGCGGTGGATGAGGCGGTTGCGAATGCGGTCGATGCAACCCTGACGGTGGAGGCCGAGGATGCCGCCGGTACGGAACTGCCGCGCTGGATGCACTCGCTGGCAGCCGCGGGGCGCGGACGTGAGCAGGCCGTGGCCGGTCGTGTGGCGCAGGAGCCGGTATTGACGGCCGAGGTGGACGATGCCCCGCAGGATGGGGCCTTCCTCAAGGGCCTGCAGGCAGTTACGGCGCAGTTGGACAGCCAGCGCGGAGACCTCGGTGGGCGGCCGGGTCAGGGACAGAGCGCCGAGGCCCTGTTCAAGCTGGCTGGTCTGACCGTGGTGAAGGACGCGGCGCCGCCGCCGCTGAATATGGCCGCCTCCACCGTGAGTGCCGCCACCGCAGCGACCACGTCGCCCACTGCTGCTGTGGCCCCGGCGCAGACGCTGGCGCTGGATGTGCCGATGCGCCAGGCGGGTTGGGACCAGGCCTTTGCCGAGCGTGTGGTATGGATGGCCAAGCAGGGTGTGCAGGAGGCGCAGATACACCTCAACCCCCGCAACATGGGGCCCATCGAGGTGCATGTGTCGGTGCAGAAGGAACAGGCCTCAGTGGCCTTTGTGGCGCATCACGCGGTAACGCGTGATGCACTGGAGGCAGCGATGCCGCGCCTGCGCGACATGTTGCAGGACAGCGGCCTGAATCTGGCGCAGTCGGAGGTGTCCCAGCATGATCGGCAGCGTGAACAGGCGGCCGGTTTCGCCGGTGGTCAGGGCCAGGGGCAACGCGGCCACGCCGGCGCCATGGCCGATGAGGAGGTGCGACTGACTGAAACTGTATTGCGCGGTGGCTCCGGCCTGGGAGCGGTTGATTACTACGCCTGAGCACCGGGGCGTCGGCAAATGGCGCGAGGTCGGGAGATCGCTGGTGTTGCCGCGTGACGGGTGACAGCCTTTTGATCTCCCGATCTCCCGATCTCCCGATCTCCCGATCTCCCGATCTCCCGATCTCCCGATCTCCCGATCTCCTGTCCACGCCGTTCCCCTACCTCCGTCGGCCTTTGCTATGATGGCTGCAACCTTCCTGACGTCCAGACGCCAGCATGTACACAGCCCAGGGAATACGTTCCGACGATGCACTTGTGACGCGTTTTGCGCCGCTGGTGAAGCGTATTGCCTATCACATGATCGGTCGCCTGCCTGCCAGCGTGATGGTCGATGATCTGATCCAGGCCGGCATGATCGGCCTGCTCGACGCCGCCCGCCATTACGACGAGTCCCAGGGGGCGAGCTTTGAGACCTATGCGTCCATCCGCGTACGTGGCGCCATGCTCGATGAACTGCGCCGTAACGACTGGGCCCCCAAGTCGGTGCATCGCAAGGCACGCGAGGTTGCCGAGGCGGTGCGTCGCGTGGAGGCGGATACGGGCCGCGACGCTACCGATCAGCAAGTGGCGCGCGAGATGGGGATTTCCCTCGACGAATACCACCAGATCCTGCTTGATGCCAGCACCAGCAAGGTGGCCAATTTCGAGGATCTGGGCCTGGATGAGTCCGCCATGGGCGATGGCCTGCCGGTTAACGAGCCGGCCCCGCTGCGCGAGGTGCAGAATGAGCGCTTTGCCACCAGTCTGGCCGCGGCCATCGAGACTCTGCCGGAGCGCGAACGGCTGGTGCTCAGTCTGTATTACGACAAGGAATTCAATCTCAAAGAGATCGGCGCGGTGCTCAACGTCACCGAGTCGCGTGTCAGTCAATTGCTCAGCCAGGCCTATCTGCGCCTGCGTGCACGGTTGGGTGACTGGTTGAACAAGTAGCTGTTACTCTCTGCCGCATGAATCGTCATCCCCTTTCCCGCCGCAAGCTGCAGCCGCATCCGTTGTGGCTGTTCGAGGAGAATTACCTGCTGTTGCGCCGGCTGCTGCCGCGTCTGCGGCCCGGCGCCTGTTTCGTCCTGGGCGGCGATGGCGGTGCCCTGCGCGTGGTGGTGGAGGAGGACACCGGCCCCTATACCACCCATATCACCCTGACCACGCCCTTCGCCGGCGACGGCCAGTTGCCGCCGCCGTTACGGCTCAAGGTACGTATCTATCACGATGCGCGCTTGGCCGAGGTGACTGCCTATCAGGACTGCGCCCACATCCCGCCGCGCTACGCAGCGCGTCAGGCCGAAGGCTTCCAGCGTGACGAACGCAGCCAGGTGAATCGTCTGCTGCATGATGTGTTGCAGCACTGCCGCCGTCACGGTCACGTGGCCGTCGAGCAGCCCTGAACCTCAGTCCTCAGTCCTCGCGTCATTCCCCTCACGCCCCACCTGCCCCGGCGCCAGTCGGTATACCGCGCCGGCACCGGCGCATATCGCGCCCGCCAGCATTACCGTGGCGGCCACGCCAAGATGCGTGGCGGCAAAACCCGTCAGCAGATTGCCCACCGAGGTAATACCGATGAACAGCACCGCGAACAGCGCCATGATGCGCCCGCGCAACTGGTTGGGGACCTGCATCTGGATCAGGGTGTTGATGGAGGTGGCCATGGTGGTGACGGCAAAACCCAGCAGCACCAGCAGGGGCAGGGCGAACAACAGGGTGGTGGTGTTGGCGAATAGCAGCATCCCGGTCCCCGCAGTGAGCGCAGCGAGGGCGATGTTGTGGCTCAGGTGCTGTTGTCCACCCAGCCAGGCCAGACGCATGGCCGCGAGCAGAGCCCCGGCGCCGGCGGTGCCGAGCAGCAGGCCGAGTTGTCCGGCACCGCCGCCAAATACCTGATGGGCGAACACCGGCATCAGCACGGTGTAGGACGGTGCGGTGAGGCTGCCCGCGGTGAGCAGAAGCAGCGCCGCGCGGATCGGCCGGTTGTCCCAGGCATACTCCAGCCCTTCACGCAGGCGGCGCCACTGGCTCTGTGCCGATTGGCTGGCGGCCTGGCGCCCGGCGCTGAGATGGAGCAGGCCCCACAGCACGGCCAGAAAGCTGAACGCGTTGAGCAGGAATACCGGTGCTTCGCCGTAGGTGGCGACCAGGGTGCCGGCGATGGCGGGGCCGGCGAAGCGCGCCAGATTGAAGATGCTGGAGTTGAGGGCAATGGCATTGGGCAGGTCCGCTGTCGGCACCAGCTCGGCGAGGAAGGAGTGGCGGCTGGGCATTTCCACCGCATGCACCAGCCCCAGCAGGAAGGCGAGTATCACCACATGCCAGGTCTCCACCCAGCCACCGAACACCAAGAGCGCCAGCAGCAGGGCCTGCACCATCGCAACCAGCTGGGCGAAAATCAGCAGTGAGCGACGCGGCAGGCGGTCGGCCAGCATGCCGCCGGCCAAGCCGAACAGCAGCACCGGCAGCATGGCGGCAAAGGCGACTGCGCCGAGCATCAGCGCGGATTGGCTGAGGCGGTAGACCAGCCAGGCCTGTGCCATGTTCTGCATCCAGGTGCCGGTGATGGAGATGAGCTGCCCGAAGTAGAACAGACGAAACTGCGGGTGGCGGAGGGAGCGGAACAGATGGGACAGCATGAGGTGATGGTGGGCCGGAAGTGGAGGGCGATTATAGCGCTGCTTGACGGGGCGTGCCGACACGGCTAATCTTGACAAAAATACTATGGTATTGCCCCTGTTATGGCAGGGGTGAATGAAGATTACGGCGAGGTGCAGTCATGGCGTACAGCGACAAGGTTATCGATCACTATGAAAATCCGCGCAATGTTGGCGCCCTGGACAAGGATGCAAGCAATGTGGGTACCGGCATGGTCGGCGCGCCGGCCTGCGGAGACGTGATGCGGCTGCAGATCAAGGTGCGTCCCGATGGCATCATCGAGGATGCCAAGTTCAAGACCTATGGCTGTGGCTCGGCCATCGCCTCCAGCTCCCTGGTCACCGAGTGGATGAAGGGCAAGACCCTGGATGAGGCGGCGCAGATCAAGAACAGTCAGATTGCCGAGGAGCTGGCCCTGCCGCCGGTGAAAATCCATTGCTCGGTATTGGCCGAGGATGCCATCAAGGCCGCGATTGCGGATTACCGCGGCAAACAGCACTAGTTGCTCTCTCCCCTTGTGGACGACAGCGCGGCCCCGGCCGCGCTTTTTTTTAGATTTCGCATTTCTGCCATACTGTCAGGCAGGATATTCTCGCGAGCCGCCGATGAATTTGCCCTATACGCTACTCCCGCCCTGGTTGCACTGGGCCGCCACAGCCCTGTTTGTGCTGTTATTCGCCCAGGCTGTGCGCAATGCACCCTGGCGGCGCTTCCGTGACAAGGAATTGATGCACGTACTGCTGGGCAGCTGCGTACTGTTGCTGCTGATCTGGAGCCTCAAGGCGGGCATCAAGCCGGGGCTCACCTTCCATCTGTTGGGCGGCACCCTGTTCATGCTCATGTACGGCTGGGAGGTGGCCCTGGTGGGCATCAGCCTGGTGCTGGCCGGTACCGTGTTGAATGGCGTCATCGCCTGGCAGGCCTTCGCCGTCAATGTCCTGCTGATGGGGGCCTTGCCGGTACTGTTTACCCATGCAGTCTATCGCCTGGCCGTCTGGTATCTGCCACACCATTTCTTCGTCTACATCCTGGTCAACGCCTTTTTCTGTGCCGGTCTGTCGATGGCGTTGACCGTCGCCGCGGCCTCGCTGCTGCTGGTCGGGTTCGGGCCGTACAGCATCGATGCCGTACTGCGCAACTATCTGCCCTATACGCCCTTCATGATGTTCGGCGAGGGCTTCATGACCGGCATGCTGGTCACCGGCATGGCCCTGATGAAGCCGCACTGGCTGTTCACCTTCGACGATCGGCGCTACATCGCCGGGAAATAGTGCTTTGTAGCGGTAGGCACGGTTTCACACGGTGCCATCACGCGCGTACACCGCGCGCGGTTACGGACAATAAAAAACCCCTGACCGCGAACGGTCAGGGGTTTGGATTGGTGGAGGCGGCGGGAATCGAACCCGCGTCCGCAAGTCCTCTGCCATTGGTTCTACATGCTTAGCCACGCCATTGATTTAACCGGCAGCAACCCGACGGGCAGGGCACACTGACGGCGAGTCCGGTAAGGTTTTAACGACTTGGCCCCGAACAAACCTTGTCGCGGTCTTGTGAGAGTCGACCCCTGATGGCGGACGCACAAGCACGGCTCCGGTCAGAGGGCACCCTACTGGGTTTTAAGCAGCGAGTGCGTAGTTGTCGTCGTTGGCAACTATATGGTTTGCAGCTGGATTTACGAGGTTGTCTGCGCCTCGGCATGCACCTCCGGTTTCGCAACCCACGTCGAAGCCAGGTCGCCCCCATTGATGTCGGAACATTGGAGATGATAGCGGCAGGAAAGTTCCCTGTCACTGGAAACTACCGGCTATCTTCAGCGCGAACTCTTCATCAGGCGCTGTTTTTCGCGCTGCCAGTCGCGGTCGCGCTCGGAGTCGCGCTTGTCATGGGCCTGCTTGCCCTTGGCCAGGCCCAGCTCCACCTTGCACTTGCCGCGCTTCCAGTACAGCGACAGGGCGATGAGGGTATAGCCCTTGCGCTCCACCGCGCCGATGAGTTTGTCCAGTTCCTCGCGGTGCAACAGCAGCTTGCGGGTGCGCTTCGGGTCCGGCGTGTAGTGGGTGGACACGGTGGGCAGCGGGGTGATCAGGGCGCCCAGCAGCCAGGCCTCGTTGTCCTTGAGGATGACGTAGCTGTCCACCAGCTGGATGCGGCCGGCGCGCAGGCTCTTGACCTCCCAGCCCTCCAGCGCGATGCCGGCCTCCATGCGATCTTCGATAAAGAAGTCGTGGCGGGCCTTTTTGTTGGCGGCGATGGTGCTGGTGCCGGCGCCTTTGGTGGTTGAGCTCTGTTTCGACATGGGGCGGCATTATACGGGGGAGGCTGACGGGAAGCGAACGGGAGTATATGTGTTGAGGCGCGTGGCGAATTCACCGACAATTGCGCCCATTCGCAGGAATTGGGGAGAGCCATGAAGTCATCCAGAGAGCCTATCCATGGCCAGTGGTCGTCGCGCTGGACCTTTGTGCTCGCCGCCACCGGTTCGGCGGTGGGCCTGGGCAATATCTGGAAGTTTCCCTACATCACCGGCGAGAACGGTGGCGGCGCCTTTGTACTGGTGTATCTGGTGTGCATCACGCTCATCGGCATCCCCATCATGATGGCCGAGATCATGCTCGGTCGCCGCGGCCGTCGCAGCCCCATCAACACCATGCGTCATCTGGCCCAGGAGGAGGGGCGCCACGGCTTCTGGCGTTATCTGGGCTGGCTGGGCATTCTGGCCGGGGTTCTGATCCTTTCCTATTACGGCGTTATCGCCGGTTGGGCCCTGGCCTATCTGGTGCGTACCGGCAGCGGCGTGTTCACCGGCCTCACCCCCGATGGGGTCAACAATATCTTCTACAACCTGGTGGCGGATCCGGAGCGCCTGCTGGCCTGGCATACGCTTTTCATCGTGATGACCATGGTGGTGGTGGCGCGCGGTGTGCGCAGCGGGCTGGAGCAGGCGGTACGCTATCTGATGCCGCTGTTGATGGTGTTGTTGCTGGTGCTGGTGGGCTATGCGATGAATACCGGCGCCTTCGAGCAGGCACTGACCTTTCTGTTTACCCCTGACTTCAGCAAGTTGAGCCCCAACAGCGTACTTGTCGCCATGGGCCATGCCTTTTTCACCTTGAGCCTCGGCATGGGCGCCATCATGGTGTACGGCTCCTACCTGCCCCGGCATGTCTCCATCACCCATGCCACCTTGACCATCGCCGTGGCCGATACGCTGGTGGCGCTGCTTGCCGGCATGGCCATCTTCCCCATCGTCTTTGCCAACGGTCTGGCCCCCGGGGCCGGACCGGGACTTATCTTCCAGACCCTGCCCATCGCCTTCGGCCGTATGCCCGGCGGCGAGTTTTTTGGTGCGTTGTTCTTCCTGCTGCTGATCTTCGCCGCCTGGACCTCCGCCATTTCCCTCATCGAACCGCTGGTTGCCTATCTGGTGGAAAACCTGCGCCTGAGTCGTGTGATGGCGACGGCACTGGCGGGTGGCACGGCCTGGTTTCTGGGCTTGGGCACCATCTTTTCCTTCAACATCTGGTCGGGTGACCGCTACAAGGTTTTCGGTCTGACCTTCTTCGACCTGCTGGATTATCTGACGGTAAACATCATGCTGCCGCTGGGCGGCCTGTTGATTGCCATCTTTGCGGTGTGGGCGATGCGGCGCGAGTCTGCGGTGAGCGAGCTGGGGATTGGTGATGGCCCGCTGTTCCGCGCCTGGCGTTTCGTTACCCGCTATGTCACGCCGGTGGCGGTGCTGCTCATCTTTCTGCACGCCATCGGTGCCCTCCAACCCTGGCTGAACCGTTAACGTGACGACGATCCATAAAAGTGCGCTGGTACCCTACAGCAGCGAGCAGATGTTTGCCCTGGTCAACGATATTGATGCTTATGCCGGCTTCCTGCCCTGGTGTCGCTCCAGCCGGGTGCTGGCACGCAGTGCGGACGAGGTAACGGCCGTCATCGAAATTGCCCATGGCGGGCTGCACAAATCCTTTACCACCCTCAATCGTCTGCAGCAGGATAAGATGATGGAGATGCGGCTGGTGGAGGGACCGTTCCGGCACCTGGAGGGTTATTGGCGCTTCGATGTGCTGGGCGAGCAGGCCTGCAAGGTGTCGCTGGATCTGGATTTTGAATTTTCCAGTCGCCTCGTGGGGCTGGCCATGGGGCCGATTTTTACCCAAATCGCCAACGCGATGGTTGATTCCTTTTGCAAACGTGCGCGGGAAGTGTATGGAAAAAAGTGAGCATTTTCAGGTGGAGGTGGCCTACGCCCTGGCGGATATGCAGGTGATTCTGCCGGTGGAGGTGGAGGAGGGCGCAACCCTGCGCCAGGCCATCGAGCGCTCCGGCCTGTTGCATCGTTACCCGGAGATCGATCTGGCGGTGAACAAGGTAGGTATCTTCGGTCGTCTGGCCAAGCTGGACGAGACCCTGCGCGCGCGCGACCGTGTGGAGATCTACCGCCCGCTCATCGCCGACCCCAAGGAGGTGCGCAAGCAGCGCGCGGCCGAGGGCAAGCGCATGAAGAAGGGCGGTGGCGAGGTCGAAGAGGCGGGCTGACAGGTTTTAATCCGGCACGTGAGACGCCAAGGACTGCAAGGCCTTGCCGCAGATGGCTACATGGATGTAGTCGGTTGGAAATGCCGGGGGCATATTTCACGGAGGCAGAGACAGGACTCAGTTTGCTCTGTGGCTCCGCGCCTCGGCGGCAAATTGGTTTTTGTTTTTACTGCGCGGTCTTTTCCGGATATTCCCCCGACGGGATGTCGCCGTGGGTCTCGATGCGGCCGAGGCGTTCGCCGTCGAAATGCAGCGTGGCGCCGTGGCGCACGGTGTCTTTCCGGCCCGGGGTCAGGCTGTAGTAGTAATCCCAGCGGTTCTGGTGGAACGGATCGGTGAGCATGGGGGAGCCCATGATGAACAGCACCTGACGCTTGTCCATGCCGATCTTGAGCTGCGCCAGCTTGTCCTGGGTGACCATATTGCCCTGTTGAATATCAGGTTTATAGGCGCAGGCGGCGAGGGCGGTGCACAAAATCAAACAAATGATAATCTTTTGCATTGTCGTTCAGGGCTGCGATATCGTTGCGCCATGATACCCCAAGTCAGTCACTGCAAGAGAGCGCAATGGACAGTCAGTTTCTGAAAAAGGTTGGCCTGAAGGTTACGCTGCCGCGCATCAAGATCCTGGAGATCCTGGAGTCGGCCGGCACCGCGCGCCACATGAGTGCCGAGGACGTGTACAAGGCCCTGCTGGAGCACGGCGACGATGTCGGACTGGCCACGGTTTACCGGGTGCTGACCCAGTTCGAGCAGGCCGGCATCCTCACCCGCCATCATTTCGAAGGTGGCCAGTCGGTGTTCGAGATGGATGAGGGCAAGCACCACGACCACATCCTGTGCACCAAATGCGGCCGTGTCGATGAGTTCGTCGATCCCACCATCGAGGAGCGGCAGAAGGCCATCGCCGATAAGTTTGGCTACACCATGACCGACCACAGCCTGTACATCTACGGCGTCTGCAAGGAATGCCGCAAGAAGGAAAAGGCCTGATGTAGGGTGCGCACCGCGCAGCCTGCGGACGGTCAGGCCGGGGCGCGCTTCTTCCGTCCCTTGGCCTCCGCCCCGTGTCCCTGGCCTTGCGCCAGGGCCAGCATCTCGCGGGCGTGGGACAGGGTCTGCTCGGTGATGGTCATGCCGCCCAGCATGCGGGCGATCTCCTCCACCCGGGCCTCCGCGTCCAGCACCTTGACCGCACTGCGCGTCGCCTCGCCCTGGCTCTGCTTGCTCACCTGCAGATGCTGATGGCCCTGTGCCGCCACCTGCGGCTGATGGGTGACGCACAGCACCTGGCGCTCGCCGCCCAGGGTATGCAACTGCCGGCCCACCATCTCGGCCACGCCGCCGCCGACGCCCACGTCCACCTCATCGAAGATCAGGGTCGGAATGCTGCCCTTGCCGGCGCTGATCACCTGGATGGCCAGGCTGATGCGTGACAGCTCGCCGCCGGAGGCGATTTTGGCCAGCGGCTTGGGCGGTTGTCCGGGGTTGGCGCTGACCAGCAATTCCACTCGCTCCATGCCGTGTGCGGCCGGTTCGTCGCCGTCCACCTTTTCCAGCGCCACCTCGAAGCGGCCGCCCTTCATGCCCAGTTCGGCCATGTTGGCGCTGACCTGGGTGGCCAGGGTCTGCGCGGCCTTGCTGCGTCCGGCGGAGAGCTGTTTGGCCAGTTTCAGGTAGTCGTCGCGGCAGCGCCTGATCTCGGCCTCCAGGCCGTCGAGGCGCTGGCCGGCCTGTTCCAGCTCGGCCAGTTCCTGTTGCAGCCGCTCCAGCAGGGCGGGCAGTTCCTCGCCCTGGCAGCGGTGCTTGCGGGCCAGTTCCTGCACGGCGGCGAGGCGCTGCTCCACCCAGTTGACCCGTTCCGGGTCGAGGTCGGCGCGATCCAGATAATGGCGCAGTTCCGTGGCCGCCTCGCGCGCCTGGATGGCGGCGCCTTCCAGCAGTTCGCAGGTACTGCCCAGGGCGTTGTCGATGGCCTGCAGGTCGCGCAGTTCGTTCAGGGTGCGACCGAGCAGGCTGACGATGGCCATTTCGTCGCCGTCGTAGAGCAGAGTGAGGGTGCGCTGGGCACCTTCCTGCAGCCGGCTGCCGTTGGCCAGGCGGCCGTGTTCTTCTTCCAGGCCATGCAGTTCGTCGGCACTGAGGCCCAGGGCCTCCAGTTCAGCCACCTGGTAGCGCAGCAGCTCCAGCCGCGCATCGCGTTCGCTGCTGGCGCGGCTCAGCCGCTCCAGTTCCTGCTGCAGTTCGCGCCAGCGGCGCCAGGCGGCATCCACCAGGTCCACCAGCGCGTCATGGCCGGCGTAGGCGTCGAGCAGCTGGCGTTGCAGGTCGCGCTTCAGCAGCGACTGGTGGGCGTGCTGGCCGTGGATGTCCACCAGCTGTTCGCCCAGGTCGCGCAGGCTCTGCACCGGGGCCGGCTGGCCGTTGATATAGCCGCGCGAGCCGCCGTCGGCGCTGATGGTACGGCGCAGGATGCATTCGTCGTCCAGATTGAGTTCGCGCTCTTCCAGCCAGGCGCGCACCGCGGCAAGGCCGCGGATATCGAAGGTGGCGCTGATCTCGGCGCGGTCGCTGCCGACCCGCACGCTGCCGCTGTCGGCACGGTCGCCCAGCACCAGGCCGAGGGCATCGAGCAGGATGGACTTGCCGGCACCGGTTTCGCCGGTGAGCACGGTCATGCCCGGGGCGAACTCCAGTTCCAGGTGTTCGACCAGGGCGAAATTGCGGATGGCGAGGTGCCGGAGCATGGTGAGCGGGAGGCCCTAACCCCAGTTGAGCTTGTTGCGCAGGATGTGGAAGTGGTCGTGATCCACCGGATGGATCAGGCGCACCTTGTGCTCGGCCTTGCGCACCCGTACCCGATCGCCGGCCATCAGGCCGAAGTTGATCTGGCCGTCGCAGGTGACCTGGGCATGGGCATGACCGGAGCCGCCGACCACGATCTCGATCAGATTGCCGCCGTCCACCACGATGGGGCGGTTGCTCATGGTGTGCGGGCAGATGGGCACCAGCACGATGGCATTGAGACAGGGCTGCAGGATCGGGCCGCCGCCGGACAGGGCATAGGCGGTGGAGCCGGTGGGGGTGGAGACGATCAGGCCGTCGGAGTGCAGGTGGTTGAGGAAGTGGCCGTTGACGTAGGTCTCCGTCTCCAGCATGCGCGCCACATCCCACTTGTGCACCACCACGTCGTTGAGGGCGACGCTTTCGTTGATGTGCTCGCCGTCGCGCAGCACCGTGCAGTGCAGCAGGAAACGCGCATCCTCGTTGTACTGGCCGGCAAGGATTTCGTCCAGCTTCTCCTCCATCTCGCTGGGCGAGATGTCGGTGAGGAAGCCGAGGCGGCCCTGATTGATGCCGATGAGGGCGATATCGAAGGGGGCGAGGGAGCGGGCCGCATTGAGCAGGGTGCCGTCGCCACCGACCACGATGACGGCGTCGCACTGGCGGCCGATCTCCTCCCGGCTGGCCACGGCGAGGCTGTGGTCGGTCCACACCTCGGCAGTGGCCGCGTCCAGCAGCACCTCCACCTGGCGGGCGGCAAGGTAGTCGGCCAGCACCTTGAGCGAGGCCCCCACGGTGGGGTCTCCATACTTGCCGATGATCCCTGCCCGCTTGAAAGTGTCCGCCATCGTCATCTCCAAAAATGGCGCTAACGTTAACATGGCGGCTGCCTTGCGCCAACCGACCTTGACACCCGTTTTGCCGCCTTGATAACTTGCCCCGTTGGCACTCATATAGGAAGAGTGCCAAACCCTTTACGGAACGTAAGGCGAAATGAGCAAGGTTTCTTCAGCCGTTGTATCCGACCGTGCCCAGCAGCTGCTCAAGCTGCTGGTGGAGCGCTATATCCGCGAAGGGCAGCCCATCGGTTCGCGCACCCTGGCGCGCGGCCAGGGCCTGGACCTGAGCCCGGCCTCCATCCGCAACGTGATGGCCGACCTGGAAGACCTGGGCCTGGTCAAGGCGCCCCACACCTCGGCGGGGCGCATCCCCACCGTGCAGGGCTACCGCCTGTTCGTGGACAGCCTGCTCACGGTCAAACCTCTGGGACAGCACGAGGTGCTTGCCCTGCAGGACAAGTTCAGCCAGGCGGCCGATCCACAGCAGGTGCTGGTGACGGCGTCCTCGCTGTTGTCGGAGATCAGCTCCATGGCTGGGGTGATCATGGTGCCGCGGCGCGAGCAGCCGACGGTGCGGCAGGTGGAGTTCATCTCGCTGTCGGGCAACCGTGTGCTGGTGGTGCTGGTAATGAACGGCAACCAGGTGCAGAACCGCATGATCACCACCTCGCGCCGCTATTCCCCGGCCGAGCTGACCCAGGCGGCCAATTATCTGAATCACGCCCTGGCCGGCAAGGATTTCAACAAGGTACGCGATGCGCTGCTGGTGGAGATGCGCGAAACCCAGGAGAGCATCAACCAGCTGATGCTGGCCGCCATCGACATGGCCAACCGCACCTTCCAGGGGGGCGAGGAGGGCGGCGATTATGTACTGGCCGGCCAGACCAACCTGATGGGCTACGCCGAGATGGCGGATATCGACCGCCTGCGCCAGCTGTTCGACGCCTTCAACCGCAAGCGTGACATCCTGCACCTGCTGGACCAGGCGGCCCACGCCCAGGGGGTGCAGATATTCATCGGCGAGGAGTCCGGCTATGAGGTGCTCGATGCCTGCAGCGTGGTCACCTCGCCCTATGAGGTGGAAGGAGAGGTGGTGGGCGTGCTCGGCGTCATCGGCCCGACGCGCATGGCCTATGACCGCCTGATCCCGCTGGTGGATGTCACTGCCAAGTTGCTTGGCGCTGCCTTGAATCAAAACCAATAACCCCATATATACCGGTGCAATCAGCCCGCCCGCTGGCGGGGCGCTGGTTTTTACCGCATTGATAACAAACGAATTTGTCTGGAGCCGATATGAGCGAAGAAAACACTACCCCTGATACCGGGCCGGCGGCGAGCGCCGCGGGGCAGGAGCAGGCGGCACCTGAGATGCAGGAGTTGCATTTGCAGCTGGAGGACGCCCGCAGCAAGGCCGACGAGCACTGGAACCAGGTGCTGCGCCTGCAGGCGGAGCTGGAAAACGGTCGCCGCCGCGCCGAACGCGACGTGGAGAATGCCCACAAATACGCCCTGGACCGTTTTGCCCAGGACCTGCTGCCGGTGCGCGACAGCCTGGAGCTGGCCCTGGCCGCCATCGGTCCCGACAGCGCGCTGGACCAGCTGCGCGAGGGCACCGAGCTGACCCTGAAGATGCTCGCCCAAGCCATGGAGAAATACGGCATCAAGGAGGTGAACCCGGTGGGGCAGCCGTTCAATCCCGACCTGCATCAGGCCATGTCCATGCAGGAAAGCGCCGAGGCTACGCCCAACAGCGTGCTGGTGGTGATGCAGAAGGGCTATACCCTGAACGAGCGCCTGATCCGGCCGGCGCTGGTGGTGGTGGCCAAGGCGCCCGCCGCCGGCTGACGGGCTTGAATTAGAACGTAAAGACCCTATTTAGCACCTAGATATTGAATCGGCCCGCAGACGCCGGGCGAGAGCGAATCGGAGAGATAGAAAATGGGCAAGATTATCGGTATCGACCTGGGCACCACCAACTCCTGCGTGGCGGTGATGGAAGGCGGCAAGCCGCGCGTCATCGAAAACAGCGAAGGCGATCGCACCACGCCGTCGGTGGTGGCCTTCGCCGAGGACGGCGAGGTCATCGTCGGCCAGGCCGCCAAGCGCCAGGCGGTCACCAACCCGCAGAACACCCTGTTTGCGGTGAAGCGCCTCATCGGCCGCCGCTTTGACGAAAAGGAAGTGCAGAAGGATATCAAGCTGGTGCCCTACAAGATCATCAAGGCCGACAACAACGACGCCTGGGTCGAGGCGCGCGGCAAGAAGATGGCGCCGCCGGAGATCTCCGCGCGCGTGCTGATGAAGATGAAGAAGACCGCCGAGGACTACCTGGGCGAGCCGGTCACCGAGGCGGTGATTACCGTGCCGGCCTATTTCAACGACTCTCAGCGCCAGGCCACCAAGGACGCCGGCAAGATCGCCGGTCTCGACGTGAAGCGCATCATCAACGAGCCCACCGCGGCGGCGCTGGCCTTCGGCATGGACAAGCAGGAAGGCGATCGCAAGATCGCCGTGTATGACCTCGGCGGCGGTACCTTCGACATCTCCATCATCGAGATCGCCGAGATCGACGGCGAGCACCAGTTCGAGGTGCTGTCCACCAACGGCGATACCTTCCTCGGCGGCGAAGACTTCGACATGCGCGTCATCGACTACCTCGCCGATGAGTTCAAGAAGACCAGCGGCATCGACCTGCGCGGCGACCCGCTGGCCATGCAGCGCCTGAAGGAATCCGCCGAAAAGGCCAAGATCGAGCTGTCGTCGTCCCAGCAGAGCGATGTCAATCTGCCCTACATCACTGCCGATGCCAGCGGTCCCAAGCACCTCAACATCAAGCTGACCCGCGCCAAGCTGGAGTCGCTGGTGGAGGACCTCATCGCCCGCACCATCGCGCCGTGCAAGACGGCGATGAAGGATGCCGGCGTGTCCCTGAGCGAGATCAGCGACGTGATCCTGGTCGGCGGCCAGTCGCGCATGCCCAAGGTGCAGGAGGCGGTGAAGGACTTCTTCGGCAAGGAGCCGCGCAAGGACGTCAATCCGGACGAGGCCGTGGCCATCGGCGCGGCGATCCAGGG
>JANJXC010000040.1 GCA_024709225.1 Gammaproteobacteria bacterium | reverse complement strand
CGGGTAATTGGCGGCGTGGATGCCGAACTGCAGGGCGAGGAACAGGGAGGTGGGTGTCTTGCCCGAGCGCGATACGCCGATGAGGATGATGTCGGCGGCGCCGTAGTTGCGGGTGCTGACGCCGTCGTCGTTGTTGAGGGCGAAATTGAGCGCCTCGATGCGCGCGGTGTAGTTGGCGAAGTTGCCCATGCCGTGGGAACGGCCCATGACGTGGGCGGCCTTGATGCCGAGTTCGGCCTCCAGCGGCGCATTGAAGGCATCGAAGAAATCCAGCAGCAGGCCCTTGCAGTCACGGCGGATCTGGTCCAGCAGGTCCGTGTTCACCAGGGTGCTGAACACGATGGGACGCACGCCTTCCTGCGTCATCACGGCGTTGATGCGTTCCACCGCCTCGGCCATCTTCTCCGCGGTGTCGAGAAAGGGCAGGCGGGTGTAGGTGAACTCGACGCCGTCGAACTGCGTCATCATGCTGTGACCGAGGGTTTCGGCGGTGATGCCGGTGCGGTCGGAGACGAAGAAGACGGTACGGTGCTGCTGTTCAGCTATCGACAAGATCATTCACCCTGTTGGTATCGACCCACCAAGAACAGAGGTACAAGATATAAGTGACAAGATACAAGGGAATGAACTCGCTGCGCTCGTGTTGTTATTGGATTCAAACAACCGTGCGCGCAGCGCATCCCGCCCCTTGTATCTTGCCTCTTTGCTCTTGTATCTGGGTTTCTATTTACCCTGCTGGCTGGCGATGTACAGCCAGGTGTCGACCACCGTGTCGGGGTTGAGCGACACGCTGCTGATGCCTTCCTTCACCAGCCAGTCGGCGAGGTCCGGATAGTCGGACGGGCCCTGGCCGCAGATGCCGACGTACTTGCCCTTGGCCCGGGCGGCATGAATGGCCATGCTGAGCAGCTTCTTCACCGCCGGGTTGCGCTCGTCGAACAGGTGGGCGATGAGGGCGGAGTCGCGGTCCAGGCCGAGGCTGAGCTGGGTCATGTCGTTGGAGCCGATGGAGAAGCCGTCGAAGTATTCGAGGAACTCGTCGGCCAGCACCGCATTGGACGGGATCTCGCACATCATGATCACGCGCAGGCCGTTCTCGCCGCGCTTGAGGCCGTTCGCCGCCAGCAGCTTGACCACCTGATCGGCCTCTTCCAGGGTGCGGCAGAAGGGGATCATCACCTCGACGTTGGTCAGGCCCATTTCGTCGCGCACCTTGCGCAGGGCGCGGCACTCCAGCTCGAAGCAGGGGCGGAAGTCCTCCGACAGGTAGCGCGAGGTGCCGCGGAAGCCGATCATCGGATTCTCTTCGTGCGGCTCGAAACCTTCGCCTGCCAGCAGGTTGGCGTACTCGTTGGACTTGAAGTCCGACATGCGCACGATCACCGGCTTGGGATTGAAGGCGGCGGCCAGGGTGGCGATGCCCTCGGTCAGCTTCTCGACGTAGAAGCTCACCGGGTCGCTGTAGCCGGCCATGCGCTTGGTGATGGCCTTCTTGATCTCGTCGCTCTGGTTGTCGAAGTCGAGCAGCGCCTTCGGGTGCACGCCGATGGTGGAGTTGATGATGAACTCCAGGCGCGCGAGACCGATGCCGGCGTTGGGGATGTTGGCGAACTCGAAGGCGTGGCCGGGGTTGCCGATGTTCATCATGATCTTCACCGGCAGGTCCGGCATCTGGCCGGCATCGGCGCGTTGAATCTCGAAGTCCAGCTTGCCCTGGTAGATGTGGCCGGTGTCGCCCTCGGCACAGGACACGGTGACCTCGTCGCCGTCCTTGATGTGCTTGGTGGCGTCGCCGCAGCCGACCACCGCGGGAATGCCCAGCTCACGGGCGATGATCGCCGCGTGGCAGGTGCGGCCGCCGCGGTTGGTGACGATGGCGGAGGCGCGCTTCATGATCGGTTCCCAGTCCGGGTCGGTCATGTCGGTGACCAGCACGTCGCCGGGCTTCACCGAGCTCATCTGCGAGATATCCATGATGATGCGTGCCGGGCCGGCGCCGATGCGCTGGCCGATGGCACGGCCCTGGGCCAGCACCGCGCCCTTTTCCTTCAGGCGGTAGCGCTCGATCATCTGGCCGTTGGCGCGGCTCTTTACCGTCTCCGGGCGGGCCTGCACGATGTAGACCTTGTTGTCGGTGCCGTCCAGCGCCCACTCGATGTCCATCGGGCGACCGTAGTGCTTCTCGATGATCACCGCCTGGCGGGCGAGATCCAGCAGCTGTTCGTCGGTAAGACAGAAGCGCTGCCGCTCGGCCTCGGCCACGTCCACCGTCTTGGTGGTCTTGCCGTGGGCGGAGCTGTCGCCGTAGATCATCTTGATCGCCTTGCTGCCCAGCTTGCGGCTGAGGATGGCGTGCTTGCCGGCGGCGAGGGCGGGCTTGTAGACGTAGAACTCGTCCGGATTCACCGCGCCCTGCACCACGGTCTCGCCCAGGCCGTAGGCGCCGGTGATGAACACGGCGTCACGGAAGCCGGACTCGGTATCGAGGGTGAACATCACGCCGGCGGCGCCGATGTCGGAGCGGGCCATGCGCTGGATGCCGGCGGACAGCGCCACCTCGTGGTGCTCGAAGTTGTGGTGCACGCGGTAGGCGATGGCGCGGTCGTTGTAGAGCGAGGCGAACACGTGATGGATCGCCGTCAGCACGTTATCCAGGCCGCGCACGTTGAGGTAGGTCTCCTGCTGGCCGGCGAAGGAGGCGTCGGGCAGGTCCTCCGCAGTGGCGGAGGAGCGCACCGCCACGGCGACTTCACCGCCGGCCTTTTCCTCCATCTTGCGCCAGGCGGCGGTGATGGCGGCGTTGAGCGAGTCGGGGAAGGGGGTGTCGATGATCCACTGGCGGATCTCGGCGCCGGCGCGGGCCAGCTCCTCGACGTCGTCGATGTCGAGCTTGCTGACGCGGGCGTTGATGCGCTCGGCCAGGTGGCCGTGACGCAGGAACTCGCGGAAGGCGGCAGAGGTGGTGGCAAAGCCGTCCGGCACCCGCACGCCGGCGGCGGTGAGCCCCCGGATCATCTCGCCCAGGGAGGCATTCTTGCCGCCCACCCGCGCCACATCGTCCATGCCGAGAGACTCGAACCAGATTACGCGTTCGTCCACTGTTACACCCCTTTGTTCGGTTGGTGGTTGGATCATGGAAGTCATCACCATTCCCCTAGGCCGGTCCGTTGTTCGGAACCCCTGTCGTTATTTAAGTTCGGCATCGCGCTTGCGGCAGTGGTCGACACTGGCGCAGGCACACTTGCCGGTTCCACACCCGGCGCCCGCCTCGCGGTAGGCACCGAACTCGGGGTGGCGGCGGGCAAAGGCCCGCGCCACCTTCTGCACGGCGATCCATCCCAGCAACAACATGAGGATAGCACCGCCGGTAACGAGAAATTGCGTCAGCATCATTGCGCCCCCAGGCCGGCAAAGCCCATGAAGGCCAGAGACAGGATGCCGGCCAGCATCAGGCTGAGCGCCGCGCCCTGGCTGACGGACGGCACCTCGGCCAGCTCCAGCTTCTCGCGCAGGCCGGCCATCAGCACCAGGGCCAGGATGAAGCCGGCGCCGGCGCCCAGGGCGTAGCTCACCGACTGCACGAAGTTGTATTCCTTGGCGGTCTGGAACAGGGCCAGGCCGAGGATGGCGCAGTTGGTGGTGATCAGCGGCAGGAAGATGCCGAGGGCGCGGAACAGCGCCGGGCTGAACTTCTTCATGCTCATCTCCACCAGCTGCACGGCGGAGGCGATCACCGCGATGTAGCTGATGAGGCGCAGGAACTCCATGTCGTAGGCCACCAGCAGGCTGTTGATGGCATAGGCGCAGATGGAGCTGATCAGCATCACCAGGGTGGTGGCGAAGCCCATGGACACCGCCGTCTTCAGCTTGGCGGAGACGCCGAGGAACGGGCAGATGCCGAGGAACAGCGCCAGCACGAAGTTGTTGACGATGGCGGCGTTGAGGAAGATGAAGGTGAGGGAATCAGCGTGCATGGACGGTCTCCTCCTTCAGCTCCAGACGGGCCTTGCGCTCGCGCAGCCAGTTGAACAGCAGCAGCCAGGCGCCCAGCACGAAGAAGCCGCCCGGCGGCAGGATCATCACCACCCAGGGCTCGAACTGGGCGCCGAACACGCTGAAGCCGAGCAGGGTGCCGCTGCCGAGCAGCTCGCGCACGCTGCCGAGGCACAGCAGGGCGATGGTGAAGCCGGTGCCCATGCCGAGGCCGCTGACGACGGACTTGAGGGGACGGTTCTTGGAGGCGAAGGCCTCGGCGCGGCCGAGGATGATGCAGTTCACCACGATGAGCTGGATGAAGGCGCCCAGGGCGTTGTACAGGTCCAGGCTGATGGCCTGGATGATGTAGTCGACGATGGTGACGAAGGTGGCGATGATCACGATGTAGGTGGCGATGCGCACCTGTTTGGGGATCACGTTGCGCAGCAGCGAGACCAGGGTGCTGGAGCCGATCAGCACGAAGGTGGTGGCCACGCCCATGGCGATGGCATTCATCACCGAGTTGGTGACGGCCAGCACCGGACACATGCCGAGCAGCATCACGAAGACCGGATTCTCGCGCCAGATGCCTTCCAGGAAGGTATCGGCGGTGATGGTGTCGTCTCTCTTGCGCCCGGCCATCAGGGTTGCACCTTCAATTGGTCGATGTGCGGATGCAGGCGCGGCAGCAGCGCCTGCGCACTGTTGTTCAGCCCCTTGCCCACCGCTGCGGAGGTGATGGTGGCGCCGGAAATGGCGTCGATCTGCCAGGGGCCGGTCTTGCTGCCGTGCTTGACGGTGACGATGGCGTTGGCCAGCTGCCTGCCGTCGGCGGCGAGGCGTGCATCCAGCGGGAAGTTGGCGAGGAACTTGGCGTCCTTGGTGATCTTGTCGCCCAGGCCCGGGGTCTCCGTCGACTGCAGCACGGCAAAGCCGGTGATGCACTCACAGGCCGGGTCGTAGCCGTAGAGGATGCGCACGATGTCCTGATAACCGCGCGCACCGGCCTCGGCGGCGATGCCCTTGAGCCGGCCGTCGGCGTCATAGGCGGCGTACACCTTGGTGCCGCTGCCGCCCTCGCTGGCCGGGCGCACGCCGTTGTCGTCCACCAGAAAGTCGCGCCGCGTGGTGGCGCCGGGCAGCACCTGGAATACGGCGCGCTCGATGGCGCGCTGGCGGTTTTCCTCGATGCGCGGCAGGGTGAGCTGGTAGGTCAGCACCACCAGAAAACCGGACAGCATGGCGATGCCGCCCAGCACCTGGATCATGCGGCTGCTCGAAGCAGGCGCGGCGGGGAGCGGTGCCGTGCTGCTCATGATTTGACTCCACTCTTGCGCGCACCGTAGATGCGCGGCTGGGTGATGTGTTCGATCAGCGGCGACAGGGCGTTGCCGAGCAGAATGGCATACATCACGCCCTCGGACAGGCCGCCGAAGTAGCGGATGATGACGGTGAGCACGCCGATGAACAGGCCGTAGATCCACACGCCCCACGGCGTCACCGGCGAGGCCACCATGTCGCTGGCCATGAACAGCGCACCCAGCATCAGGCCGCCGGAGAACAGCACGAACAGCGGTGTCGGGTAGTGCTGGTCATTCAGCAGATAGAAGACCAACGCGGTGACGAAGGCGCCGAGCAGCACCGCCGTGGGGATGCGCCAGTCCATCATGCGCCGCGCGGCGAGATAGATGCCGCACAGCAGGATCAGCAGGGCCGAGGTCTCGCCCGCGGAACCGGCCACCATGCCGGTGAACAGGTCACTGGTATTGGTAATGACGCCCTCGAATTTCCACTGCGCCAGCGGCGTGGCGCCGCTGAAGCTGTCCACCTGCTGTTTGCTCCATTCGCTTACTACCGGCGGCGTCATGAAGGGCAGGGCCAGGGTGGCGGGGATGAATTCCACGAAGCGACCGGGCAGGCCGGCCGGCGTCCAGGTGGTGATGGCCACCGGGAAGGCGGCCTGCACGAAGGCGCGGCCCACCAGGGCGGGATTGAACACGTTGTAGCCCAGGCCGCCGAACAGGGTCTTGCCCAGGGCGATGGCGATGAAGCCGGCCACGGCACCCATCCACAGCGGAAAGCCGGGCGGCAGGGTGAGCGCAAGCAGCAGGCCGGTGATCGCGGCGCTCCAGTCGCTCAGGGTGTTGCCACGGCCGGCGCTGCGCGAGAAGACGTATTCAGTGGCGAGACAGCTGGCGGTGACCACGAGGATCAGGGCCAGCGCGCTGATGCCGAACTGCCACACGGCGAAGGCGGCGATGGGCAGCAGCGCATAGACCACGTTGCGCATGATCTGCTCCACCGTCGGCGCCGCCTTGATGTGCGGCGAGGTGCGCAGTTCGATGTGCGGTTGTTGCGGCTTGTTCATCAGGCAGCACGCTCGCGCAGGATGGACTTGGCGATGCGGAAGTATTGCACCAGCGGAATGGACGAGGGGCAGACGAAGCTGCAGCAGCCGCATTCGATGCAGTCCTTGAGGTGGAAGCGCTCGGCCATCACCTCATACTCGCGCTTGGCGGCGAGCAGGCCCAGCTGGGTGGGATTGAGGTGCATGGGGCAGGCCGCCACGCACTTGCCGCACTTGATGCAGGGATGAATGCGGCGCGTCTCGGCCTGGATCTCGCTGCTGGACAGCACCAGCACGCCGGAGGAACCCTTGGTGACCGGCACGTCCAGGGAGGACACCGCATTACCCATCATCGGCCCGCCCAGGATCACCTCCTGCTCGCTGCCGCTGAAACCGACGTAGTTGAGCAGGAAGCGCAGCGGGGTGCCGATGGGCACCAGATAATTGCCCGGCTTCTTCACGCCGGGACCGGCGACGGTAATCACGCGTTCGATGAGACCTTCACCGCGCGGCAGCAGGCGGCCCAGGGCAGTGAGGGTGCCGACATTGTTGACCACCACGCCGATCTGCGCCGGCAGCCCGCCGGAGGGCACCTCGCGGCCGAGCAGGGAGGTGATCAGCATCTTCTCCGCACCCTGCGGGTACTTGGTTTCCACCGCCTCGACGCTGATGCTGCCGTCGGCGGGCAGGTGTTGGCGGATGGCGGCGATGGCGTCGGGCTTGTTGTCTTCCACGCCGATGATCGCACGCTTGGCACCGACCACGCGCATGGCATATTGCGTGCCGCGGATCAGGTCCGGCCCCTGTTCCACCATCACGCGATGGTCGGTGGTGAGATAGGGCTCGCACTCGCAGCCGTTGACGATGAGGGTGTCGATGACGGCCCCGGCCGGCACCTTGAGCTTGACGTGGGAGGGGAAGGCGGCGCCGCCCAGGCCGACCAGGCCGGTGTCCTGTACCGCCTGCACGATCTGCTCCGGTGTCAGGGCGTCCATGTCGCGCGGCGTGCGCCACAGCACCTCCTGGTTGGAGGCCTCGTAGACGCGGATGACGATGGCGGGCACGCGCGGGCCCTGGGCGCTCGGCATCAGGGTGATGGCCTCGACCACGCCGGTGGCGGGGGCATGCTGCGGCACCGACATGAAGCCGTCGGCCTCGGCGATGAGCTGGCCGCGGCCCACCTCTTCACCGACCTTGACGATGGGGCGCGAGGGCTTGCCCAGGTGCTGGGCCAGCGGCACGACCATGCGCGGCGCGAACGGCAGGCGGCGGATCGGCTTGTCCGCCGTATCCTCCTTGTGCGCCTGCGGATGGACCCCGTGCGAGAAGGTCTTGCGTCCGAACCAGCGTAACAGTGTCATCGCGTGTTGGCCCCAGAGTAGGGTGCGCACTGCGCACCATGCCGTATTCCAGCCTTGTGCGGCGCGCGCTACGCACCACACACTTTCAAATTCGTTATTTCAGCTGCCGTTCCTGCCGAAAAAAAATCCTCTCCCCAAACGGGGAGAGGCAACTTCTCGGAGGGAGCACCGAAAGAAACTGTTGTTTGCGGAACCTCCGCCGGATGCGTTTCGCACACCCGTTGCAATCAAACTCCTTTGTTGCGGCAGAGCCGCTCCTACTGGTATTTGGCGGCGCGCTGGATCAGCTTGTCCACGCCCGCCTCGTTGGGGTTGAACGGCGTGCCCGGGTGGATGCAGCCCGCGGTGCACTTTTCCGCCGCCTTGACGATGTCCTTGAACGGTCCGGCCTTGGCATCGATGATGATGGCCTGCTTGGCATCGTTGTAGGCGAAGATCTTCGGATTGATGTTCATGCACTCGTCGCAGGCGGTGCATTCCGGCGTTTCTATCCACACCGGCTCATAGTCGCCGGCCGCTGCCGCGTGGGCGGCGCCGTTGCCGTTGGCCGACACCGAACCGCCGGCAATGGCGGCCATGTCGCCGGAGGCGGCGAGCGAGAGCAGGGTGGAGGACAGCTTCTGCGCCATCTCCGCCTTGGCCTGCTGCACGATGGCGTTCACATCCACCTGACGGTCGAGGCCGGCGATGGACTTGAGCTGACGCCAGAAATCGCGGCGCTCTTCCGCGGCCAGCACGATCTCCTGCGAGCACAGCACACGGTTTAGACGGTTCTTGGCATCCACCGCCCAGATGAACGGGAATTTGCCGTCGCGCTCGTCGTCATCCAGCGTGAGGAACTCATGGAACGGCACCATGTCGTCGTTCCAGGTCTCGCGCGGCGCCTTCTTGAAGTGCTTGCGGAAGCGGCCCTCGCTGACGGCGAAGTCGGCGAAGGTCATCGGCACTTCCAGCTTGGCCTTGCGGCCGTTCTCGTCGACGTAGTCGAGGGTATACATCGGCCAGTCGTCTTCCAGCGCCGGGTTGCCTTCCATGTCGAAGCACTCGGGGAAGGTGGTGCCCAGGTCCGGGTTGTAGCGGAACAGCGGGTAGGCGCGCGATTCCACCGCCAGCTTGCCCTGACGGTCGGAGGCGTCGTCGCTCACGCCGTGCTCGGGCTGGCAGGTGGTGTAGATGTTGAACATCGCCGGGCGGCGGCTGTTGAGGCCGTCGATATAGCCCTCCAGCAGGTGGGTCACGTTGCTGGTGGAACCCTGCATGATGTAGGCGCCGCGGTGGGCCACGCCGATCAGGCCGACTTCCTTGCGGATCTCGGTCTTGCCCTTCCAGTTCTTGCCGTAGGGCGACATGTCGGCCACCTGGCTGACGAAGCCGGAGGTGCAGGCCTGGCCGCCGGTGTTGGAGTACACCTGGGTGTCCACCACCATCACCTTGATCGGCATCTCGGAGGCCAGGGCGCGCGACAGGTTCTGGAAGCCGATGTCGTACATGGCGCCGTCACCGCCGACCGCGACGACCGGCGGGCACAGCAGCCATTCCTCGTCGCTGAAGTCCTTCCAGTTGAACTGGCGGAAGTAGGGCTGATGCACCTCCGCATTGTATTTGCCTTCCAGCTCCAGCTCCGCCATGCGGATCGCCTTGAAGCCGTCGGCCATCTTCACCATATGGCCCTCGAACAGGCCCATGGCCATGGACGGGCTGTCCTGGAACAGGTTGGAGGTCCAGGGGAACGGATACGGATTGAACGGGAAGGTCGAACCCCACACCGAGGTGCAGCCGGTGGAGTTGACGATGCCCATCTCGGCGCGGCCGCGGCCGGTGGGGCCCGCCTCGTAGCGCCACTTCAGGTCACGCAGGCGATCGAGCAGGTTGGTGGCCCACTTCAGCCACTGCTTGTCGATGACGGTCTTCTCGTGGCCGGCATCGAGGTTGGCGGACAGATTGGACAGGGTCAGGTCGGTGCCGTTGACGCCGTCCACCACCTGGTTGATGGCGCCGCTGTTGGACAGATCGACGCCGGCGGCCAGCTTCAGGCGGATATGCTGTTCCAGCTTCTGGATCAGCTCGTCCAGCTTGGCAACCTGCTTCTTCACGCGGCCCTGCATCAGCGCGGTGACGGTGCCCGTGAACAGGTGGATGGCGGTCTTCTCGCCGCAGCCCAGGCAGGAGCCGTCGCCGCACACCATGGCGCCGTAGTTGCGCTTGTCCAGCAGCAGGGTATCCAGGGCGCCGATCTTTTCGTCCAGGTCGTCGATGCGGATGTAGTCCGGATTGGTGGTGGGCAGGTCGAGCCAGAAGGCCCAGTCGCTGCGCAGGCGCTTCACCGCCTCGTCGGTCTGCTTGGTCTTGACCAGGGCGGCGTCATCGCATACCTCGACGCACTCCATGCAGCCCTTGCAGGTGTCCGGGTTGATGGTGATGGAGAACAGGCCGCCGCTGCCTTTTTCCTTCTTCTCGCGGGTGATCCAGTAGGGTTTGGTGACGGCAAATTCGAAGCTGCCCATGGCATCCATCAGCTGGGCGAACTCCTGCTCCATCTTGGCGCGGGCATCGCCGTCCAGGGTGGACTCGGCCAGCACTTCGAGGATCGCCTGATCCAGCAGATTGCGCACCTTGGCGGTCTCGCCGGTGGCGTTGAGCAACTCGCGCAGCTTCTTCTCCACGTTGCGCGTCTCGCGCCGCAGATACATGGTCAGCACGCCCTTGCTCTCGATGCGGTGGATGGCGGTGGCGAACACCTCGCTGACCGAATTGACCAGACCCGGAATGGAGGAGTCGGGGCAGACGGTGTAGCAGTTGCCGCAGGCGGTGCAGTTTTCCGCCACCCACTTCGGGTACTCGAAGCGGATGTTGGTCATGTCGCGGAACACGCCGCTGGCGGCGGGCATCAGCGACAGGCCCATGTGGGGATCGGCCAGGTTGTCGGAGCCGCGGCCGGTGGCATAGAAGTAGCCGGTCTGTTCCCAGAAGCGGTGGATGTCGTGCAGCTCGCCCTTACCTTCCGGGATGTGCTTGAGCATGATGGGCAGGGCGGACTCGGTGGTGCGCAGCTCCTGCATGGTCACGCCGACCTTCTTGTTCTTGATTTCGTGCAGCTCGTCGAAGCCGCGGCGCACCACGCGGATGTTGTCTTCCACCACGCGCTTGCCCTTGGCGCCGAACTTGGCCAGCAGCTGGTCTTCGATGGTCTTGAACAGCTTGGTCTCGTCCAGGCCGGCCATCTCCATCAGCGGCGAGCCGGCGAAGAAGGCGCCCTGGAAGGCGTTGCCCTGCATGCGCAGCTGCAGCTCGGGGTTGGTGGCCTCTTCGCGGGCGATCTTGAAGCCGTCGACGTAGAACACGCGGATATCGTTGTCGACGATGAACTGCTGGTGGCGGCGCGGAATGGTGGCCCACAGCTGATCCGGGTCCTCGAAGGAGGACTGGATGATCAGCACGCCGCCCTTCTTCAGGCCGAACAGCGGATTGGAGTGGCCGAACACGTTGGGGTCCGGCGACAGCACCACGTCCACGAAGTTGAATTCGCAGTTGATGCGGATCGGGGTGGGGGCGGCTGCCAGATAATAGGTGGTCGGCTGGCCCTTCTTCTCGGAACCGTACTTGGGATTGGACTTGATCTCGTAGCCCAGCAGCTCGTACAGGGTCATCGCCAGGTTCTTGCCGGTGGTGATGGCGCCCCAGCCGCCGACGGAGTGCATGCGCACGGTGATGGAGCCTTCCGGCATCAGGTTGGGATTCTCCGAGCCGTGCACCGCCAGGTTCTTCACCTGCGGATAGTTCTCCAGCAGCTGCTGCATCTGGATTTCCTGCTTGGGCGTGGCGGCCTCTTCACGCACGAAATCGATGCCCAGGTAGAAGAACTTCTGCTTCTTGCCATTCGGCAGCATGTTCTCGATGGCGCCGATGAGGCCTTCCGGCTGCAGGTCGCGGGAACCCAGGCCATAGGCACCGGAGTACAGGCGCGGGGCATCGCCCTGTTGGTAGCTGTCGTAACCGGGGTAGGGCAGTTCCTCACCCTTGGCCGCCATGCCGTTTTCCATGCACTTGTTGAGCGAGGCGCGCACCTCGCGCATCAACGGCAGGTCTTCGGCCAGCGGCTGGTCGGTACGCTCCAGCACCACCACGCCCTTCTTGCCCTTGAGGGCCTTGCCCATCAGGTCGCCGGGGAAGGGGCGGAACATGGTGGCGTTGATGACGCCGACCTTGAGTTTGCGGGTGTCGCGCAGGTAATCGGCGACGGCCTCCGCCTGCACGATCATCGAGCCCATGCCGACGATGACGTAGTCGGCATCCTCGGTCCGGTAGCAGCCGATGCGGTTGTAGCGGCGGCCGGTGAGCTCGTAATACTCGTCCATCACCTGGTCGGCGAGCTGCGGGATGTGGGCGTAGAAGTAGGGGCGCTGCGCCGCCACCGTCTGCATGTAGGCGTCCTGGTTCTGCACCGTGCCGGATACCATCGGCGCATCCACGTCCCAGATCATCGGGATGCGGCGGCGTTTCTCGCCGTACAGCATCTTCTGCGCCGGGGTGGGGCAGTCGATGATGTCGTCGGGGCGACCGAGGAATTCCTCGATCAGTTCGCGCTCGGGGACGTTGAGCGGCTCGATCAGGTGAGTGGTGAGGAAGCCGTCCTGCGCCACCACCGCCGGGGTCAGCGCCAGCTCGGCGATCTTGCGGCCGATGAGGTTGAGGTCGGCGGCACCCTGGGCGTTCTTGGCGAAGACCTGGAAGAAGCCGGTGTCGTCGATACAGTGGTAGTCGTCGTGGCCGCAGTGGACGTTGAGCGAGGCCTTGGTGATGGCGCGGCAGCCGACGTTCAGCACGTAGGGCAGGCGCTTGCCGGCGGCGGCGTAGAGGGATTCGTGCATGAAGGCCACGCCCTGCGCCGAGGAGAAGTTGGTGGCGCGCAGGCCGGTCATGGACATGCCGGCGGTGACGGCGGCGGCGGCATGCTCGGATTCGGGCTCGACGAAGATCAGGGTGCGGTCGGAGACGTTGATGTGGCCGTTGGCCACTTCCTCGGCCCAGTATTCGCCCATCTGGGTGGACGGGGTGATCGGATAGGCACCCGCGGCATCCGAGGATTCGCGCTCGCACATGATGACGGCGGTGTTGCCGTCCATGGCCATGCGTACACCCGGATACTTGAAGGTCTTGGTCTCTTTCTTTCCGAACATATCACTCACCCTCACTGAATCTGAAAATCAGTCCGCAAATGAACGCAAATCAACGCGAATAATGTGTTGCCAAAGATTTATTTGCGTGTTTCGCGTTCATTCGCGGATAGCCTTGCAGTCTTTGCCTTACCCGATCGGCAGCGCTTCCTGGCGCACCACTTTCTTTGCATCGCGGCCGCGCTGCGGCCCGGTCTTGTCATCCAGCCAGACGATGGCCCCGGTCGGGCAGCGCTCGATGGCGATGCGCGAGGCCAGGGCGTTCTTGCTGTAGTCGATGACGGCCAGCTCGTTCTGCATGCTGATCAGCCCTTCCGGTGCGTCGGCGGCGCAGCGGGCGCAGGCGGTGCAGGCCACCTCGCACTCCAGCTCGGCCTCGTCGCCGGGCTGCTTGTTCCTGCAGGCCACCCACAGGTGGCGGCTCACCGGCTGCAGGGAGAACAGGTCCTTGGGGCAGACCTCGACGCAGTCGCCGCAGGCGGTGCATTTGGCGGCGTCAACCACCGGCAGGCTGTGGCGGTTCATGGTGATGGCGTCGAAGTCGCACACCACCTCGCAATCGCCGAGGCCCAGGCAGCCCCAGGTGCAGCCCTTGCCGCCGCCGGACACCAGGCTGGCGGCACGGCAGGACTTCATGCCCTGGTAGCGGGCGCGGGTGCGGGCCACGTGGACGCCGCCGGCGCAGGCCAGGCGCGCCACCTGCTTTTCGATGTTGCCCACGTCCACGCCCAGGTAGTCGGCAATCTCCTGGTTGGCGTCGGCACTGTTCACGGTGCACTGGCCCGGCTCCACTTCGCCCTTGATCAGCATCTCGGCGAAGGGACGGCAGCCGGGGGTGCCGCAGGCGCCGCAGTTGGAGTGGGGCAGCATCTCCTCCACCTCGTCGATGCGCGGATCCTCGAACACATAGAGGCGGCGGCTGGCGATGGCGAGGAGGACGGCCAGGGCCACCCCCAGTGCCGCCATGAAGCCGCCGGCTGCTGCAATGTGTAAAATAGGGCTCAACGCATCTAGCCTCTAAGGCAGTTAATACTGAATCCAAATCCTTACAAAAATAATCAAGTAATAACCGTATTCCCTGTATGCGTACAAAGTCTAAAATTGTTTCTTGTATTTGACGCGGTAATTATTTCAATGCTCAATATTGGGCTAGTTAATACTGAGGTCCGGCCATGACGTCCCTGCCCAATCTTTATTACAAGCAGAACCGGCTCAAGCAGCTGCGCGCCTTCTGCCATACCGCCCGCACCGGCAGCATCACCCTGGCCGCAGAATCGCTGTTCCTGAGCCAGCCCTCGGTGTCGCTGCAGATCCAGGCGCTGGAGCGGGAGTTCGGCATCACCCTGTTCGAGCGGCGCGGGCCGCAGATAAAGATGACCCCGGAGGGGGAGACGCTGTACAAGCTGGCGGAGCCGCTGGTGGAGGGCATAGACAAGCTGCATGAGACCTTCGCCGAGCAGTTCGGGGTGCTGGAGTCGGGCGAGCTGAACATCGCCGCCGGGGAGTCGACCATCCTCTATATCCTGCCGGAGCCGATGAAACTGTTCGCCGAGGCCTACCCCCACATTCGCCTCAAGCTGCACAACGTCACCGGCCGCGATGGCCTGGCCATGCTGCGTGCCGATGAGGTGGACTTCGCCGTCGGCTCCATGCTGGAGGTACCGGACGACATCAGTTACCGCCCGGTGGTTACCTATGACCCGACCCTGATCACTGCGCTGGACCATCCGCTGGCCAAGAAGCAGAACCTGCGCCTGGCAGACATCAGCCCCTATGGTCTGATCCTGCCGCCGCGCCATCTGTCCACCTGGCGCATCGTCGACCTGGTATTCCAGCAGCACAATCTGACCTACAACGTGGCGCTGGAGGCGGGCGGCTGGGAGGTGATCAAGAAGTACGTCGAGCTGGGACTCGGTATCTCCATCGTTACCGACGTCTGTCTGACCGGCGAAGAGCGGCTGGCGCAGATCCCGCTCAGCCAGTACTTCCCGCGCCGTACCTATGGCATCGTGCTGCGCAAGGGCCGCTTCCTGTCACCGCAGGCCAAACGCTTCATCGACATTCTGGACCGCGTGTTCGTCAGCGAGGGCGCGGAGCACGGCGGCATGGGCGACGAGCCGCCGGACCCGAACCGGCCGTCGATGCCGGCGGATATCCTGTAGGCGCGGCTTCGAGCCCGGTTCTGCCGGGCGATGGCGGCCCGTCCGGGCGCCGCTGCCGCCCGAAAAACAAGCCTTCCACGAATGAAATCATCTTATTGCCCACACCGATCGTGACCTGTCTCTATTACACCGATCCCGCGCTGGAACAGCGTGCGGCCGAGCTGGCCGCGCGCTGGGGGCTGGCGCTGGCTGAAGGCGAAGCGGGCGAGGAGCCCCGGCTGGTCCTGAACCCCGAACGGCTGGAGCTGCGCGCGCTGGCCAGCGAGGGGCCGGTGTATGTGGATTTCGTCGGCGGCGCCGCGGGGCACCGGCGCCGCTTCGGTGGCGGGCGTGGCCAGGAGATCGCCAGGGCCGTCGGCCTGAAGCAGGGGGCGACGCCCGCGGTGCTGGATGCCACCGCCGGGCTGGGGCGTGATGCCTTCGTGCTGGCCAGTCTGGGTTGTGCGGTGACGCTGATCGAACGCTCGCCGCCGGTGGCGGCACTGCTGGCCGACGGGCTGGCACGGGCGGCGCTGGATGCCGAGGTGGCAGACATCGTGGCGCGCATGCACCTGCTGTGCGGCAACGCGTTACAGATCATGCTGCAACTGGACGAGGCGTCGCGGCCTGACGTGGTGTACCTCGACCCCATGTATCCGCACCGGCGCAAATCGGCGCTGGTAAAGAAGGAGATGCGCCTGTTCCGCGAGGTGGTGGGGGAGGACCCGGATGCCGATGCCCTGCTGCCGGCGGCCCTGGCCGTGGCGCGGCAGCGGGTGGTAGTGAAGCGGCCGGATTACGCGGAACCGATGGCGGGCAGGCCGCCGACCATGAGCATCACCACCAAGAACCACCGCTTCGACGTGTATGTGATCAAGGCGCTGGCACAGTAGGGTGCGCACCCGAGGTGTGCAATTGCAGCGGTAGGAGCGAAGCGTATTCGCGACCCCTTCCGCCTTCATCCGGCGCTGCATCGCGAATACGCTTTGCTCCTACCGGGTAATGCCGGTTCAATGTGAGTCCATGAACACCGGTACCTTGATGCCGTACTTCTCTGCCGACTCGCAATTGCTGATGCGATCATCGCCGCTGCGCGCGGTGGGATTGGACAGGTCGATGTCGCGCGGCGTGATGAACTGGCGCCTGTGGGTGTCGTATATCACCCGCACCAGGGGAAACAGCGGCCCCTTTTCGCCCGGTTCCAGCACGATGGCCAGACGCCCGCTCTCCAGCCGCACCAGGGTGCCCACCGGATAGATGCCGACGCAGCGGATGAACTGGTGCACCAAGTTCTCGTTGAAGTGGAACTGGCTCCACTCCAGCAGCCTGCGCAGCACGCTGGTGGGCTCCTCGCCCTTGCGGTAGCAGCGGTCGGCGGAGATGGCATCGTAGACATCGACGATGGCCGCCATCTGCCCGTAGGGGCTGATCTCGTCACCCTTCAGCTTGAGCGGATATCCGCTGCCGTCATAGCGCTCATGATGCTGTGCCGCCACGGCCAGGGCGGTTGCGCTGATGCCGCCGGTCTGTTCCAGCAGCTCGCGGCTGTACACCACATGCTGGCGCATGATGGCGAACTCGTCGTCGCTGAGCTTGCCCCGCTTGTTGAGGATAGGGTCCGGGGTCTTGATCTTGCCGATGTCGTGCAGCAGTGCCCCGACACCGATCTCCTGCATCACACTGCGCTCCAGGCCCAGTTCCCGCGCAAACGACATCATCAGCACACCGACGCTCACCGAGTGCTCGAAGGTGTACCGGTCCATCTGGCGGATGCGTCCCAGGCTCATCAGGGCGTGAGGATTGCGGAATATGGAGGACACCATGCCATCGACCACGTGGCTGACCCGTTCCACCTCTATCTGCTTGCCGAGACGCACGTCCTGCATGATGTTGGTGACCAGACGCGAGGCCTCGCGCTCGACACGCGCGGCATTGATACGCTCCTCGCGCACGCTGAGCCGCGGCGCCGTCTTGCGCGAGGGCGCGGTGCCGACGCGCTGCAGACGCTGCTGCAGGTCGGCCAGTACCGCTTCCCGCGTCGGCGCAGGGTTGACGTCATCGCCCTTGCCGGTGTCGATGTAGACCTCCCGGATGCCCATGGCGGCAATGCACTGGATGGTGTCCAGGTCTTTGATGCGGAAGTTATTGGAGAGAAAAGGGTGTTCCATCCAGCCGCAGTTGAGGTCGTGGATGTACATGCCGGGCCGCAACTGCCCAACGGCCACTTTTTTGATGGGCCTTTCCATGTGGATGCGGAATTGTTCCGTCACTGTGGTGGCAGCATGGTGCTGCCTTTGGCCGCGGTCTGGCAAGAGCCTATTCGGTGATGATGACCTTGTCGCCCACGTCCATCAGGCGGTAGATCTTGCGCATATCGGCGTTGGCGGCGCGCACGCAGCCGCGGGAGACCTTGCGCCCCAGCAGGTCGGGGCGGCTGGTGCCGTGGATGGCATAGCTCTTGCCGATATTGAGGGCGTGGGTGCCGATGGCGCCGCGGAAGCAGCGCTGGCCGTTGGCAATATCTTCCGGGTATTCCTTTTCCATGTATTTGGGGATGCACCACTCGATGCCCTGCGGGTCATGCACCTTCCAGCGCACGGCGTATTCACCGGGCTCGGTGTAATAACAGCGGCCGCCCTGTGCCTTGGGCTTGCAACTGTCCATGCCGAGGGCCACCCTGGCTTCGTAGACCAGGTGATCGGCATCGTCTTGCCGTTCGAATACCTGCAACAGAAAACTGTTCTTGTTGACCACGATGTAGCGTTCCGGACCGCTGCGCACCGGCGCCGCCGGCGGAGCGGTGGCGACTTCGCGGGCATAGTGGCGTGAGACCCACAGCGGTTGCTCCAGCGGTTGCCAGCTGTTGCCGGGAAAGTGGCCGCTGATGCGCAGCCAGTTGTCATCCACCTGGCGTGCGGTGAACAGGGTGTCTGCATTCCAGATGCTGCTGATGCGGCCGTCGGGCGTGTCACGTACGGCGGAGATGGTGGCGAGGCGCCAGGTCCTGGCGGCGGCAGGTTCTGCGGCGGCACCCTGTCCCGCGATCGCGGGTAGCGAAGCACATAACAGCAGCGTGATGAGGAATCTCTGGAAATATGGCATGCCTGGGTTCATATTTTGATTTGCATCACAGTTTATCCAACCGGCGATCGAGGTCAAGCGACAGGCAAGGTGACGTACAGCGCCTATGCTTCGATAGAGTGATTTTTGTCAGGTCAAGGAGAGGAACAGATGGCAGACATAAGCGCACAACTGGGCAGTGAGGCGGATTATCTGTTGGGGCACACGTGCTCGGGCATCAAAAGGGAGTTGTTGCAGGTGCCGGGGCCGGACTATGTTGATCGGGTCATGGCGATCAAGGACCGTCCACCGGCGGTGCTGCGCAACATGCAGCTGCTGTTCAACACCGGCCGTCTGGCCGGCACCGGTTATCTATCCATCCTGCCGGTGGATCAGGGGGTGGAGCACTCCGCCGGCGCCTCCTTTGCGCCCAATCCGATCTTCTTCGACCCGGACAATATCCCGCGCCTGGCCATTGAGGGCGGCTGCAACGCCGTGGCGTCCACCCTGGGGGTGCTCGGCGCGGTGGCGCGGCGCTATGCCCACAAGATCCCGTTCCTGGTGAAGATCAACCACAACGAAATGCTCACCTATCCCACCATGCACGACCAGACCCTGTTTGCCTCGGTGCGGCAGGCCTTCGACATGGGGGCGGTGGCGGTGGGGGCGACCATCTATTTCGGTTCACCGGAGTCGCGCCGCCAGGTGATGGAGGTAAGCGAGGCCTTTGAACTGGCCCATGAACTGGGCATGGTGACGGTATTGTGGGCCTATCTGCGCAACAGTGCGTTCAAGGTGGGCGACACCGACTATCACGAAAGCGCCGACCTCACCGGTCAGGGCAACCATCTGGCGGTGACCATCAACGCCGATATCGTGAAGCAGAAGCAGGCCACCAACAACGGCGGCTACAACGCCATCAAGTTCGGCAAGACCCACCCCAAGGTCTATGACACCCTGACCACCGACCACCCCATCGATCTGGTGCGCTATCAGGTGGCCAATTGCTACATGGGGCGGGTGGGGATGATCAACTCCGGCGGCCCCTCCGGCAAGGATGACCTGCAGCAGGCGATCCGCACCGCGGTGATCAACAAAAGGGCCGGTGGGATGGGGCTGATCTCAGGCCGCAAGGCCTTTCAGAAGCCGATCAAGGAGGGGGTGGCGCTGCTCAATGCGATCCAGGATGTGTATCTGGCGCAGGAAATCGATATCGCTTGAAAACACACCACGTCGCACAGGCGTGGAGAGTCGGGAAAAGTCTTTATCCGATCTCGCCTCTCCGCGCCTTCGCGACAGAATGGTTTTGTATTCAGGCGGCCTGGTGCAGGACCCGGTCGATTTCTTCCAGGATGGAGGCCACACCGCCGGCGGCGTGCGCGGTCTCGCCGCGCTTGAGGCTGGTTTCGAGGGCGTCGGCCGCGGCCTTGAGGGCGGGTACGCCGCAATAGGTGGCCGAGCCGTTGAGTTTGTGGACGAGTTGCTGCAAGGCGGGGTAGTCGGCGGCGGCCAGGGCGGCCTCGACGGCGCTGCGCTGCTGGGGCAGCTCCTGCAGCAGCATGCTAAACAGTTCTGCAGCCAGCTGGGCATTGCCGCCGGCGCGCTGCAGGGCCAGATCCTGATCGATTACCTTCATTACTGCATTCATGGCTGTTGCTCCTTTCCCTGGAATACTCCCTTCGTCCAAGTGTAATGAAATCGTCGGCGCTGGCAAGGTTTGATTTATAATGCCCGGCAAATCAACCCCATACCCTGGTCGCTGGTCAACTATGGAATTCCCAACCCTCGAATCCTTCGTCGGCAATACCCCCCTGGTACGCCTGCAGCGCCTGCCCGGCAATACCTCCAATACCCTGCTGGTGAAGCTGGAGGGCAACAACCCGGCCGGCTCGGTGAAGGACCGCCCGGCGCTGTCGATGATCCAGCGCGCCGAGGCGCGCGGCCAGATCAGGCCCGGCGATACCATCATCGAGGCCACCAGCGGCAATACCGGCATCGCCCTGGCCATGGCCGCCGCCATCAAGGGCTACCGCATGGTGCTGATCATGCCGGACAACATGAGCGTGGAGCGCCGCGCCGCCATGCGTGCCTACGGCGCCGAACTGGTGCTGGTGTCCAAGGAGGCCAGCATGGAGGGCGCGCGCGACCTGGCCGACCAGATGGCGCGGGAAGGCAAGGGCATCGTGCTGGACCAGTTCGGCAATCCGGACAATCCGCAGGCCCACTATGAGGGCACCGGCCCGGAGATCTGGCGCGATACCCACGGCAAGGTGACCCACTTCGTCAGCGCCATGGGTACCACCGGCACCATCATGGGTACCTCGCGCTATCTCAAGGAGCAGAACCCGGCCATCCAGATCGTGGGAGTGCAGCCGGCGGAAGGGGCCAGCATCCCCGGTATCCGCCGCTGGACGCCGGAATATCTGCCCACCATTTTCGAGGCCGCGCGCGTCGATCGCACCATCGACATCGGCCAGCAGGCGGCGGAGGAGACCACCCGTGCCCTGGCGGCGCGCGAAGGCATCTTCGCCGGCGTTTCCTCCGGCGGTGCCGTCGCCGCCATGCTGCAGCTGTCCAAGGAGGTGGAGAACGCCGTCATCGTCGGCATCATCTGCGACCGCGGCGACCGCTACCTGTCCACGGGCGTGTTCCCGGCGTGAACTTCAAACCACTGTCGCAGAGGCGCAGAGATGCAGAGCGAATGAATGGCAACCTACTCGGTAATCTCTGCGGCTCCGCGTCTCTGCGGCAGATTCTGGAAGTTGTATAAATCATGAACGTACTGGTATTCGATATCGAGACGGTGCCCGATGTGGCCAGCGGCCGGCGTCTGCACGGCCTGGACGGGCTGGATGACCACGACGTCGCCAACGTGATGTTTCACAAGCGGCGCCAGGAAACCGGCAACGACTTTCTGCGCCTGCACCTGCAGCGCATCGTCGCCATCTCGGTGGTGCTGCGCTCGCGCGACGACCTCAAGGTGTGGTCGCTGGGCGAGGAGGGGGCCGACGAGAAGGAGATCGTGCAGCGCTTCTTCGACGGTCTCGATCGCTTCACGCCGACGCTGGTGTCGTGGAACGGCGGCGGCTTCGACCTGCCGGTACTGCACTACCGCGCCCTGCTGCACGGGATTCAGGCGCCGCGCTATTGGGAGACCGGCGACGAGGACCAGAGCTTCCGCTGGAACAACTATCTCAGCCGCTACCACAACCGCCACACCGACCTGATGGACGTGCTGGCCGGTTACCAGGCGCGCGCCAATGCGCCGCTGGATGAGATCGCCACCATGCTCGGTTTTCCCGGCAAGATGGGCATGAGCGGTGACAAGGTGTGGGATGCCTACCAGGCCGGAGATATCGCCGGCATCCGCAATTATTGCGAAACCGACGTGCTCAACACCTTCCTGGTGTATCTGCGTTTCGAGCTGATGCGCGGGCGCCTCACCGCGGGTGAATACGACGCTGAGTGCCAGCGCGTGCGCGACTACCTCGCCAAAGAGAACAAGCCGCACTTCAGCGAATTTCTGGAAAACTGGAAATAGCCGCGTGGTTTCGTAGGGTGGATAAGCGCAGCGCATCCACCAGACGGCGTACCGGCACAAGCAATAACATTAATCCGCGAATGAACGCGAATGAACGCAAATGTATGCCCTGATTAATTTGGGACATGTTGGCGTGTATTTACGTGTATTTGCGGACTCAGTGGATTACAACCTCTATGTCCCGACGTAAAAGAAAGCCTCTGCCCACCGCGCCGGTGCGCATCACCATCGACAGCCTGAACCATGAGGGCCGCGGCGTCGGCCGCCTCGACGGCAAGACCGTGTTCGTCACCGGCGCGCTGCCGGGCGAGGAGGTGGAGTTCACCTACAGCGCCATCCATCGCAACTTCGATGAAGGCGTGGCGGTAAACATACTCAAGGCCTCGCCCGAGCGCATCGCGCCGCGTTGCCCGCACTTCAACGTTTGCGGCGGCTGTGCCATGCAGCATCTCGCCCCCGAGACGCAGATCGCCTATAAGCAGAAGGTGCTGCTGGACGATTTCAGGCATATCGGCAAGGTGCAGCCGAACGAAGTCCTGCCGCCGCTGCGCGGCCCGCACTGGGGCTACCGGCGCAAGGCGCGCCTCGGCGTCAAGTACGTGGCCAAGAAGGGCAAGGTGCTGGTGGGCTTTCGCGAACGCAGCAGTCCGTTCCTGGCCGAGCTGACCCGCTGCGAGGTACTGCACCCCAGCGTGGGCGAGCGCATCGAGGCGCTGGGCGCGATGATCGCCTCGCTGTCGGTGTACGACAAGATCGCACAGATCGAAGTGGCGGTGGACGATACGCAGACCGCGCTGGCCCTGCGCAACCTTGCGGAGCTGACGGACGCGGACAAGACGAAGGTCAAGGCCTTCGCCATTGAACACGATATCCACATCTACCTGCAGCCGGGTGGCCCCGATTCGCTGGTGCCGCTGTGGCCTGAGCACATTCAGCTGCGCTACGTACTGGACAATTACGACGTCAGCTTCGGTTTCAAGCCCGGTGACTTCACCCAGGTCAATACCGATATCAACCGCCAGATGATCGATCGCACCATCACGATGCTGGAGCTCACGCCGGAGGATCGCGTACTGGACCTGTTCTGCGGCCTGGGCAATTTCACCCTGCCGCTGGCGCGCCGCTGCCGCGAGGTGGTGGGGGTGGAGGGCGAGGCCAAGCTGGTGGAGCGCGCCCGTGCCAATGCGGCGGAAAATGCATTGACCAATGTGCAGTTCCACGCCGCCGACCTCGCCGGCGACCTGGAACACTCGCCGTGGTGGAAGCAGGGCTTCGACAAGGTGCTGCTC
>JANJXC010000087.1 GCA_024709225.1 Gammaproteobacteria bacterium | reverse complement strand
GGACATCATCGAGCGCTACGTCCAGCGCACCTACAAGAAGAAACTGCAAGCATGAGTCAAACCCTCCAGTCCGTGCGCGGGATGAACGACATCCTGCCGGATGAAGCCGAGTTCTGGGAGCTGTTCGAGGACACCGTCCGCGCCTGGCTGAAAGCCTACGGCTACCGCCCGATCCGCATGCCCATCGTCGAACCGACACCGTTGTTCAAGCGGGCGATTGGCGAAGTGACGGACATCGTCGAGAAGGAAATGTATTCCTTTGAAGACAGCCTGAACGGCGAGCTGCTGACGCTGCGCCCGGAAGGTACGGCTGGTTGTGTCCGCGCCGTCATCCAGCACGGCCTGGCCAACCAGATTCCCCGCCGTCTTTACTACATTGGCCAGATGTTCCGCCACGAGCGGCCGCAGAAGGGGCGCTACCGCCAGTTCCATCAGCTGGGTGTCGAAGTGTTCGGCCTGGAAGGCCCGGACGTGGACGCCGAGCTGATCCTGATGACGGCGCGCCTGTGGCGCCTGCTCAAGCTGGACGATGCGGTCACGCTGCAGCTCAATTCACTCGGTTCGTCCTATGCGCGCTCCATGTACCGCGAGAAGCTGGTGCATTATTTCGAGCAGCACCATGACACGCTGGACGAGGACAGCCGGCGCCGCCTGCACAGCAATCCGCTGCGCATCCTCGACAGCAAGAATCCGGAGCTGGCCCAGATCATCGCGGCGGCGCCCAAGCTGACCGAGCACCTGGATGAGGAGTCGCGCACGCACTTTCTCGATCTGTGTTCGCAGCTGGATGCGGCAGGCGTGCGCTACCAGATCAATCCCTGCCTGGTGCGTGGCCTCGACTATTACGGCCGTACCGTGTTCGAGTGGGTGACCGACAAGCTCGGCGCACAGGGCACCGTGTGCGCCGGCGGCCGGTTCGACGGCCTGGTGGAACAGCTGGGCGGCAAGGCCACACCGGCGGTCGGTTTTGCCATCGGCCTGGAGCGGCTCACCTCGTTGCTGGATGCCGGGGTGGTGCCGCTGGAGCAGTATCAGCCGCATGCCTATCTGGTGCGCGTGGGGGATGCGGCACAGCGGCATGCCCTGCTGCTGGCCGAGCGCCTGCGCGACGAGGTGCCCGGACTGCGGCTGCAGCTCAATCACGGCGGCGGCAGTTTCAAGAATCAGTTGAAGCGCGCAGACAAGAGCGGTGCGGCGCTTGCCCTGGTGATGGGCGAGGAAGAGGTCGTCAACGGTACTGTCGGCATCAAATCCCTGCGTGAGCAGGCCGAACAGCAGACGCTGGGTCTGGACCAGATCGTTCCGTTCCTGCGGGACTATGTGGCCGGCCGTAAATAACCCGAGGAGAAAGCACGGTGGAAGTCTATCGTACCGAAGAAGAACAGGTTGAGGCGCTCAAGGATTGGTGGCAGGCCAATGGCCGCAGCGTGATCGTTGGTCTGGTGCTGGCGCTGGCCGCGGTGTTCGGCTGGCGTTACTGGCAGGACAGCACGCGGGCGCAGGCCGAGGCCGCCTCCGCACAGTATCAGATGCTGCTCGAGCGGCTCGATGCCGGGGAGGGGCGCGAGGTGGTCGAGATCGCGCGGCGCATCATCGCCGAGCATGCCGCCACACCCTATGCCGCACTGGCGTCACTGAGCCTGGCACAGCAGGCCGTCGATGAAGGCGACCTGGAGGGTGCCGGCGCCCATCTGCGCTGGGTGATGGCAAACGCCAAGGTCGAGGCCGTGCGCATGCTGGCGCAGGTGCGCCTGGCGCGGGTGCTGGTGGCGCAGGGCAAGACCGATGAGGCGCTGCAGCAGTTGAGCGGTGTGAGCGGCAGCAGCTTTGCCGCCATGGTGGAGGAAGTGAAGGGTGATGCCTATCTGGCTCAGGGCCGGCGTGCCGAGGCGCGGCGCGCCTATGAGGCGGCCCTCGCCGGGGCCACGGAGGTGCCTGCCAAGCAGCAGGTGCTGCGCATGAAGGTGGACGACCTGGCCGACGCCGGAGCCGCTGCCCAGTGATGCGTGCCTCTGCCATCGGTGTTGTCGTCCTGCTGCTTGCCGCCTGCAGCAGCGGGCCGAGCCGCCTGGCGCTCAATCCGCCCGCCGAGTTGACCGACTTCACGCCGGCGCTCGCGGTGGAGGCGCGCTGGGCGCGCCAGCTCGGCAAGGGCGTGGACAAGCATCTCATCGCCCTGACGCCGCTGGTGGAGCGCGATCGCATCTATGCCGCCAACCGCAAGGGGCGGGTGGAGGCATTTGAACTGGATTCAGGGGCACCTGTATGGCGCACCGATCTGGAGGCGGCGATCAACGGCGGACCGGGCGACGGCGGCGACGTGCTGCTGTTCGGCGGTGACGCCGAGGTCCTTGCGCTGGACAAGGTGGATGGCCGGTTGCGTTGGCGCGCGCCGGTGAGCAGCGAGGTGCTGGCCGCGCCGCAACGCAGTGGCAACGTGGTGGTGGTGCGCAGCGTGGACGGCGCGCTGTTCGGTCTCGACGCCAGCGATGGCCGTCGCCTGTGGCGCTACAGCCAGCCGGTGCCGCTGCTGTCGCTGCGCGGGGTGGGCGAGCCGCGCATCGCCGGCGGCGTGGTGGTGGCCGGGTTCGACAATGGCCGCGTCGCCGCGGTGTCCCTGCAGGATGGTCGCCCGCTGTGGGAGGCGGCGCTGGCCGTGCCGCGTGGCCGTACCGAGCTGGAGCGCCTGGTCGATGTCGATGCGCGTTTGATGGTGGGTGACGGTGTGGTGTATGTCGCCGGCTATCAGGGCCGTATCGCCGCGTTGACCCTGGACAGTGGGCGCCTGTTGTGGACACGCGATTTTTCCACCTGGTCTGGGTTGACCATCGCCGGTCGCGATCTCTATGTCACCGATGTCGAGGGCAACCTGTGGGCCCTGGCGCGCAACAACGGCGGCACGCTGTGGAAGCAGGGCGTACTGCGCGGCCGCTCGCTGTCGACGCCGGCGGTGCAGGGCGGTGCCGTGGTGGTGGCGGATTTCGAAGGGTATGTGCACTGGCTGGCGCGCGAAGACGGCACGCTGCTGGCGCGTATCCGGGTGGAGGACTGGGAGGCCCTGTATCCGGTGCCGTCCTATTATCCGCCCAACGGTTACCGCGAGGATCGCGCGGTTCTCGCTGCGCTCCAGGTGCTGGACGATCATGTCTATGCGATGGACAAACGCGGCACACTCAACGCCTTGCGCGTTTTACCGGATTAATTGATTAACTAAGGTTCAACCACAGTCATGAAACCGGTTATCGCCCTGGTGGGGCGGCCCAACGTCGGCAAATCCACCCTGTTCAATTACCTCACCCGTTCCCGCGACGCCCTGGTGGCGGACATGCCGGGGTTGACGCGCGATCGTCAGTACGGCATCGGCAAGGTGGGCGAACGCCCCTACATCGTGGTCGACACCGGCGGCCTGTCGGGCGACGAGCAGGGCATCGATGCGCTGATGGTGCGCCAGGTGCAGCAGGCGGTGGACGAGGCGCACGTGGTGTTGTTCATGGTCGACGGCCGCGAAGGACTCAATGCCGGTGATGATGCCATTGCCCGCTGGCTGCGTCAGCGTGGCAAGGACGTGGTGCTGGTGGTCAACAAGACCGATACCGGTGAACCGTCGTTGCTGGCAGCGGAATTCCATGCCCTCGGTCTGGGCGAGCCGGTGCCCATCGCCGCGGTGCATGGCCGCGGTGTCCCGCGCCTGATGGAGCGCGTGCTCGCCGCGCTGCCGGAGGAAGAGCCCGAGGAGGAGACCGAGGACGATGGCTGGGAACGCATCAAGGTCGCCGTGGTCGGCCGCCCCAATGTTGGCAAGTCGACCCTGGTGAATCGCATCCTTGGTGAAGAGCGGGTGGTGGTGTTCGATATGCCGGGCACCACCCGCGACAGCATCTTCATCCCCTTCGAGCGCGACGGCCAGGACTACACCCTGATCGACACCGCCGGCGTGCGGCGCCGCGCGCGCATCGACGAGGCCATCGAGAAGTTCAGCGTCATCAAGACCCTGCAGGCCATCGAAGAGGCCAATGTGGTGGTGATGGTGCTGGATGCGCGCGAGGGCATCAGCGAGCAGGACGCCACCCTGCTCGGCTTCGTGCTCGACGCCGGCCGCGCCCTGGTGCTGGCGGTGAACAAGTGGGACGGCCTCACCCAGGACCAGCGCGAGAATGTGCGCCGCGAACTGGACCTGAAGCTGCCGTTTCTCGATTTCGCCAAGCTGCACTACATCTCGGCGCTGCACGGCACCGGCGTCGGTGACCTGTTCGGTTCGGTCAAGCGCGCCTACGCCTCGGCGCTGCGCAAGTTCTCCACCCCCGAACTGACCCGCCTGCTGGAGTCGGCGCTGGTGGCGCATCAGCCGCCGCTGGTCGGTGGTCGCCGCATCAAGCTGCGCTACGCCCATCAGGGTGGCAAAAATCCACCGCTGATCATCATTCACGGCAATCAGACCGAGCAGGTACCCAACAGCTATCAGCGTTATCTGTCCAACTTCTTCCGCGAGCACCTCAAGCTGGAAGGCACGCCGGTACGTGTCGAGTTCAAGTCCGGCGACAACCCCTATGCCGGCAAGAAGAACACGCTTACCCCGCGCCAGGCGCAGAAGCGCAAGCGCATGGTGGCGCACATCAAGAAGGCGGAAAAGAAGCGCGCCCGCAAGAAAAAGATGTAGGAGCGAATCGTATTCGCGATGGTGGCGGCGCTGCAGCCGGTGCGTAATCGCGGACACAGTCCGCTCCTACAAACAAACCCGGGGAGGAGACCATGGACCGCAAGCAGCATTGGGAGAACGTGTACGCGCAGAAGCAGCCCGCGGAGGTGAGCTGGTTCCAGCCGCGGCCGGAATATTCGTTGCGCCTCATCGCCGCAGCGGGTATCGACAAGGCGCTGCCGGTGATCGATGTGGGCGGTGGCGCCTCACACCTGGTCGACAACCTGCTCGCTGCGGATTACCGCGACGTCAGTGTGCTGGATATCTCCGCTACCGCCTTGGCCCATACGCGTGAACGCCTTGGCGACCGTGCCGCCCAGGTGACCTGGATCGAGGCCGACGTCACCGCCTTCGAACCGCCAAAAACCTACGCGCTGTGGCACGACCGTGCCGTATTCCACTTTCTTGTCGACCCCGCCGACCGCCTGGCCTATCGCCAGCGCCTCGACCGTGGCCTGCGCAGCAGCGGCCATCTGATCATCGCCACCTTCGCCCTCGATGGCCCGGAAAAATGCAGCAACCTGCCGGTGCAGCGTTACAGCCCCGAGACCCTGAGCGCCGAACTGGGCGGCGGCTACACGCTGGTGGAAACCCTCAGCGAAGCGCATGTCACCCCGGCGCAGAAGGCGCAGCATTTCGTCTACTGCCGCTTCGTGAAGCGTTGACCTGAAGCTGTGGAGCGAAGCGCATTCGTGACCTGCCGGGCTCTGATTGGCGGCGTATCGCGGATACGATCCGCTCCTACGGCCCCTTTGTAGGAGCGGATGGCATCCGCGACCTGCCGAGCGGGGCAGGTCACGTCGCCCACAACGGGGCCAGGTCGTGGCGGGCAGCGCAATGCAGTGTGCTTTTCACCCGGTTCACTCGATAGCGCCGGGCCGGATTGGCTATGCTTGCAGTCATGAGCCGCGACCTGTTCAGCACCGATATCTCCCGCCATATCTGGGACAGCAAATACCGCTATCGTGACGGCGAGCGGGTGCACGACCACACCCTGGCCGATACCTGGCACCGCGTGGCACGCGCACTGGCGGCGCAGGAAGGCGATGCCGCGGCGCGGTGGGCGCCGCGCTTTTACGCCATTCTGGACCAGTTCCGTTTTCTGCCCGGTGGCCGCATCCTCGCCGGCAGCGGCACCGCGCGCAACGTCACCCTGTTCAACTGCTTCGTGATGGGCACCATCGAGGACTCGCTCGACGGCATCTTCGATGCGCTCAAGCAGGGCGCGCTGACCATGCAGCAGGGCGGCGGGGTCGGTTACGATTTTTCCACCCTGCGTCCCGCCGGCACGCTGACCCACCGTGCCGGTACCATCGCCTCCGGCCCGGTGTCCTTCATGCGCATCTGGGACAGCATGTGCGCCACCCTGCTGTCCACCGGCGCGCGGCGCGGCGCCATGATGGCCACGCTGCGCTGCGATCACCCCGATATCGAGCAGTTCATCACCGCCAAGCAGGAGGCGCGTGAACTGCGCCACTTCAATCTGTCGGTGCTGGTGAGCGATGCCTTCATGCAGGCGGTGGACGAGGGCGATGACTGGCCGCTGCTGTTTCCCGCCGCCGCACTGGACGGCGCTGAGGGCGAGGTGCTGATGCGTGCCTGGCCCGGTCATGACGGCGAGGTCCCCTGTCGCGTCATCAAGCGCATCCCGGCGCAGCAGTTGTGGCAGCAGATCATGCGCGCCACCTACGACTATGCCGAGCCGGGCGTGCTGTTCATCGATCGCATCAATCACGACAACAATCTGTATTACCGCGAGCGCATCAGCGCCACCAATCCCTGCGGCGAGATACCCCTGCCGCCCTATGGTGCCTGCAATCTCGGTTCGGTGAATCTCGCGGCCTTGGTGCAGAAGCCGTTCACCGCCGATGCGCGCATCGACAGCGAGGCCCTGCGCGAGACGGTGCAGGTGGCCGTGCGCCTGCTGGATGACGTGGTCGATGCCTCGCGTTTCCCCTTGCCGGAACAGGAGGCGCAGGCCAAGGGGACGCGTCGTCTCGGCCTCGGTGTCAGCGGTCTGGCCGATACCCTGCTGATGCTGGGGTTGCGTTACGACAGTGACGCGGGGCGGCAAGCGGCTCAACAGATCATGTGCGAGCTGCGCGACAGCGCCTATCGCGCCTCGGTGGAGCTGGCGCGGGAGAAGGGCGCCTTTCCCTACTTCGCGCGCGATGCCTATCTGGCGGCGCCCTTCGTGCAGCGCCTGCCCGCTGATATCCGTGACGGCATTGCGGCCCACGGCATCCGCAACAGCCATCTCACCGCCATCGCGCCCACCGGCACCATCAGTCTGCTGGCCGACAATATCTCCAGCGGCCTGGAGCCGGTATTTGCCTGGTCCTATCGCCGCCGCCTGCTGGAGCGGGACGGCAGCTATGGCGAATATGACGTGAGCGATTATGCCTGGCGCTTGTGGCAGGCGCAGCACGGCGCGGCGCCGCTGCCGCCGTATTTCGTTACCGCGTTACAGCTGAAGCCGCAAGACCATCTCCTCATGCAGGCGGCCTTGCAGCCCTGCGTGGACAGCGCCATCTCCAAGACCATCAATATCCCCGCCGACTATCCCTTTGCGCAGTTCCAGTCCATCTACCGCGAGGCCCACCGCCTGGGCCTCAAGGGCTGCACCACCTTCCGCCCCAATCCTGTCACCGGCGCCATCCTGCAGCCGCCGGAGCCAGCGATCTCCCATTGCTGCTCCATTGAGCGCGAGGCGGACTGAGGCTGGAATTCCCCGGCGCGGAGGGCGGGTACCGTCATCACCGCGGAATAGATGGTGCGTGGGGCGCACCTCCCCTTTAGTCATAACAGGGGGAGGCAACACCATGGCGCAGCACATGCCGTCAACCGGGCCGCGAGGCCGTTCGTGGGCAGCCTTGATCCTGTTGCTGACGGTCGGTGCGGCTGCGCCGGCCCTGGCGCAGGACGAGAGCAGGATCTGGGAAGACCTGTTCAACTATCAGCAGAAGATGGCCCATATCGGCAACGCCGAGGCGCAGTACAAACTGGCCGATATGTACGCACAGGGGCAGGGCACCCAGGCCGACCCCGCGCAGGCGCGCCGCCGCCTCGCCGCCAAGGCCCTGCTGGAGGCCGAAATGAAGAAGCTGCGCGAAACGCCGGCAACCTTTGATTGATCCCCCCGCGGCTCATGCCGGCCCGGGCCGCGTGCGCCGCATCCCCGCAAGACCGCGGCCGTTGTGCCCCGCGCATTGTTCATGACGTCGCCGTTTTGTTGTGCGCGTAATCCGCGTGCCGGGGCACGGATTGAGAACTGGGTCGCAAATCTGTTGACGGTTTGCGCCGCGCTTCATTACGATGCCCCGAGTATGTTGCCATCGATGGAAACCCGCACCGCATCAGGTAGCGGACCATGGCGGCAGTGAACGAGAATAATCAAAAAGGGGACCCGGAATGGATAGCAAACAGGATGCAGTGCCGCAGCGGGGGAGAGGTGTGACGGGCAAGGCGGCGGCCCTGCTGCTGCTCGGCACCCTCCTGGTTTCCGGTTGCGCCAATTCGCCGTCTTCTTCTTCCGCCCCCCAGGCGGAACCCCGTCCCTCTGCACCGTTGGCCACTACCTTGCGCATAATCATCAAGTTCCAGACCACCGTCGATGCGGGCAGCGCGGAGTTTCAGCGCCGCCTGTCGGCCGAGACCGGCGCGGCGCTGCACTACGTCCGCCCGATGTCCGGCGGCGCCCATGTGTTTGCCGTCCAGGGCAGCCTGAGTGCGGCAGA
>JANJXC010000065.1 GCA_024709225.1 Gammaproteobacteria bacterium | reverse complement strand
AAGTCCATCCGCCTGCGCAAGAAGCTGCTGGGCGAGAACGAACGCAAGCGCGCCGGCCGCGCCAGCAGCGAGTAAGTTACAGCAGCCTCCACCGCGCCGGGTGCAGAGGAAGAGCGAAGATGCCCTTGCCTCCGCATCCCGGCAGCCGGTTCCTCTGCCGTGCTTCTGCGCACGGCAACTCCACGCGCCGCGCTGTCAGCGCAGCATGTCGCCGGCCTGCTCGGCCGCCTCTTGCAGGGTGCTCTCCGCCCGCTCATAGGCCGTCTGCGCCAGGTCGTGCAGGTAATAGCTGTAGGCCACGTTGAGCAGCACCGCAATCACCACCAGCTTCAGCGCCTTCTTCACCAGGCTGAAGATCAGAAACGCCAGCAGCAGCGCCAGGCCGATGCCGTAGAGAGGGTTGGCCGTTATGAAATCGATGACTGGCTGCATGCCGGGCCCCGCGCAGGTGATGAACAGATAGCGACTGTAGCGGACTGGCGGGCGGTACTCCAGCCGGGGGCGAAGGTCCGAACTACAGCCGGCGCACCCGCTCCAGCACCTCCTGCGCATGACCGTCCGGATTCACCCCGTAGGCCACATCCACCAGTGTGCCGTGCTTGTCGATGATGAAGGTCGAGCGGACGATGCCCATGCGCCTGACGCCGTCCTTCTCCTTCTCCTGCCATACGCCGTAGGCGTTGCTCAATGTGCCGTCGGTGTCGGCCAGCAGCATGACCCTGAGGGCGTATTTGTCGATGAACTGGCGATGGCTGGCGCAATCATCCTTGCTCACGCCGAGCACCACGGTATCGGCCGCGGCGAACGCGTCGGCCAGCGCGGTGAACTGATTGGCCTCGATGGTGCAGCCGGGGGTGTCGTCCTTGGGGTAGAAGTAGAGCACGACATTCTTCCGCCCCCTGAAGTCGGACAGGCTGACGGGGGTGCCGGCCTCATTGGCCACGGTGAAGGCGGGGGCGGCCTGGGATCTGCTCAGCATGGTGAACCTCCGGGGACGATATGCATCCTGCAGAGGTCGGGCCGTGACGGCGGGAATTCAAGCGGTGTGCGGTGCCGGCACGGCCGGCCCTGTCCCTGAGCCAGGCCCGGGCTCAGCGGTCCAGCGCCGCGCCGAACCGGAGATGCGCCCTAGGGATGCCCGGTGTTCACGCACTCCCTGGCGCGTTGTGCCGCCTCCCGCACCCGTTCCGGTGCGGTGCCGCCCTGGTGGTTGCGCGCGGCGACCGAGCCTTCCAGCGTCAGGTAGGTGAACACGTCGTCCTTGATGGCGTCGCTGAACTGCTGCAGTTCGGCCAGGGTCATCTCGGACAGGTCCTTGCCGGTCTTGACGCCGTGGGCGACGGACTTGCCGACGATCTCGTGGGCATCTCTGAAGGCGACGCCGTTGCGCACCAGATAGTCGGCGAGGTCGGTGGCGGTGGAGAAGCCGCGCAGGGCGGCCTCGCGCATCACGTCCCTGCGCGGGACGATGTGGTACTTCTTCGAGCCGTCGGGCTGCTCCGCATAGCCCAGCATGTCGGCGTAGACGCGCAGGCAGCCCTTCACCGTGTCGATGGTGTCGAACAGCGGTTCCTTGTCTTCCTGGTTGTCCTTGTTATAGGCCAGCGGCTGGCCCTTCATGATGGTGAGCAGGGAGATCAGCGCGCCGAACACGCGGCCGGACTTGCCGCGCACCAGCTCGGGCACGTCGGGGTTCTTCTTCTGCGGCATGATGGAGGAGCCGGTGCAGAAGGCATCCGAAATTTCGACGAACTTGAATTGCGCCGAGGCCCACAGGATCAGCTCCTCGGAGAAGCGCGACAGATGCATCAGCAGTATGGAGGCCCAGCTCATGAATTCGATGGCGAAGTCGCGGTCGGAGACGCCGTCCAGCGAGTTGCGGCAGATGCCGTCGAAGCCCAGTTCGCGCGCGGTGAATTCGCGGTCGATGGGATAGGTGGTGCCGGCCAGGGCGGCGGAACCGAGCGGCATCCAGTTGACGCGCTTGCGGCAGTCCTGCAAGCGTTCGCTGTCGCGCTGCAGCATTTCGTTCCAGGCCAGCAGGTGGTGGCCGAAGGTGATCGGCTGGGCGGTCTGCAGGTGGGTGAAGCCGGGCATGATGGTGTCTGCCTCGCGCGCGGCGTGGTCGAGGATGTTGCCTTGCAGGCGCTTGAGTTCCTTGGCAATCACATCGATCTCGTCGCGCAGGTAGAGGCGTACGTCGGTGGCGACCTGGTCGTTGCGCGAGCGGCCGGTGTGCAGCTTCTTGCCGGCGATGCCGATGCGGTCGGTGAGGCGCTTTTCGATGTTCATGTGCACGTCTTCCAGCGCAATCGACCACGCGAATTCGCCGCGCTCGATCTCATGCAGGATCTCGGTGAGGCCGCTGGTGATGGCATCGCGCTCGGCAGCGGTGAGTACGCCGACGTGGGCCAGCATTTTGGCATGGGCGATGGAGCCCTGGATGTCCTGGCGGTACATGCGCTGGTCGAAGCCGACCGAGGCGCCGAAGGCCTCGACGAAGGCGTCGGTGGGTTCGGTGAAGCGCCCGGTCCAGGGCTTTTCGACGGTTTTTTCGTTGCTCATGATGGCTGCCGGCTGAAGACGTGAAATGGGCCGCAGTATATCACCGGGGGCAGGGGATGCTCGCGCCGGATGGATGTATGATGGGACGGTCCATCCACGCCAGGGAATGAATGTGGCACCTGTTCCATCCGCGATGCGCAACGACAATTTCTTCCTGCCCGATTTCTGCGGCCTGCAGGCGGTGTTCGGCGTGGTGGTGCTGGCGGAGCTGTTTGCCCTGATCCTGACCCTGGGCCGTCTCGGCCCGGGAGTGGCGCTGTGGGACACCCTGGCGCTGACCTCGCTGTTCATGCAATGGGCCGGCCTGACCGGCGCGGCGGTGCTGTGTGCCGGACGGCGCTGGCTGGCACGGCTGGGCGATCGTGCCGCCGCGCTGGTGAGCTATGGCCTGCTGCTGCTGGTGATCCTGCTGCTGTCGGAGCTGGCCTGGTGGTTCCTGCTGGACCCGGCCCTGCATGGCGGCAGCGATGGGCAGCTGGGCTTTGTGCTGCGCAATCTGGCCATCGGCGCCATCGTCAGCGCCCTGGCCTTGCGCTACTTCTATCTGGCCCATCAGTCGCGCCGGCGGCTGGTGGCCGAGAGCGAGGCGCGTTTTGCCGCCTTGCAGGCGCGCATCCGGCCGCACTTTCTCTTCAACAGCATGAATACCATCGCCAGCCTGACCCGTAGCGACCCGTTGCGGGCCGAGGCGGCCATCGAGGACCTGGCCGATCTGTTTCGTGCCAGCCTGGGCGATGGCCGCCAGCTGATCCCGCTGGCGGAGGAGCTGGCGCTGACGCAGCGCTACCTGCAGATGGAGGGCCTGCGCCTGGGGCCGCGCCTGCGCCTCGATTGGCAGGTAAACGCGCTACCGCCTGATGCCGCCATCCCGCCGCTGACCCTGCAGCCGCTGGTGGAGAACGCCATCTATCACGGCATCGAGCAGCTGGCCGACGGCGGTACGGTGGCCGTTGGCGGCAGCCTGCAAGGCGAGATACTCACGCTGAGCGTCACCAACCCCTGTGCCGAGCCGGGACGCGCGCGCAGCGGCAACCGTATCGCGGTGGACAACATCCGCCAGCGTCTGGCCTTTCATTTCGGCGCCGAGGCCACGCTGGTGATGGCGGCGGAGGGGGGGCTGTACCGGATGCTGTTGCGGCTGCCTTACCGGAGGGTGCAGTGATGCGCGTGCTGATCGCCGACGATGAGCCGCTGGCGCGCGAACGCCTGCGGCGCATGGTGACCGAGGTGGCCGGGGCCGAGGTGGTGGGCGAGGCCGGGGACGGCCGCGCCGCACTGGAGGCCTGTGCCCGACTGCATCCGGAGGTGGTGCTGCTCGACATCCGCATGCCGGGCATGGACGGCCTGGAGGCGGCGCGCCATCTGGCGCGCCTGCCGGAAGGACCCGCGGTGGTGTTCGTCACCGCCTATGGCGATTACGCCCTGCAGGCCTTCGAGGCCCAGGCGGTGGATTATCTGCTCAAGCCGGTGCGCGCCGAGCGGCTGGCACAGGCGCTGGACAAGGCGCGGCGCCTGAGTACGCCGCAACTGGAGGCCGTGGCCGCCGCCGACCCGGAGGCGCAGGGACGCAGCCATCTCTCCAGCACCCTGCACGGCAATCTCACCCTGATCCCGGTGGGCGAGATCCTGTTCCTGCGCGCCGAACAGAAGTATGTGCTGGTGCATCACGCGCACGGCGAGGCGCTGATCGAGGATTCGCTTACTGCGCTGGAGGCGGAATACGGCCCACGCTTCGTGCGCATCCACCGCAATGCCCTGGTGGCGCGCAGCGCCCTGGCGGGACTGGAGAAGGATGCCGACGGCACGGCGCGGGTACGGCTGAAGGGCTGCGCGGAGCGGCTGGAGATCAGCCGCCGGCATCTGCCGGAGCTACGGCGCCTGCTGCGGTCGGGAGAGATCTAGAAACCAATTCAAGATTCAAGATTCAAAAAAGTATGTCGCATCAAGCATTTTGAAGAGCAAGATTTTGAATCTTGAATCTTGAATCTTGAATCTTGAATCTTGAATTTCCTTAGCAAGTCAGCCGCGTATGCGCATCCTTGCAGGCGAAGGTGTTGCCGTGGCGCACATGGTTGTAGGCGGTGCTGATGGCGTCATCCAGATAGCCGCCGAAGAAGTCGGGGGTGGTGAGGCCGACCATCTTGGGGGCCATGGCGATGCCCTGGTAGTCGAGGAACACCAGGGTGGGGGTGACGCGTACCTTGTAGCGCTCGGCAAATTCCCACACGTTGACCTTGCGGCCGTCGAAGTCGATGACGTCCGCACCGGCGCGCAGCTCCAGCATGCGGAACAGAATCTTGTCGTCGTAGGCGCCGCTGAACATCATCGGCTTGAGGAAGTCGTTCTTCATGGTGGTGCAGTAGGGACAATAGTCCGACGAGAACATCACCAGGATCGGCAGGCGCTGTTTGCGGGCCAGGGCGGCCTCCTGGCGCAGGTCGGTGATCTCCGGGATCACCACGCCGGTGGCATCGGCAGGGGCGTCGGCCTCCATGTCGGACCAGGCGGCGGCGGGGCCGGCGACGGCCAGCGGTAGCAGCAGGACCAGGGTGCGGAACAGTGTATTCATACAAAAACCTATTAATAGATGCGGGTTTTTCCCTAGGATAAGGACGCTACGGCCATCCGTGCAATAGGCCCGCCCGTGCCGGGCGTGTATGATCAGACGCTTGATTGAGACTTCTTATTCCATCGGCCGGTTCCCGTGGTTTTCGGGGCTGGCCGTGCCAACACGCAAAGGCTTGATTCCATGGCTAAAAACCTGATCCGTATCGCGACCCGCCAGAGCCTGCTGGCGCTGTGGCAGGCGGAGTATGTGTCCGCGCGGCTCAAGGAGTGCCACCCCGGTCTGGAGGTGGAGCTGGTGAAGATGGTGTCGCAGGGCGACAAGATCCTCGACACCCCGCTGGCCAAGATCGGCGGCAAGGGCCTGTTCGTGAAGGAGCTGGAAGAGGGCCTGCTGCGCGGCGACGCCGACATTGCGGTGCACTCCATGAAGGACGTGCCCATGGCCTTCCCGGAGGGGCTGCACCTGGCCGTGATCTGCGAGCGTGAAGACCCGCGCGATGCCTTCGTCTCCAACACCCACAAGAGCTTCGATGCCCTGCCGCAGGGCGCGGTGGTCGGCACCTCCAGCCTGCGCCGCCAGTGCCAGTTGCTGGCGCGTCGCCCGGACCTGCAGGTGAAGTTCCTGCGCGGCAACGTGCAGACCCGTCTGAAGAAGCTGGATGACGGCGAATATGACGCCATCATCCTGGCCAGCGCCGGCCTGATTCGTCTGGAGCTGCAGGCGCGCATCACCGAACGGCTCGACATCACCGTCAGCCTGCCCGCCGTGGGCCAGGGTGCGGTGGGCATCGAATGCCGCAGTGACGATGCCGAGGTGAACGCGCTGCTGGCACCGCTCAACCACGCCCCCACCGCCACCCGCGTCAAGGCGGAGCGGGCGATGAATACCCGCCTGGAGGGCGGTTGCCAGGTGCCCATCGGCGGCTATGCCGAGCTGGACCACGGCGTCATCGTGCTGCACGGCCTGGTCGGTCGTCCCGATGGCGGCGAGGTGGTGCGCGGCTCCATCAGTGGTCGACCCGAGGATGCCGAGGAGCTGGGCACGGCACTGGCAGACGACCTGCTGGCCCGTGGCGCCGACGTCATTCTGCGCGAGGTCTATGCATCCGCGTGACCAGCGCGTCGCCAAGCGGCATGAGCACTGATTTGCATGGTGTGGGCGTGCTGGTGACGCGCCCGGCCCATCAGGCCGAAGGCCTGTGCCGGCTGATCGAAGCGGCCGGGGGGCGCGCGATCCGTTTTCCCGTGCTGGCCATTGCGTCGCCGCAGGACATGACGGTGCCGCTGGCGGCGGTGATGCGGCTGGCGCAATATGACCTGGCGATCTTCGTCAGCCCCAATGCGGTGGAGCACGGCCTCGACCTGATCGCGGCGCACGGCGGCCTGCCCGCCGGCCTGCGTCTGGCGGTGGTGGGCGAAGGCAGCGCACGTACCCTGCGGACGCGCCTCGGGCGCGGGCCGGACCTGCAGCCGACCGAGCGTTACGACAGCGAAGGCTTGCTGGCGTTGCCGGAACTGCAACAGGTGGCCGGCTGGCGTGTGCTGATCTTCCGCGGCGACGGCGGGCGCGAACTGCTGGGACAGGCGCTGCGCGCACGCGGCGCCACGGTGGATTATGCCGAAGTGTACCGGCGCGAACGGCCGAACGTGGATGCGCAGGCACTGGCGGCACAACTGGTGGCCGATGCGGTGGATATCGTGACGGTGACCAGCAGCGAAGGTCTACGCAATCTGCTGGAATTGGCCGGTGCCGCCAACGCGGCGCGGCTCAGGCAATTGCCGCTGGTGGTGGTGAGCGTACGCACCGCCGAACTGGCCAAAGAATTGGGTTTTGTACAACCGGCCATCATCGCCGCCCTGGCGAGCGATGCAGGGCTGGTGGAAGCGGTGGCCCGCTGGGTGGGCCGCGCGGGAGAGAGTCGATGAGCGAGATGGAACAGAAGCCGGACGAAGCCGCGGTGCCGGCGGAAAGCGTGACGGAGCCGGCGGCGGCAGCGCAGGAGATGGCCGAGGCGGAATCCCCGCGCAGTGGCCGCGGCCTGGCCTGGTTCGCGGTGCTGCTGGCGCTGGGTACCCTCGGTGGCGGCTACAGCCTGTGGCAGGAGGTGGACAAGCAGCGAGCTGCGGCCCTGCATGAAAACCAGGTTCTGCACAGCCGGCTGGAGCAGCTGACGGCACAGCAGCAGGAGATGGCCGCCCGTCTGGCCCAGGACAGCGGTGCGCTGGAGCAGTTGCGCGGCGATACCAGGCTTCTGGGCGACGCGCTGGAGAAGATGAACGAGCGCCTCGGGCGCGACCGTCATGCCTGGGTGCTGGCGGAGGCGGACTATCTGTTGCAGATGGCCAATCGCCGCCTGCTGCTGGAGCGGGACGTGGCCGGCGCCATGGCCGCCATGGCTGCCGCCGACCAGCGCCTGGCCTTTCTCAACGACCCCCTGCTGACCAAGGTTCGTACCCTGCTCAGTGAGGAATTGCAGGCGCTGCGCGCCCTGCCGCGGCTGGACGTCGACGGCATTACCCTGGAGCTGGGCGCCCTCAGCAAGGGCGTCGATAACCTGGTGCTGGCCGGTGTGGCACGCGAGGACGGCGGCACCGCGGCCGTCGCGGAAGAGAGTGGCGGCTGGCGCGGTTTTGCACGCACCCTCTGGGCCGATATCCGCAGCCTGGTGGTGATCCGCCGCCACGATGCCGGCAACCTGCCGCTGACCACCCCGGACCAGCGTCTGCTGCTGCGGCAGAATCTGCGCCTCAAGCTGGAGACCGCGCGCCTGTCGCTGCTGCGCGGCCACGGCCAGGCCTATCACGCCGCCTTGCAGGAGGCGGATGGCTGGGTGGAGCGTTTCTACGATGCCGCCTCGCCCGCCACCGTCGGCATGCGCGAGGCCCTGGGCCGTCTCGCCGCCATCGAGATTGCGCCGCCGCTGCCGGCCATCGACCAGTCGTTGCACGCCCTGCGTGAGGTCAGCGCGCGTCTCGAGCGGAGTGCGCGTCCATGAAGCTGCTGTTCTTCATCATCGTCGTCCTGGTCGGTGCGGTGGGGCTGGCCCTGTTGGCGCAGAGCGAGTCCGGCTATGTGTTGATCAACTACGGGCCGTGGAGCGTGGAGAGCTCCTTCACCTTTGCGGTAGTGGTGCTGCTGCTGGGCTTTGCCCTGTTCTACGCCGCGCTGCGTCTGGTGACCGGCGCGCTGGCCCTGCCCGGGCGCCTGCGTGCCTGGCGCGGCAGCCGGCGCATCCTGCGTGCCCGTCTGGTGACTGCCCGCGGCCTCGGCGCCCTGGCGGAAGGTCACTGGCTCAAGGCCGAGCGCGACCTGTCGCGCTATGCCGAACACAGCGAAACACCCTTGCTCAATTATCTGGGCGCCGCCCGTGCAGCACAGATGCTGGGCGATGAGGAGCGGCGCGATTATCACCTGTCCATGGCCCACCGCAGCTCCGCCGAAGGCGAGCTGGCAGTGGGCGTGACCCAGGCTGAGCTGCAGATCGCCGCCGGCCAGCTGGAGCAGGCGCTGGCGACGCTGATGCACCTGCACGGCAAGTCCCCGAAGAACGTGCGCGTGCTGCAATTGCTGCAGGAGACCTACGAGCGCCTGGGGAGCTGGAGCGAGCTGGTGGGATTGCTGCCGGAACTGCGCAAGCGCCGCGCGTTGGAAGATGAGGCTGCCGACCTGCTGGAACGGCGCGCCTGGGAGACCCTGCTGCGTCAGGCCCATGAGCACGGCAATCTGGACAAGCTGCGTGAGCTGTGGGAACGCATCCCGCGCCATCAGCGTCAGCATGTGGGCCTGTTGGGGGCCTATGCCCGTGGCCTGCTGGCCCTGGGTGGTGGCGACGAGGCGGAGAATCTGCTGCGCGAGGCGGTGCGCCGCCAGTGGGATGCGGAACTGGTGCGTCTCTATGGGCTGGCAGAGGGCAAGGACCCCACCCAGCAGCTGGTGACGGCGGAGGAGTGGCTCAAGCGCCACCAGCGCCATCCGCTGCTGCTGCTGACCCTGGGGCGGCTGGCCATGCGCGCCCAGTTGTGGGGCAAGGCCCGCGCCTACCTGGAGGCCAGTGCCGGCATGGAGGCCCGCGCCGAGACCTATCGCATGCTGGGTGAGCTGCTGGAGCGGCTGGGGGAGAGCGCCACTGCCCGCGATTACTACCACAAGGGCCTGGCCCTGGTCACCGGCAATGGCCGGTCAGGGCCGGTGGTACCGCTGAAGCGCTTCCCGCTGGTGACGCGGAACAGCAAAAAATAATTCAAGATTCAAAATTCATGACTGGAGGCGAGAGGACGCAAATCCACCTTTTTTTGAATTTTCAATTTTGAATTTTGAATCAATCCTTCGCCCACTCAAACGCGTCGGAGTAGCAATGCTCCGGGTCGAGGCCGCGTTCCACCAGGGCCTTCTTGGCGCTGAGCACCATCTCCGGCAGGCCGCAGGCGTAGACCTCGAAACCGGTCACATCGGCGAAATCGGCCAGCACCGCGTCCTGTACATAGCCGGTGCGCCCCTCCCACTGGTCCTCGGCCGCCGGGCGTGACAGCACCGGGTGGTAGTGGACGTTCACATACTCCCGCGCCCAGCGCAGGGCGCGTTCGTGCATGTACAGGTCGCTCTTGGTGCGGGCGCCCCAGTAGATGTGGATGGGGCGCTGCATGCCCTCGGCCAGGGCGTGATCGATGATCGCCTTCACCGGGCCGAAGCCGGTGCCGGTGGCGAGCAGGATGATGGGGCGGTCGGAGTCCTCGCGCAGAAAGAAGCTGCCGTGCGGGCCTTCGATGCGCACCAGGTCCTTTTCGTGCATCTCGCTGAACACCTGCTCGGTGAAGCGGCCGCCGCGCACCAGGCCGATGTGGAATTCGAGGAATTCGTCGTCGTGCGGGGCATTGGCGATGGAGAAGGCGCGCTTCTTGCCGTCGGCCAGGATGAAGTTGACGTACTGGCCGGCGAGATATTGCAGGCGGTCACCCTCCGGCAGCTTGAGCCACAGGCCCATCACGTTGGCGCTGAGCTTCTCCATGCGGCCCACCTTGGCCGGCAGGGTGCGGATCGGGATATCCTTCACGGCGGTGACTTCCTTGAGTTCCAGTACCAGATCGGAACCGGCCTTGGCCACGCAGGGCAGGGCCATGCCGACCACCAGTTCCTGCTCGGTGAGGGCGCCCGGCTCCTCGTCGCCGTAGTCCACCTCGCCGCTGACCACCTTGCACTTGCAGGCGCCGCAGAAGCCGTTGCGGCAGCCATAGGGGAAGGCGAGGCCGTGGCGCAGGGCTGCATCGAGGACGGATTCGCCCTGTTCCACCGGAAATTCGTGACCGCTGGGTTCAACCTGGACTTTGAAGCTCATTAACTCTACCTTGCCACTGGGTTATTGTTGACAATAAAGGTATGGATTATCCGTCAATCGGCCCTGGAGATAAACCGTGAATTTGATTTTTATCATCGGCTGCGGCGATATCGGTCTGCGTGTCGCCCGCCTGTGGCAGGGCTGCGGCAACACGGTGCAGGCCCTGGCGCGCAGCGACGCGGCGGCGGCCCGCCTGAGCGCCGCCGGCATCACGCCGGTGCGGGGCGACCTCGATATCCCTACAACCCTTGCTACTTTGCCCCTCAACGGGGCGACAGTCTACTACTTCGCGCCGCCGCCGACGCAGGGCGATACCGATCCGCGCATGCATGCCCTTGTCGCCGCCGGGCTGCGGCCGGAGCGGGTGGTCTACATCTCCACCTCGGGGGTATACGGCGATCGTGACGGCGCCTGGGTGGACGAGGACACGCCGCCCGCGCCGGCCACCGATCGCGCGCGCCGCCGCCTCGATGCGGAGACGGTGTTGCGCGCCTGGGGCCGGGAGGGCGGGGTGACGGTGAACATCCTGCGCGTCGGCGGCATCTACGGCCCCGGCCGCTGGCCGCTGGAGCGCCTGCAGGCCGGCACGCCGGTACTGCGCGAGGAGGAGTGCGGCTACACCAACCGCATCCACGCCGACGACCTGGCGACGATCTGCGTCGCGGCCGCCGAACGCGGCGGTGCGGATCGCATCTACAACGTCAGCGACGGCAGCAACGGCACCATGACGCAGTACTTTTACGCGGTGGCCGACCGTTTCGGTCTGCCGCGCCCGCCCGCCCTCACCATGGCCGAGGCCAGGCAGCAGCTGAGCCCCGCCATGCTGTCCTACCTCACCGAGTCGCGCCGCATGGACAACCGGAGGATGTTGCAGGAGCTGGGGGTGGTCCTGCGCCATCCGGATCTGGCCACAGGCCTCAAGGAAGTCTGAACGACGCAGGGTGCGCACTGCGCACCATGGCGTTCCCTCCGGCACGCCCCGGGCGGCTGAAGCGGGTGTTGTCGGCGCAGCAGAAATCTCGAGTTTTGAATTTCGTTAACCGACCCACTTCAGGATCGGCTGCCACTGCTCCACATCGACCTCCACCAGGGCCGGCGGCAGCTCGGCGAGCCCCAGGCCGCGGTCTGCGGCGCGGATGTAGTTCTGGCTGTCGCGCAGGGTGGTGAGGAAGGGGATGCCCAGGCTGGTGAGGAAGCGCTGCAGGGTGTGATAGATGAGGGTGTGTTCCTTCACCCGGTTGGCGATGACGGCGATGCGTGTCTCCTGGCGCGAGACGCGGCCCACCAGCAGCAGCTCTTCCACAAAACGGGCGCAGGCACGGATGTCGATGGGCGAGGGCAGGACGGGGATGAGCAGGGTCTGCGCGCGCTTGACGTGTCGCTTGAGGTCCTTGCCGTGGACCGCGGCCGGGGCGTCCATGATCACATAGTCCATCCCCAGCGGCAGCAGCAGCTTGTCCTTATCCTCATCCAGCGAGACGTGATAGATGGTGGGCCGTTCGGCGGGCCGCATCGCCAGCCAGTCGATGCTGCTGCCCTGCGAGTCGAAGTCGGCCATGGCCACCTTCCTGCCCGCCTGGGCCAGGAAGCCGGCGAGGTTGGTCGCCACGGTGGTCTTGCCGCAGCCGCCCTTGGGGTTGAGCACCATGATCTTCTGCATCGCTGTTCCTTAATCTGCGTGGCCACCACCTGTGAGGATACGACAAGTCACGGCTCCGAAGTCACCTCCAGCCGCTGGCGCAGGGTGCTGATTACGGCGAGGGCCTCGGCCAGCCGCGCGGCGGGAATGCCGCGGGCGCACTCCGCCGCCCACGCCGCCTGCCGTTCGTCCAGCGCACGGTAGGCGTGCTCACCGGCCTTGCTCAGGCGGTGCAGTGGCGCACGGCGATGGGCCGGGTTGTCCTCGCGCCGCAACAGTCCTTCCGCCACCAGGGCATCGGCGAGGCGCTGCACGCTCTGCCGCTTCAGCCCCATGCGGCGGGCGATGTCGGCTACCGTAAGGGCCCTGCCGCCGAGGGCGATGGCGCCGAGCACCTGCCAGCGCGCGCTGGTGAGGCCCAGCGGCGCGCTCATGGCGTCGCCGGCGGCGATGAGACGGCCATTGAAGCGGAAGGTCTCCAGCACCAGTTCGGTGAACAGCCCTCCGGCGCGGCTGTGGGCGGTGGCATTTTTCATATTGACAGCATGCTGTCAAATCGACAGGATCATGTCAACCAAACGCAGGAGACGTGAGTATGAAATCCATCCCCCACGCCATCGCCGGCGGCATCGCCTTCATCACCATCCTGGTGTTCTTCTCTGCCACCGTGATCGTCGAGGTCGGCGGCGACCCGGCCGCCATCGCCCGCGCCAAGGCGGCCATCGTGCAGGGGTTGTGGCTGCTGATCCCGGCGCTGATGCTCACCGGGGCCAGCGGTTTTGCACTGGCGCGCGGGCGCAGCGGCAGGCTGCTGGCGGCAAAGCAGAGGCGCATGCCCTTCATCGCCGGCAACGGCCTGCTGATCCTGCTGCCGGCCGCGCTGCTGCTGGACCGCTGGGCGGCAGCGGGGCAGCTCGACGGGATGTTCTACACGGTGCAGGCGGTGGAGTTGCTGGCGGGGGCGGTCAATCTGACCCTGATGGGGCTCAACATCCGCGACGGCGTGCGCCTGCGGGCGACGCGATAAGCCGCGCACAAATTCAACGCCCTGTCGCAGAGACGCCGAGTCGCAGAGGGAACACACCCCGCAACCCGGCGCTCTCTGCGGCAGAGTGTTCTAGATCCCCAGCTGATCCCACAGCGCATCGACGCGCTGCTTCACCTCGTCGCTCATGCGGATCGGCGTGCCCCATTCGCGGCTGGTCTCGCCCGGCCACTTGTTGGTGGCATCGAAGCCGATCTTGGAGCCGAGGCCGGAGACGGGCGAGGCGAAGTCGAGATAGTCGATGGGGGTGTTCTCGATCAGTGTGGTGTCGCGCACCGGGTCCATGCGCGTGGTCATGGCCCAGATCACGTCCGGCCACGAGCGTACGTTGATGTCGTCGTCGGTGATGATGACGAACTTGGTGTACATGAACTGGCGCAGGAACGACCAGATGCCGAGCATCACGCGCTTGGCGTGGCCCGGATACTGCTTTTTGATGCTCACCACCGCCATGCGGTAGGAACAGCCCTCCGGCGGCAGATAGAAGTCGACGATCTCGGGAAACTGCTTTTGCAGGATCGGCACGAACACCTCGTTCAGTGCCACGCCCAGCACCGCCGGCTCGTCGGGCGGCCGCCCGGTGTAGGTGGAGTGGTAGATGGGATGTTTGCGCCGGGTGATGCGCTCGATGGTGAACACCGGGAAGCGATCCACCTCGTTGTAGTAGCCGGTGTGGTCGCCGTAGGGGCCTTCCTCGGCCATCTCGCCGGGATGGATAACACCTTCCAGCACGTATTCGGCGGAGGCCGGCACCTGCAGGTTGTTGCCGATGCACTTCACCACCTCGGTCTTGCCGCCGCGCAGCAGGCCGGCGAAGGCGTATTCGCTTAGCGTATCCGGTACTGGCGTCACCGCGCCGAGGATGGTGGCGGGGTCGGCGCCCAGGGCCACGGCGACGGGAAACGGCTGGCCGGGAAATTTCTGCTGGAACTCGCGGAAGTCCAACGCGCCGCCGCGGTGTGACAGCCAGCGCATGATTACCTTGTTGCGGCCCAGCACCTGCTGGCGATAGATGCCGAGATTCTGCCGCTCCTTGTGCGGGCCGCGCGTGATCACCAGACCCCAGGTGATGAGCGGTGCGGCGTCGCCCGGCCAGCAGGTCTGGATCGGCAGCTGGCCCAAATCCACGTCGTCGCCTTCCAGCACAATCTCCTGGCACGGCGCGTCCTTGACCACCTTGGGCGCCATGTTGAGCACCTGCTTGAACTTGGGCAGCTTGTCGATGGCATCACGCAGGCCCTTGGGCGGCTCCGGCTCCTTGAGGAAGGCGAGCAGCTGGCCCACCTCGCGCAGCGCGCCGACCGATTCCTCACCCATGCCGAGGGCGACGCGTTCCGGCGTGCCGAACAGATTGCCCAGCACCGGCACGGAGTGCCCCTTGGGATTCTCGAACAGCAGGGCCGGGCCACCCTTGCGCAGGGTGCGGTCGCAGATCTCGGTCATCTCCAGGTAGGGGTCGACCTCGACGGTGATGCGCTTCAGTTCGCCGCGCTGTTCCAGCAGGGCAATGAAGTCGCGCAGATCCTTGTATTTCATGGCCGGTCTCGCATAAGGGATGCCGGATTATAGCAGCCCGGCGCCGCGGGTCTGCGGTGCGAAAATCGGCTAAGATGCACGCCTCGCCCCCACTCTATGCACGTCATGCCCCATCATCCGACAGCCTATGACCCGCGCCGTTTCCAGCAGATGCGCTGGGCCATCTACGCCGTATTGATCCTGGCCTACATGTCGGTGTTCTTTCACCGCATGGCCCCCGCCGTGGTTTCCGCCGAGCTGATGACCGCCTTCCACACCACCGGCGCGGCGCTCGGCTCGCTGGCGGCGATGTACTACTACATCTACACCGTCATGCAGATCCCGGCCGGTGTCCTGGCCGATACCGTGGGCACGCGTGTCGTCGCGATGCTGGGCAATCTGGTGGCCGGCATCGGCTCCATCGCCTTCGGCCTGGCCGAGTCCATGGAGATGGCGATGACCGGCCGCTTCCTGGTCGGCCTGGGCGTGTCGGTGATCTTCGTCGGCCTGATGAAGAGCAATACGGTGTGGTTCCGTGAACGCATCTATGGCCTGATCAGCGGCGTCACCCTGCTGCTCGGCAATGTCGGCTCGGTACTGGCGGCAGGCCCGCTGGCCTGGCTGCTCGGGCATGTGTCCTGGCGCGCGGCCTTTGTCGGCATCGGCGTGTTTTCCCTGCTGCTGGCGGTGCTGTCGCTGCTCATCGTGCGCAACCGGCCGGAGGATGCCGGTTTTCCCTCGCTGCGCGCCATGGAAGGGAAGAGCGCGCATGCGGAACGCGAGCGGCACTGGCTGCACGACATGCGCGTGGTGTGGGGCAATCTGCGCGTATGGCCTGGTTTCTGGTTCAACTTCGGCATGGCCGGCGGCCTGTTCGCCTTTGCCGGGCTGTGGGGTATTCCGCTGCTGCGCGATGTTCACGGCCTGAGCCGCGACGAGGCGGCGCAGTACACCACCCTGACCCTGCTGGCGATGGCCGTGGGTACCCTGCTGCTGGGCTGGATCTCCGACCGGCTGGGTCGGCGCAAGCCGGTGATGGCGGCGAGTGCGCTGCTGTATCTGCTGGTCTGCGCGGCCTTGCTGTGGTTGCCGTGGGCGGCGGGCGCCAGCGGCATGCTGCTGTTCGCCCTGCTCGGCCTGTGCGGCAGCGGCTTCGTGCTCAGCTACGCCTGCGCCAAGGAGGTGTGCGTGCCGGCGTTGTCGGGCATGGCGATCAGCGTGGTGAATACCGGGCTGTTTTTGGGGGCGGCGATCATGCAGCCGCTGTTCGGCTGGGTGCTGGACCGGGGCTGGGACGGCACGATGCTGAATGGCGTGCGCCTGTACAGCGCTGCCAACTATCACGCTGCGCTGTGGCTGATGCTCGGTTTCGCGGCAGTGGCCCTGATCGCTGCCCTGCGCCTCACCGAAACCCGCGGCCGCAACATCACCGTGACATAGACGCGCTGAAACGCAGACGAAATAAAGAAGGACAAGATGGACAAGATTTTTCAAGATGAACAAGATGTTTTCATCTTGTAAATCCTGTTACATCCTGTCCGCTGCTTTCCTTTAACGCTGGAATTCCGCAATCACCGGCGCGTGGTCCGACGGCCGTTCCTGTTTGCGCGTCTCCCTGTCGATGGTGGAGCTGGTGCACTGCGCGGCGAGCGGCGCACTGGCGAGGATGTGGTCGATGCGCAGGCCGATGTTGCGGCGGAAGGCGTTCATGCGGTAGTCCCACCAGCTGTAACTTTTCTCCGCCTGCTCGAACAGGCGGAAGGTATCCACCAATCCGGCGCCGAGCAGGCGCTGGAAGGCGGCACGCTCCGGGGGCGAGAACAGCACGCTGTTTTCCCAGGCCTTGGGGTCGTAGACGTCGCGCTCGTCCGGGGCGATGTTGAAGTCGCCCAGCACCACCAGGTTGGGCGTGCGCTGCAATTGTGCCGCGATGAAGGCCTGCAGTTTTTCCAGCCAGTCCAGCTTGTAGGCGTATTTTTCCGAGCCCACCTCCTGGCCGTTGGGCACGTACAGGTCCAGCACGTATACATCGCCAAACATGGCGCCGAGCACGCGCCGCTGCGGGTCGTCCAGACCCGGCAGGTCGGTGACGATGTCGCCGCCGGCCGGCGCACGGCTGAGCAAGGCGACGCCGTTGTAGGTCTTCTGGCCGGAGAACAGCACCTGATAGCCCGCGGCCTCGATCTCGGCGCGGGGAAACTCGTCATCCTGCATCTTGGTTTCCTGCAGGGCGAGTACATCGGGCTGCTGTGCCGCCAGCCAGTCCAGCACCTGGGGCAGGCGCACGCGCAGGGAGTTGACGTTCCAGGAGGCAATTTTCATGACGGCAGATACAGGTTGAAAGATACAAGAGAAAAGTAAATACAACCGCGCGTAGCACGACAACGCCACTTGTATTTTTTCACTTTTCTCTTGTATCTGCAGTTAAAGTCGGAAGCCGCCGTGGCGTTCGCGGATGCGCCAGTCCAGCCACATGATGCCGAGAATGAAGCCCGTCACCAGGGACACCAGCACGGCGAAAAACATCCACCACGAGCGCGACACCTGATGATTCTGCTGCGCCGCGCGGGTCTGCTCGGCGAGCTGGCGGCGGGTGAGGTCGAGTTCCCTGGTGGTGCGTTCGTGCTGTTGCGCCAGCGACAGCAACAGCACCTGGGCCGGCATGTCTTCCTGCAACTGCTGTCGCGCAATCCAGCCTTCGTCACCATCCGCGGTGCGCACGCGCACGAAACCGTTCTGTTGCGTGAGTACCTGCAGGGTGGTGCCGGTGGGTAATAGCTGGATCGGCTTGCCGGCGGCGCGCGGGGCTGGATACAGCTCGGCGGCAAGACGATCGGTGACATAGAGCGTGTCTGCCGCGACCGGCTGGAACGGCCACAGCAGGCAGAACAGCAGGGCTGCGCCCATCTGATACCGCGTCCATACGCTCGTGCCGGGTAAGCTTCTCATCGCAAGTAGCTTACTATCCTTCTCGATTATTAGACAATCCTCCGTGGCTTCAAGGGGACAACCCGCGGCAGCATTTGTGCGAACCCTTGGCCCTTGGAGCGTCTTGCTCACGCGGTGATGCCGCTGTGGCGCAACAGGGCGTCGATGCTCGGCTCGCGGCCGCGGAACTCGATGAACAGCTCCATCGGTTCGCGCGCGCCGCCCTGTTCCAGGATCGCCTCCATGAAGGCGAGGCCGGTGGCGCGGTTGAACACACCTTCCTCCTCGAAGCGGGCGAAGGCGTCGCTGGACAGCACCTCGGCCCACTTGTAGCTGTAGTAACCGGCGGAGTAGCCGCCGGAGAAGATGTGGGCAAAGCCATGCTGGAAGCGGTTGTAATGCGGCGGCCGCACCACCGCCACCTCGGCGCGCACCTCGTCGAGGATCTGCTGGATGCGGCCGCCTTGTTGCGGGTCATACTCCAGGTACAGGCGGAAGTCGAACAGGGCAAACTCCAGTTGCCGCACCATCTGCATGCCGGCCTGGAAGTTGCGCGCCGCCCACAGCTTGTCGAACAGCGCCGAAGGCAGCGGCGCGCCGGTTTCGTAATGGCGCGCGAACAGGTCCAGCGCCTCGCGCTGCCAGCACCAGTTCTCCAGGAACTGGCTGGGCAGCTCTACCGCGTCCCAGGCCACGCCGCTGATGCCGGCGACGCCGGCCACCTCGATGCGGGTGAGCATGTGGTGCAGGCCGTGGCCGAATTCGTGGAACAGGGTCTGCACCTCGTCGTGGCTGAGCAGGGCGGGTTTGCCGTCCACCGGCGGGGTGAAGTTGCAGGTGAGGTAGGCCACTGGGGTCTGGCGCGTACCGTCGGGCAGGGTGCGGGCGCGGATGCACTCGTCCATCCAGGCGCCGCCGCGCTTCTTCGGCCGCGCGTAGAGGTCGAGATAGAAGCGGCCGCGCAGGGCGCCGGCGCTGTCGAAGATGTCGTAGAAGCGCACGTCCGCATGCCAGGTCTGGATGTCGTCAACCGCGCGGATATCCAGCCCGAACAGACGCTGCACCACCTCGAACATGCCGGCCACCACGCGGTCGGCAGGGAACCACGGCTTCAGGTCCTCCTGCGAGATCGCATATTTGTGCAGGCGCAGCTTCTCTGCGTAGTAGTTGATGTCCCACACCGCGAGCTTTTCGAGGCCGTGCCGGTCGCGGGCATAGGCGGCGATCTCGTCGAGATCACCTTGCGCCAGTTGCAGCGAGCGGGCGGCGAGGTCGCGCAGGAAGCCGAGCACCTGCTGCGGCGTCTCGGCCATCTTGGTGGCGAGGGAATGTTCGGCGTGGCTGGCGAAACCGAGCAGCTGCGCCAGCTCGTGGCGCAGGGCGAGGATCTGCTCCATCACCGGGCCGTTGTCCCAGCGGCCGGCGTGGGGCCCCTGATCGGAGGCGCGGGTGACATAGGCCGTATACAGCTCCTCGCGCAGGGTGCGGTCGTCGGCATAGCTCATCACCGCAAAGTAGCTGGGAAAATCCAGGCCGATGCGCCAGCCGTCCTGGTTCTCGCGCTGCGCCGTCTGGCGCATCATCGCCTGGCTGCTGGCGGGGATGCCGGCGAGGCGCGACTCGTCGGTGACGAGCAGGTGCCAGCCGTTGGTGGCATCGAGCAGGTGTTCCTCGAAGCGGGCGGTGGCCTGGCTCAGTTCCTCGCTGGCCGCCTTGAAGCGCGCCTTCTGCGCAGGCGGCAGGGCCACGCCGGAGAGGCGGAAGTCGCGCAGCAGGTTGTCCAGATGCCTGCGCCGGGCGGTGGAAAGCGTCGCGTACTCCGCGCCGTCGCGGATGGCCTGCAGGGCGCGATACAGGTCTTCGTTCTGCCCCAGCTCGGTGGCATAGGCGCTCAGCTTGGGCAGGCAGGCGTTGTAGGCGGCGCGCAGCTCGTCGGAGTTCATCACGGCGTTGAGGTGGCTCACCGGCGACCAGGTGCGGCTCAGGCGGTCGTCCAGTTCCTCCAGCGGGGCGAGCAGGGTGTCCCAGCTGTGCGTCTTGTGGTGCAGCAGGCGCGCGATGGCGGCACGGTTCTCCGCCAGCACGGTATCGATGGCTGGCTCCACGTGTTCCGGGCGGATGGCGTGGAACGGCGGCAGGCCGTTCATTTCGAGCAGGGGATTGGGCATAGATACAAACTCCACTCAAATCAAAGAAAGTCCGCAAATAAACGCGAATGTACGCAAATAAATCGCACTAGATATTCGCGTGTATTTGCGTTCATTTGCGGACTCCGATTTGTTGTACAGTGGGGCCATGTTAAACGAAATCCAGTCCCATCCTTACGATGCCCTCACGCCGGATACCGTGCTCGATGCGGTGGAGCGTTGCGGCCGGCGGCCTGCCGGCGGCCTGCTGGCGCTGAACAGCTACGAAAATCGCGTCTATCAGGTGGCCCTGGAGGAGGGCGGCTACGTGGTGGCCAAGTTCTACCGCCCGGCGCGCTGGAGCGACGCGGCGATACTGGAGGAACATGCCTTTGCCCTGGAGTTGCTGGCGGCGGAGGTGCCGGTGGTGGCGCCGCTGGCCGATGAGGGCGGTGAGACGCTGCACCTTCATGCCGGCTTTCGCTATGCGCTGTTTCCGCGCCGCGGCGGGCGCTGGCCGGACCTCGACGTGCCGGATGTGCTGTGGCGCCTGGGCCGCTTTCTGGGCCGCCTGCACGCGGTCGGTGCGGCCCAGCCGTTCGCCTCGCGGCCGCGGCTGGACGTGGCCAGCTTCGGGGTCGAGTCGCGCGCGTATCTGCTGGAGAGCGGCCTGCTGCCGCGCGAGTACCAGTCGCGCTACGCCGACCTCAGCGCGGAACTGCTGGACACGGTGAGCGCCGCCTTTGCCGCGCTGCCGTCCCTGGTGTGGCAGCGCATCCACGGCGATTTTCATCCCGGCAACATTCTGTGGACCGACAGCGGCTCGCACATCGTCGACCTGGACGACTGCCGCAGCGGGCCGGCGGTGCAGGACCTGTGGATGCTGCTGTCGGGGGAGCGCCACGAGCAGTTGCTGCAACTGGATGAGCTGCTGGGCGGCTACGAGGAATTCTTTGATTTCGACCGCCGCGAGCTGCGCCTCATCGAGCCGCTGCGCACCCTGCGCCTGATGCACTACGCCGCCTGGCTGGCGCGGCGCCGCGATGACCCGGCCTTTGTCCTCGCCTTCCCCTGGTTCGGCACGCCGCGCTACTGGGAGGAGCACATCATGACGCTGCAGGAGCAGCGCCTGCGTCTGGCCGAGGCGCCGCTGTCCTTCGACCTCAGCTGAGCTTGAACTGCCGCATCATCGCGTGCAGCTGCGTCGACAGCTGCGCCAGCCGCGCACCGGCGGAGCTGATCTCCTCGGCCTGGGCGGTGGTGGTGCCGGCGAGGTCGCGGATGGTCACCACGTTGCGATTCATCTCCTCGGCCACCGCGCTCTGCTGTTCCGCCGCCGTGGCGATCTGCGTGTTCATGTCGCTGATCGCGGATACGGCGCTGCCGATGCTCTCCAGGGATTGTTCGGTCTGGCGCGACTGATCCACGGCGGCACCGGCCTGGGTCTGGCCCTGCCGCATCACCGCCACCGCCTCGCCGATGCCGCTGCGCAGATTGTCGAGCATGGCACGGATCTCGGCGGTGGCCGCCTGGGTGCGGCCGGCCAGGGTGCGCACCTCGTCGGCCACCACGGCAAAGCCGCGGCCGCTCTCGCCGGCACGTGCCGCCTCGATGGCGGCATTGAGCGCCAGCAGGTTGGTCTGTTCGGCGATACCGCTGATCACCTCGGTGATGCTGCTGATGCGATCGCCGTCCTGCTGCAGGCGGTTGATCACCTGGGCGCTGCTTTCCACCTCTTCGGCCAGACGATGTATGGCCGCCCGGGCCGCGTTGACCACGCGGCGTCCATCACCACTTTCCTGTTCGGCATCGCGGGCCGACTGCGCGGCCTGCGCCGTGTTGCGCGCCACCTCCTGTACCGTGGCTGCCATTTCGTTCATGGCGGTGGCAACCTGTTCGGTCTCGGCCTGCTGTTGCTGCATGTGCTGCACGGTTTCGCGTCCGGTAGCGGAAAACTGATCGGCCGCGGCCGCCAGTTCGTCGGCAGTTTCGAGAAACTGGCCGAAGGCGGTGCGCAGGCGCGCCTGCAGCAGTTTCATGGCCTGCAGCATCTGCCCGACCTCATCGTTGTGCTGGACATCGATGCGGCGCGCCAGATGGCCGCCGGCCATTTCCTTGGCGAGGGTGACGACCTGGGACATGGGCTTGATGACGGTGCGATTCAGCAGCGTGCCGATGACGACCATCAGGGCCAGACCGGCCAGACAGATGGCGACGATGAGGCGGGTGCTGTTCTGATTGAGTGCTGCCAGCGCCTCCGACAGCGGTACGTTCTCTGCGGTTGAGTTCAGCGCGTCGATCTTTTTGCCCAGGGCGTTATCGCTGCTGATGCGGCTCGTCTGCCACAGCTGTTGCACCTCGCCGACCTGGGCAAGGTGCTGGTCCAGCAGGTGTTGCTGCCGCGTTGCGCTGTAGCTGCTTACCAGCGCCACCAGGATCGCCAGGCTGGCGAGCAGCAGCAGGCTGGCGAGGATGCGCAGGCGCAGGCTGATGTCGAAGATGTTGCGCCGTGTCGGCAGTCTGGCGGTGGCGTCGCTGCGCAGTTTGGCGTAGAGCTGCTCGGCGGCCGCGACTTGGTGCGGCGCAGGGCGGCTGCGCACCGACTGGTAGCCGACCACGGCATCGCCCTCGTAGACAGGCGTGACGTAGGCGTCTACCCAGTAGTGGTCACCGTTCTTGCAGCGGTTCTTGACGATGCCGCGCCAGCTGTGGCCCTTCTTCATGGTGTCCCACAGGTCCTGGAAGGCGATGGGCGGCATGTCCGGGTGGCGCACGATGTTGTGGTTCTTGCCGATCAGCTCTTCCTCGCTGAAGCCGCTGATGTCGATGAAGTCGCGGTTGGCGTAGGTGATGGTGCCCTTGAGGTCGGTGAGCGAGGTGATGGTGACGTCGTCGCCATAGCTGCGCTCCCGCTGGGTGACGGGCGTGTTGAGCTTCATGTCTCCTCCTTGATGTTCTTGTCATGCCGCGGCATGGCCGGCGCGCACATGCCGCTGTCTGCGGGCATGGCGGGAAGGTGCCGGCCTGTATTCCGGCAAGATAGCCTCTTCTCCGTGTGGCTATAGTCCGGGAAAATGACTTATGGCAAAAGAAATATCTGCTTATGGATCAGCGATGCGGCAAAAGGCGGGGGTTATTGCTGGGAGAGCGCCGCTCCCGGCCATCCCTGGCCTCCGCGGCATAAGTCCGTCCCTGGACAAGCGCCGCTCTCGGCCATCCCTGGCCTCCGCGGCATAAGTCCATCCCTGGACAAAAAAAATGGAAGGCCGAGGCCTTCCATGTAAGGGGTGTAACAATGTCTGGGTGGAATGAGTCTATGAATCTCGATGGTTTTAGTCAAGAACTTTTTTGTTCCCCATGGGATAGGCGCTAGAATCCCGTCATCCTCCTCCTGCGGTATCCCTCCCGGCCATGGAGCATCGTTTCTCATCCCGTCTGCCCTACACCCTGCAGGTTGCGCTGTACGCGCGCGGCGCCCTGGTGGCACGCGGCATATGTCGCAATGTCAGCCGTGACGGCATGTTCGTGGAGGTCAACCCCGGTTTGCTGTACCGCAATGCCCTGGTTGAGGTGGAGGTACTGGCGCAGGAACGCAGCGGCAGGCTGCGCCTGCCGGCGATGGTGGCCCATTGCGGGCACGACGGGGTGGGACTGGTGTTCGACGAGGCGGCCGAACCGGAGGCACTGCAGATGTTGCGGGCCTACCTGCACTCGCTGCGCACGCCGGGCGGTGAGTAGGGAATGTCTGAATAAGTCCCTCCCGGACTTCTCAGGCACGCCTAGCGAAAAGTGCAATTTTCGCTGGGCTTCATTTTCCAACGACGATACGTCGTTGGAAAATGGCGGCACATCCCTGTGCCGCGGAAGCTCTGAACTTGTGCAGAGCTTCCCTAGGCGAGCACCGCCAGGTCGCGTCCGGCCTCCTTGGCGCGGTACAGGCCCTTGTCGACGCGCTGCAACAGCGCCTCGGCATCTTCCTTTTCTTCCAGCGTGGCCACACCGATGCTGACGGTAAAACCGATGCTCTGGTTGTCCGGCCCGCGCACCCGGGCCTTGTGGCATGCGGCGCGGATACGATTGGCGAGGTCCAGCGCCTGCTGCTCGTTCTTGCCGGGCAGGATGGCGAGGAATTCCTCGCCGCCGTAGCGGCCGATGAGGTTGATGCCGGGCATCTCGCGGATCATCAGGCGGGCAAATACCTGCAGCACCATGTCGCCGGCAAGGTGGCCGTAGGTATCGTTGATGCGCTTGAACAGGTCCAGGTCCAGCAGCAGCACCGACAGCGGACGCTGCCGGTCGCGCGCCCGCTCCACCTCCAGGTCGAGCCATTTGTTGAGCACGGCACGGTTGACCAGGCCGGTGAGCGCGTCACGGGTGGCCTCGCGGTAGAGCTGCAGCAACATGTGCAGCTGCGCCAGTTCGGCCCACATGGCGATGCCGGCCAGCAGGCCCAGCAGCCAGACCTCGCCGAAGGCGCGCACGGTGAACAGGGTGCCGAAGGCGATTTCGGTGCCGAGTACCACCAGGCCGATGGTGATGGCGTAGGCCAGTCCCTCGATGAGGGTGAAGGGAAACAGGGCCAGCAGCGAAACCACCAGGTAGGGCAGGAAGCTGTAGCCCATCAGGATGCCGGCGTCGGGCACGTCGCCGCCCAGCACGATGCGCGAGCCGATGTAGAACAGGCCCGGAATGGCGATGAACAGCGCCACGCGCACCCGCGCCAGCAGCAGGTTGTGGGGCTGCGCGGTCCACAGTCCCAGGGCCAGGAACAGGCCGCTGAAACCCAGGCGCAGCACCAGCATCTCCTTGAAGCTGGGATCGGAGAGCAGGACCAGATCGATGGGGATCCACAGCGGCGCCAGCAGGGCAAAGACGAAGCTGAGCAGGCGCACGCGCAGGTAGATGTATTCTGCGCGCGAGCCGTTGAAATCACGGGAGTGATTGTGCGAGGCAACCATGTCCTGCAGCGTGGTGCGCAGCAGCCACTCGCGCAGGCCGGAGTGCGGTTCGTTGCTCATCAACTCCTGATCGGTGAATTCTTCTGCGGGATTATCCACTATTGTTCTCGGCTATTGTCGTTATAGGTAGGCAGTATACAGCGGCCGCAATTCCTGCAGGGTTTCTTCCACCGCCACCGGCAGGGTCTTGGCATACATGTCGAGCAGCACCAGGGCGTTGACCGTGCCGTCCTCGCGCGCGGCGGCGCGCAGGCGGTTGGCCATGGCGCGGTTCACGATCTCCACGTTGTGATAGAGCTGGAGCAGGCCGTCGAAGCCCATTTCTGCGGACAGTCCCTGCTGCTGGCGGAAGTATTGCCCGAGCAGGTACATGCTGGCGGCACGGTACATGGTTTCCTCTTCCGTGGCGAAGGGCAGATGGAAGCGTGCCATGGGCTTGAAGAAGGCCATGTGGGGACAGCCGCTGGTGGCGATGATCAGGCCCATCATGGCGCTGATGGCGTTCTGGGCCGAGGTGTGGTGCAGGATGCGCCGCTCTGGCGTGATGACCTCCGCGTCCACCTGGTCGTAGGAGAGCACATCACCCAGCAGCGCGACGGTGCCGACCAGGGAGCGCGCCAGCGGGCAGTGCGGGTGTTCCGTTTCCTGCAGCGGACAGTGGGTGCAGCGGTGAAAACCCAGCCGCGTCCACTCTGCCTCCGCGCCGGGCGGCATGACCGGTTCCAGACGCAGCGCGTCCAGCCGAATGGCAAAACTCGCCTCTCGTCCGTCGGCAAAACGGAAGATGTATTGTATGTCCAACTCCATGGCATACCTCCTGGCGGCTAGCATATCAGATGGTGCCGTATAGGCGCTGCAGGCGGTAGAATCGCAGCCATGACCTGCAGCGATGCCCTTATCCGCCACTTCCTGTGCCAGGAAACAACCAAGGATACGCCATGACCAAGCACTACGATCTCATCGCCATCGGCGCCGGCAGCGGCGGCCTCTCCGCCGCCGAGCGTGCTGCCCTGCACGGCAAGAAGGCTGCCGTCATCGAGGCCGGTCGCATCGGCGGCACCTGCGTGAACGTCGGCTGCGTACCGAAGAAGGTGATGTGGAATGCCGCCGGCATTGCCGGCGCCCTGCGCGATGCGACCGACTACGGTTTCGATGTGCTGGTCAACGACTTCGACTGGAGTCAGCTGGTGAATGCACGCGAGCGTTACATCCAGAATATCAACGACTGGTACGGCGGCTATCTCAAGGAGTCGGGTATCGATCTGATCCAGGGCTATGCCCGCTTTGTCGATGCACATACGCTGGAGGTGGAGGGCAAGCGCTACAGCGCCGATCATGTCGTGGTGTCGCCCGGTGGGACGCCGATGATTCCGGCCATACCCGGCGCCGAGCACGGCATCGACTCCAATGGTTTCTTTGCCCTGCGCGAACAGCCCCGGCGCGTGGCGGTGGTGGGCGGCGGCTACATCGCGGTGGAGCTGGCCGGCCTGCTCAATGCCCTCGGCAGCGAGGTGGACCTGCTGCTGCGGCGCCAGCATTTCCTCGGCCATTTCGACGCCATGCTGCGCGAGACCCTGATGGAGGAGATGGTCAACCATGGCGTCAACATCCTTCCCAACATCAATGTCGAGCGCGTGGAAAAGGGCGCCGATGGCCGCCTTGTGCTGCACTGTTCCGGTGGCCATACCCTGGCCGGGTTCGATACCCTGATCTGGGCCATCGGCCGCGCCCCCCACACCGCCGACCTGAATCTGGCCGCCGCCGGTGTGGAGAGCGACCCCCACGGCTATATCCCCACCGACGACTACCAGAACACCAATGTGTCCGGCGTCTATGCCGTGGGCGACGTCACCGGCCGGGCCCAGCTGACCCCGGTGGCCATTGCCGCCGCGCGCCGCCTGGGTGACCGCCTGTTCGGTGGCCAGCCGGAGCGCAAGCTGGACTACGACAACATACCCACGGTGGTGTTCAGCCATCCGCCCATCGGCACCGTCGGCCTGTCCGAGGAAGAGGCGCGGGCGCAATACGGCGCGGAATCGGTCAAGGTGTACCAGACCCGCTTCACCCCCATGTACCACGCCTTCACCCGCCACGGTTCCAAGACGGCGATGAAGCTGGTCTGCGTCGGGGTGCAGGAGAAGGTGGTCGGCGTGCACATCATCGGCAACGGCGCTGACGAGATGCTGCAGGGCTTTGCCGTGGCGGTGAAGATGGGCGCCACCAAGCGCGACCTCGACAATACCGTGGCCCTGCATCCCACCAGCGCGGAAGAGCTGGTGACGATGCGCTGAAAGCAGTGACAAGTTACAAGATACAAGTGGCAAGCAAGGACTGAGGAATACAACTCATCATGTCGGTTCGAGCCTATTGCGGAACCCTACCCACTGTTCACGCCTCGGCCTATGTCGACCCGCAGGCGGTGGTGATCGGCGATGTGGCGATCGGGGAGGACAGTTCGTTGTGGCCGATGGCGGTGGCGCGCGGCGACGTCAATTACATCCGCATCGGGGCGCGCAGCAATATCCAGGATGGCACCGTGCTGCACGTGACCCATGCCCATGGGGAGGTGCCCGGTGGCCACCCGCTGCTGATCGGTGATGAGGTGACGGTGGGGCACAATGTCACGCTGCACGGCTGCACGGTGGGAGATAAGTGCCTGATCGGCATGGGCTCCATTGTGCTGGACGGGGCGGTGCTGGAGTCCTATAGTCTGCTGGGGGCCGGAAGCCTGGTCCCGCCGGGCAAGACCCTGGAAGGGGGATATCTGTGGATGGGAAGCCCGGCCAGGAGAGTCCGTTTGCTGACGGAGGCCGAGCGCGCGCGTTTCAGCTATTCGGCCGAGCATTACTGCCGTCTCAAGGCCACATACCAAAAACAAGCCTGACGCTGTGTTTGCAAGGAGGTTTGCATGGATGTATTCGTGGGAAATCTGCCGGACACCATTACTGCCAATGTGCTGGAGAAGCTGTTATCTCCCTTCGACCGCGCGGTCCAGATCAAGCTGCATCGGCACCAGGATAAAGACGGTCTCGCCGGTTGTTACGCCGTATGCACGTTTTCTTCTCCCCGCCCGGCCCACAAGGCCATCAAGAAACTCAACGGTTATACCTTGTTCAGCCGTGCGTTGACGGTGCGGGAGTATTTCTATCGCAGCTACAGCAACGAGCGCCGCGCCCTGGGTTGGCGTGATCGGCCGTGGCAGGGCGTGGAGCGGCGCGGGGTGGAGCGGCGCCGGGGAACGGCGCTGTCCCGCAAGGCGGATATGTTTCTCGAGGAGAGCGCACCTGCGCCGGTGGAGCAGGAGGAAAAGGAACGTATCGTGATCTCGGGTTACCGCGACCTGGCCACCAAGTTCACCTGACCCGGCCGCCCCCTTACATGTGCTGGCGCAGTGCGGCGATCACCGGTGCGGTGGCCGGACGCACGCCGCGCCACAGGTAAAACGCCTCTGCCGCCTGCTCCACCAGCATGCCCAGACCGTCCAGCGCCGAGGCGGCGCCTGCCGCCTCGGCCCAGCGCAGGAACGGCGTCGGTTCCTTGCCGTACATCATGTCGTAGCACACCGCATCCGCCGCCAGCACACCCGCCGGCAACGGCGGCACCTCGCCCTGCAGGCTGGCCGCGGTACCGTTGATCACCACGTCGAACTGCTGGCGTTCCAGGGCCGCGAAGCTGCTGGCCCGCACCGTGCCCAGGTCGGCGAAGGCGGTGGCGAGTTCTTCGGCCTTGGCGACGGTACGGTTGGCGATCACCAGCTCCGCTGGCCGCTCGGCCAGCAGGGGCTCCAGTACGCCGCGTACCGCGCCACCGGCACCGAGCAACAGCAGCCGGCATCCGGCCAGTGCCACCGCGTGGTTCTCCTTCAGGTCACGGACCAGGCCGACGCCGTCGGTGTTGTCGCCGTACAGGCTGCCGTCGGTCTCGAAGCGCAGGGTGTTGACTGCTCCGGCACGTTCGGCGCGCCGGCTGCGCCGCCCGGCCAGTGCCCAGGCCTCCTGCTTGAACGGCACGGTGACGTTGAGTCCCTTGCCGCCGGCCGCACGAAAGCGCGCCACGGCCGCGGGAAAGTCGTCCAGTTCCACCAGGATCGCCTCATAGCTCAGTTGCTGCCCCGTCTGTTGCGCGAAGCGGGTGTGGATCAGCGGCGACTTGCTGTGGCCGATGGGGTTGCCCATCACGGCGTAACGGTCGGTCATGGCAAGCATCTCTCATCGGTGGTGCAGGGGATAGGCGCCATCGCTCAAAAGCAGATACAAGATACAAGTGACAAGATACAAGGGAACGAACTCGCTGCGCTCGTGTTGATTTTGAGTTCAAATCACGGTGCGCAGCGCGCACACCTCCCCTTGTATCTCGTCTCTTTCCTCTTGTATCTGGGGTTCTGTATCTGGGTTTTAGGCAAATATCCCCTTCAGCATGAAGAAGAACACGATGGCCAGGATGGCGCCGGCCGGCAGGGTGACGATCCAGGACAGGAATATGGTGCGCACCACCTCCATGTTCAGCGCCGCGATGCCGCGGGCCAGACCGACGCCCAGTACGCCGCCGACCAGGGTGTGGGTGGTGGAGATGGGCAGGCCGGTGCCGGAGGCGAATACCACGGTGGCCGCGGCGGCCAGGGTGGCGGCGAAGCCGCGGCTCGGGGTCAGTTCGGTGATGCCGCTGCCCACGGTGGCCATGACCTTGTAGCCGAAGGTGGCGAGGCCGAAGACGATGCCGATGCCGCCCAGCAGCAGCACCCAGGCCGGCATGGCGGCCTTGCTCGCCACCTCGCCGCCGCTTTGCACCACGCTGATCACCGCCGCCAGCGGGCCGACTGCATTGGCCACATCGTTGGAGCCGTGGGCGAAGGCCATGGCGCAGGCGGTGACGATCATCAGCACGCCGAAGACCTTCTCCACGTTGGCGAAGTGGAACGTCCGGTCGGCCTGGGGATCGAAGCGCAGACGCGAGATGGCATAGATGCCGACCAGCATGGTGGCCACACCAAGGATCACCGCGTACAGATAGCTTTCCGCGGTGGAGATATGCAGGCCGACATGCTTGAGGCCCTTGGTCAGGGTAACCAGGGCGACGATGAAGCCGACCAGGAAGATGTAGACGGGAACATAGCGCTTGGCGTTCTTGAGCGGGTTCTCGGTGTCGAGAATGAATTTCTGCACGCTCTGGAACAGCCAGTAGGAGATGACGCCGGCGAGGGCCGGGGAGATCACCCAGCTCATCACGATGGAGCCGATCTTGTCCCATTTCACCGCCTCCATGCCGAGGCCCACGGCAGCAAAGCCGACGATGGCGCCGACGATGGAGTGGGTGGTGGATACCGGCCAGCCGAAATGGGAGGCCACCAGCAGCCAGATGGCGGCGGCGAGCAGCGAGGCCAGCATGCCATAGATCAGCAGCTCCGGCTGGCCGGCGAGCAGGTTGGCCTCGATCATGCCGCTGCGGATGGTTTCGGTGACGGCGCCGCCGGCCAGATAGGCACCGGCGAACTCGAAGATGGCGGCGATGACGATGGCCTGGCGCGCGGTAAGGGCGCCGGAGCCCACTGAGGTGCCCATGGCGTTGGCGACGTCGTTGGCGCCCACGCCCCAGGCCATGAACAGGCCGAAGGCAACCGCCAGCACGATATAGATCGTTGCGTATTCCATCGTGCGCCCTCCCTAGCGTGCCAGCATCATCAGCAGGCGGCTGCCCACGCGCTGGGCCAGGTCGCCGAGGTCGCCGATCCAGTCGATGACGTTGTACATGAACATCACGTCGACGGCGTAGAGTTCCTTCTCCCGGGCGAACAGCAGGTCGCGCACCTCCACCTGCAGGGTGTCGGTGTCCGCCTCGATGGCATCCAGTTCGGTAATCATCTTTTCCACCAGTTCCACCTCGTGGCCGCGGAAGCCGGTCTCCACCAGTTCGTCCAGCTCGTTGATGGCCAGCTGCGCCTGGGCGGTGGCATCGATGCAGCGGCGGGCGAACTCCAGCAGCTTGGCGGCGATTTCGGGCGGGAACACCATGCGGCGGCCGATGATCAGGCCAGCGATGTCCTTGGTCTTGTTGGCGATCTTGTCCTGCATGCGCAGCGCCTCCAGCAGGTCACGGCGCGATACCGGCATCATCCAGCCGCGCGGCAGGTGCAGGCGCAGCTCCTTCTTCAGGGCATCGGCCTCGCCTTCCAGCACGGCGATGCGCTTCTGCACCTCGCGGGCGCGGGTCCAGTCCTGGGCCAGGGCCGCCTCCAGGAACGGAATCACTTCCTGCACACAGACCTGGACCTTGGCCATGTGCTGTTGCAGGGGGCTGACCGGCGATGAGCCGAACATGCTGAAGACGAAGCTTTTGGGGGACATGATTAGTCTCTTGCTAAAGTGGAAAGAGGAAAGAGCAAAGATACAAGGGAGGGTGCGGGCTGCGCGCAGCTATTTTTTTCCTCTTGTATCTTGAATCTTGTATCTATTCTTTTAGCCATTCCGCCGCACGGCGCGCGAAGTAGGTCAGGATGCCGTCGGCGCCGGCGCGCTTGAAGGACAGCAGCGACTCCATGATCACAGCCTTTTCGTCCAGCCAGCCGTTCTGCGCCGCGGCCATCAGCATGGCGTACTCACCGCTCACCTGATAGGCGAAGGTGGGCACCCCGAACTGGTCCTTCACCCGGCGCACGATGTCGAGATACGGCATGCCCGGCTTGACCATCACCATGTCGGCACCCTCGCTCAGGTCCAGCGCCACCTCGCGCAGGGCCTCGTCGCTGTTGGCCGGGTCCATCTGGTAGGTGTACTTGTTGCCCTTGCCGAGGTTGCCGGCGGAGCCGACCGCATCGCGGAACGGGCCGTAGAAGCTGGAGGCATACTTGGCGGAGTAGGCCAGGATGCGGGTGTGGATGTGGCCGGCGGACTCCAGCGCCTCGCGGATGTCGCCGATGCGGCCGTCCATCATGTCCGAGGGCGCCACCACGTCGGCGCCGGCCGCGGCGTGGGACAGCGCCTGCTGCACCAGGGCCACCACGGTCTCGTCATTCATGACGTAGCCGGTGGCGTCGATGAGCCCGTCCTGGCCGTGGGTGGTGAAGGGGTCGAGGGCGACATCGGTGATGACGCCCAGCTCGGGAAATTCCTTCTTCAGGGCGCGCACCGTGCGCTGCGCCAGGCCGTCCGGGTTCCACGCCTCCGCGGCATCCAGCGACTTCTTCTCCAGCGGGGTGACCGGGAACAGGGCCACCGCCGGCACGCCGAGCCGGTGCAGGGCCTCGGCCTCGCGCAGCAGCAGGTCGAGGGACAGGCGCTCGACGCCGGGCATGGAGGCCACCGCCTCGCGACGGTTGTTGCCTTCCAGCACGAACAGGGGGCAGATCAGGTCATTGGCGCTGAGGGCCGATTCCCGCATCAGGCGGCGCGAGAAGTCGTCACGGCGCATGCGGCGCATGCGGGTCCAGGGAAAGGCACCATGGCCGGTTTCGAGCTTGCTCACGGAGAATTCCTCAGCGCTTGATGTCGTTGAAAGGCGCACAGTGTAACACTGCGGATAGCGCGGCCAGAAGCGCCTGGTCGACGCCGGGGCGGACGCCTCGGTATGATGTTGAGCAATATCATGAGAGGTTGGCACGGGCCGGGTATGGGTGGGCAGGACAACGGGGCAGCAGGGAGCAGGGGCGGCAATCTGCCCTATGCCGTAACCTTGAGCCGCTGGAGCGGCGAGTTCGCCGACCCGGCGGCCGAGACGGCTTTCGGCGAGCATGTCGGCGCGGCCGAGCTGCGCCATTTCATCATCGCCCTGTTCGTCACCGGCCCGCTCTATTTCGCCTTCGTCATTTCCGACCAGCTGCTGCTCGGCTTCGGCCCGTTGTTCTGGCTCAATGCCATCCTGCGCCTCGGCGTACTGGCCTTCTGCTGGGGCCTGGCGTGGTGGCTGCTGCGCAACCCCGTGGTGCCGCCGCGCCTGTATCACTACACCCTGCTGTTCTATTTCGTGGTGCTGGGCAATGCCCTGCTGTTGTACCCGGTCAGCCAGCGCGAGTTTCTGGAGATCTATCCGGGGTTGCTGGTGATGATGGTCGGCGCCTTTTTCTTCATCCCCAGCACCCTGAATCATCGCCTGCTCGCCACGACCTTTGCCTTTGTCGGTCTGGGTATCGAGACCCTGCTGTTCTTTCCCCCGGCGCCGCACCAGCTGCCGTTGGCGGCGCTGTTCTTCATCGTGACGCTGATCTTTTGCGTGATCACCTCGGTGCAGCATGCGCGTCTGCGTCGCTTTTCCTTTATCGACTCGGCGCATAGCCGCCACCTGACCATGCTGCTGCAGCAGGAGGTCGCACTGCGCCGCCAACTGGAAGAGGCGGCACGGGTGCAGGCGCATACCGACGATCTCACCGGCCTGCCCAACCGGCGCCGCTTCTTCGAACTGGCGGAACGCGAAATCGTGCGCGCCCAGCGCTACGACGAACCGCTGGCGGTGGTGATGCTGGACCTGGACCACTTCAAGGAGGTCAACGACAGCCACGGCCATGCCGCCGGTGACCAGGTGCTGCGGGCGGTGGCTGACGCCTGCCGCGATGTGTTGCGCACCAGCGACGTGGTGGGACGGCTCGGCGGCGAAGAGTTCGCCATTCTGCTGCCGGCGACCAGCCTGGACGGCGCGCGCCAGTTTGCCGAGCGCCTGCGCAGCGCCATCGCCGCCTGCCGTATCGGTCTGCCCGGTGCCGAGATCAGCCTTACCGCCACCCTCGGCGTGGCCGCCCGCGTGCCGGGCGAAGACCTCACCCTCGATGAGCTGCTGGCACGTGCCGATGCGGCGCTATACCGCGGCAAGGCGGCGGGGCGCGATAGGGTGGAGGGGTAAAAAATCGTTCAACGTTCAAGGTTTAAAGTTACACGAATCCCGGGCAGCTTTTTGTTGAATCTTGAATCTTGAATCTTGAATCTTGAATCTTGAACCCGCTTTATAGTTCCTTCGCCAGCAAGGCATAGCGGTAGTCGCCCGCCGGCAGCGGGATGCGCACGCGGTGGCCGCCGCCGGGTGCCTCGTCCAGCGCCGCGCCGTTGCGGCCTTCCATCCGTTCCAGCACGAACCTGCGGTTGCCCTGCGGGGTGATCAGTTCCAGGCGGTCGCCGACGCAAATCTTGTTCTTGACGTCGATCTCGGCCAGCCCCGTGGCGGCGTCGTAGCCGTCCACCTCGCCGACGTACTGCTGCCTCTCGCCGCTGGAGACCCCCTTCATGTAGTTCTGGTAGTCCTGGGTGTGGTGGCGCACGTAGAAGCCGTCGGTGTAGCCACGGTTGGCGAGGTTCTCCAGCTCCACCAGCAGGCGCGTATCGAAGGGGCGGCCGGCGACGGCGTCGTCGATGGCCTGGCGGTAGGCCTGGGTGGTGCGGGCGATGTAGTAGGGCGACTTGGTGCGGCCCTCGATCTTCAGCGAGTCGACGCCGATGCGCACCAGTTCGGCGATGTGCTCCACCGCGCGCAGGTCTTTGGAGTTCATGATGTAGGTGCCGTGCTCGTCTTCCTCGATGGGCATCAGCTCGCCGGCATGTTCGCGCTGTTCCAGCAGATAGACCTTCTGCGCCTCGGCACGGCGCACGTCTCCGCTCGCATCGGTGACCGCATCGTGCACCTGATAGTCCCAGCGGCAGGAGTTGGTGCAGGTGCCCTGGTTGGGGTCACGGTGGTTGAAGTAGCCGGACAGCAGGCAGCGGCCGGAATAGGCGATGCACAGGGCGCCGTGCACGAACACCTCCAGCTCCATATCCGGGCACTGCTGGCGGATCTCCGCCACCTCGTCCAGCGACAGCTCGCGTGACAGGATCACGCGCACGATGCCCTGCCGCTGCCAGAAGCGCACGTCGGCATAGTTGACGGTGTTGGCCTGCACCGACAGGTGGACGGGCATCTCCGGCCAGCGTTCGCGCACCATCAGGATCAGGCCCGGGTCGGCCATGATCAGGGCATCGGGCTGGAGGGCGATGACCGGCTCCATGTCGGCCATGAAGGTCTGCACCTTGGCGTTGTGCGGCATGACGTTGCTGGCGAGGAAGAACTGCTTGCCCTGGGCATGGGCCTCCTGGATGCCGATGGCCAGGTTGTCCAGGTCGAAGTCGTTGTTGCGCACGCGCAGGGAGTAGCGCGGCAGGCCGGCGTAGACGGCGTCGGCGCCATAGGCGAAGGCCATGCGCAGGTGGCGCAGGCTGCCGGCGGGGGCGAGGAGTTCGGGTGCTTTCATCTGGTGTGCGGAAGGTCAACGGGCGGCTATTCTACCCCTGATTGCCCGCCCGGTGCCGATGGGCGACAATCTGCGCATTCAAAAGACCTACAAGATACGAGGGAGTACACCATGATTCTGTCACGCAAGCCGCTGTGGATGCTGCTGCTGGCGCTGGGCCTGCTGCTGGGTGCCAAGGCGGGGGCGGCCAGTGTGCCGCAGGCGCCGGAGGTGCTGATGACCGAGGTCAGCCAGCGCATGATCGAGACCCTCAAGCGCGAACGCGATGCGGTGCGCGAGCGGCCGCAGCACATGTTCGACCTGGTGGACCGGGTCTTGGGTCCCCATGTGGACTTCCCGCGCATGTCCGGCTGGGTGCTGGGCAAGTACTGGCGCCAGGCCACGGCGGCGCAGCGCGAGCGCTTCATCGCCGCCTTCCGCGTGATGATGGTGCGTTTCTATACCGCCGCCCTGCTGGAAGACCCCAAGCAACTGGACGACCTGCTGGCGCGCAACGACGAGCTGATCACCTTCCTGCCCGGGCGCCCGGCCGAGGGCAGCACCACCACGGTGCGCTCCGAGGTGCATCTGGATGACGGCAAGGTGGTGCAGGTGCTGTTCGCCGTGCACAACCGCGATGGTGACTGGAAGGTCTACGACGTCACCGTGGAGGGCGTCAGCCTGGTCACCAACTACCGCACCTCCTTTGCCCAGGAGATCACCCAGGTGGGCATCGATGGCCTCATCGCCCGGCTGGAGGAGCGCAACCAGGCGCTGATGGAGCAGGTGGTCAACGGCAAGAAGCCCGAGCCCGCACAGTAGACCCGCAGGCCCCTGCGACGGTCCCCCGGCTGCGGCCGGGGGGCGCCGTAATCGTGTACCATAGCGCCATTTCTGCGGAGGACTCCCTTTGGAACAGTATCGCGGCACCGCCAGGATGGTGGTGCGTCGCCATGGCAAGGTGGTCATCGGCGGCGACGGCCAGGTCACCCTCGGCAACACGGTGATGAAGGGCAACGCGCGCAAGGTGCGCCGCCTGTACAAGGACCGCGTCCTGGCCGGCTTTGCCGGCGGCACTGCCGACGCCTTCACCCTGTTCGAGCGCTTCGAGGGCAAGCTGGAAAAACACCAGGGCAATCTCACCCGCGCCGCGGTGGAGATGGCCAAGGACTGGCGCACCGACCGCGTGCTGCGCCGCCTGGAGGCCCTGCTCATCGTCGCCGATACCACGGCGACCCTGATGATCACCGGCAATGGCGACGTCATCGAGCCCGAGCACGACCTCATCGCCATCGGCTCCGGCGGTCCCTTCGCCCAGTCCGCCGCCCTGGCCCTGTACCAGAACACCGAGCTGGATGCGCGCAGCATCGTCGAAAAGGCGCTCGGCATCGCCGCCGGCATCTGCATCTACACCAACGGCAACCTCACCATCGAGGAACTTGGGGCGTAAAGGCAAACACCTGCCGCGGAGACGCAGAGTGTATGAAGACCATGACTTGTTATCTGGATTCCCTCCGCGTCTCCGCGGCGGATTTTGGGATTTGAGAATTTGGGAAACACTAGATGTCTGAAATGACGCCCCGTGAGATCGTCCAGGAACTGGACAAGCACATCATCGGCCAGACCGCCGCCAAGCGTTCGGTGGCGGTAGCGCTGCGCAACCGCTGGCGTCGCAGCCAGGTGAGCGATCAGCTGCGCAACGAGATCACGCCGAAGAACATCCTGATGATCGGACCCACCGGCGTGGGCAAGACGGAGATTGCGCGTCGCCTCGCCAAGCTGGCCAACGCGCCGTTCATCAAGGTGGAGGCCACCAAGTTCACCGAGGTGGGCTACGTGGGTCGCGATGTGGAAACCATCATCCGCGACCTGGTGGACCTGGCGATCAAGATGATGCGCGAACAGGAGATGGCCAAGGTGCGCCACCGCGCCTTCGAGGCGGCGGAGGATCGTGTGCTCGACATCCTGCTGCCGCCGGCGCGCGGTTTCGAGCAGGAGCAGGCCGACTCCGGCACGCGACAGAAATTCCGCAAGAAGCTGCGCGAGGGCGACCTCGATGACAAGGAGATCGAGCTGGAAGTGAGCGCCGCGCCCATGGGTGTGGAGATCATGGCGCCCCCTGGCATGGAGGAGATGACCTCGCAGCTGCAGGGCCTGTTCAAGAATCTGGCCGGCGGCCGCACCAAGCGGCGCAAGCTGACGGTGAAGGAGGCCATGCGCCTGCTCACCGACGAAGAGGCGGCCAAGATGGTCAACGAGGAAGAACTGAAGAGCCGCGCCCTGCGCGCGGTGGAGCAGAACGGCATCGTCTTCCTCGACGAGATGGACAAGATCTGCCGCCGCGGCAGCGAATCGGCCAGCGGCGCCGACGTCTCGCGCGAGGGCGTGCAGCGCGATCTGCTGCCGCTGGTGGAGGGCAGCACCGTGTCCACCAAGTACGGCATGGTGAAGACCGACCACATCCTGTTCATCGCCTCCGGCGCCTTCCACCTGGCCAAGCCGTCGGATCTGATCCCGGAGTTGCAGGGGCGCTTCCCCATCCGCGTCGAACTGGACGCGCTGGCGGTGGAGGACTTCGTGCGCATCCTCACCGAACCGGATGCCTCGCTCACCGAACAGTACAAGGCCCTGCTCGCCACCGAGGGCGTCACCGTCGATTTCACCGCCGACGGCATTGCCCGCCTCGCCGAGATCGCCTGGCAGGTGAACGAGACCACCGAAAACATCGGCGCCCGCCGCCTGCACACCGTTCTGGAGCGCCTGCTGGAGAGCCTGTCCTTCGAGGCGGCGGACAAGAGCGGCACCACGATTACCATCGATGCGGCCTACGTGGACGCCCAGCTTGGCGAACTGGCGCGGGATGAGGATTTGAGCAGATACATTTTGTAAGGAAGTGGCAAGTTGCTAGTGACAAGTGGCAAGTCAAACAGGAGCCCGTACTCATTGAATGGCCGTGCCGGTGCCTCCATCTTGTTCTTTTCTTGCCACTTGTAACTTGTCACTTGCAACTTTGAGGTCAAACCATGAACGAAAAACCCATTCCCACCGAAATCACCCTGCACAAGGCCAAGCATGTGCTGGAGATCGCCTATTCCGACGGCCAGCGTTTCCAGCTGCCCACCGAATATCTGCGTGTGTTCTCCCCCTCTGCCGAGGTGCGCGGTCACGGTCCCGGCCAGGAGACCCTGCAGGTGGGCAAGGAAGACGTGAACATCGAGCAGATCGAGCAGGTGGGCAGCTATGCCATCCAGCCCCACTTTGATGATGGTCATAACACCGGCATCTACGCCTGGGATACCCTGTACGACCTCGGGGTCAATTACGAGAAGAACTGGCAGGACTATCTCGAACGTTTGGCGGCCGCCGGCCAGCAGCGCAAGACCCCGGCCCACCAGGCATAAGGCCATTCAACACGACGGAGTTTGAGATGAGCGAACGCGACACCACCCACTTCGGGTACAAACAGGTGGCGGTGGAAGAGAAGGTCCACCTGGTGGCGGACGTGTTCCACTCCGTCGCCTCCAAATACGACATGATGAACGACATGATGTCGTTCGGCATCCATCGTCTGTGGAAGCGCTACACGGTGGAGATGAGCGGTGTGCGTGCCGGCCAGCGTGTGCTGGACCTGGCCGGCGGCACCGGCGACCTGGCGATGAAGTTCTCGCGCATCGTCGGCCCCACCGGCCAGGTGGTGCTGGCCGACATCAACGCCTCCATGCTGGAAGTGGGCCGCAAGCGCCTGGTGGATGAGGGCATCGTCGGCAACGTCGAGTATGCCCAGGTCAACGCCGAGTGCCTGCCCTTCCCCGACAACCACTTCGACCTCATCACCATCGCCTTCGGCCTGCGCAACGACACCGACAAGGACAAGGCGCTGGCCTCCATGCACCGCGTCCTGAAGCCGGGCGGGCGTCTGCTGGTGCTGGAATTCTCCAAGCCGGCGGTGCCGGGGCTGTCGCCGCTGTACGACCTGTATTCCTTCACCATGCTGCCCATGATGGGCAAGATCATCGCCGGCGACTCCGAGAGCTACCGCTACCTGGCCGAGTCCATTCGCATGCACCCGGATCAGGAAACGCTCAAGGGCATGATGGAGAACGCCGGCTTCGATCGCGTAGAGTTCTTCAATCTGTCCGGCGGCATCGTCGCGCTGCACCGCGGTTTCAAGGCCTAGTCTGCACACCACGATGAACGCGCAGCCGCAGTATGCCGGGTTCTGGCGCCGCGTCGGCGCCACCCTCATCGACACGGTGATCCTGCTGGCGGTGATTACGCCGCTGCTCTATGTGCTGTACGGCGCCGCCTATTTCACCGCGGCGCGCCCGGCCTTCAGCTACGCCGGCGTGGGTGATTTCATGATCAATCAGGTGCTGCCGCTGCTCATGGCGGTGCTGCTGTGGGTGAAGTTCCGCGGCACGCCGGGCAAGCGCCTGCTGGACTGCGTGGTGGTGGACGCCGCAACCCTGGGCGCCCTCACCGTCAGGCAGGCCGTGATCCGCTACTTCGCCTATCTCGCCTCCATCCTGCCGCTGGGCTTGGGGTTTCTGTGGATACTCCGGGACAGGCGCAGGCAGGGATTTCATGACCTCATTGCCAAAACGGTGGTGCTGTACCTGCCGGCGGATGAGTCGGAGAAGTCCCTGCAGCGATTGATGGAGGAGGCGCAATGAGCCGCGTGACCCTGCTGCCGCAGGCGGGACTGGCTGTGCTGGAGGCGGCGATCAACACGGCGCTCGCCATGGACCCGGAAACCCGGACGCGGCTGGGGGCGCTGGAGGGCAAGGTGATCGCCGTCGACCTGCAGGGGCCGGAGGTCACCCTGTTTCTGCTGCCCGGTGCCGATGGCCTGCGCCTGATGGGACACTACGAGGGGGTGCCACAGACGCGACTGCGCGGCACGCCGCTGGCCCTGTTGCGCCTCAACCGCGGCAAGCCCGGCGAGGGCCTGTTCTCCGGCGCGGTGAAGATCGAGGGCGATGTGGAGCTGGGGCAGCGCATGCAGCGGATCCTCGGCGGCCTCGACATCGACTGGGAGGAGCACCTGTCGCGCCTCACCGGCGACGTGGCGGCGCATCAGATCGGCAATATGGTGCGTGGCTTGCTGCGCTGGGGCGCACAGGCTGCCGGCAATCTGGAGCGTGACTTCGCCGACTATGTGCAGGAGGAGCGGCGCGACGTGCCGCCGCGCTGGGAGGTGGACGAGTTCCTCGCCGGCGTCGATGGCCTGCGCAGCGCCGTGGACCGGCTGGAGGCGCGGCTGCGCCGGCTGGAACAACGGTTCGGCAAACAATAATTAATCAAATGCAGGATGGGTGGAACGCAGTGAAGCCCATCCCTTGATAAGGGCATGATGGGTTGCGCTGTGCTCCACCCATCCTACTTCAGGCAGAGCAGCCTGATTGGCAAGGGGCAATAACGTGTTACTACGTCCGGGTCAGGCGCTGCGCCTGCTCTACATCAGCTGGGTCTTGGCGCGGCATGGGCTGGATGATCTGATCCTGGCCACCCATCTGTTCCGTCCGCTGCGCTTCCTGCGTGTGTTCATGTGGTGGAACTGGTTCCGCCGCCACGCCCCGCGCGGCGAGCGCATCCGCCGCGCCCTGGAAGACCTCGGCCCGATCTTCGTCAAGTTCGGCCAGATCCTCTCCACCCGCCGCGACCTGCTGCCCGACGACATCGCCCTGGAGCTGGCGCGCCTGCAGGATCGGGTGCCGCCGTTCCCCGGCGCGCAGGCGCGCGCCATCGTCGAGAAGGCCTACCGCCAGTCCACCGATGAGGTGTTTGCCGCCTTCGACGAAACGCCGATGGCCTCCGCCTCCATCGCCCAGGTGCATGCCGCACGCCTCCAGGATGGCCGCGAGGTGGTGGTGAAGGTGTTGCGCCCTGATATCGCCCCGGTGATCCGGCGCGACATCAGCCTGATGTACATCATCGCCGAGAAGATGGAGCAGTTCTGGGCCGACGGCCGCCGCCTGCGCCCGCGCGAGGTGGTGGCCGAGTTCGAGCGCACCATCCTCGACGAGCTGGACCTGATGCGCGAGGCGGCCAATGCCTCGCAGATCCGGCGCAACTTCGCCGACTCGTCGCAGCTGTACATACCGGAGGTGCACTGGCCGCTGTGCCGCCGCAACGTGATGGTGATGGAGCGCGTCTATGGCATCCCCATCGCCAACATGGACGCGGTGCGTGCCGCCGGCGTCGACATGAAGGCGCTGGCCGAGCGCGGCGTGGAGATCTTCTTCACCCAGGTGTTTCGCCACAACTTCTTCCACGCCGACATGCATCCCGGCAACATCTTCGTCGAGCCGAGCGGACGCTACATCGCGGTGGATTTCGGCATCGTCGGTTCCCTCAGCAGCGAGGATCAGCGCTATCTGGCGGAGAACCTGCTCGCCTTCTTCAAGCGCGACTACAACCGCGTCGCCGTGCTGCATGTGGAGTCGCGCTGGGTACCGGCCGGCACCCGCGTGGACGAGTTCGAGGCGGCGATCCGCACCGTGTGCGAGCCGATCTTCGAGCGCCCCTTTGCGGAAATCTCCTTCGGCCACCTGCTGCTGCGCCTGTTCCAGACCGCGCGCCGCTTCAACATGGAGGTGCAGCCGCAGCTGGTGCTGTTGCAGAAGACCCTGCTCAACATCGAGGGCCTGGGCCGGCAGATCGACCCGCAGCTCAACCTGTGGTCCACCGCGAAACCGTTCCTGGAGCGCTGGATGAGCGAGCAGGTGGGGCCGCGCTCCTTCCTCAACCGCATCAAGAACAATATCCCCAGCTGGGGCGAGAGCCTGCCCGAGGTACCGCAGCTGATTCACGACGTGCTGCAGCGCGCCCGCAACGGCACCCTGCAGCTGCAGGGCAGCACCGAAGAGCTGCAGCTGCTGCGCGAGGAGATGCGCCAGGCCAACCGGCGCAGCTTCGCCGCCATCGTCGGCTCCGCGCTCATCGTCAGCGCCGCGGTGCTGCTCGGCCTGGACGGCTACGCCCCGCGCATGCTCGGTGAGGCCCCCGTTGCGTCCTGGGCCCTGGGCCTGGCCGGTGCGGTGCTGTGGCTGTTTGCCTGGCCGCGGGATTGACCCTCCCGCCCGGCCAATAAAAAGGGGAAGAGCATCGCTCTTCCCCTTTTTGTTTGCCGGCACCGGGCCGGGTAACTCAGAAGATCTTGGCGAGGAACACCAGGTAGAACAGGGAGCCGAAGACGGCAGTAGCAACGAGAGTCTCAACCATGGTCTGTCTCCTTAAACGCTTGACGAGAAGATTCGCTATTCCGGAACGATAGCTGTACAGACCATAGGGTTATTGGGGCACCCTGTCATTGATAATCCGCAATTTATGCAGGGGAAATAAAAAGGGGTGGCTGCCCGGGCAGCCACCCCCTTTTAGCTTGCCGCGCCGGCTCAGGCCGTGGCGGTACCGAGGCGGGGGTCCTGGCCGGTGAGCAGCATCACCAGCAGGTCGTGTACCGACCGGATCTGGTCGCCGAAGGGCAGGGACTCGGAGCCGCGGAAGAACAGGCCCTTCTCCACGTTGCCGTGGACGGCGGCCTCCAGTTGGGTGTCGATGCAGAACTGGCCGGCGGCGGGATTGCCGTCCTTGAGGCCGCACTGGGTCAGGCATTCAAACCATACCGCGCAGCTGGCCTTTTCCGGATTGGCACGGGCGCGCACCCTTTCCTCGCGCTCCAGGTATTTCTTCAGCCAGGGGGTGAGCACGGCGCGGCAGGGCAGGCCGGCGGTACTCATGAAGGTGACGATATCCTCCGGCTTGGCCTCCAGCAGCACCTTCTTGAAGTTGGGGTGGGCATCGCCCTCCTCGGTGACCGCGAAGGGGGTGCCGATCTGCACGCCGCTGGCGCCCATATCGAACATCTCCTTGATCTTGTTGAAGGAGTTGATGCCGCCGGCCGGCAGCAGCGGGATATTGGGGATCTCCAGCTCCTTGAACACGGTGAAGATTTCGGCCAGCACGCGCTTGAAGTCGAACTTCGGATTGGTGATGTCTTCCGGCTTGGGGGCGCCCAGGTGGCCGCCGGCGTAGCGCGGGTGTTCGATGACGATGGCGTCGGGCAGCACGCCCTTGCGCATCCAGCGCTTCAGCACCGCGCGCACGCCGCGCTCTTCGGACAGGATCGGGATCAGGGCCACCTTGTCCTTGTACTCGCCCACCAGGTCGGGCAGGTCGAAGGGCAGGCCGGCGCCCATGATGATGGCATCGGCACCGCTCTCGCAGGACTGGCGCACCATCTCGGCATGACGGTCCACGGCCTTCATCACGTTGACGGCGATGACGCCCTGCGGGGCGATGGCGCGGGCCGCCTTGATCTCGCGGTCCAGGGCCTCCAGGTTGGTGTCGTCGATGAGCTGGCGGTCCTTGGTGCGGTGGGTGCGTTCCATCAGGTCGGGGTGGTGCACGCGCAGGTCGATGCTGGCGATGGTACCGATGGCGCCCTCTTTGGCCACGGTGCCGGCCAGCTTGTGGGCAGAAACGCCTACCCCCATTCCTCCCTGAATGATGGGCAGAAGCTCCTTCCCGCGGAGTTTCAACAGAGGGAATGGGGTCTTGATCATGGAACACCTGTTAGAATCAAAAGTCGGTAACGCTACATGATACATCACGGCGCGATATTGATCTGCGTCAATCGAATTGCATCACGGGCTCGCTTACACTCCCAGCCCTCCAAGAGGAATAGGTCGCGGCATGACTCAGTCAGCACGCCGGCAAGGCCAGGCCGAGGAAACCCTCGCCTACGAATTGCACGGTAATCTCTACCTCAACATCACCTATCACTGCACCCTGCGCTGCGCCTTTTGCCCCAAGTTTCAGGGCACGTGGGAGGTGCAGAACTACGACCTGCTGCTGACCCGCGAGCCGACGGCGGACGAGGTGCTGGCGGCGGTCGACGACCCTGCGCGCTACCGGGAAATCGTATTCTGTGGCCTGGGCGAGCCCACCCTGCGCCTCGATACCCTGCTGGCCGTGGCCGAGAGTCTGAAAGGTATGGGGGCAAAACATATCCGCATCAATACCGATGGCCTGGCCAACCTGGTGCACGGCCGCGATGTCACACCGGAACTGGCGCGCTGGGTGGACAGCGTCTCCATCTCCCTCACCGCCCAGGACGAGGAAACCTACGACCGCCACACCCGTTCCAAGCGGCCGGGGGCCTATGCGGCGATGCTGGACTTCGCCCGTGCCGCCAAGGCGGCCGGCATCGCGGTGACCCTCACCGCCATCAACGGCCTCGACGGCGTGGACATCCGGGCCTGTGAAGATATCGCCCGTGCGCTGGGCGTGAAGTTCCGCCAGCGCGAGCTGGACGTGGTCGGCTGATGGCGCTGTCCGACTACGTCAACACCTTCGGTCAGCACCTGCTCGCCAAATACGGCGCGCGGGTGCACAAGGTCGCCATCAATGCCGGCTTCACCTGTCCCAACCGCGACGGCAGCAAGGGCATCGGCGGCTGCACCTTCTGCAACAACAGTTCGTTCAGCCCCAATGCCCGCGAGCCCGATCCCATCGTCGAACAGATCGAGGCGGGCAGGCAGGTGATTAGAAAACGTACCGGCGCACAGAAATACCTGGCCTATTTCCAGGCCTATACCAACACCTACGACGACATCGACCTGCTGCGCCGTCGCTACGACACCGCGTTGGCCGAGCCGGATGTCATCGGCCTGTCCATCGGCACGCGCCCCGACTGCGTGCCGCCGGCGGTGCTGGACCTGCTGGCGGAGTACCGCGCCCAGGGCCACGAGATCTGGCTGGAGCTGGGCCTGCAATCGGCCTTCGACGAAACCCTCAAGCGCGTCAACCGCGGTCACGGTTTTGCCGAATATAGAAATGCCGTGCACGCGGCGCGCGAGCGCGGCCTGCCGGTGTGTGCCCACCTGATCCTCGGCCTGCCCGGCGAGGAGCCGTTTCATGCCCGCACCAGCCTGCAGCGCGTGCTGGAGGAAGGTGTCGACGGCCTCAAGCTGCACCCGCTGCATGTGGTCAAGGGTACGCGCCTCGCCAACGAGTGGCGCCGCGATGAATACCAGCCGTGGACCATGGCGCAGTACATCGGCGCGGCGGCCGACCTGGTCGAGCTGACACCGCCGGAGGTGATCTACCACCGCCTCACCGGCACCGCCTCCCTGGACATCCTGCTGACGCCGCAGTGGTGCAACTGGAAGTGGCGCGTGCTGAACGGCATCGAACGCGAACTGGCCCGCCGCGGCACGCGCCAGGGACAGCCGCGGGCGGCGGTCAAGCAATGCTGAAAACACTTGTCTCTGCGCCTCTGCGGCGGATTTTTTTGGGGTGAAACTATGAGCAGAAAAGTCGAGCTGGTCTGTCCGGCCGGGTCGCTGCCGGCGTTGCGGGCGGCGGTGGATAACGGCGCCGATGCGGTGTACATGGGCTTTCGCGACGGCACCAACGCGCGCAACTTCCCGGGTCTCAATTTCGACGAGCGCGCCGCGCGCGAGGGCATCCGCTATGCGCGCGAGCGCGGTCGCAAGGTGTTGCTGGCCCTCAACACCTACCCGCAGCCGCAAGGCTGGAACATCTGGACCGGTGCGGTGGACAAGGCGGCCGAGCTGGGCGTCGATGCGCTGATCCTGGCCGACATCGGTCTGATGCGTTATGCGCACAAGACCCATCCCCAGCTGCGTCTGCACCTGTCGGTGCAGGGCTCGGCCACCAGCCACGAGGCGATCAATCTCTACCGTGAGCAATTCAACATTCAGCGCGTGGTGTTGCCGCGTGTGCTGTCCATGGCGCAGGTGAAGCGGGTGATGGACAACACCGACGCCGAGATCGAGGTGTTCGCCTTCGGCTCGCTGTGCGTGATGGTGGAGGGGCGCTGCTATCTGTCGTCCTATGCCACCGGCGAATCGCCCAACACCTGCGGCGCCTGTTCGCCGGCCAAGGCGGTGGAGTGGCGCGAGACCAGCAAGGGGCGCGAAGTACGCCTCGGCGGCGTGCTCATCGACCTGTACAAGCCGGGCGAGGCCGCCGGCTATCCGGTGCTGTGCAAGGGGCGCTACGAGGTCAACGGCGCGGTGAACTATGCCATCGAGGAACCGACTTCGCTGTCGGTGCTCGACATCCTGCCCGAGCTGGTGCGCATGGGTATCTCCGCCATCAAGGTGGAGGGCCGCCAGCGCAGCCCGGCGTACGTGGCGCAGGTGACCAAGGTGTTGCGCGAGGCGCTCGATGCCGCCGAGCGCAGCCCCGATACCTACTCCCCGCGCAGCGACTGGGTCGCCGCACTGGACAAGGTGGCCGAAGGCAGCACCCACACCCTGGGCGCGCTGGACCGCGCCTGGCAGTAAACAGAATTAACCACGGGGAACACGGGGAGCACGGGGTTCTTTGGCAAAAGGATTCCTTTCCCTGTGTTCCCCGTGCCCCCCGTGGTTAATGACTTTTTGAGGTGGCAAAACAATGAAACTGGCGCTTGGTCCGTTGTTGTATTTCTGGTCGCGCGATGACGTGCTGGCGTTCTATCGCCAGGCGCGCGACTGGCCGGTGGATGTGGTGTATCTGGGCGAGGCGGTGTGTTCCAAACGGCGCGGCGTGCGGCTGGAGGATTGGCTGGCGATCGCCGATGAACTCACGGCGGCGGGCAAGGAGGTGGTGTTGTCGACGCTGGCGCTCATCGAGGCCGAGTCGGAACTGCTTACCCTGCGCCGCATCGTCGACAACGGCCGCTTTGCGGTGGAGGCCAACGACATGGGGGCGGTGCGCCTCGCGGCCGGTAAGGTGCCCTTCGTCGCCGGCCCGCATCTCAATGCCTACAACTGCGAAACCCTGGGCCTGTTCCGCGACCTCGGCGCAACGCGCTGGGTGATGCCGGTGGAGCTGTCGCGCGATACCCTGGCCGCCATCCAGGCATGCCGTCCAGCGGGGCTGGAAACCGAGGTGTTCGCCTTCGGTCGCATGCCGCTGGCCTTCTCGGCCCGCTGCTTCACCGCGCGCCACTACAACCTGCCCAAGGACGACTGCCAGCTGCGTTGCGGCGACTTCAGCGACGGCCTGGTGCTCAACTCGCAGGAGGGCGAGCAGTTCCTGTCCATGAACGGCATCCAGACCCAGTCCGCCGCCACCTGCAATCTCATCGGCGTGGTGCCCGAACTGAAGGAACTCGACGTGGAGGTGCTGCGCCTGTCGCCGCAGTCGCGCCACATGGACAAGATCGTCAGCGCCTTCCGTGCCGTCATCGACGGCACGCTCACGCCGCAACAGGGGATCGCAGCCATGCAGGGGCTCACCCGCGGCGAACCCTGCAACGGCTATTGGTACGGCAGCGCCGGCCTCGCCTGGCTGGAGCTGGGTGAGGTGAGCGAGGCGCGGGCGCTGTCGGGGGGCTAAGACAGCAAACCTTTGTCGCAGAGACGCGGAGACGCAGAGGTTATAAAAGCGGTTCGCCACCGGTAGATAGGGCTCGCATGGCCGCGCTTATCCACCCGACTAGAGCCTAACAAAGCTCTGCATCTCTGTGTCTCCGCGGCAGGTGTTACCGGGGTTGGAGCGTGCCGGCGAAGCGCTGCACGCGGCGGTCCAGCTGCAGGCGCTCCACCGCGCGCAGGATGAAGGGGGCGAGGCGCGGGCCGGCGACGGCGTGCACGTGCAGGCGCCAGTCGAAGTCCATGCCGTCGAGCAGGTTCTTCACGTAGAGACCGGTTTCGGTCTCGCCTTCGATGTTGAGACGGCGGGCGAAGAACAGGGTGTCCGGGTCTTCGCTGCGGGTGGCCAGCAGCCAGAACTCTTCCAGGCGTCCCTTGATGCGCACATCCCACTCCTTGCCCGGGGCACGGGCGAGGCGGCCGTTGTTGACCACGAAGATCAGTTCCGTGCCGGCATCGCTGATGCCGATGGCCAGGCGCTTGCCGTCCAGGTCGTGCAGCTGGTCGGCGACGTACTGCCCCTGGAGCAGGTGGTTGAACAGGCGCGACAGCAGTTCGCTGTGCAGCGCCGAGGGCAGGCTCTTGAGCAGCAGGGACAGGGGCAGCAGTTGCAGGCGCATCGGTATGAGCTCCACCAGCTAAACGGAAAGTCACGGCGCGGTCCCTCGTGCGCCGGCGGCCGGCCGGAGGGAGGCGGTGCGAAAGTATCGCAATTCCCGTGTGATTTCCAGTTGATCTGCGTCAATCAAACAGTGGGGTGTTATTCTTCAGGTAACGATTCCTGCCAGTGAGCGAGGTGGCGCGTGAACGAACCCGTGGTACACAGGTTATCCATCGGCGGCATGAGCTGCGCCGGCTGCGTGGCGACGGTGGAGAACGCCCTGCGCGCCGTGCCCGGCGTCACCGACGCTAGCGTCAGCTTCGCCGAGCATGTGGCGGTGGTGCAGGGCGCGGTGGACAGCGCGGTCCTGGTCCAGGCGGTGGTGGACGCCGGCTACGAGGCGGCGGAGCTGAAGGGGCTGGATGACGAGCAGGCCGAGCGTGAGGCGCGGGAGCAGGTGGAGTACCGGCGCCTGCTGCGCCAGGCGGCGGTAGCCGCCGCGCTGGGTGTGCCGCTGATGGTGTTCGGCATGAGCGACTGGTTTCCCCCCCTGCACACGGGCACCGGCCGCCTGCTCTGGCTGGTGCTCGGCCTCGCCACCCTGGCGGTGATGATCTACTCGGGCCGGCATTTCTTTACCGGCGCGTGGAAGCAGTTCACCCATCACAACGCCAACATGGACACCCTCATCGCCATGGGCACCGGCTCGGCCTGGGTCTACTCCATGGCCATCGTGCTGTGGCCGCACATCGTGCCGTCCCTGGCGCAGCATGCCTATTTCGAGGCGGCGGCGATCATCATCGCCCTGATCAATTTCGGCTCGGCGCTGGAACTGCGCGCACGCGGCAGGACCTCGGAGGCGATCCGCCGCCTTATCGGCCTGCAACCGAAAACGGCGCGCGTGGTGCGCGACGGCAGGGAGGTCGATGTGCCGATCATCGAGGTGGGGCTGGGTGAAACCCTGCGCGTGCGTCCGGGCGAGCGTGTCGCCGTGGACGGCGTCATCATCGACGGCGAGTCCTATCTGGACGAGTCGATGATCACCGGCGAGCCGCTGCCGGTGGTGAAGCGCGTCGGCGACGAGGTGGTGGGCGGCACCATCAACACCTCCGGCTCGTTCCTGTATCAGGCGAAGCGCATCGGCAAGGACACGGTGCTGGCGCGCATCATCGAGCTGGTGCGCAACGCCCAGGCCAGCAAGCCGGCCATCGGCCGCCTGGTCGACAAGGTGGCGGCGGTATTCGTGCCCAGCGTGCTGATCGTCGCCGTGCTCACCTTTCTCGTCTGGTTCAACTTCGGTCCCAGTCCCGAATTTTCCTTTGCCATCGTCACCACCATGACGGTGCTGATCATCGCCTGCCCCTGCGCCCTCGGTCTCGCCACGCCGATCTCGATCATGGTCGGCGTGGGCAAGGCCGCGGAATTCGGCGTGCTGATCCGCAACGGCGAGGCCCTGCAACAGGCCGGCCGCCTCACCACCGTGGTGCTGGACAAGACCGGCACGGTGACCGAGGGCAAGCCGCAGGTGACGGCCATCGTGCCGCGTGGCTGGGTCGATGCCGATCAGCTGCTGGAGATCGCCGCCACCGTGGAGGCGGCATCGGAACACCCGCTGGCCGCAGCCATCGTGGCCGCTGCCGACGGCAAGGGCATGGCGCGGCTGGAGATGACCGGCTTCGAGGCCGCCGCCGGCCGCGGCGTCCGCGCGCAGATGAACCAGCAGCGCGTGCTGCTCGGCAACCGGCGCTGGATGGAGGAAAACAGCGTCGACCTCGGCGACCTGCCGCAGCAGGCTGAGCGCCTGGCCAACGACGGGCAGATCCCGCTGTATCTGGCGCTGAATGACATGGGCGCCGGTGTCATCGCGGTGAGCGACCCGGTGAAGGGCGATTCCGCCGCCGCCATCGCCCGCCTGCACCAGCTGGGCATCAAGGTGGTGATGCTTACCGGCGATGCGCGCACCACCGCCGAGGCAGTGGCGCGCCAGGTGGGCATCGATGCGGTGATCGCCGAGGTGCTGCCGGAAGAAAAGGAACAGCAGGTGGCGGCGCTGCAGAAACTGGGCGAGGTGGTGGGCATGGTGGGCGACGGCATCAACGATGCCCCGGCGCTGGCCCGTGCCGATGTCGGCTTTGCCATCGGCGGCGGCACCGATGTGGCCATCGAGAGTGCCGACGTGACCCTGATGCGCGGCTCGCTGCACGGTGTGGCCGATGCCATCCATGTGTCGCGGGCCACGGTGCGCAACATCAAGCAGAACCTGTTTGGCGCCTTCATCTACAACACCCTGGGTATCCCGGTGGCGGCAGGCGTGCTGTATCCCTTCCTCGGCCTGCTGCTCAATCCGATGATTGCCGGCGCGGCGATGGCCGCCTCGTCGCTTACCGTGGTGACCAACGCCAACCGGCTGCGTTTCTTCAGGCCGCAGGGGAAAGCATGATGCTGTGGATCAATCTGGCAGGTATCGCGCTGATCGGCTTCATCATCTGGTGGTTCTGGCTGGCGCGCAAATAAAAAAGGCGGCACAGGGTGCCGCCTTTTTTTACTGCAGGACCGGGTTGTTAATTGCCCGGGCCACCGGCCGGGAACACGTGCGGCGCGTGACAGCTGAGGCACTCCCCCGGGTTGCTCGGGTGTCTGTTCTGGTTCAGCGCCGCACTGTGGCACACCAGACAGCGGTCCTTGCCGACTACGTAGCCGGTGGCGCCGATACCGGGCAGATAGCCGGTGAGATTCGGCTTTTCCTTGCCCACGGTCTCGGCCGTGTGGGTGCCGTGACAGGCATTGCACTTCACCATGGCGTGGGTCATCAGCGACTGCCCGTAGTCGGTCATCAGCTGCGCATTGGTTTCGTGACAGCCGCCGGAGGCGCAGGCATAGCTGTATTCCTCGGCAAAGGTGGTGTCGAACACCTGCTGCGTCGGCTTGCCGGCCGACCAGGCGGTGGAAACCAGCAGCAACAGCATCACCGCCAGCGTCGCCGGCATCATCTTGCGGTAGTATTTCAGGCTATTCATGGATTCGGTCCTGTCGGTTAGGCCTTGGCCAGGCGTACGGCGCAATGCTTGTAGATGGGCTGCGCGCACACCGGGTCGACATAGTTCATGGTGAGACGGTTGGTGGCGACCAGCCGTCCGCCGTTCTCGATGACGTCGTTGGTGTCGAGATCGCCGAAGTGCATCAGCATGAACACCGCGCCGGCGGCCACGGTATCGGTCACCCGGCACTTCACCACCACTTCGCCGCGCCGCGAGGTGACCCGCACCAGATCGCCGGTGGCGACCCGAAGCGAACGCGCATCGGCTGCGCTGATCTCGACGTAGTTTTCCGGCACCATTTCATGCAGCTGGGGCACGCGCTTGGTTTTGGTGCGGCTGTGGAAATGTTCGATGACGCGCCCGGTGTTGAGCCAGAACGGATACTGGCCGTCGGGCACCTCCGGCGGCGGGACGTAGTCGACGGCCCACAGATAGGCGCGGCCCAGGTTGTCCGGATCGATCCATGGGGCGGCCGCTGATGTGCCGTACTGCGCGCGGCTCCAGTTGGTGTTGAATATCCCGTCGGTGTAGAGGCGCTTGCCGCCCAGCACATTGCCCGGCGTCGACGGCCAGGCGATGCCGTCGTTGGCCTCCAGTGCCGCATAGCTCATCCCGCTCATGTCGCAGATCTTGCCGCTGGATACCTGGCGCCATTCATTGAACACCGTCTCCGGATCGGCGCTGCGCACCAGTGAGCCGCCATTGTTGTCGCGGAAGCGGGCATCCAGCGCCGCCAGCCTGTCGGATACCATCTTGATGATCTCCAGGTCGGAACGGGCGCCGTAGTCGGGACGCAGATCGAAGCCGGGCGGGTTGACCGCCTGACGGCCGAGATTCACCCGGCGTTCGGAGCAGGTATAGGTGCCGGTCTTTTCGCCCCATTGCGCGGCCGGCAGGTACAGGTCGGCAAAATGGGCGGTCTCCATCGGCTCGTAGATGTCCTGCACGACGACAAAGGGACGGTTGGGGTTGGCGAAGTCGAGATAGCTGTACAGCTTGTTGAGATCCGGCAGCGTCACCGCCGGGTTGGTGCAGGCGTTCCAGAACACCTTCAGCCGCCCGTCCCGCATCATCTCGACCATGCTGTCGATGTTCGGCTGCAAGTCCTTGTTGGAGGTGACGACCTTGGTGGCATGGGCCGGGATCTTGCCGGCCGGTATGTTCCACAGATTTTCCACCTCGGCGAGATGGTTGGGGTTGTAGTAATTGCGATAGCCTGCCAGCGCCGACGAGCCACCGGCCTCGCGGTTGCTCATCGCGGTGCTTTGGCCGGTGATGCTGAACGGCGCCGAGCCCGGGCGGCCGATCTTGCCGGTGATCAGGTGCATCGCGCAGATCAACCGTACCGTGTCGGTGCCGCCCATGGATTGATACACGCCCTGAATGAACATCGACCAGACCTCCGGCGAGGTGCCGATCCACTGTGCCGCCGTCTGGATGTCGGCTGCCGGGACGCCGGTGATGCTGGAGACATAGCTCGGGGTATAGCTGGCCACCTTGGCCGCCAGCGCGGCGAAGTTGCGGGTGTGGGCGTTGATATAGGCGTTGTCGATCCAGTCGTTGGCGATCAGCTGCTGCAGCAGGCCGTTCATCAGCGCGACGTTGGTACCGGGCCGCAGCTGCAGATGCAGGTCAGCACTGCGTGCGGTCTGGGTACGGCGCGGATCGACCACGATCATCTTGGGCGCCCGCCCGGCCTTGCGCGCCAGCACGATGCGCCGCCATACCTGCGGGTGCATCTCGGCCGGGTTGGTGCCGATGAGGAAGAAGCAGTCGGTGTTTTCGATGTCGTCGTAGCAGCCGGGAGGGCCATCGGAACCGAAGGTGCTCATGTAGCCGTACACCGCCGCGGCCATGCACAGGCGCGTATTGGAGTCCATGGTGCTGGTGCCGATGGCGCCCTTGCCGAGCTTGCCCATCGAATAGTATTCCTCGATGGTCCACTGGCCGGTGTTGTAGATGGCGACGGAATCGGGTCCGGCAACATTCACCGCCTCGACGATCTTCTGGCTCAGCAGCGTTACCGCGTCATTCCAGGTGATCGGGTCCCAGCCGCCGCTGGCGTTGCGCCGCAGCGGAGTTTTGCCGCGCTCGGCGACACGCAGGTCGCGGTCGTCGAGGATCTTGTATTCGTAAACGCCCTTGACGCAGACACGGCCGGCATTGGTCGGATGGCGATCGTTGCCCTTGACGGCCACCGCCTGCCCGGCGGCGTTGACGCCGATGCGCAGCCCGCAACCGACCGAGCAATAGCCGCATACCGAATACACCCAGTTGACCACGTTGTTGAACGTGTCATCGGCGAATGCCGGACGGCCGGTGAGCAGGTTCAGGGTGCCGCCGCCGACGATGGTTTGTGAGGCCAGCAGCGCGCTCCATTTCAGGAATGTGCGCCGGCCATGGTTGGACAGCTCCGGTGTGTGTTCCAGCGCTGCGACTTCCTCCCGGGAAAAGCGCGTGATCTTGTGCTCAGACGACATGTTGACTCCCCTCCGTTGTTATGACGCAACGTCATCGAGTGACGTTGTCAGCGGCGGATGGTGCAGGGGAGGGCGGTGGACAGACAATGAAAAATGTCAGCTGCGCGATACGTAAATTGTTGTTCTGCGTTTTATCAATTATTCGCGGCTGCTGCTCAGCGCAGTGAGTGCGTCGTGGTCATGGATCACAAATCCGTCGCGGGTCAGCGACAGCAGGCCCGCCTGCTCCAGTGACTTGAGGCTGCGGATGAGAGTGCGCTGGGTGATGCCGAGCAGATCGGCCAGCTCCGAGCGCGTCAGCGATTCGCGCAGTCGCTGATGGCACAGGTTGCGCGCTGCGTGGGTGGTGACCATGAACACCAGATAGGAGGCGACACGCTCGAGCGCAGATTTCTGGCCCAGATTGGCGATGTGCTGCACATAGGCATTGAGGTTGCGCGCCATTGAGCGCATGAGCGTGTCGGTGATCTCAGGTTGCGACTCGGCCAGCGTTTGCAGCTCGCTCTTGCGCCAGTGGCACACGACAACCGGGCCGATGGCCTCTGCCGTGCTGCTGTAGGTGGCGTGATAGATGTCTTCACAGCCGATCAGGTCGCCGGGTATGGCGATGAGTTTGTGGATCTGCTGGCGGCCGCTGGGCAGGGATTTGTAGATCTTGACTTCGCCACTGAGCAGGATGAACAGATGTTCGCTGAGCTGGCCCTCCTGATACAGCATGGTGCGGCGCTCGCACACCCGACGCTGCAGCACCGCCTGCAGTGCCTGCTTGGCCGCGGCACTGAGGGTCGCAAAGTAGTCCGAGCTATCGAGTATGCAGCTGGCGCATACGGTGGCCTGATGAGGGCAGGCCCCGATGGCAGTGCTGCTTGCTGGTGTCAGAAGTATCATCGCAGGGCGAGCCACCGCGGTTGCAGTGTAGGGCCGATCTATTAACAACACTCGACAGTGGATGACAACCGCTTGCCGCTACCTCTGTGGAGGTAGCGCAGTCGCTGCGGAGAGGTGCGGCGCGGCAATATGTGATGGGTATCGAGTATTCTGCGAGCACCGACGCGGATGACAGCAGAGGCATGGTGGCATCCTGTGCGCAAACGTTACCTGGGTGACCACGCAATCCACAGCGGCGGTGGAGGAGGGGGCTGATGCAGAACCAAGGGACATACATGCAATTGGCAGACACCGTGCGTGCGGCCTGCATCCGTGCCGCACTCGATGGCTATCAGCAGGCCTCCATCAGCGGCCTGTGCCATGAGGGGGCGTTCGAGGCGGCGGTGGACGCCATGCGCATGCTGGATCTGGATACGTTGCTGCAAGCGCAGCGCGATGCTGAGGCATGAGCACGGGGCACGCCTGCGTGCCCCGTGCAGGACGGTGTCAGCCCGACGGGATCAGGTAGTGTCCGGCCACGGCGATGGTGATGGTGGCGAGACCGAGCAGAAGATTGGCGCCGACAATACGGCGGATGGTGGCGAGGCGTGCGCCGCCGGTCTTCCAGTCCTGTTGTGCCACTGCGCCGCGCAGGGCGCGGTAGGGGCCGAAATAGAGCCACAGGTACAGCGCGATCATCACCAGGCCGAGGCCGTTCATGACATGCACATACAGCGGCGCGTTGGCCATGCCCTGGAACATGCTGAACAGCATCCAGTAGCCGGTGAGCGGCAACAGGGTCACGGCGGCCCACACCCAGATGAAGAAACCCTGAAAGCAGCCGGCCCACAGCGGCAACCGCTGCGGCGGCTCCAGCTGGCTGGCTGCTACCGGGCGCAGCACCATGTAGGCAAAAAACATCCCGCCGACCCAAATGACGGCGGACAGTACGTGCAGCAGCATGGCAGCGCCCATTATTTTTTTTCCTCTAGTTGTTGGTGTGGTGTGGTTGTGACTGGAGTCATAGAGTACCTGTCGGGCGATTCGTTCCCGGCAGGGGGCTGATCAGCGTGTGGAGATCTCCATGCCTTCGGCGTGGGTTCTGAGCCAGCCCTGGACACGGCGCAGCAGGATATCGGTCTGCTGGCCGAAGAAATGGTCGGCCGCCTCCACCACGAACTGGCGATAGCGCGGCGGCTTGCTCCCCTCCTGGCGTACCAGGCGGCGGCCGGTGATGAGCCGTTCCGCGCCGGCATTGCGCACCTCCAGACTGTCGGCGCTGCCGTAGAGGTCGTAGATGGGAATGCCGGCCTGCTCCAGCGCGGGGAGGTCGTCGCCCGTTCCCATGGCGATCAGCACCAGGCCGTTGACGCTGCCCTTGTTGGCCGCGGCGTAGCGCAGGGCCGCCATGGCGCCCGTGCCGTGGCCGAGCAGGACGATGTTGCGGATATTCCTGCCGGCGAGGAAGGCGAGGGCGGCACGGAGCCGGCCCGGGGTTTCCTCCGCCGCGGCCAATTGCAGCGACAGCGTGTGCCAGCCGTGCCGCGGCAGTTCATGGCGCAGCGGACCGACCACGCCGGGCCAGTCGGCATGGGCGCCGGTGTCGTGCAGCAGCAGCACGGCGCCCTGGGGGCGGCCCAGGGCTTCGCTGCGCCACAGGGCCAATACCGGCTTGCCGTCGACCGTCAGTTCCTGGGCGTCGGCGGCGGCGGGGCTGGCGCGCAACAGGGCGACGATCTCCTGTTCGGTATCGGCCGGGGCCGCGGGACTCTCCCCGGCGGGGGCGGCAGCGGGGACCGGCGCCGGTTCCGGCGCCGCCTGAGTCAGGGCGCTCCAGAGGCCCAACAGGAATACATAACGTAGGGTTTTCATGGCCTTGCAGCATATCGGGCGGGCCGTGGCCCGTAAAGCGTGCTTGTCGCTTTGCCCGCCGGGAGCCGGTACAATCGGCGCTCATTTTTTGAAACGCCCCGCAGAGGGCATCATCTATCAGCTCAGAGGGATCACCATGGCGGACTATCAGATTGCCCCTTCCATCCTGTCGGCGGACTTCGCCCGTCTCGGTGAGGAGGTTGTTAACGTGCTGGCCTCCGGCGCGGACATCGTTCACTTCGACGTAATGGACAACCACTACGTGCCCAACCTGACCATCGGCCCGCTGGTGTGCGAGGCCCTGCGCAAGCACGGCGTCACCGCCCCCATCGACGTGCACCTGATGGTCAAGCCGGTGGACCGCATCATCCCCGACTTCGCCAAGGCCGGCGCCACCTACATCACCTTCCACCCGGAGGCCTCCGAGCACATCGACCGCACCATCGGCCTGATCAAGGAGAGCGGCTGCAAGGCCGGCCTGGTATTCAACCCGGCCACGCCGCTGGACGTGCTGGAATACACCCTGCCCAAGCTGGACATGGTGCTGCTGATGAGCGTGAACCCCGGTTTCGGCGGCCAGAAGTTCATCCCCTACGTGCTCGACAAGGCGCGCAAGGTGCGCGCGATGATCGATGCCGGCAAGTACAACTGCCGCCTGGAGATCGACGGCGGCGTCGGTCCGGCCAACATCAAGGAAGTGGCCGAGGCGGGTGTGGACACCTTCGTCGCCGGCTCTGCCGTGTTCGGCAAGCGCAACGACAAGGACAAGAACCACTACAACACCATCATCGGCGAAATGCGCGCCGAACTGGCCAAGGTCGGCAAGTAAGACCTTAAAGACAGCACCCGTCGCAGAGGCGCAGAGCCGCAGAGAAGAACACCTCTGTAAATTCTCTGTGTCTCCGCGTCTCTGCGGCGGGGTTTGAAGTTTTATTGGTTAGCGATTCATGCCCTTAGTCAAACCAGAAATGATCCTCATCGACCTGGACGGCACGCTGGTGGACAGCGTGCCGGACCTGGCCTATTGCGTTGATGAGATGATGAAGCAGTTGGGCCGCCCGGTGTGGGGCGAGGCCAAGGTACGCGGCTGGGTCGGTAACGGCGTCGAGCGTCTGGTCAAGCGCGCCCTGACCGACGACCTGTATGCCGAGCCGGAAGATGCCGAGTTCGAGCGCGCCCTGCACATCTTCAACGACCTGTACCAGGTCAACACCAGTCAGCGCAGCCGCCTGTTCCCCGGTGTGCGTGAAGGGCTGGAGGCACTGCAGGCTGTCGGTGTGAAGCTCGGTTGTGTCACCAACAAGGCGGCACGCTTTACCGAGCCGCTGCTGCGGGACAAGGGGATACGCGATTTCTTCGGTATCGTGGTGAGCGGTGATACCACGCCGCAAAAGAAGCCCCATCCGGCGCCCTTGCTCCATGCGGCCGATTTCTTTAAAGTCGAACCGGCCCACGCCATGATGGTGGGCGACTCCATGCACGACGTGGAGGCGGCGCGGGCCGCGGGCTACGCGGTAGTGGCGGTGAGCTATGGCTACAATCATGGCGTCGACATCCGCGAGGCCAAGCCGGACGCCGTGATCGACTCCATGGCCGAACTGCCGGCGCTGTTGCAGTTGTAAAACCAGGCACGGACAGGACTAACAAGATGTACAAGATGAAGGCAGTACCAGTATCCTGTGCATCTTGTTAATCCTGTCGAATATTTCTTTTCCGGACTCGCCAAGTGGCACAAACCGACACGACAAAGCTGGGAATCACCGGGACGCGATGGCGCCGCTGGTAAGCGCACGCGTGTACCCGTTGATTGCCTAATCTCTTTGCCTGTCAGGTAGCTGCCATGACTCCACAACGTTTCGCCGAACTCGCCTCCCAGGGCTACAACCGCATTCCCGTGGCGCGCGAGGTCCTCGCCGACCTCGACACGCCGCTGTCCACCTATCTCAAGCTGGCCAACGCGCCGTATTCCTACCTGTTCGAATCGGTGCAGGGCGGCGAAAAGTGGGGCCGCTACTCCATCATCGGCCTGCCCTGCCGCACCGTGGTGCGTGTGCGCGGCCATGACGTCGAGGTCGAACACGACGGCGCGCTCGTAGAGAGCGAGACTGTCGGCGACCCGCTGGCCTGGATCGAACAGTTCCAGCAGCGCTACCAGGTGGCCTGCGCGCCGGGCGAGCCGCGCTTCAACGGCGGTCTGGTCGGCTATTTCGGTTACGACACCGTGCGCTACATCGAGCCGCGCCTCGGCCCCTGTCCCAACACCGATGAAATGGGCGTGCCGGATGTGATGCTGATGGTATCGGACGAGGTGGTGGTGTTCGACAACCTGAGCGGCAAGCTGCACGTCATGGTCCACGCCGACCCGGCGCAGCAGGACGCGCTGGCCGCGGCGCAGCAGCGTCTCGATCAGCTCATCGCCCAGTTGCGTGGTCCGCTGCCGGCGCGGCCGGCCACGTCGCCGCACCAGGTGACCGAACAGGACTTCGTCTCCGGCTTCACCCAGCACGGCTTCGAAGAGGCGGTGCGCAAATCGAAGGAGTACATCGTCGACGGCGACATCATGCAGGTGGTGCTGTCGCAGCGCCTGTCGATCCCGTTCTATGCGCCGTCGCTGGACCTGTACCGTTCCCTGCGCAGCCTCAACCCCTCGCCCTACATGTTTTACCTGGACCTCGACGGTTTCCAGGTGGTGGGCTCCTCGCCGGAGATCCTCACCCGCTGCGAAGACGGCAAGGTGACGGTGCGCCCCATCGCCGGCACCCGGCCGCGCGGCAAGAGCGAGGAACAGGACAAGGCCTTGGAGGCGGACCTGCTGGCCGACCCCAAGGAGATTGCCGAGCACCTGATGCTCATCGACCTGGGGCGCAACGACGTCGGCCGCATCGCCGAGACCGGCAGCGTCGAACTCACCGAAAAGATGGTGATCGAGCGCTACTCCCATGTCATGCACATCGTCTCCAACGTGGAGGGGAGGCTGAAGGCCGGCATGAGCGCCATGGATGCCCTGCGCGCCACCTTCCCGGCCGGCACCGTCTCCGGCGCACCGAAGATCCGCGCCATGGAGATCATCGACGAACTGGAGCCGGTGAAGCGTGGCGTCTATGCCGGTGCGGTGGGCTACCTGGCCTGGAACGGCAACATGGACACCGCCATCGCCATCCGTACCGCGGTGGTCAAGGAGGGCACGCTCTACATGCAGGCCGGTGCCGGCATCGTCTACGACTCGGTGCCGCGCAGCGAGTGGGACGAGACCATGAACAAGAGCCGCGCCATCTTCCGCGCCGCCACGCTGGCCGAGGCCGGCCTCGACGTGGCGCGCCGGTGAGGGAACCATCATGTTGCTGATGATCGATAACTACGACTCCTTCACCTACAACCTGGTGCAGTACTTCGCCGAGCTGGGCGCCGAGGTGCAGGTGCACCGCAACGACCAGATCACCATCGAGGAGATCGCGCAGCTCAAACCGGAGCGGCTGGTGATTTCACCGGGGCCCTGCTCACCGAGCGAGGCGGGCATTTCCGTTGCCGCGATCCAGCATTTCGCCGGCAGGCTGCCGATCCTCGGCGTGTGTCTGGGCCATCAGTCCATCGGCCAGGCCTTCGGTGGCAACATCGTGCATGCCGGCGTGATCATGCACGGCAAGACCTCGGCGATTTATCACGCCGATGTCGGCGTGTTCGCCGGTCTGAGCAATCCGTTCCAGGCCACGCGCTATCACTCGCTGGTCATCGAGCAGTCTTCGCTGCCCGACTGCCTGGAGGTGACGGCGTGGACGCAGAATGCCGACGGCACGCGCGAGGCGATCATGGGCGTGCGTCACCGCGAGTTCGTCATCGAGGGGGTGCAGTTCCACCCCGAATCGATCCTCACCCAGCACGGCCACGACATGCTGCGCAACTTCCTCGCCATGCAGGGCGGCCGGCGCAGTTAGTCGCACTGTATCGCGAATACGATTCGGTCCTACAGGAGAGCACAGGCCGTAGGAGCGAATCGCATTCACGATATGGCGCTGCTTAACGGAGATTATCGTGCCGAATCCAGGCGCCGCCCCGGCGCATCATCCGCTGTTCATTGCCTTCGTGGTCGCCGCGCTGTCGATGCTGGCACCGTTCACCATCGACACCTATCTGCCGTCGTTCCCGGCCATCGCGGCGGACCTGGGCGCGAGCCACGCGCAGATGCAGCAGACCATGGGGCTGTATCTGGCGGCCTTCGCCTGCACCACTCTGATCTACGGTCCGCTGTCCGATAGCTTCGGGCGCCGTCCGGTGATCATCGGCGCGCTGGCGCTGTATGTGGTCGGCAGTGTCGGTGCCGCATTGACCACGACCATCGGCGGCCTGCTGTTCTGGCGCGTGGTGCAGGGGCTGTCCGCCGGTGCCGGCGTGGTGGTGGGACGGGCGATGGTGCGCGATGCCTTCAGTGGCCATCACGCGCAGCGGGTGCTGTCGCAGGCGATGCTGATCTTTGCCGTGGCGCCAGCCATTGCGCCGATGATCGGCGGCGTGTTGCAGGACTGGTCCGGCTGGCGCGCGGTGTTCTGGTTTCTCGCCCTGCTCGGTGTCGCCGTGCTCGTGATCATCACCTGGCGCGCGCCGGAGACCCTGCCGGTCGAAGGGCGCCACTCCATCCATCCGGTAAAGGTGGGCGGGGCCTATGCCATGGCCCTGCGACACGGCCGCTTCATGGCCCTGGTGTCGGCCTTCGCCCTCAACTTCGGCGGCTTCTTCATCTACATCGCCGCTGCGCCCACGCTGCTGTATGACCACCTGCATCTGGGCGTCAACGACTTCTGGATGCAGTTCGTGCCGATGGTGGGCGGGCTGATGCTGGGCTCGTTTGCCATGAGCCGGCTGGCCGGCCGCATGACGCCACAGCGCGGCATCCGCATCGGCTACGCGCTGATGCTCGCCGCCAGTCTGTTCAATGTGGCGCAGGCCCTGCTGCTGCCGCCTGCGCCGGTGAACGTGCTGGCACCGCTGGTGCTGTATGCCTTCGCGGTGGCGTTCAGCATGCCCAATCTCACCGTACTCGCCCTGGACTGCTTCCCGCGCAACCGCGGCATGGCGGCGGCGGTACAGTCCTTCATGCAGGTGGGTTTCAATGCGCTGGTGGCCGGGCTGCTGGTGCCGCTCATCGCCCATCATGTCTGGAGTCTGGCCCTCGGCATGCTGGCGCTGGCCTGCGCCGGCCTTCTGGTCTGGGGCTGGCAAGGGCGCTACGGCGCTGCAGCGGTGCCTTGACCGCTGCGGCGGGGAAACGGGACAATCGCCCGACATTTTGCAGAGCATAACGACAAAGGTTTTCCTCCATGGATATGCAGACAGCCATCCGCGCCGTCACCGAGCGCCGCGACCTCAGTTCCGAGCAGATGACGGCGGCGATGCGCCTGATCATGACCGGCGAGGCGACCCCGGCGCAGATCGGTGGTTTCCTCGTCGGCCTGCGCATGAAGGGCGAGACGGTGGACGAGATCGCCGCCGCTGCCGGCGTGATGCGCGAACTGGCGACGCGGGTCGAGCTGGAACTGCCGCACCTGGTGGATACCTGCGGCACCGGTGGCGACGGCGCCCACACCTTCAACATCTCCACCACCGCGGCCTTCGTGGTGGCTGCCGCCGGCGCCAACGTGGCCAAGCACGGCAACCGTTCGGTGTCGAGCAAGTCCGGCAGTGCCGACGTGCTGGAGGCGGCCGGCGTCAATCTGGAGCTAACACCGGCGCAGGTTGGCGAGTGCGTCAGGCAGGCCGGCGTCGGCTTCATGTTCGCCCCCAAGCATCACAGCGCCATGAAGCACGCCATCGGCCCGCGCCGCGAAATGGGCGTGCGCACCATCTTCAATGTGCTGGGCCCGCTGACCAATCCGGCCGGCGCGCCGCATCAGGTGCTTGGCGTCTACAGCGGCGAGTGGCTGGAACCACTGGCCCAGGTGCTGGGCCGGCTCGGCTCGAAGCATGTGCTCATCGTGCATGCGGAGGATGGCATGGATGAGATCAGCATCAGCGCCCCGACCCAGGTGGCGGAGTGGCAGCACGGCACGCTCAAGCGTTATGCCATCACGCCGGAACAGTTCGGCATGGTGCGCGCCGACGTGAAGCGCCTGGCCGTGGAGTTGCCGGAGCAAAGCCTCGGCATCATGCGCGATGTGCTCGATGACAAAGAGGGACCGGCGCGCGATATCGTGGTGCTCAATGCCGGTGCCGCCATCTATGCGGCGGACCTGGCGGCCACGCTGGAAGAAGGCATGCAGAAGGCACGCGAGGTGATTGCCAGCGGCGCCGCGCGCGAGCGGCTCAACCGCCTGGTGCAGGTCAGCAACAGCTTCAAGGCGGCATGACGTGAGCGATACCCCGGATATTCTGAAAAAGATCCTGCAGCGCAAGGCCGAGGAGATCGCGGCGCGCTGCAGTCAGGTGAGCATCGAGACCCTGCGCGAGCACACCGCCAGCGCGCCGGCGCTGCGCCCCTTCGTCGGCGCGCTGCGCGTCAAGCTGGCCGCCGGCCTGCCGGCGGTGATCGCCGAGGTGAAGAAGGCCTCGCCCAGCAAGGGGCTGTTGCGGCCCGACTTCCGCCCGGCGGAGATCGCGGCCTCCTACGAGCGCGGCGGCGCGGCCTGCCTGTCGGTGCTCACCGACATCGATTTCTTTCAGGGCAGCGACGAATACCTGCAACAGGCCCGTACGGCCTGCACCCTGCCGGTGATCCGCAAGGATTTCATCATCGATCCCTATCAGGTAGTGGAGGCGCGGGCTATCGGTGCCGACTGCATCCTGCTCATCGCTGCGGCGCTGAGTGACGCGCAGATGGCGGAGCTGACCGCCGCCGCGACCGAGCTGGGGCTGGATGTGCTGGTGGAGGTACATGATGGCGAGGAACTGGAGCGCACCCTGCGTCTGCCCCTGCCCCTGGTCGGCATCAACAATCGCAACCTGCGCACCTTCGAGGTTTCCCTGCAAACCACGCTCGACCTGCTGGCGCAGATCCCGGACGACCGTATCGTGGTCACCGAGAGCGGGATCCTCAACCGCGACGACGTGGCGCTGATGCGCCGTCACGGTGTGAACAGCTTCCTGGTGGGAGAGGCGTTTATGCGGGCGCCAGAGCCGGGGGAGAAGCTGGCGGAGTTGTTTAATACATAGTTACAAGTTTCAAGTTGCAAGTGACAAGCTAAAGGCAACACCCTCTTCCTTGTCACTTGTCACTTGTCACTTGTCACTTATCTGGCACCAAACACCACGATGGTCTTGCCCTTCACCGAGATCAGGCCCTGCTCCTCCAGGGTCTTGAGCACGCGACCGGCCATTTCACGTGAGCAGCCGACGATGCGGCCGATCTCCTGACGGGTGATGCGGATCTGCATGCCGTCGGGATGGGTCATGGCATCCGGTTCCTTGGTGAGGTCGAGCAGGGTGCGGGCGATGCGGCCGGTGACGTCGAGGAAGGCCAGGTCGCCCACCTTGCGGCTGGTGGTGCGCAGGCGCGCCGCCATCTGGCTGGCCAGGGCGAAGAGGATTTCCGGGTCGTCGTGCGCTACCTGGCGGAAACGGGTGTAGCTGATCTCGGCCAGCTCGCACTCGGTGCGTGAACGTACCCAGGCGCTGCGGCCGGCGGCCTCGTCGAACAGGCCCATCTCGCCGAAGAAATCGCCGGGGTTGAGATAGGCCAGCACGATCTCGCGCCCGCTGTCGTCCTCGATCAGCACCGTCATGCCGCCCTTGATGACGTAATACAGGACGTCAGGCTTGTCGCCGGCGCGGATGATGCTGCTCTTGGAGGCGTATTTGCGGCGATGGCAATGGACCAGGAAGCGATCGATCGCCGGGTTGCCGGTGGTCAGCGCCTTGGCCGTCATGATGACCCCTTGTCCCTAGTAAATTAGTGGGTGTTACGTATACCAGCCTGTCTTGGTCCAGGCAAGCGGTTACAATGGCGCCCTAGGGTAGCCCAATATCGAGGAAAGTGAAAATGAAGGCGCGCATCAAGTGGGTGGAACAGGCCACCTTCCTGGGGGAGACGGCCAGTGGCCATGCGGTGGTGATGGACGGCCCACCGGACCATGGCGGACGCAATCTGGGGCCGCGCCCCATGGAAATGCTGCTGCTCGGCATGGGGGGCTGCACCTCCTTCGACGTGGTCAGCATCCTGAAGAAGGCGCGGCAGTCCATCAGCGACTGCGTGGCCGAGATCAGCGCCGAGCGTGCCGAAACCGACCCCAAGGTCTTCACCCGCATCCACGTCCACTTCATAGTCACCGGCAAGGAGTTGAAGGAGGCCCAGGTGAAGCGCGCGGTGGAACTGTCGGCGGAGAAATACTGCTCGGCGTCGATCATGTTGGGCAAGGTGGCGGAGATCACCCACGACTACGAGATCGTGGCAGGCTGAGGGCAATTTTATCCCCCTTTTGTCCCCCAATCAGGGATAATGCGCGGCTCCGATCGGCGCACCGCGCCGGTCGGGGACTTCCTGACTGTACTGTGGAGGTGCATGAATTGCCTGACTCTCTCGGAACCAAGCTCAAGCTGCACGGTTTCAACAACCTGACCAAGACGCTGAGCTTCAACATCTACGACATCTGCTATACGCAGACCGACGCCCAGCAGCGCGAGTACATCGAGTACATCGACGAGGAATACAACGCCGAACGGCTGACCAACATCCTCACCGATGTGGCCGACATCATCGGCGCCAACATCCTCAACATCGCCCACCAGGACTACGACCCGCAGGGCGCCAGCGTCACCATGCTGATCTCCGAGGAGCCGGTGCTGTCGCAGGATCGCTCCAACACCGAGTCGCCCGGCCCGCTGTTGCCGGACGCCGTCGTGGCGCACCTGGACAAGAGCCACATCACCGTGCACACCTATCCGGAGAGCCATCCGGACAACGGCATCAGCACCTTCCGCGCCGACATCGACGTCTCCACCTGCGGCCGCATCTCGCCGCTCAAGGCGCTGAACTACCTGATCCACAGCTTCGAGTCCGACATCGTCACCATGGACTACCGCGTGCGCGGCTTTACCCGCGACGTGAAGGGGCGCAAGTACTTCATCGACCACAAGATCAATTCGATCCAGAACTACATCGCGCGCGACACCCTGGAGCGCTACCAGATGATCGACGTCAACGTCTATCAGGAGAACATCTTCCATACCAAGATGATGCTCAAGGAGTTCGACCTGGATAACTACCTGTTCGGCGTCCTGGCGCGCGACCTCGACCCGGCGGACTCACGCACCATCCGCCGGCGGCTGCAACGGGAAATGCTGGAGATTTTCTACGGGCGGAACCTGAAGAAGATTCCTAAAAAATAGTTTCAAGTGACAAGTGACAAGTGACAAGTGACAAGAAGATTTCGCCTTTAACTTGTCACTTGCAACTTGTCACTTGTTTTAGAACCAATACGCCGTCCGGGTCATCACCTTCGACACCAGGCCCATCAGCGTCTTGACCGGCGCCGGCAGCGGGGCGCCGCCGGCATGCAGGGCGAGGGTGGCGTGGTGGGCCTCATCGTCCTTCATCTGTTCCAGCACTGCGCGGCTGCGCTGATCATGCGGCGGCAGCTGCGCCAGATGCTCGTCCAGATGCCTGACCACCTGATGCTCGGTTTCCACCACGAAGCCCAGGCTCCACTTGTCGCCGGCCGCGCCGGCCAGGGCGCCGATGGCCAGCGAACCCACATACCAGACGGGATTGAGATAGCTGACGTGGGTGCCCAGTTCCCGGGCGCGCCGCTCGCACCATTCCAGGTGATCGTTTTCCTCCAGCGCCGCGCGCTTCATCTTGCCGCGCACCTCCGGCAGCCGCGCGGTCAGCGCCTGGCCCTGATACAGCCCCTGCGCCGACACCTCGCCGGCATGGTTGATGCGCATCAGCCGGCCGGCCAGCACCCGCTCGGCCTCGCTCAGTTCCGCGTCGGGCAGATTCTCCGCCGGATTGGGACGCTCGGTGAGTACCGGCTGGCCGAATACGGTACGCAGACCGGTGTCGAGGTTGAGGAGCAGCTTGTCGATGGGGGAGTAGTTGCGCATGGTGGCTCAATTGTAGGAGCGAATTGTATTCGCGACCAGTGGGCATGACGGTCCGACGAGGGAGCGGCAGTCTCGTAGGAGCGAATCGTATTCGCGATAAACGCCGAGGCTCGGCAAATCGTGAATACGATCCGCTCCTACAGCTGCCGCGCCAGCAGGCTCACCGGATGCACCACCTCCACCGCCAGCCCCGCCTCGCGCAGCCCCGCCGCCAGATGCATGGCGCAGCCGATGTTGGCGCTGGCCAGCCACTGCGGTTGCAGCACCGCTGTCGCCGCGATCTTGTCGGCACGCAGGGCATCGGCCGCCGCCGGCTGTTCGATGAGATAGCTGCCGGCGGCGCCGCAGCAGCGATCGTTGTGCGGCAGCTCGACCACCTCCAGCTGCGGTATGCGGCGCAGCAGCGCGTACAACGCCTTCTGTCCGTGCAGAACATTGCGCAGCGTGCAGGACTCGTGCACCGCCACCTTTTGCGCCAGGGGACGCAGCATCAGGCTTTCCGGCCACTCCACGCCGGCGAGAAAGGCGTTGATGTCCACCACACGCTGTGCGAAACCGGCCGCCTGCTCATCTTCCAGCAGCTGATCGTATTCATGCAGCAGGGCGCCGCAGCCGCTGGCCACGCTGATGATGGCCTCCGCCGCGGCAGGGAAGGCGGCCAGGTTCTGCCGCGCCAGCCGGCGCGCGGTTGCGCCATCGCCCTGCTGCACATGCAGTGCGCCGCAGCAGCCCTGTTGCGGCGGGACGTGAACCGCATAGCCCAGCGCGCTCAGCAGGCGCCGTGCATCGTGCAGCAGTGCACGCTGCAGCAGGTCGCCGGTACAGCCGGTGAACAGCGCCACCTGGCCGCGCTCCTTGCCTTGCGCCGGCGTGAATTCGGGCAGGGCCGGGGCGGCGGTGGTCGCCGGCAGGCCCTGCACCAGCCGGCCGGCGGCGCTGTGGCCGAGCAGGTGCAGCTGCTGCGTCACCCGCTGCAGGCCGCTGGCCTGAAACAGGCGCAGCGCGCCGCGCAGCAGCGTGCGCCGTGCCGGTGTGGCCAGGGTGTCGGCCAGCCGGGAGTGCTCGTGACGATGGAGATATTCGCGCGTATTGCGCAGCAGCCGGCCATAAGGGACCAGCGAGGGGCACATGGCCTCGCAGGCGCGGCAGCCGAGGCAGCGCTCCAGGTGGCCGCGCAATCCCGCCGTGGGCTCCAGTTGCCCGCGTGCCACCGCCAGCATCAGCGAGATGCGCCCGCGCGGCGACTCCGCCTCGTTATGGCTCAGGCCATAGGTGGGACAGTGGGGCAGGCACATGCCGCACAGCACGCAGCGGTCGGCGTCGGCCAGGATTTGGGGCAGCAGGTTCAATGTGGGGGTCACGGCAGGAAAACAGCACCTCATGGTAGACTACGCGCCATCGCAATAACAGTGGCGGACCAGCATGTCCTACTACAAACACCACGTCTTCTTCTGCACCAACCAGCGCGAGGGCAAGGCCTGCTGTCAGGACCACAATGCCCAGGCGCTGCGCGACTACGCCAAGGACAAGGTGAAGGCCCTGGGTCTGGCCGGACCGGGCGGCGTGCGCATCAACAGCGCCGGCTGCCTCGATCGCTGTGCCGAGGGACCGGTGATCGTCATCTACCCGCAGGAAACCTGGTACACCTACGTCGACCGCGAAGACATCGACGACATCATCGAGCAGCACCTGCAGCACGGCCGCGTCGTCGAGCGCCTGAAGATCTAAACACGTGTTCCGAATGGGTAGCCAGGCATAGGGCGCCCCATGGGCGCCGTGTTGCGGCGGGCACTGCCCGCCCTATGACTGAAGATCCAGCACCACTGCCCGGCCTGGGCACGAACCGTAGGAGCGAATGGTATTCGCGACAGGACGGGCCGCGCCCGTGGCATTACACATAAGAACACCTACAGAGGAAGGCACGAACCTTCCCGTGAAAACACCACGTGCAGCCTGTTGCTGCACCCGAGGGAGCCCATGGCAGAACATTATGCGGAGCTGGCCAGCCGACATTTATACGACGGATTAGAGGAAGACTACTGCACCGGTGAGGAGCTGCTGATCCCGGGCCCCGCCGGCGCCATCGAGGCGCTGACCTCCTGCCCCGACTGCTACGCCGGGGACAGGCCCATCGCCATCGTCTGTCATCCCCATCCGCTCTACGGCGGCAGCATGAGAAACAAGGTGGTCCATATTCTGAGTCAGACCTTCAACGACATGGGCCTGCTCAGCGTCACCTTCAATTTCCGCGGCGTCGGCAAAAGTGCCGGCCGCTACGACCAGGGCCGCGGCGAGAGTGCCGACCTGGCGGCCGTCGCGGCCTTCTACCGCGTCCGCCATCCCCAGGCGCCGCTCTGGCTCGCCGGCTTCTCCTTCGGCGCCTTTGTCGCGGCACGCAGCCATGTGGCCGTCGGCGCCGAACGCCTGCTGCTGGTTGCCCCGCCGGTCACCCTGTTCGACTTCACCACCGTGCCGCCGGTTACGGTGCCCTGGATGGTGGTGCAGGGCGGCCAGGACGAGATCATCGCCCCGCCCGCCGTCTCTGCCTGGGTGGGAGCGCAGAAGTCGTGCCCCGACTATCGCTGGATGGCCGATGCCGATCATTTCTTCCACGGTCGTCTCAACCGCCTGCGCGATACGGTGATGGGAGCCTGGGGCGACTAAATAATCGTTCCGAACGGGTATCCACCTGATACTCGGTTATAGGGCGGGTATAGGCGGGCCGTGCCCGCCGTGGCGTGGCGCCCACGGGGCGCCCTATGCCTGGTCACTATTTCGGAACACATATTTAGATGCCCCAGGTAGAAGGGAAGGCATAGTTCTCAGCCCTCAGCCTGGCCCCGCACCGCGGTATTCCCGTATAACTCGTGGTGTTGACGCGCCCGGAAATATGAGTATATTAGAAACCACTGATTTGCTGCTGCCCCCAATGCGCAGCAGATCCGTGACTCCTCCACCCTCCTTTGGTGGTTTTATTGGCCCGGCATACCCTGCCGGGCCTTTTTTATTCCGGAGCTTGGAAAAAAGGCACAGGGGCGCTAGGATCGCCGCCCGCAAGCGGTCCGGATCCTTTTGTGCCTCGTAACTTGCCCCTCGCACCTGTCTGCTTGGGGGTTGTATCCCGGCCGCGTTTTCTATAAGATTCCGCCTCTTTTCGTGACACCCGCTCTTTCTGGAGTGATTTGGGATGATTGGTACAAAGACTTTTAGTGCGAAGCCCGCAGAAGTTAAGCGCGACTGGTACGTCGTTGACGCCGCCGGCAAGACCCTCGGTCGTCTGGCCTCGGAGATCGCCTCCCGCCTGCGCGGCAAGCACAAGGCAGAGTTCACGCCGCACGTGGATACCGGCGACTACATCATTGTGGTCAATGCCGAGAAGGTACATGTCTCCGGCCGCAAGGCGACCGACAAGATGTACTACCACCACACCGGTTTCCCCGGCGGCATCAAGGGCATCAGCTTCGACAAGCTGATCGACAAGGCCCCTCAGCGCGTGCTGGAAATTGCCGTCAAGGGCATGCTGCCGAAGAACTCCCTCGGCCGCGCCATGTTCAGCAAGCTGAAGGTTTACGCCGGCCCTGAGCACGCCCACGCCGCCCAGCAGCCGAAGCCGCTGGAAATCTGAGTTTCAGGATACGCACCATGGCACAGACCCAAGTGATCAATACCACCGGCCGCCGCAAGACCTCGTCTGCCCGCGCCTTCCTGGCCCCCGGCAAGGGTGCCATCACCGTCAACGGTCGCGACCTCGACGCCTACTTCGGCCGCGTCACCGCGCGCATGGTGGTGCGCCAGCCGCTGGAAGCCGTTGAGCTGGCTGACAAGTTCGACATCAAGGTCACCGTCGTCGGCGGCGGCACCACCGGCCAGGCCGGCGCCATCCGTCACGCCATCGCCCGTGCCCTGGTGGGTTACGACGAAGGGCTGCGTGGCGCCCTGCGCCGCGGCAGCTTCCTGACCCGCGACGCCCGCGAAGTCGAGCGCAAGAAGGTCGGCCTGCACAAGGCACGCAAGCGTCCGCAGTACTCGAAGCGTTAACAGCAGTTACAAGTTTCAAGTCGCAAGTTTCAAGAAAGCATGGATGCTTTCGAGAAGTTGGAAGTCTGGAAGCGGAGCGCGCGGCTATCTGTGGAGTTGTACAAGCAACTTTCAGGATGCCGCGATGCCGGGTTCAAGGATCAAATCACCCGCGCTGCTTTGTCGGTACCTTCCAATATCGCAGAGGGCTACGAGCGGGATTCTGGGCGTGAATTTGCCCGCTTCCTGCGCATTGCCAAGGGATCGTGTGGTGAACTGCGGACGCAGTTGTACATCGGTGCTGAGGCAGGGTTCATGGATAAGCCCGTGGCGCTCGACATGGTTGCCGAGGCAACCGAGATCGCAAGAATGCTCCAGGGTCTGATCGCGCGCTGCGCAGCGAACTGACTCTTGCAACTTGTCACTTGCAACTTGTCACTCGGTTTTCTTGGGGCGTAGCTCAACTGGCAGAGCGACGGACTCTGACTCCGTAGGTTCTAGGTTCGACCCCTAGCGCCCCAGCCAAATCAAAAAGGCCCTTCCGCAAGGAAGGGCCTTTTTGTTTGTGCGGCCAATAGAGCGAATGTAGGGCGGGCTTCAGCCCGCCAACTCCTCAAGCTGCGCGGGGAGAAACCTCCTTTTCGATAGCGGCAAGCTCCACCCGCCGGGCGTTTTCCAATTCGTAATCCTTTTGCAATCCCATCCAGAATTCGGCGGTAGTGCCGAAATAGCGCGCCAGGCGCAGTGCCGTGTCCGCGGTTACTGAGCGCGATCCGTTAACGATGCCGCTGATCCGGTTGGCGGGTACATGCAGCGCACCGGCCAGGGCGTTGGCGGAAAGCCCCAGCGGCGTCATGAATTCATGCAGCAGAATCTCCCCCGGGTGAACTGCGGGCAGTTTGTCCCCCGGTTCAACCACATCGGAAAAATCCGCATTGTTGATGTCTTCGCGCCGTATGGTCATATCTTGTGCCTCAATGGTAATCCACTATCTCTACATCCCAGGCGTTACCGTTTTCAAAGCGAAAACATACACGCCACTGATCATTGATGCGTATGCTCCAGTAGCCGGCCCGATCGCCCTTTAATGTCTCGAGACGGTTGCCTGGCGGGATACGTAACTCATCAACGCGACATATGCTCCAGTTGAGCCAGCTTGCGGCGGGCCGGTTGCCTGATATCAGGGGGATAGCGCTTCACGCGCTCACCCATAAACAAGGCTGCCGTTTCCTTGTCGCGGAAGGACTTGATCATGTGGCAAAGATAGTACGCTATACATACTGCGTCAAATTATCAGGTACGTAAGGTAGGATTTGTCCTCGTTGTCGCCATATGCATGCTTTTCATGTGGAAATATCTGCGCTACCATCTCTCGCCTGCCCTGAATCCTCCCCTCCGCGAACAGCAGGGGAGTGGCCCGGGTCTCCTCCCCCACGATTTCAGTGGGTGAGGCCGGGAGGGGGCGGGGTTGTGTTGCAAAAAACCAACATAAAAACAATTTGTGGTTTTTTTGGAAAATAACTGTTGCATTGTGGGGCGACCCTGTTCTAGAGTTACCCGCGTTTAAGATTGAGCTCAACCTTAAGCAAGTGTGTTTCAAGGAACATTTCGTTCAACCATCTAGGAGATGAACAATATGAAGAAGAGTGCAATTGCTGTTGCCGTTGCTGCCGTGCTGGCTGCTCCCGTAGCCCTGGCCGACGTTTCCATTTCCGGTCAGCTGCAGACCCAGGTTGTGAGCTACGGCGGCGACGCTGGCGGCCAGAACGGTAACGGCCTGTACGTGACCGACGGTGGCATGTTCGACACCGGCGCCAACGGCGGCAACTGGGGTGCCATCAACGTGGTTGCCTCCGAAGACCTGGGCGACGGCATGAAGGCCCTGGCCAAGTACGCCTTCAACGTCAATACCGGTTCCACCATCGGCACCCGTGAAGCCTATGTCGGTCTGGCCGGCGGCTTCGGCGCTGTGCTGGGTGGCCGTCTGAACCACCCCTACAAGACCTCCACCATTGGCTGGGACCCGTTCGTGGCCACCTTCATGCAGGCCCGTGGTAACGGCGGTATGGCTGCCGGCCTGTACGGCGCTGAAATGGACAACGCCCTGGCCTACGCCGGTTCCTTCGGCGCTGCCAAGGTTGTCGCTGCCATCGTCGTCGACGAAGCCAACGACCCGACCGCTACCAACGACACCTATGGCAACCACGCCATGGCCTTCTCCGTCAACGCCCCGGTTGGCCCGGTTGAGCTGGCTCTGGCCTACGTCGACATGAGCGAGATGGCTGGTGGTGCCAAGGACGCTTCTGCCATGAAGGTTGGCGTGAAGTGGACCTCCGGTGACTTCACCGTTGCTGGCCAGATGGAGTCCCTGGACAAGGGCCTGGGTGACGACGATGTCATGTTCGTGACCGGTTCCTACAAGATGGGCAGCAACACCGTGTCCGCTTCCTTCGGTTCTACCGGCAAGAAGATCTACGGTACCACCGACGACGTGACCTACATCGCCCTGGGCGTTGACCATGCCATGAGCAAGAACACCAGCGCCTTCGTGGGCTTCCGTTCTTCTGATGCTGGCACCAACGCTGACGAAACCGCCATCGGCGGTGGTCTGCGCGTGAAGTTCTAATCCATCCTTCCGGATGTGTTAGTGGAAACGGGGCCTTCGGGCCCCGTTTTCTTTTGTGGCATCAAAGAAAGGGAAATGGGGTCAGACTCGATTTCCTGGCGGTGTGTATGATTTGAGCATAGATGGTGTAATTTAAATTCGAGTCTGACCCCAATTGGGGGGGGTTAAGGAGGACTGATGGCTCGTTTACCACGATATGAATTGCCCGGTGTGCCGCAGCACGTGATTCAGCGGGGCAATAATCGGCAGGCGATTTTTGCTGGTAAGGGGGATTACCGCGCCTATCTGCGTTGGCTCAAGGCGGCGGCGGACGAGCACGGCGTAAAAATTCATGCCTATGTGCTGATGACCAATCATGTCCACTTGTTGGTGACTCCTGGGGAGTCGGGGGCGATTGGGCGTGTGCTGCAGTCGCTGGGGCGTCGTTACGTTCAGTATTTCAATTACACCTATGGGCGTACCGGTACTCTATGGGAAGGGCGCTATCGGGCCACGGTGATCGAGGCTGAGCGCTATTTTTTTACGTGTAGTCGCTATATCGAACTGAACCCTGTGCGCGCCGTCATGGTGGCGAGGCCGGAAGATTACCCCTGGAGTAGTTTTCGGCATAATGCCTTGGGCGTGTCTGACGAGCAGATATCACCGCATGAACTTTATCTTGGTCTTGGTCCTGGGCCTGCGGCAAGGGCTGATGTCTATCGCCGGCTGTTTGATACGGACCCGTTGGATGCGGACGTCGCAGCGATTAGAGGGGCTACCAATGCGGGGTGGGTATTGGGTAACGAGCGTTTCAAGCAAGAAATTGAGATGCTTACCCAGCGGCGAGGAAGCCCGTTGCCGCGGGGGCGGAAAAAGGATTGATCGAGTCTGACCCCACTCCTCCCCTTCACCTGTGGCGCTAATGCAGGAGTATGACAGTGAGCGACAGCAATCAGCATCAGCACGACCCGGAGCACCACACCGACTTTTCCGTCGAGCACCGCGACCCGCTCATCGACGGGCTGCACAAGGTCATTCGCCAAGCCGTGCGTGCGCTGGCTGTTCTCATGGTCTTCGTCATCCTGTGGGGCATCGGCGATGTGGTGTGGGTGCTGTATCAGCGCCTGATGGCGCCGCCATTCATGCTGCTGGCCATCAACGACATCCTCGCCACCTTCGGTGCCTTCCTTGCGGTGCTCATCGCCATCGAGATCTTCGTCAACATCACCATGTATCTGCGTGATGACATCATCCACGTCAAGCTGGTAATCGCCACCGCCCTGATGGCCATTGCGCGCAAGGTCATCGTGTTCGACTTCAGCGTGGTGGGGCCCGAATATGTGTTGGCCACGGCGGCCGTGGTGCTGGCGCTGGGCGTAACCTACTGGCTGGTATCAGGGCGTGTCCGCGTCTGAGCATGGGTTTCAAGGATCACTTCTCCGGCCACGCCAGCGACTACACCCGTTATCGCCCGGGCTATCCGCGCGCGCTGTTTGCCTGGTTGGCACGGCAGGCACCGGGGCATGAATTGGCGTGGGATTGCGCGACCGGCAATGGCCAGGCGGCCATGGGGCTGGCGGAGTTCTTCGATACCGTGGTTGCCACCGATGCCAGTGCCGCGCAGATCGCCGCGGCGCAGCCGCATGTGCGGGTGCGTTATGAGGTTGCTCAGGCAGAACATGCTCCTCTCCCGGCCCATCGCGCCGATCTGATTACCGTCGGTCAGGCGCTGCACTGGTTTGATTTTCCCGCCTTCTATGCCGAAGCAGCGCGCCTACTGAAACCGGGTGGCGTGCTGGCCGCGTGGAGTTATGGCCTGATGCAGGTGAGCCCCTCCATTGATGCCGTGGTGTGGCGGTTGTACGAGCCGATCACCGGCGCGTATTGGCCGCCGGAGCGGCGCTATGTGGAGGAGCAGTACCGCACTGTGCCGTTTCCGCTCGATGAGATCGATACGCCGTCATTTGCGATGGAGGCGCAATGGACTCTGGAACAGATGCTGGGCTATCTCGGCACCTGGTCTGCCGTGCAGCGTTACCGCAAGGAGTGCGGCGACGATCCGTTGCGGATGATTGCCGATGAGTTGGCGGCGGTGTGGGGTAATGCGGATGTCGTGCGGCGCGTGGTGTGGCCGTTGTATATGCGGGCGGGGCGGTTTAATAGTACGGGGCGCGGTTAGCTCCCCCTCCCGGCCTCCCCCACTGCCGTGGGGGAGGCGAACAGCGCGCGCCCTGCCTGGCGTTTACTGCAGCAGAATAAACAACGCCCCCTCACGTCGCTGTACGTTGAGCAGCAGCGGTGCCTTGGGTTGTATCACGCCCTGCAGGCCGGCGAGGTTCTTGATGTCCTGGCGGTTGGCCTGGACGATGATGTCGCCGCCGCGCAGACCGTTGCGCCAGGACGGGCTGCCGGCCTCAACCTCCAGCACCACCACACCGTCGATCTTGCCGTGCATGGGCATGCCTTCGATGATGTCGCCGATGACGGCGCCGGCGAGACGCGGATGCAGTTTGTCGCCGCCGATGGCGGTGGCGCGCGGCTGCTCCACCACGGCGCGGATGTTGTGCGCCTTGCCGTTGCGCATCACCTTCATCTCCACCTTCTGGCCGATACGCAGCAGGCCGACGACGTTGCGCACGTCGGTGGCATCGCGCACCGCACGGCCGTTGAGCTGGGTGATGATATCGCCGCTCTTGAGGCCGGCCTTGTCCGCCGGCGAGCCGGGCGTCACCTGGGTCACTACGGCGCCGCGCTGTGCCGCGAGACCGAAGGCCTGGGCCAGTTCCGGCGTCAGGTCCTGCGCCTGCGCGCCGAGCACGCCGCGGCGTACCTCGCCGTGTTCGACGAGCTGCGCCATGATCTCCTTGGCCATGTTGATCGGGATGGCGAAGCCGATGCCGACATTGCCGCCGCTCTGCGACAGGATGGCGGTGTTGATGCCCACCAGCTCGCCGCGCAGATTGACCAGCGCACCGCCAGAGTTGCCGGGGTTGATCGAGGCGTCGGTCTGGATGAAGTCCTCGTAGCCCTCGATGCCGAGGCCGGAGCGGCCCACGGCGCTGACGATGCCGGTGGTGACGGTCTGGCCGAGGCCGAAGGGATTGCCGATGGCGACGACGAAGTCGCCCACGCGCAGCCGGTCCGAGTCGCTCAGTGTCACCGCCTGCAGATTCTCCGCCGGTACCTTGATCACCGCCACGTCGGTCTCCGCATCGCTGCCCACCAGCTCCGCCTGCAGGGTACGGCCGTCGGCGAGATTCACCGAGATCTCATGGGCACCGTCGATGACATGATGATTGGTCACGATGTAACCCTTGGCCGCATCCATCACCACGCCCGAGCCGAGGCTCTGGGCAATGCGTTCACGCGGCTGCTCCGGCACGTTGAAGAAGCGGCGGAAATTGGGGTCGGCGAGCAGCGGATTCTGCTGCACCGGTACGCGCGTGCGCGTGAAGATGTTCACCACGGCGGGAACCGTCTGCTCCAGCATCGGCGCCAGGGTCGGCAGCGGCGCGCCCTGGCTGTC
>JANJXC010000026.1 GCA_024709225.1 Gammaproteobacteria bacterium | reverse complement strand
CCGATCCAGATCCGCGAGATCCGCGCCCTGATCCGCGAGCTGTCGGCGGAGCACAGCGTGATCCTCTCCACCCACATCCTGCCCGAGGTGCAGGCCACCTGCGACCGCGTGCAGATCATCAACCAGGGCGAGCTGGTGCTGGCCGACAGCATCGACGGCCTCATCCGGCGCATGCAGCACGCCGCGCTGCGCGTGGTGCTGCGCTTCCCGCCCACCGTGGACAAGCTGCACGCCATCGCCGGCGTGCAGGAGGTCGAGCTGCTGGAGGAGGGGCGCTTCCGCCTGCACCACGCGCCGGAGGTCAACCCGGCCGAGGCGGTGGCGGCGGCAGCGGTGCAGCACGGCTGGGGCCTGCTGGAGCTGACCCCGGAGCATGCCTCGCTGGAGGACATCTTCGTGCAGCTCACGCGCAACGAAGCGGTGGAGGAGGCGGCGTAACATGAAAAACAAGTTTCGCGTTGCGGGTTTCGAGTTCCGCGACAGCCACGCCCATGGTCCGCAGGGAGGTGCAGCGTGATGATCGGTCATATCGCTGCGCGCGAGCTGCGCACCATGTTCCTCTCGCCGCTGGCCTGGAGCATCCTCGCCGTGGTGCAGTTCATCCTCGCCTGGCTGTTCCTGTCGCAGCTGGATCAGTACATCCGCCTGCAGCCGCAGATCGCGCTGATGCAGTCGCCGCCGGGCCTGGCCGAGGTGATCGTCGCGCCGCTGTTCGGCAGCGCCGGCATCGTCATGTTGCTGGTGGTGCCGCTGATCACCATGCGCCTGGTGAGCGACGAGCGCCGCGCGCGCACCCTGCCGCTGCTGTTCTCGGCGCCGGTGTCGATGAGCGAGATCATCCTCGGCAAGTACCTCGGCGTGATGGCGTTTCTCTCCCTCATGCTCGGCCTCATCGCGCTGATGCCGCTGTCGCTGCTCGTCGCCGGCAGTCTCGACCTCGGCCAGTTCGCCAGCGCCCTGCTCGGCCTGTTTCTGATGCTCGCCGCCTTCGCCGCGCTGGGCCTGTACATCTCCACGCTGACCGCGCAGCCGACGGTGGCGGCGGTGGCCAGCTTCGGCGCGCTGCTGCTGCTGTGGGTGATCAATCTCGCCGGCAATGCGGTGGACGACAGCGGCTCGCGCGGCATCTTCGCCTGGCTGTCGCTGCAGCAGCACTACGAGGCGCTGCTGCGCGGCATCTTCGACAGCAGCGACCTGGTGTATTACCTGCTGTTCATCGGCGTATTCCTGGTCTTCGCGGTGCGTCGTCTCGACGCCGACCGCCTGCAACACTGACGAAGCGCATCATGGAAGCGAACAAGAAAAACCGCCGTCTCCTGCGCCTGCAAGGCGCCTCGTTTGCCGTGCTGTTCCTCGCCGCCGTCGGTCTCATCGCCTGGCTCAGCACGCGCTACCACTTCCAGGCCGACTGGACCGCCGCCGGCCGCCATACCCTGGCGCCGGCAAGCGTGGCCCTGCTCGCCGAGCTGCAGGATCCGATCCGCATCACCGCCTTTGCGCGCCAGAGCGAACTGGTGGCAACGCGGCGCCAGATCAGCGACCTGGTGGGGCGCTATCAGCGCCACAAACCGGACCTGACGCTGAGTTTCGTCGACCCGGACATGGCGCCCGATCGTGTGCGCAGCGAGGGCATCAGCTTCGACGGTGAGATGGTGGTGGAGTATCAGGGCCGCAAGCAGCACGTGCAGCAGATCAACGAGCAGGCGCTGACCAACACCCTGCACAAGCTGGCGCGCGCCGGCGAGCGCAAGGTGCTGTTCCTGGAGGGGCATGGCGAACGCAACCCCGAGGGCGGCGCCAATCACGACTATGGCGCCTTCGGCGAGCAGCTGCGCAACAAGGGGTTCCATATTGCCCGCCTCAACCTCACCGCCACGCCGGAGATCCCCGCCGATGCGGCGCTGCTGGTGATCGCCAGCCCGCAGGTGGATCTGTTTCCCGGCGAGGTGAAGCTGATACAGGACTATGTCGAACGCGGCGGCAATCTGCTGTGGCTGGCCGAGCCGGAGGGGCGCCACCAGCTCGATCCGCTGGCGGCGCAACTGGGCCTCGCCTTCCATCCCGGCACCGTGGTCGATCCCACCACGCAGCTGCTCGGCATCGATAACGCCGCCTTCGCGGTGGTGGCGGATTATCCGCCGCATGCCATCGTGCAGGATCTCGCCAGCGTGACCCTGTTCCCCTTCGCCGCCGCCATCGATCCCGCCGGCGTGGGCGAGCCGTGGCAGGCAACGCCGTTCCTGCGCACCGTGCCGCGCGCCTGGTCGGAGGGCGGCGTGATGCAGGGGGCGATCAGCTACGACGCCGGCAGCGATGTCGCCGGACCGCTCACGCTGGCCGTCGCGCTGGAGCGGGCGCGGCCGCAGGCCGGCGCGACGGAGGCACCGGCCGATGAGGACCCATCGGCCGGCGCGCAGCAGCGCGTAGCGGTGATCGGCGACGGCGACTTCCTCGCCAACGCCTATCTCGGCAACGGCGCCAATCAGGAACTGGGCGAGCGCCTGATCAACTGGCTGAGCCACGACGACGCACTGATGCACATCCCGCCCAAGGCCGCGGTCGACACGCGGCTGGAGCTATCGCCGCTGCTGTCCGGCGTCATCGGTGTCAGCTTCCTGTTCCTCATCCCCGGCGGCCTGGTGATCGCCGGCGTGGTGATCTGGCTCAAGCGCCGCAAACGGTAGGCTGGTTGCCGGCAAGGCGTGAGGGGTTGTAGGAGCGTCTGCCGCGATTGGATGCCTGTGCGGACCGATGCGCCCAATCGCGGCAGAGCCGCTCCTACATGCATTCCTGTTGCGGCGTTCTTTTGATTTACCGAGGTAGAAGGTGAACAAACGCAATCTGCTCAATCTGGTGATGCTGCTGCTGGTGGCGGGGCTCGGCCTGCTGGCCTGGCTGGAGCCGGGGCGCAGTCCGGAACCGCAGGCGGTGAAGATCACCGCCCTCGACCCCGCGGCCATCGAACGTATCCGCATCGAACGTCCGGCCGGGTTGCTGGAAATGGTGCGCCGCGATGGCCGCTGGCAGCTCACTGCGCCGCAGGCGGCGCCAGCCAACACCATCCGCACCGACGCCATCGTCAGCGTCGCGACTATCGACAGCCTCAACCAGCAGCCCATCGCCGGCCTCGACCTCGCCACCTACGGCCTGGACGAACCGAAGGCGCGGCTGCAGCTCAACGACGTCACCATCGACTTCGGCGCTGCCGCGCCGCTGGACAACCGCCGCTATGTGCGCGTCGGCGACACCCTGCACCTGATCCCCGACCTGCGCTACTACCAGCTCATCGGCCCGTGGAGCGGCTACGTCAGCCTGCGCCTGCTGGAAGAAGGCACCCAACTGGAGCGCATCGCGCTGCCGCAGCTCGTCCTGGTCAACGACAACGGCAGCTGGATGCCGGAGCCGAAACCGGAACAGTGGTCGGCCGACGCCGCTACCGCGCTGGCGCAGCGCTGGCAGAATGTGCAGGCCATGGAGGTGCGTGAGCACAAGGGCGCAGCAACGGGTGATGAGGTGCGGTTGCAGGTGCGCGGACAGGAGCAGCCGCTGCGCTTCGTGATCGCCGCGCGCGAGCCGGAACTGGTGCTGGTGCGGCCCGACCTTGGTCTGGCCTATCATCTGGTCGCCAGTCAGGCGCAGGAGTTGCTGCAACTGACCGCCCCGCAACAGGATCAAGAACCGTAGGAGCGAATCGTATTCGCGATAGGTATTGCTTCAATACGGGTAACCATCGCGAATACGATTCGCTCCTACGTGTGGCATTGTTCAGCCCGGTTTGAATTTGTCCATGCCCGAACTCCCGGAAGTCGAAACCACCCGCCGCGGCATCGCGCCGCACCTCACCGGCCATGCCGTGGCCGATGTGATCGTGCGTCACCCGCAACTGCGCTGGCCGGTGCCGCGCGGTCTCGCCGGAAAACTGCGCGGCTGCGTGGTGCAGGCGGTGGAGCGGCGCGCCAAGTATCTCCTGCTGCGCTTCGCGCACGGCACGCTGATCCTGCACCTCGGCATGTCCGGCAGCCTGCGCCTGGTCGACGCCGACGCCCCCGCCGGCAAGCACGAACATTTCGATCTGGTGCTCGACACCGGCCGCGCCCTGCGCCTGACCGATCCGCGCCGCTTCGGCGCCGTGCTGTGGACGAAGGATGATCCGATGCAGCATGAACTGCTGCGCGACCTCGGCCCCGAGCCGCTGGGCGAGGATTTCGATGCCGGGTATCTGTATCGCGCCACGCGCCAGCGCAAGACCGCGATCAAGCAGTTCATCATGGACAGCAAGATCGTCGTCGGCGTCGGCAACATCTACGCCAGCGAGGCGCTGTTCCGCGCCGGCATCCATCCCTCGCGCGCCGCCGGCGCGCTGTCGCAGGAGCGCTGCGCGCGCCTCGTCGCCGCCATCAAGGAGGTGCTGCGCGAGGCGATAAGGCAGGGCGGCACCACGCTGCGCGATTTCACCGGCGGCGACGGCAAACCCGGCTATTTCGCCCAGCAACTACGCGTGTATGGCCGCGCCGGCGAGCCGTGCACGGCATGCGGTGCTACCATCAAACAGACGCGCCACGGCCAGCGTTCGACCTATTACTGTCCGCGCTGCCAGCGTTGAGCACCACGACGGACTGTAGGGCCGAATCGCCGACGGGCGCCAGGGCGCGCCACAGGCACCGTAGGCGCGGATCGTACCCGCGATTTGTCGTCGAACGAGGGCACACCATCGCGAATGCCATTCGCTCCTACGTGGAGGCCGAATCGCCGACGGGCGCCAGGGCGCGCCCCAGGCACCGTAGGAGCGGATCGTATCCGCGATTCGTCGTCGAACGAAGGCACACCATCGCGAATGCCATTCGCTCCTACGCAAGGGCCGAATCGCCGACAGACACCAGGGTGCGCCACAGGCACCGTAGGAGCGGATCGTATCCGCGATTCAGCGCTGAACGAAGGCACACCATCGCGAATGCCGTTCGCTCCTACGCAAAGGCGCGGAGATGCAGATATAGTAGGGTGCGCACCGCGCACCACCCGAGACCACCACTCACAATCACGACGACAGCCCCATGACCGACGCACGCCGCGATGACACCGTAGTCTGGCACCAGCTGAGCAGCGAGCAGGCCCTCGCGCAACTGGGCAGCGATGCCGTGCGCGGACTCTCGGCGGACGAGGCCGCGGCGCGGCTGGCGCAGCACGGCCCCAACCGTCTGGCGGAGCCGGCGCGGCCGGGGCCGTTGGCCTTGTTCCTCGCGCAGTTCAAAAACCTGCTCGCGGCGGTGCTGTTTGGTGCCGCCGTCTTGGCGGCGACGGTGGGCGATGTGGTCGATGCGGTGGTGATCCTCATCGTGCTGCTGCTCAATGGCCTGCTCGGCTTCTATCAGGAATACCGCGCCGAACAGACGCTGGATGCCTTGCGCAGGATGCTGTCGCGCCGGGCGGTGGTGCGCCGCGATGGGCAGACCACAGAGATCGACGCCGAACACCTGGTCCCCGGCGATGTGGTGTTGCTGGAGGCCGGCGATCAGGTGCCGGCGGACGGTCGCCTGTTGCAGGCACACAGCGCCGAGGTGGGCGAGGCGGCGCTGACCGGCGAATCGCTGCCGGTGGGCAAGTCGGCGGCGGCACTGGCGCCGGAAGATGTGCCGTTGGCCGAGCGCAGCAACATGGCCTACATGAACACGGTGGTGACGCGCGGCCGCATCGAGCTGCTGGTGACCGCCACCGGCATGCAGACGGAGATGGGCCGCCTCACCGGTCTGCTGGAAACGGCGGAGGAACATCCGACGCCGTTGCAGGTGCAGCTCGATCAGGTGGGCAAGAAACTGGCCCTCATCGCCGGTGTGGTGGTGACGCTGATCTTCATCCTCGGCCTGCTGCGCGATCAGCCGCTGGTGGAAAGCATCCTCACCGCCATCGCCCTGGCGGTGGCGGCGATCCCCGAGGGCCTGCCGGCGGTGGTGACGGTGACGCTGGCGGTGGGCATGCACCGCATGGCGAAGAAGCGTGCCATCGTCAAACGCCTCGCCGCGGTGGAGACGCTGGGCTGCACCACGGTGATCTGCTCCGACAAGACCGGCACCCTCACCCTCAACCAGATGAATGCCCGCGCCCTGTTCTTCCGCGGCCGCCGCATCCGCCTCGATGCGGCGGAGGCGCCGGCGCGGCTGGATGCGCTGCTGGTGCCGGCAGTGCTGTGCAACGATGCTCGTTTCGAGCATGGCCGCGTCATCGGCGACCCCACCGAGGGCGCCCTGATCCGTCTTGCCAGCGACCAGGGGATGGACATCGAGCGGCTGGCGCAGCGCTTTCCGCGGGTGGCGGAAATACCGTTCGATTCCGCGCACAAGTACATGGCCACCTTCCACCTGGAAGGCGATCAGGTGAGCATCTGGATCAAGGGCGCGCCGGACGTGCTGCTGGAGCTGTGCAGCAGCGTGCTGGGCGATGAGGGCAGCGAGTCGATCGACACCGAGCGGCGCGCGGTCCTGGCACAGGAGAACGAGGCCCTGGCCGATGCCGCCATGCGCGTCCTCGCCGTCGCCGAGGGCCGCGTGCCGGCGGCGCGTTTCGATGCCGGCGGCGATCTCACGGAATACATCCGCGACCTCACCTTCATCGGCCTCGTCGGCATCATCGACCCGCCGCGCCCGGAGGCGCGCGAGGCGATCAAGCTGTGCGCCTCCGCCGGCATCGAGGTGAAGATGATCACCGGCGACCACCGCATCACCGCCCGTGCCGTGGCGCGCGAACTGGGCCTGCACGGCGAGGTGATTACCGGCGCCGAGCTGGACAGGCTGGAGGGTGAGGCCCTGATCGATGCCATCCGCCGCGCCGCCGTATTCGCCCGCGTCGCGCCGGAACACAAGGTGCAGATCGTGCGCGTGCTGAAGGGCGAGGGCCATGTGGTGGCGATGACCGGCGACGGCGTCAACGACGCGCCGGCGATCAAGAACGCCGACATCGGCGTCGCCATGGGCCTGAGCGGCACCGAGGTCACCAAGGAGGCCGCCGACATGGTGCTCACCGACGACAATTTCGCCACCCTGGTCGGCGCGGTGCAGGAAGGGCGCACCATCTACGACAACATCGTCAAGTTCGTGCGCTTCCAGCTCTCCACCAACATCGGCGCCATCCTCACCGTGTTCAGCGCGCCGCTGACCGGCCTGCCGGTGCCGTTCACGCCGATCCAGATCCTGTTCATCAACATCATCATGGACGGCCCGCCGGCGATGACCCTCGGCCTGGAACCGGCGCGGCCCGGCCTGATGCAGGAAACGCCGCGTCCGCGCGACGAACGCATCCTGAGCGCCGGCCGCATCGGCCGCCTGCTGGTGTACGGCCTCACCATGACCGTCGGCACCCTCGGCGTGCTGTACTGGGCGCTGCAACACCACGTGCTGCCCTACGCCCTCACCCTGGGCTTCACCACCTTCGTGTTCTTCCAGCTGTTCAACGTGTTCAACGCCCGCGCCGAATACGGCAGCGCCTTCAACGGCAACTTCTTCCGCAACGGCAAGCTGTGGCTCGCCCTGCTCGGCGTGGCCCTGATGCAGGTGCTGGTGGTGCACTGGGCACCGCTGCAGCGCGTGTTCCACACCACCGACCTGACAGCGCCGCACTGGCTGCTCGCCGTCGTCGTCGCCTCCTCCATCCTGCTGCTGGACGAGGCGCGCAAGCTGCTGCAACGGCTGCTGTTCCGGGCGCCGAAATAGAATCCGATGTAGGGTGCGCACCGCGCACCAGCAGCCCCATCAAGCGCCGCCGTCGGTGCGCAGTGCGCATCCTACATCGTAGGAGCGAATCGCATTCGCGATGATTTTGGCGACATCACGAAACCATCGCGAATACGATTCGCTCCTACCAAGCGGCAGCCGGCCTTGTGCCTGATTGGCATCGGCTATCGGGTCAATCCAATCAAACCATTGGCCGGCGCGGCGTTCCCCTGCTGCAATTACCTCCAGTGAATCCCGGCCCATCGCGGGCCGGCAAGACCCGGAGGTGCACCATGAACACCGACATCCGCCGCCACTGGAAGGCCGCCGTGACCCACGCCCTCGCCCTGCTCGGCATCGGCCTTGCCGGCGCCTCGGTGGGCGGCGACTACGACGACTACGAGGACTGGCTGGGCATCGGCTGATCCCGGCGGTGTTGTGGGGTTACCGGCAGGCCATCTGAAAAAGTGGTTTGGCGCGGCGCGGCAAGCCCGGTAAAATCGCCCGCTTTCGCCGCACCGCATTCAGGAGATTCCCATGTACGACACCTACAAACCCGAGCAGCCCGTCGGCCTGATGGACTTCGTCCGCGCCGCCAAGTCCTGCGTCAAAGAGATCAACCCGCAGGAACTGAAGAACAAGATCGACGCCAACGAAGACATGCTGCTCATCGACGTGCGCGAGCACTCCGAGAACGAGCAGGGCCACATCAAGGGCGCCGTCGTCGTGCCCCGCGGCATCCTCGAGGCCGCCGCCGATCCCGCCTACCCCAAGCACTTCCCGGAACTGTGCAACGCCCGCGAGCGCCAGGTCGTCGTCTACTGCGCCACCGGCGGCCGCTCCGCCATGGCCGCCGCCGTGCTGCAGATGATGGGCTTCAAGAACGTCCTCAGCCTCGACGGCGGCTTCACCCGCTGGGAAACCGACGGCATGCCGCTGGTACGCGAGGCGCGCTTCGTTTAAGCAAAGCTGCTGCATAGGAATGCAAAAGGGCCCGTGAGGGCCCTTTTGTTTTCCACCAGACAAATCTCAATTCACAAGCAGAACAACTACAACCCGCCCCACCCCTGCCCAGCCGTTCCCCACCAGAGTCTTGATCTCCCCCGCGATTTGATCCCTAATCGAACATCGCCATGCCGCCAGTGTCCACGTTTCCCCGGCCCGGCATGCTGCGCAACAGCCCCGATACCTGACAACAAGACCACGGGGCCGCAATGGAACAGACGCGAGAGGGTACTGACCTATGACATACCTTTGTCCCGGCTCACCCGGTTTGAGGGTCCGTTTTTCAGCGGAGTTTTTACTCTGACCCCGAACTCCCAGGATGGAGTGATACCGGCATGTACCTTCTGAAGAATGATATCGAGCAATTTGAAGCGTACTTGCAGGAATTCGAAGAATGTGAGCGTGGGGATGGTTACGATGACCCGGCAGAAGGGTCGAGTGTGGAGTATTTCTTCGATCGGCCCCACTTGTTATTGCCTCTTGGCTTCGACGAAACAAGACCTTTGGTTGAGCCGGGCTGCGAATATTGGCTTGAGAAGCATTACGACCGTCGATGGTTGGATCGGGCCACAGCAGAGGCTGAGGCGCTTGGGGTTCGATATGGGCTTTCAGAAGTAACGTTTGAACTCGGTATCGAAACGATATTCCGGAATTCGGCACAAGGGGCATGGTACTGGCTTCTAGGACTCGAAAGGGGGCATCTGCTCTTCCGAGGACCTCGTAACTCAGGGGCAACGTTTAGCATATCGGACCTTCTGATTAAGTTGAGAAAGCTTGTCGAAAGTCCGGACTATGTGCCAAAAACACTATGGCTTCCTAGAATTTGGACGCCCGAGTTTCAAGATCACGATAGACAGAAAGTAAGCGACGATGTGGCCTCTCTCTTAAGCTCACTTCAGGACGAAAAAATCCAGCTTTCAGAGATCAAACCAGTAGTTTTCGAGGAGCTCGTTGCTGAGTTGTTACGCAGCAAAGGAATGGATGTATACGTTACCAAGCGCACTAGGGATGGGGGGAGAGATATTATCGCGAGAATGGAGTCGACCCTTGGGGATCCGCTGACGATTGCTGTGGAAGTTAAGCAGAAGCCCGTTGTCGGTACAGATGATTTATTCAAGACATTGAAGGCGAACGAAAACTTCCCAGCGATAATGATCGCAACTGCCGGACGGTTTTCTGCTGGTGTGATAAAGCAGAAAGCCGCTGAGTCTAATCAGCTTAGGCTTATGCTAAAGGACGGTGTGGCGTTATCACAATGGGTTGAGTCGTATATAAGGCCCGAGTACTCGCATAAGAAGCGGATAAATAAGGACACTTCACGCTAACGCCACCGGTCTTACTATCCGACCGTTAGAGGAGCACATGGCAGCGCACACACTGGAAGTTGCAGGAAAAACGGTGCGGCTTCATGGAAGCCTAATTTCCCCGGACTTTAGGACGTCTCGAGTGCTCTGCTCCGACCCGTGGGATTTTGTCGCTCTATGGTTGAAGAAGGAGCACAAGGACGATGCTCTCTTCTATTGGAGCGCGGTAGGTTTGGGGGGAGAAGGGTGGCCAAAAAAACAAATAAAAAA